>JAWXBL010000001.1:0-22402 GCA_034440075.1 Cytophagales bacterium
AATCTGGGCTTCGGTAAATCGGGTTTTTTTCATAATTAACAGTTTAAATTTAAGACTTTCGTCTAATCTAAAACTGTCCTATTTTCGGGGGAGCTTACAATAACAAGCAAAACATGCAAGAAATGCTTTGGTGACGGCGTTTTCATAGATTGACTTGATTGTGTTTACGAATTTTGCAAAAAAAAAAAAGCGAAATTCAAATTTTCGAACTGGATATTTATCTGAATTCCATGATTGCATTAGCGAAGCCGGTCTATATTTTCATGATATGTTTCCTGCCGTATTTGCAGTGCAGGGGCCAGAAAGAGGCCAACGTGTGGTATTTTGGCCATCAGATCGGTCTAAACTTCAACGCTGAGCCCCCAGAGGTTCTGCTCGACGGACAGCTTGATATTAATGACGGATCTACTGAAAGCGCCGCTTCTATCTCTGATCGGAACGGCGATCTCCTTTTCTACACCAACGGAGTGACTGTGTGGAACAGGGCTCACAACATAATGCCCGATGGTACAGGACTTTACGGGACAAACACAACTACACAGACGCTCATTGTACCTTTGCCGGGGAATGATCGGCTTTATTACATTTTTACCGCCTCACCCCAGGGAGATGCTGACTATGACAACCCACCCGAAAAGAGGGGATTCAGGTACTCCCTGGTGGATATGGCTCAGGACAATGGCCTGGGAGCTGTCACCGAAAAAAATGTCTTACTAAGTGTCAGTACGACAGAAAAAATGGCCGCCACCAGGCATGCCAACGGCAGGGATGTATGGGTGGTGATGCACGAATGGAACAGCAAAAAATTCAGGGCATACCTCATTACCGCGCAGGGCCTTCAACTTAGCTACGTCATAAGCGATCCGGGGAGTGTACTTCCGGCGGACCATACAGAACTTGCACCAGGAGACGCCATCGGTCAAATGAAATTTTCTGCAAATGGAGAAAGGTTGGCGTTCGTAACATACATAAGCCATCTACTCGAGGTTTATGATTTCGATCTCTTGACCGGAAAGCTGTCTTTGCTTTTTTCTTTCTCGAACTTTGTTCAGCCCTGGAGGTTATACGGCTTAGAGTTTTCTCCCAGTGGCCAATATATTTACATAACTATCAGTGGATGCGGTATTCTGCAGGTTGATTTGGGAAATGAGAACATTTTGGTTCTTTCCAACAAAAAAGAGCCAATTTGCCCCAACTCTGCACAACTTCAAGTTGGACCAGATGGCAAGATTTACATCGCCATATTGGGAAGCCAATTAATAGGTGTTATAAATAATCCAGATGAACTCGGTGAATCGAGCAACTGGGACAGTCATGGAATCTTAATTCCTGTCGATGGAGTTCACTATTGCTCAAGCGGCTTGCCAAATTTCATATCCAGCTATTTCTATAAAAACCCGGAGCTCTACCCCCAAAGTCCTTACTTTGAAATGCCCAATGTGTTCACGCCTAACGGCGATGGAATCAATGATGTGTCTGAACCGATGAGCCTATTCAATGTTCAATCCCTTATGCTGTCAATCTATAACCGATGGGGAGATCTGGTGTTTCAAAATACAAGTATGAAGAGTTGGTGGGATGGAGATGGATACGCTCCGGGGGTGTATTTCTGGCATACACACTACGAAGGAATCAATGGCAAATCCTATTCGCAGAAAGGGTACATTCAGTTGATGCGTTAAATCAAGCCATAGTTAGTACCATCTACCCCACTTAATGAGCGCAAATAAGCTTCCTTAAACAGCTTGGCCACTGGGCACAAATCATTTGCCGGGGAACCAAGATCCTAATTTCTGATCATAATCCGATTGCCACCCCCGCGGCGGTTGCCCCCGCCCATGGGATTCAACTGCTTGTTGAGGGCGTACGTGAAACTGACCATGTAATACCGTCCGAGGTTGTTGGTTGTTTCCTGCTGGAGGTAGTTGCTGGTGGCGGTTTGATTGACGCTAAGGCTTTGATCCAGCAGATTGACGACGCCAATCTTTAGCTCTCCCACCTTGTTTTTCAAGAGGAAGCGTGAAAACGATAGGTTCAACAGTGGAATCGTCTGATCAAAATTTGTCGTCTGGCTCCGGTAATGATAGAAATCGTAGGTGGCATTAAAAGAATAGTTCTTCAGGAAGTTTACGTTGGCTTCTGACGAATACGTCTCATTCAGGAATTGCTGATTCTGTTGCGTATTAAAACTGTATGCGGTCTTCTGCTGGCTAAGTGTGGCTGATACTCCCAGCGTTAATATTTCTTTGAGGGTATAGTCGTACCGTACTGTGCCGCCGTACGTCTGCTGATCGGACCGGTTCTCCTGGGCGTTGATCAGGTTGATTCCACGGGTATAGGTAAAGGTAGGCCCCACGTTGAACCTGCCGTTCAACTTGCGGATTGGCATACCAAAATTGACGTTCCCTGATATGCGCAGGTTATCCGCCACGTTGACGGGTACGGATGTACGTACCAGCGTTTGAGGATCGACCATTTGGGAATATGCGATCGCGTTGGTGGTGTAGGTCGAGTTAAGAAAGGCAAACAGCCCGAGGGACGAGGCGGGGTCAAACTGGGTAAAGCTGAGTCGGAACTGGTGCGCAAATCCCGGACGAAGGTTTGGATTGCCAGCCGACAAGTTGAGTGGGTCGCTGTTGTCTATGACCGGTTGCAATTGCTGAATATTGGGCTCCTGCATGGACGTCTCATAGTCAAAACGGAGATGCTTGAAGCTGGAAAAATCATAATTGAACCGCACAACGGGGAGAATGTTCTCGAACGAGCGGTCGATGGTCGTATCGCGCAAAAGAAGATCTCCTTTCAGGCGGGTTGACTGATAGCTTGCGCCAAAAGCAAAATTGTATTTCTGCCGGTTGACCCGGATGTTGAAGCCGGGGCGGTTAAAGAGATAGTTGCTCTTGTACCGGTTGCTTAGCGTGTCGTTATACGTGTTACTCCCGTTCAGCACATCATAGACGTCGCGCACCACGTCATTGCGGTTGGTACGAAGGGTATAGTTCAGTTCGAGATACTTGCGGTTGCCGAGAGGTTCGGTGTAAGAAAACTGCACGCCGTAGGTTTGATTATCGGTCCGTTGCGTGTTGGTCTGCGCAATCTTCCTTTCCAGGTTGATTGGGCCAAAGAAATCATTCGTCGATACAAGCGTACCATCCGAATTGTTTTGGCTGATGGCTGCCGTAAAGGTGGTTGATACAGTTCTTCCCTTTTTGGGAAAGCGGTGCCGATAGAGCAGGTTTGAATTGACATTGGTACCCGTGGCCTCCGAATAGGTGTCGCGCACACTCTCATTCTGCAATACGTTGGCGATACTCATCGTTTGGCTTGAACTCTGAAGGTCTTGTTGCGAATTGGTCTGCGTCGCATTGATGGTAAGCTTGATTGAATTCGCCGAGTCAAGTTGCTGATCCACGATCAGGTTTGCCCGGTGGTTGTCACTTTGGTTTACCTGCCTGCTCACCTGGAAGAAATTGTAGCTACCGTTGGGCAGGTAGTTTACCCGCTCCAGTTCTTTGGATATATTCTGGTTGAGGTTATTATAAAAGTAACTGCCACTCAATTTGGTTTTAGTACCCAGATCCTGGTTGGTATTTACGCCGCCAGCATAGTTGGTAAGAATACCGTTCTGCCGCCCTCCAAAATTCAGCGGGACGCCGCTCTGACCACCGCCTCCATCCACCTGGACCCGGACAGTTCCGCCTCCCCCGCCCATTTGCTGGGAACCACCGGAGAAGTTCATGTAGTCGTCCATGGAGAACCCTTGCTCATTGATGTTATTTCCCATCCCCAGAAACGAAAGCTGGTTCCCCTTGTTGAACTTGTTGATGCTTGCCTTGGCCTGAAAACGATCGTTGGTTCCTGCTCCCGCCATCATGTTACCGAATGCCCCATGACGTTTCTCTTCTTTCAGTTCCAGGTTGATGGTTTTCTCCCGTTGTCCGTCTTCAATGCCGGTGAAAATGGATTGATCCGATTTCTTGTCAAAGACCTGGACCTTGTCGATGGCATCCGCCGGAAGATTCCGTGTCGCCAGTTTTGGGTCGCGGCCAAAGAACTCTCTTCCGTCCACCATGACTTTTTGCACCTGCTCCCCCTGTGCTTTGATGGATCCATCGGTATCAACTTCAATCCCAGGCATCCGTTTCAGCAAGTCTTCCACATTGGCATTGGCCCTGACCTTGAATGAGCTTGCATTGAATTCGATCGTGTCGCGCTTCACCGTTACGGGCGCCCGTTCTCCCCGGATTATCAATGACTCCAGTTCTTGGGACGCGGACAGCATTTGCAGCTTACCGATCTCCAGCACAGGCGCTGAAAATTCTGCCGCACTGATTTTCCGCACCGCCGTTGCATATCCAACAAAGGTTATCTTCACCTGATAGTCACCTCGTTGAACATTCTTCAGTTCAAATGCACCCTGTTTGTCTGTGACACCAAACGTTGCCAGTGAGGAGTCCTTTGCATGGAGCAACATTACTGTTGCCGACGGCATGGAGCTGTTTGCGGAGTCCACAGCTTGCCCTTTGATGCTGAATTTTTGGGCGGACGCAGCCACCCCAGCAGTAAGGAAAAGGAATAAGAAAATTTTTTTCATGTAGAAAACGGCATTCGATTCTGAGAATTGCTACTACCCGAATACTAGTTACGGATGATCATGCGGCCATTACCGCCTCCCATTTGCTTCATAGTCTCTTCGACATGCTTGCGGTATTCGGCTTGCGTAATTTTCTGACCACTCGTTGGAATCTTCAATTCGTTTTTCTTGAGTGCACGGAATTCAACCTTTCTTGCTACCACAACGCGGTCACCGTTGTTGATGTCGATGGCCAACACTGCCCCCGGTAGCGATCCATACTGCTCCGGACCCAGCATGGGACGAAGCTTGTTGGTATACCAGGCGGTCACTTCCAACTTTCTATCCGGCTGCGATTCGTCGATATAGTATGCCATGTTGCACACATAGCCCAGGATTTCCTTGGTTTCTGTGCCCAATTTCCAGGGAGATATCTTAAGGGTATCATCGATGAGATAATCCTTTCCCATAAACTCGCGCTTGGTCGTAATGGCATTGGAGGTTGCATTGATATATACTTCTTCGTTCGGCACACGCATCCGCATCTGAATTCCTCCTCCTCCACCCATGGGCTCTTCCTCGTCTTCAATCACCGGCTTGTAAAGCGATGCATCCTCGGTAAAGACCAATTGATGCTTGGTGGTCCTGAATTCCGGAATCATTGCCTTGCGGGCCTCTTGCCCGGGAGGAAGCCGGCGGTGGAGATTGATCTTTTGTTCATAACTGATCATGCCATCGGACGTCTGGGCAAAAACAACATGTGCCGCAGCCAACGACACCAGTACGCCCAATACAACAACTATAGTTTTCATAATTCTGGGGTTTATCTTCTTAAGAACTGGTGTAAATCTACGGCTGGAGAGGCTTGACACGGGTTAATCGTTGTGTATGAATGGTTAATTAAGGTTAATAACAGACTGCCCCCTCCGTAAAGCCGTTAGTTTTGTATTGCGTTTACCATGAAACACCGCAGAAATTATCTCACACTCACACTGATGATCAGCAGCCTGGTCCTCCTGTTTACCCTGCAAGTACTATGGCTCCAGAACTCCTACGACAAGGCGTATCTCGATTTCAGAGCTGAAACCAGTCGAATGTTTCGGGGGGCGGTGCTGGCGGTTCGCGATTCATCCCTTCTACAAAACATTGTGGCTATTCCCGCCGACAGCATCAGCCAACGCCGTATCGTAGTCCAGCGGCTCGATTCCACCGCTAGCAACCCCAGAGCGTCGCGCGGACACGCCGAAGCCCAGGTGATTATCAATGCAGGTACTAGCGTCGATTCGGCAAGGGTTGTCCTCCGAACCATCGCCTCCCAACTTCAGGATGGCAGGTTCCATGGCAACAGCCAATTTATCATTCGGCTGAGCCGTGATTCCTTGCGGACAGACAGTATCCGGGCTCATTTCAGTCGGGCACTTGCCAAGGCACAGATGGAAACGCCCTTTGTCATCAAGAAAGTTGCGGCGAGCCCGACCTTCATGCGCACAGGGCCGCCCGCTGCACCCGATCGGGGTCCAGTCGGTGTTGATGACGAAAAGGAGCAACATCTACTTGCCAACGAAGTACAATCCGAGTGGGTCCGCGTGGAGGCGACAGCACGCTATGCCGTCGTCTTGTCCGACATTCGTCCGCTGTTGCTTGCTGAAATTACTCCCCAAATACTTTTTGGAATATTTCTTACGCTGCTAACGCTGGCGTCATTCATTTTTATGTACCGGAGCATCGTTTCGCAACAGCGGCTTATGATGCTCAAGAATGATTTTATCAGCAACATCACCCATGAACTCAAGACACCCATTGCTACCATGAGCGTGGCGCTGGAGGCCCTCAAGAATTTCAAGGGAATTGAAGACCCGAAAATGACCGCCGAGTATCTCGACATCGCACAGCTCGAACTGGGCCGGCTGTCCCTGCTCACAGATAAGGTGCTCACCACCTCGCTGCTCGACGAGCAGGGCATGTCGATCGATTTTGAACCC
The DNA here is from genome assembly GCA_034440075.1 of Cytophagales bacterium. GTDB lineage: Bacteria > Bacteroidota > Bacteroidia > Cytophagales > Cyclobacteriaceae > ELB16-189. The sequence goes on from JAWXBL010000001.1 coordinate 6,556, forward strand.
GTGAACATGGAGCAGACCATGGAGTCTATCCTGAGGTCGTTGAAACTCGTCATCGACAAACACAAAGCCGCGGTTGCGTTCCAGAAAGCAGGGTCCGATTTTGTGGTCGAAGGACATTCACTGCACCTTACCAATGTAGTTTATAATCTGCTGGACAACGCGCTGAAGTATAGCCCGTCTGAACCCCGAATTGAAATCACCCTGGAAGACAGGGGCGACGAGGTTGTCTTTTCCGTTGCTGACAAGGGACTAGGCATCCCGGCAGAATACCACCGTCGGGTTTTTGAGAAATTCTTTCGGATGCCCACCGGGAACGTACACAACATCAAAGGCTATGGCTTGGGACTAAGCTATGTTGACCAGGTAGTCACGGGCCACCATGGCAAGATCAGCCTGACCAGTATACCGGGTGAAGGAAGCACCTTCACCGTGACCCTCCCTAAACACCGTCGTTGATGGGAAAGACAAGCATTCTCTATGTGGAAGATGAGCCGTTTCTCGCGCGGATTGTAAAAGAAACACTTGAGAGTCGCGATTTTGAAGTGCACATGGTAAGCGACGGAGGCGAGGCCCTCGCACTTTTTAATAAAGTAAAGCCTCGCATTTGCGTCCTCGACATTATGCTGCCCAACAAGGATGGGTACACCATTGCCCGCGAAATACGGGCAATCAATCCGGAGATCCCAATCATTTTTGTGACTGCCAAGACGCAGACAGAAGACCTGGTAAAAGGATTTGATGTGGGGGGCAATGACTATTTGCGCAAACCCTTCAGCATGGAAGAGTTGATTGTTCGGGTGAATAACTTGCTAAAATTATCAAAACACGAGGGCGCTTCACGTCCCGAGCACATCGCGATTGGAAAATTTGAGTTCCATCCAAATCGCTACGAACTGAAATCGGGTGATAAAGTACGCAAACTGTCACACCGTGAAGCGGTGCTCCTCCAAACCCTGGCAGAAAGCAAAAACGTAATTATCCAGCGGAAGGACGTCCTGCTTCGCGTTTGGGGCGACGATTCGTTTTTCAACTCGCGCAACCTGGACGTGTACATCACCAAACTCCGGGACTACCTCAAGGAAGATCCTTCCGTGCAAATCATCACCATCAAGGGAGTCGGCTACCGGTTTGTAACCGCATAAAAAAGGAGAGTGTTCTCCCTATCCGTCCTGGTGGGATCTGGGCCCGAACCTGTGTATCCCTTGCCTGTCAAGGAAGCACTCCACGCCGGCCATCCCAAAAGTTTGCTTGTGGGTATTACAGGATTCGAACCTGTGACCCCTACCCTGTCAAGGTAGTGCTCTAAACCAGCTGAGCTAAATACCCCTTTTCAAATCAAAGGACTCATTCAAACGGGGACAAAGGTATACACGATTTCTTCCCGTGCCAGTGGAGACAAGAAAAAACACACCTCGTCCGTGCGACTTTTTACTAATTTAAGGACAAATCATTGCCCCATGACCCGGCTTTTCTCCACTACATTCTTTGCCATTGCCGCACTCGCTGTCGGTGTTGTCCATGGCCAGTCGAGCCGGATGACCCAGCGACTTGATTCAGCGTTGACCCGGCTGCACGATCAGGCTATGTTCAACGGTGTCGCGTTGTACGCCGAGAAGGGAAAAGTCCTGTATCAGAAGAATTTCGGGTTTGCAGATGCTCAACAAAAGACACGCCTCACCGTCTCCTCGTCGTTCAACCTGGCCTCCGTGTCCAAGCAGTTTATCACCATGATGATCCTGATCCTCCGGGACCAAAACAAACTTCAATTTGACGACCCGGTAAAGAAATATTTGCCGGGCTTCCCGTATGACGGAATCACTATCCGTCACCTGATGACCCACACGTCTGGCTTGCCGGAATATTTTGATCACCTCCGGCATATGGGGCCGTTGGATACGCTTACGAACGAGACCGTCATTCGGTATCTGATCGACGGAAAGCCTCCTCTTGTTTTCCCTACCGGAGACAAATGGGTGTACTGCAATACAGGATACGTCCTACTAGCCACGCTCATTGAAAATGTTTCGGGCAAACCACTTCATGTTTTCTTCCGTGAAAGAATCACCGCGCCGCTGGGCCTGCGAAATACTCGGGCCTACAACCTGACGCTCAAAGACCCTATTCCCAACCGCGTTTATGGGTTCAGACGGGAAAACGGAAGGAACGTCTCTAACGACCTGGTCCTGTTTGACGGCATCTGGGGCGACGGGAACATCTATGCTTCCGCCGAAGATCTCCTCAAATGGGATCAGGCTCTGTACACCGAAAAGTTGGTTAAGCAGAAAACACTGAAAGAGGCCTTCACGCCGGTGACGCTCAATGACGGCACGACCTATCCCTATGGATTCGGGTGGGGAATTGCCCTGGACGGAAAGGCCGTCCAGCATACAGGTAGCTGGGTTGGCTTCCGAACATTTATTCATCGGAACATCGAACGCAACCAGACACTTATCCTGCTCTCCAACGGAACGAACGAGCTGGGTCGGTCAGTCGCTGCCGACATCCTGAACGGGAAAAAACCGGTACTTCCGAAAACACAACTCATTCAATCGGTAACCCTCGTCGACGGGACCGGAACACCGGCACGTCCTGCGTCAGTGCGTCTGGTCGACGACCGTATCTGGGAAGTGGGCACACTCACCCCGTTTAAGAGTGAGATAGTCATCGATGGGGGAAACCATGTATTGGCCCCCGGATTCATCGACAGCCACAGTCATCACGATGGAGGGATGTCAAATCAGCCGGACATGATTGCTGCCACGAATCAAGGAATCACAACCATTGTAGTGGGGCAGGATGGCGGCGGTAAGTTCATTGACACATTAGTGTCTCAACTCAAAAAGAAACCTATCGCCGTAAACCTGGCAACATACACGGGCCATGCCGTGCTCCGCATGCAGGCGATGCGCAACGGCGGCCTGCTGCGTACCTGCACCCCTGCCGAACTGGAACAGATGAAAGCCATGCTGAAGCAGGAAATGGACAAGGGATCGTTCGGCCTCGCGACCGGTTTGGAATATGAAAGCGCTTTCTTTTCCAACCGGCATGAAGTTATTGAACTTGCCAAGGTGGCGGCCGCATCGAATGGCCGGTACATCAGTCACATCCGCAGTGAAGACCTGCGCATGGAAGAGGCTATTGACGAGATCATTCAGATAGGTAGTGAGGCCAAACTGCCCGTTCAGATCTCACACATCAAGGTGGCCATGAAAAGCAAGTGGGGAAGTTCACAAACGATACTTGCTCAACTGCAGCGGGCACGTGCTTCCGGCATAAACATCACTGCCGATTGCTATCCCTACGACTACTGGATGTCCACCCTGCGCGTGTTGTTTCCGAAGCGGGACTATGCAAACCACGAAAGTGCCCAGCTTGCGGTAAATGAATTTTTTGATCCTGAAAACTCTTACCTGGTGGCTTTTGCTCCGCACCCTGAATATGCCGGCAAAACGGTTGGAGCGGTGGCAAAAATGAGCGGAGAGCAAACTGCCGTCACGCTGATGCGGCTCATTCAGGAGGCAGAAGCGTACAAAACCAAAACAGATGAATGGGTGGAAGGCATTATGGGAAAATCCATGCAGGAAGAAGACATCATTAATTTTCTTCGTTGGCCGCATACCAACATCTGTTCGGATGGCGCTGTCGATGGTCACCCGCGGGGTCATGGGGCCTTCACCCGTGTGCTTGGAAAATATGTCAGAGAAATGAAAGTGATGGATCTTGAAAATGCTATCTACAAAATGACCGCCCTCCCCGCCGAGCACCTGGGCCTTTCGAACCGCGGCATTATCGCTTCCGGATTCAAGGCGGACCTCGTCCTGTTTGATCCCGCCACTGTCCGTGATATGGCAACCATTGAAAATCCTACGGCTTTATCCAAAGGCATCCAACGTGTTTGGGTAAATGGACAAGTAGTTTACACCCCGGGTAAATCCACAGGGGCATATCCCGGCGAATTCCTGAAAAGAAAATAAAACCGCATGAGATTACTTCTCCTTTTCTTCGTTTGCACGCTCACCGCAGCTGGTCAGAATCTGAAATCCGGCGGCCCGTTGAAGCCCGAGCAGGCCATTATGGATATCCGTCACTACACCATTTCCCTCGACGTGGATCCGGTCACAAAAAGCATTTATGGCTACACGGAAATTGAAATCCGATTTACGGAGAAGGCGTCAGTAATCCTCCTGGACTTCTGGCACGGACTGAAAGTGAGCCAGGTACAGGTCAACGGGCGCATGCGCCCCTTCACTCATGGAGCGGACGATATGCTCCGGATTGATCAGCTCCTCGATCCCGGGACGGCAACCGTCAGAGTGGATTACGGAGGCAAGCCTGGAATCGCCGAGCGCGCGCCCTGGACAGGCGGCTTTCAGTTTGAAAAAGACAGCAAGGGCAATCCCTGGATCGCCATCACCTGCCAGAGCGAAGGGGGAAAGATTTTCTTTCCATGCAAAGACCATCCCAGCGATAAGCCAGACGAAGGCGCCGACCTGATCATCACCGTGCCCAAAGGGCTGGTGGCAGCCGGGCCGGGCCTCCTGATCAACCAGTCAACCAGCGGCAAAAAGACGACCTTCCATTGGAGGACGCAATACCCTATCAGCAACTACAGCCTCGTGTTCAACATCGGAAAATTCCGGAAAGTAAGCCGCCCGTATACGACCGTTGAAGGGAATCGGGTTCCCATGGATTTCTATGTGCTTGAAGAGCACGCAGGCAAAGCTCCGCATCTGCTTGAGATGCTGGACCGAACCGTCCGCATCCTGGAAAAGTATTTTGGGGAATACCCTTGGGTGAAAGAAAAAATCGGACTCTGCGAAACCCCACACTTGGGGATGGAGCATCAGACGCTCAACGCTTATGGAAATCAATTCCGGTACACCACTGTGGGCGGCGAAGATTTCGATTGGTTGCTCAATCACGAGTTTGGCCATGAATGGTGGGGGAACAAGGTCTCCAACAAGGACTGGGCGCACATGTGGATTCAGGAGGGCATTTGCAGTTTCGGCGATGCCCTCTACATCCGTGAAATGGAAGGCGAAGAATCGTACCGCCTACGCATGGGCGACATCGCCAGGAAAACGGAAAATAAATTGCCAGTAGTACAGGGCGAAGTGCTCGATTCCGATCAAAGCTATCACGGTGACATCTATGGGAAAGGGGCCTTCTTCATGCACACACTGCGGTACGTCATGGGCGATGATCTGTTCTTTCCGGCGCTTAAAAAGCTGGCCATGGATCCGCAATTCCACTCCATCACGACGGATGATGTGGAGACGCTGTTCAGCCAGGCCTATGGAGGCAACCTGAAGCCGCTGTTCGACCTCTTTCTCCGGACGACTGAAAAGATGGTTGTTTCCATGTATCAGACGGGTGCTTCCACGTATGAAATTGAACTTGAGAACCTGAACATGGAGATTCCCCTCGAAGTGGTCACCGATGCAGGATCAAACCGGTTGATGGTTGGGAAAACTCCCGTGGAGATAAAAAGCACAACCATGCCCGTTATTGATCCAAAGATATTCTATTTGAAAGTCGTGATTATTGAGTGAAGCTCCCTTCACTGTCCATTTTTACACTCCCTATCTTGCAGTTGGGATCAACGCAACATGCAATAGGCAACCTCATCCAACAAAAGCCACTTTCTTATGCGAGCCATCACAATAAGGCTTGTTGCCTGAATGACCGCAGCGGCAGAACGCGGTGACCTTGCCTTGTTGCCTCACGTTGCCAGAGGAATCTTTCACGGAAATGTCGCCGTGCACCATGAGCGGACCATTCACTGCCGGCTCCACCCGGACTCCGGCAGCTGGTGCTGCGGCCTCCTCCTCGACAGGTGCGGCGTTGTTCATGAAATAACTTAGCGCGCCGGAAGGACATTTCTTGATTTGTCCAATGATCTTGTCCGTCGTGGATTTATCCGGTGTAATCCAGGGCTTCTGATTCGGATTGAATACTTCGGGTAATCCGTGAAAACAGTTCTCCGAATGAATACAAAGCGTAGGCTTCCATACGACCGTAACTTCTCCGTTGGAGTATTTCTTGGTGATGTCTTTCATCGCTCTCTATTTAGATATGGATAACTCGGTATGTATCTCGATGGGGTGAGTCAGCGTCTTATGCACGGGGCAAAGCTTTGCAATTTGCAGCATACGCTTCTCCTGCTCTTCCGTCAGGCTCCCTTTGATCTCCACGGCTGTCGTGTACGTGGTTTTTCCATCAAACGGCCCACTGGAAACGCTTACGGTTATCCGGGCAACGTCCCAGCCTTTTCGATTAGCATACATGCGCAACGTGATGGCGGTACAGGAAGCCAATGACATCCGCATAAAATCTCCAGGCCTGGGACCAAGATCGGTACCTCCTGCTTCCGGCGGCTCATCTCCAAGAAGGGTGTGCGTTCGGGCCGTGAGTTCCGTACGATACAGATCTGTGCCGATGGTGGCTGTTGCGGTAAGCACCTCCGAAGTCTCCATGCCTTAAAATGTTTTGTTCATAACAAATTCCGAAAGCCGGTTTCTTTTCCGGGGAGCCAGTTCCCGCTCCTTTAAGTTGTCCGGGAGCGTCTCCGGATCACCCGGGTATCCTACAGCGATCACCACTCCTACTTCGTATCCATCGGGAATGTTCAGGTTTGCCACAACCCCGGCTTTATCAAACCCGGCCATCTGGTGGACATTCAGGCCCAGGGCCGTTGCCTGCAGGGCGAGCAGGACGTTGGCACTGCCTAGATCGTAAATGGCATTTCCGTTTGGCCGGTCGTTTCGTGAAAAGCTTTTTCGGGCCATGCTCACGATCAGCATCGGTGCCTCCTTCGCCCACGTCTTGTTTCCTTCCATGAGAACATCAAATATCTTGTCCCACAATTCCGGCTGCTCCTTTGTTGCGTAGATGTAATGCCAGGGCTGTTCATTCATGCTGGAAGGTGCCCAACGCGCCGCTTCAAACATCGCCTTGATCTTTTCCGGTTCCACAGGCCGGGATTCGTACGCACGTTTGCTCCGTCTGCTTTGGATCACTTGGAGTACCAGTGACTCCAATTCGGCTGACGTAGACTCTTCCATATTTTCCGGATGCACTAGGTTTTGATTCATTGTTCCTGGTTTATTTCAAACTACTCCTCGATAAGAATTCCCATTTTCCCTTTTTGATAATCGCGCATGGCCTCCATAATTTCCGTCTGATGTGTCATGACATACGGGCCATATGAAACCACTTTTTCATCCAGCGGAACCCCGCTCACCAACAACAGGCGCGTATCCTTTTTAGCTTCAACCGATATTCCCTCACCGTCATTTCTGAAATGTGCCAAATTCAGTCCTGCTACATCACCGATTCCATCCAACAAAAGCCCTCCATCCAGCAAATAGATGAACGCATTGTGGCTCACCGGCAGCGGGATGTTGATCCTTGCACCCTCGCTGACTGCGATCGTTGCTGCGTTGATTTCCGTATGCGTTGGGATTGGGCCATTCAACCCGTGCACATAACCGGCAAACACACGGATGCGCACCTTGCCGTCTTCACTGACAAACTCGGGTACCTCTTCGGCTGCTACCGGATAATAGGCCGGCGCATCCATTTTGTGTCTGGAGGGTGTATTGATCCAAAGCTGGATGATTTCCTGAAGGCCGCCCCTTTCATGGATATCGTGCGGGGGCCGCTCGCTGTGTATGATTCCCATGCCGGCATTCATCCACTGCGCACCTCCGGCATAGATCACCCGGTCGTTGCCCCGGCTATCGCGGTGGTGGACACCCCCTTTGAAAATGAATGTCACCGGTGAAAACCCGCGGTGCGGATGAGGCCCAACCCCTGCGTGACCGGGTGTGGCGTGCGTAGGCACCTTGATGTCGGCATGATGAAGCAAAAGAAACGGATCGATCTGTCGGATCGCATCTGACGGCAGTGCCTGCATCACCGGCATGCCTCCCAGGTCAACGGTTGTTGCGGCCAAAATCCGCGATATGCTTCTTGATTTCATGTATTAGCAACAAAATTCAGGCGAAAGGGTTCAATCGGCCAGAACAAAGCCGTCGATTCACCCAGTTTCATCATCCAAAGATTACCTGCTTAATTTGCCGCATGAAAATCGGTTCATACCTCAACCTTACTTACACCGCATATGATTTACAAAATCAGATTTACCCTGGCGCTGCTCGCATGCCTGTCGGCTCCGGCAGCGACAGCCCAGATTCTCTTTGCCGAAAGTTTCAACGTCATCCTGGACTCCACCAGAAAGGTGAAGGGGTCGATCACCCCCGAAGTCAAGATCCAGACACAAAAAGAACTGCTGGTGGAACTGAAGAATCAGGCTGACATCACCATGCGCCTGGGCCGGAACAACCTCACGCTGGCCAACAAGGTGGAATTCAGCAAGTTTGGTGATGACGTTTTCCTGAGCGGCGGCTATGTGTATGCGAAATTCAAGGAGAACTTCGACAAGCGGCTTGCGGTTGAATATTTCGGCCAACTGCACTGGGCCGAGGCCCGCGGAATGGACCGGAAGTTTGCTGCGGGAGCTGCGCTACGGATAAAATTTATCAAAAAGACAAAAACCGGCTTCTTTTTTGGAACGGGTCCGTTTTATGAATATGAAAAATGGAACTACCGGGCAGTACTTAACGAGAACCTTCCGTTGGACGTCACCCCGATTACAAACCGGCTTATCAAGTCCTCAACTTACGTAAGCTACAAGCATTGGGTGGGTGAGCGAATATTTCTGGACCTGAGTCTCTACCACCAGGCTGAGTATTCGAAGCTTTTCACAACCCCCCGGCTTGGCAGCAGCGTCCGAATCAGTTATCAGCTGACCAGTCACCTCCAGCTCGTTGGAATCTATCAGGCCATGTATGACTTCACTCCGGTTGTTCCCATTGACAATTGGTATCACAATGCGAATGTTACGCTGGCGATATCATTTTGACGCTCCTTAGCCTCCCGCTTTAAAATAGCCATACTTTACAAACATGAAACATATTCATTACTTTCACGTTTGTATAACATAAACCCAAAAAAATGAAGGGAAACTACTTAGGTGAATTAGAAGAACTTGTTCTACTTACCGTTGGTATCCTCCATCCTTTGGCGTATGGCGTTTCGGTGATGGATGAAATAGAAAAGCAGGCCGATCGGAAGCTTAACATCAGCGCGGTTCACGCCGTCCTGACACGGCTGGAAGACAAAGGCTATGTGAAATCTTCCATGAGCAGTCCCACCGAAGAACGCGGCGGCAGAAGGAAACGCATATTCAATCTTACCGCATTGGGGAAAGGAGCGCTGGCTGATGCGAATGAAATGCGCACTCAATTATATAGTCAGATACCCAAGATCGCTTTGCAATTTCAACTGCAATGAAAAAACCACACCCTCCAAGGTGGGCCGACCATTTCCTTGAATGGTATTGCCGGTCAGACCGATTGGAAGAAATCCGGGGGGATGTACTGGAGTTATTTGAAAGAAAAGCGCAAAAAAATCAGCGGGTAGCACGACTTCAATTCATATGGAACGTATTGCGCTTCGTTCGCTTAAGAAATATCAGAAAGTATAAGCCAAACAATTTCACCATCATGTTCAAAAGCTATTTTCTGATTGGCCTTCGGAGCGCTACGCGCAACATGGCTACCACCCTTATCAACGTTTTAGGCCTCGGCCTGGGCATTGGGGTCGCAATCACCGTATTCATTTTCAATGATTTCATGCTCCACATGGATGGTTTTCATGCAAACAAGGAAAGTGTCTATCAGGTTATTAGTCACGTTAAGGAAGGGAATAGCCAGGTACGCCCTTGGGGCGACAGCCCGGTGATGCTTGGCCCTGCACTCAAAGCTGATCAAGCTGCTATTGAATCTTCCGTACGGATTGAATTCAGTGGAGGTTCGGTTAGGAACAATGATGTGGTGTTTAGCGAGGGAATATGGTTTGTTGATCCGGAATTCCTCACCATGTTTTCATTCCCTCTCCTTCAGGGCAACAAAGGAGTATTGACAAACAAGAAGAACGTGGTACTCACCAGGTTACTTAGTGAAAAGTATTTCGGCCAGGAAGACGCCATCGGCCAGGTGCTTTCGATAAAATTCAGCAACGGAAAGAAAGAAGAATTTATTGTTTCTGCCGTCGTTGACATCCCGGAAAATTCGAGTATCCATCCTCCCATTCTCCTTTCAATGGAAATGTTTGAGCAGCTGAAATTTAGGGATAGTTATGATTGGAGCTACTTGACAGATGCCTTATTTATAAAATTAAAGCCAGGGCAAACTGTTGAAGAAATTAAACCGGTGATGAGCAAATACCTCACCCTACAAAATACTTCGTCACCGGAATGGCTTGTCGAAGATTTTGAATTTGTAAAATTATCAACGCTTGCAAATCACTCTGATGAGATCGTAAGTTCGGTCTCACACAGTGCGGACCCTTCAGCCATTATAACGCTGACTACCATCGCGGTCATGTTGCTCTTGCTCGCATGCTTTAATTACATGAATGTTTCCATTGCCACTGTAACTACAAGGCTTAAGGAGATCGGTATCCGGAAAGTGACGGGTGGAAGGCGATCCGAAATAATCCAGCAGTTTCTGGTCGAAAATCTTGCGCTGTGCGCTTTTGCACTTTTTTTAGGGACCGCTTTTACATACACATTCCTTTTACCTGGTTTCAATTCATTGTATCCATTTACGCTTCCCTTTACCTTTTCCTCCGGGACTGTCGCTTACGCGTTTTTCTTTTCTCTTCTTGCTCTCGTAACACTTGTTTCGGGCGCTTATCCGGCTGTTTATGTTTCTTCCTTCACGCCGATAAATATTCTGCGCGGAAGGGAAAAATTCGGCCAACGGAGTCTGTTCAGCCGCATCCTTCTCACCATGCAATTCATCCTCGCATTCACAACCATTGTCGGATCTTTTGTATTCATTGACAACGCAATCTATCTCGGCAAAAAAGATTGGGGATATGATCACCGGCAAACCCTCGCAGTCCCTGTTTCAAACAATACACAGTTCCTCGCGCTCCGTGATAAAGTGGTGACAAATGAAAACGTAATGGAGCTGGCCGGTGCCAGAGATCACGTAGGCTACTCCAATCGGTATGTTTCGTTCGAACACCTGGGCCATCGATTTGTCATGGTCCCCCACAGGGTTGGATTCGGCTATCTGGAAACAATGAATATCCAATTGAAAGCAGGGAGGTTCTTTACGAGAGAAATTCAATCCGACGCCGTAGAATCAGCCGTTGTAAATGAATTTTTTGCAAAGCAAATGGGTTGGAGCGATCCGCTAAATCGTGAATTCGAATATGAGGGCATAAAAAGATATGTGATTGGTGTGGTAAAGGATTTTCACCACGAAGGTTTTTATGACCCCATACAACCAGTCCTATTCACGGTATGCCCGGAAGAAGATTTTCGCTACCTCACCATGAAAGTCAAGCCCGGTAAAGTGGAAGAATCTGAGGACCTGGTCCAGGCTACATGGAAGCAGGTGGCACCGGATGATCCTTACGAAGGATTTCCGCAAGAAAGAGTGATGGAGGATTTCTATCAGGACAACCGCGCCAACGTCAAACTCATTGGGTTTGTTGCAGCAATGGCTGTTATCCTCGCCTGCCTTGGTCTTTTTGGTCTGGTGTCGTATAACATCACGCGGCGCCTGAAGGAGTTTAGTATTCGTAAGGTTTTTGGCGCAAGCATCACCCAGATTTTCCGATTAATGAATCAGGACTATTCGTGGATGCTTCTCACATCTTTTCTGATCGGCGCTCCTGCCGGGTATTATCTCATCAATATGCTGATTCAAAAAATATATCCTGAGCCACAAGGGGCCAGCGCCGGCCCTTTCGTGTTCGCTATCGCGCTGATGGCGATCACGGTCGCCATTACAATCGGCTCACAGCTAGGACGCATACTTCGCGAGAACCCGACAGAGACCTTGCGAAACGACTGATACCCATCGTATCTTAGGTATTATGCTGAAGTTCAAAACCAAATTGAAAAAGTTTGCCAAGCAGGGGGAAAAGACCCGCTGGACTTACGTTGAACTGAGTGCAGTACATGGAGAGAAGTTGAAACCCGGCACCAAGGTGGGATTTCGTGTCAAGGGAATGCTCGATGCTTTCCCCATCCGGCAGGTAGCATTGATTCCCATGGGGAAAGGAAACTTTATCCTCCCTTTCAACGCGCACATGCGGAAAGGTACCGGCAAGCAAGAGGGCGATACAGTGGTTGTCCAGCTGGAACTGGATGAACGCGCCATTCCGCCCTCGGCCGACTTTATGAAATGTCTTCGTGACGACGACCGCGCCCTGGCGAATTTCAAAACCCTGGCAGGGTCTCACCAGCGTTACTTCAGCAAGTGGATTGAGGAGGCCAAAACCATCCAAACAAAAACCCGGAGAATCACGATGGCGGTCATCGCCCTTGGATCGGGGCAGGGTTTTCCGGAGATGATCCGGGCCAACAAGAAACCACGGTAGCCAGCGCCTTTCAATTTTTTTGATTTCGGCGGGTCTTGCAACCTTCTTTCCAAACTTGCGTATTAGATACCGATCGGTATCTTTGTACATGCGACAGCCAGAAGCCACCAAAGCGAAGATTTTAAAGCAATCCGGGGAGTTGTTCAACACCCAGGGCTACAAGGCAACGTCCATCCGCGATATCACCCGGGCCACCCGGCTGACGAAAGGGGCGATTTATCGACATTTCACCAGCAAGGACGATCTCGAAAAGAAAGCCCTCCTTCACCTCACTGAAACCATGTTCGGCGCCCTGCGCGACCGCATCAAGCAGCAGCGCACCGCACCCAAAAAATTGAAAGCCGTTTTTGGGTTTTTTGAATCGTATATCAGCAACCCGCCCGTAAAAGGCGGGTGCCCGCTGCTCAACGTCTCCACGGAAGTAGACGATGCCCACCCGGCACTCCGCAAACAGGCCGTTGAGATCCTGGACCTTTTACGTGATTCCATCATCACCCTGTTGAAGAATGGTGTGAAACACAAGCAACTCCGACGAACGATCAACCCGGAATACCTGGCGTCCATCATCATCGGGTCTCTGGAAGGCGCCATTATGATGAGCAAACTGCGCGGTGACAGCCGGGATATCCGGATGGCCATCCGTCACCTGGAACAACTAATTCATGAAATAACTTTGTAAATTTTTTTTTCGAATAAGATACCAATCACTGGACTTGCGCACCTACTCTCTTTTTGCCACACCTGCCCGAATGAATTCATTCAGGCGGGGATTGCACAGATCAGCACAGATGGATTTTAAAAAATCCGTGAAAATCCATGCAATCTGTGGCTAACCAAAAAATAGATGCGTAACTCCAGCTAATAAAACTGATATATGAAAAAGCTGCTTGCAAAACTCGTCGGATGGTATTTCAACACCCTCGTCTTCTTCGCTCCCCGCCTGGTTGGCCGGCAGGGATTTTATCTTTTTTCCACGCCCATGCGGGGTGCGCTCAAAGATCACCACCACGAATTCCTGAATACCGCCCAAAAATTTACTTTCCAGTCTGATGGAAATACCCTTCAGGCGTTCAAGTGGGGAACGGGCCCCAAGGTGATCCTTTTTTTACACGGTTGGCAAAGCCAAACTTTTCGTTGGAAAAACTACATTCAGGCACTCTCCCACGAAGAATTCACCATCTACGCATTCGACGCCCCGGGGCACGGACAATCCAGCGGCAAACGCCTCAACCTCCCGATTTACAGCAATGCCCTGGAGGAGTTTATCCGTCAGATTGAGCCGGTTCATACCATTGTCGGGCATTCGCTGGGAAGTTTTGCGGCCCTTCATTCCTATTACCGGCTGGAGTCCTTGCCTGTAAAGCAAATGATCGTTCTTGCCACGCCCGGTGAGGTAAATGACTTTGCCCGGCTATACCAGCAAACGCTTGGATTATCAGAGCGCTCCGTTCGTGCCGTCCGCAGCGGGTTCCTCGAACTCATTCACCACCTGCCGGAGTATTACTCCGCGCCCAAATTCGTGCAATCCATACAGGTTCCCGGGCTGATCATTCATGACGAACACGATCCGGAAACGCCGTATCACCATGCGCTTGCCATTCACAAGGCCTGGAAGAAGTCCAGGCTGATTACCACGCACGGGCTCGGGCATAACCTGAGATCTGCCTCCGTGGTACGAGAAGTGGTTAATTTTATTCGTGGAAAAAGTACGGAAGCCAGCCTGCGGGAGGAGTATCTCCATCCGGTACATCTAAATTAAGATCGGCCTGCGTCGGCTTTTCCCTTCGCCCGCAGCACGATCCCAAAGGCCATGTCCCGCTTTTGGCCAGGGAGGCACGGGGGCACCTGGCCGAGGTTTTTTACACTTTCTTGCTACCTTTGCCCCGGTATCATCAGAATACCCTTTCCCATTGCCGCAAGACTGCGTGGAATAAGGACTTTTCCTGACCGATTCAAAGCAAATACTATCATCATATCATCCATTAATCCTTACCCATGAAAATTTCCGATTTCGTAGAAGTAAAAAATTCCAGCGTTGCATCCCGGTACCAGAAGAAAAAGGTAGCCGTCGGTGATTTTGTTGAAGATTATATCAACGGCAAAGTTGATATCAATATGGACTTTAAGAAGATGTTCGAACACAAAGACGAAATCTTCACATACAATTTTGTTGGCCATCATTGGAAGTTTCTGATCTCCCGCTTCGTTCCCGAGGTATTGAGCCATTCACAAAAACAGGATGAGCGCATCGTGCGGAGTCACTACGACAACAAGAACGACCTCTTCAACTGGTTTTTGGGTCCGAAAATGGTGTACACCAGCTGCTATTTCCTTAACGGAAATGAGAGTCTGGAGGAAGCCCAGGAAAACAAAATGAACCTGATTGCGCAGAAGCTGCAACTCAAGCCTGGTCAAACACTGCTGGACATTGGATGCGGATGGGGGACGTTTGTGGCCCACATGTCCAAGCATTACGGTGTAGACTCCACCGGCGTTACGATCGCACAGGCTGGGGCAGATTGGGGTACCCAGCAGATCAAGGACAACGGCGTTGAAGACAAGGCGCGGATCTGGCGCATGGACTACCGCGACATTCCAACCGACAAAAAATATGATATCGTTTCCTGCATCGAAATGGCGGAGCACGTAGGTGTAAAGAATTTCCGCAAATTCATGAACCAGATTCATGGACTCCTCAAGGATGACGGCCTGTTTTATTTGCAGATCGCCGGTTTGCGCGAGCGCGACAGCCTGTTCACCGGCCCTATCCATGAGGATCTGGTATGGGGACTATTCATGAATGAATACATTTTCTCCGGTGCTGACGCCAGCATGCCGTTGAACTGGGATCTGAAACACATCGAACGCGCCGGATTTGAAATTCACAGCGTGGAAAACATCGGCATCCATTATTCCAAGACCATCGAATACTGGTACAAAAACTGGATGAGCAACCGCGACAAGGTGATGGAAAAGTACGGCGAGCGCATCTTCCGCATTTATGAGATTTTCCTCGGCTGGTCCATCTACATTACTCTTCAGGGCAGCTCTACAGCCTACCAGGTTGTGTGCCGCAAGAACCTCAATACGTTTAACCGGAAGCGGTTTATCGGCGCAAAGACGTTTGGAGAGAAATACCATTTCGAAAAGTCGGGAGAGCCGGTAGGTCAGGACGCGTAGTTGATAGGGCTTCTTGAGGAACGGTGTTGGGGCTGCAGGGCAATCCGGCCAACTGGGCAAACCGCCATTCCTTTTTGCTGAATCCGAATTCTCAATTACCTTTGCCCTCCTTTAAAAAAGGGCTTTGGGAGCTTAGCTCAGCTGGTTCAGAGCATCTGCCTTACAAGCAGAGGGTCGGGGGTTCGAACCCCTCAGCTCCCAC
>JAWXBL010000002.1:0-86653 GCA_034440075.1 Cytophagales bacterium
AAATGATATAGCTCCCGGATGAATGTAATTCGGACTACATAAATCCACTGGCACTTCCACGATGTTGGTCTCTCCCCAATACATCTGACAGGAGACCGGTCGGGAGCATCGGATGAAATACGTAGTCTTCGTAAGGCCGCTCAGCGTAAGTGATACTTGATTCTGACTTCCGGGGACGACTGTCCAATATTGATTGCCGACATAGTTGGGGGTATTCACAGCACTGCGAAGCCAGATGTACTCCACGCGCACCGATGGGCCAAAGGCGCTGCTCGCCGCCTCGGTGCTTTGCACCACGTTGGTTGCCGTGGGGATGAAATTACCGGTAAAATTAATTGATCCAGGATGGATGTAATTCAGACTACATAAGTCTACCGGAACTTGGACGACGTTGGATTCTCCCCAATACGTAGGGCACCCTTGAAGACGCGAGCACCGGATGAAGTAGGTAGTCTGCGTCAACCCTTCCACGCCCAGTTGCACCATGTTTTGGCTTCCGGTCACTACCGACCAGTATGGATTTCCAACGGTGTTTGAAACGTTTACAAGGCTCTTCAGCCAGATGTACTCCACGGGTGTCTGTCCTGCGGCAGGCGTTGCGGGTATTACACTCGTTACGGTATTGGGAGCAAAAGGATTGTAGGAGCCACTGAACGCGATGGCGCCAGGCAGTATACCGGAAGGAGTGCAGTCGGGCTGCGCATACCCAGTGATAGTGAGTGAAAACAGCAGCCAAACTACGGTGAGGTAGAATGTCTTCATTCGTCCATTTACAGCTATAAAATTACAAAAAACCGGCTGACTTGGCCGCTACGGGCGGAGGAGCCGGCTCCATATTATTAATACCAAAATTGCCCAACGCGTAACCGGCGTGGGGACCGAAACGAAGACACTTAATACGCTTTCTTGTTGATGTAATTTCCGGGCGGATTGTAGTTGCACACCCAGATCTCCTTGTCGCCGCAGCGGGCCATGCCGCATCCCACTTCGGTAGTCGTCCGCCATACCATCTGGGTATAATGTCCGCACTCCCCTCCTTTGCACTTGCCGGCGGTGTGATTGTAAAACTTCTTCTCACTGGCCCAACTGTCTGCCACATCGCCCGCTTTAGAAGCAATTCCCTGCGAACAATAGATATTTTCTCCGTACATGGTGTCCGTGGAATGCTTGCAGGCACAATCGCCCCGCTTCGCCTGGCTGTCGGCCCACGCCTGTGCCTGAAGGGCAAGTTTCACTGACCACTTCATTGGCGGGACGCCTACCGCTTTGCGCCAATGGTTGTGGCGCTCCAGCATGCCTGCCATACGGGCAGGTTGTGCCTGCACCATCGTTTGAATACAGAGTATTACCAAAAGCAGCCCTAACATGTGGATAAACTTCTTCATGCAGCGAACATAGCAACAAACGTTATGCCATCACCAATTTTGGTTGTACCTGAGTTCATTTGAAACTGCGTTGATGACAGGTGCCGTGCTCTTAGTTTTTGTATAAAACCAGGAGCGTCAACGGTTCTACGCGTGCGCGCGCAGTGACCTTCCTGTTCGCAGTTCCGTCTTCGGTCGAACCATCGTAGCCGATAGCCCATGTGCCTTCCGGTACAGCAACCTCGGTGACGGTCTTGTTTCCGTTTGCCAGCACCAGCACCTCGCTCCAGCTGTCTTCGGAATTTTTTCCGTCCAGGTGATACCCAACCACGCCGGAGGGAGTTTCCAGAAAGGACAGGTTGTTTACAATCTCCCCGGTATCAAGTAGTCTGAAAACAGGGTGTCCCTTGCGCAGCGTGATCAGCGCGCGGTAATGGCTGCCGAGTCCAGCGTAGGTCTTCTTCCAATTCCAGTCAATCGCATTGATGCTGTCGGGCCGGTTGAATGAATTCTCCACCCCCTGCTTGGTGCGCATCATTTCCTCGCCGGCGTGGAGGAAGGGAATGCCTTGCGAGGTAAGTACGATGCCGTTGGCGAGGCGGTCCATTTTTTGCAGGGTCGCTTGGTCAAACGTTCCGGCTCCTGAGATAAGAAGCTTGTCGGCCAGCGTGTGGTTGTCATGGCAGCTGACATAATTGATGCATTGCCATGGCTGGCGGGCCCACGGCGCTTTGGAATACTTCACTTTGCTGTAGTCGACCTGCGGATGGTTGGTTGCCGCAACGACTCCGAAGCGGATACTCTGCTCCGCCCCTGCTCCTCCGTTCACAAACCCCTTGTCTGTTTCTTCGAAGACGGAACCTTTCAAGCCGTCTCTCAGGTCATCGCTGAAGGCACCGAAGTGATCAAGCTTCGCCGTGTTGGCTTTCAGCGCCCGCAGGCTGTCGGGCAGCGGACTGCTCTTGGCGGTCCACCCTTCACCGTAGAGCAGCACGGTGGGATCGAGGGTACGAAGTTCGGCGGAGAGTTGATTCATCATTTCGATGTCATGAATTCCCATCAGGTCGAAGCGGAAGCCGTCGATGTGATATTCCGTCATCCAGTAGCGGCATGACGCGAGGATGTACTTGCGCATCATCGCACGTTCCGACGCTGTCTCGTTGCCACAGGCGGCAGCGTCCGAATACGTACCGTCAGCCGCATGGCGGTAGTAATAGCCCGGCACTTCGAGATTGAAATTGGATTTTTCTGTGACGGCGGTGTGGTTGTAGACCACGTCCATGACCACACGCATGCCGTTGCGGTGAAACGCCTGAACCATTTGTTTGAATTCCAAAATCCGGGTGGCAGGGTTGTACGGATCTGTCACGTAAGAACCTTCGGGCACGTTGTAATTCTGCGGGTCGTAGCCCCAGTTGTATTGCGGGGAGTCGAGGCGTGACTCATTGACAGAGAGAAAATCGAAGACAGGCAGCAGCTGAATGTGTGTCACACCAAGTTCGCGGAGGTGATCGATGCCAGTAGTCTGCCCGTGCGGGTTTATTGTTCCAGACTCCGCCAGCCCCAGATATTTTCCGGGAAAGGCGCTGCCCGCACTAGGGTGGATGGTGAAATCACGCACGTGCATCTCGTAGATGATCGCGTTTCGTACGGAGCCCAGGACGGGTGGCTGGTCATCGCCCCACCCTACCGGATTGGTAGTCGAGAAGTTAATCACGGCCGCTCGCCTGCCGTTCACGCCAACGGCCCTGGCATAGATCCCAGGCGTTTCATCCAGCACTCCGGATCGGGTTTCAACCTGAAACGTATAGAAGAGTCCTTTAAGATCCTTCTTCACACGGGCCTGCCATACACCGGCGGCATCGGTGCGCGTCATGGATACGGTTTCAATCCGGTTGTCGCCCTCTCCTTGCTGGTAAAAGTGAACGGACACTTTGCGTGCCGGCGGTGACCACATCGTGAACGTTGATTCTTCTGGCGTATAGGTGAGGCCGAGATCATTTCCCGCATACGCGGGATAATCATCGTACGAAGCAAAATCCGTATCGCATGCCGCGACGAGCATCGTTGCGGCCAAAAAAGTCAGCGGTAATTTGTTATCCATGGGAAACAAAAATAAGATGTTATTCCTAACTATCTCGTCTCTGGTACCCTTCTTACCCTTACTTTAAATGCGCTACGATCAACGCTTGAGCCGTCCCAAATCCTTTCCTCCCTTCAGTTCTTTGCTTTTGCGCAGATAGGAATCAAACCACGCGATGGTTCGGTCACCGACGTTCTGAATAAACTTAGGCTCCTGGAAGCCGTGCGGCTGGCGTGGATAGGTTACCATCTCCGTGGGAATACCGCGCCTCTGTAATGCCCGGTGCAACTGAAATCCCTGCTCGGGCGGCACGCGGTCATCGTTGAGGCCATGAATGACCAGCGTAGGGGTCTGTGCATTCTTGATCGCAAACATGGCGCTGTGCTTGGCATACACGTCCGGGTCCTCCCAGAATTCTTTGTCGAAATAGCTGGGAAGGAAATCCGGAATGTCGGCAGTTCCATTGAAACTCATCAGATTGGTAACAGGCGCTCCTGCCATAGCCGCCTTGAACCGGTTGGTCTTTGTAATGACCATGCTGGTCATGTATCCTCCGTAACTCCAGCCCGTTACCACCAGGCTGTCGGGATGAACGACGCCGTCTTTGATCAGCTTGTCAACACCGGCCATTAAATCCTCATAGTCGTTAAATCCCCAGTCGCGGTGGTTGGCTCGGCGAAACTCGGCGCCGTATCCGCTGCTGCCCCGCGGATTTGCCCGCAGCACGACATACCCTTTGGCAGCAAATGCTTGAATTGGATACGAACTGGATTGTCCCGTATAGCTCTCCTGAAATACGCCTGCGGGGCCACCGTGCACATTAAGGATCAAGGGGTATTTTTTCCCTTTCTGGTATCCATGTGGGTACGTAACAATCCCTTCAATTGTAAACTTATTATCCTTTGATTTCCAGCTGTTTAGCTCTGATTTTGCTACGGATTGGTTGACCATGAAGTCGCCATGAATATTCGTGACTTTCTTTCCCTGCATACTAGAGATGTTGGCCATATACACTTCTGCCGGCGACTCGGTGTCCTGGTAGATGTAGGCCACGTCGCCTTTCTTGTTCAGGCTTACAGACGACATCGAGCCGCGCGTGTGCGTACTCGCCTTTTTCGGTGTGCTTCCATCTGCCCCTGCAAAATACAGGTGCGCCGTGGTGTGGTAGGCTTCACTGAAATACAAGCCCTTGCTGTCAGGGCTCCAGACGTATCCGCCGGGTGACTCATCGTAACTGGCGCCAAGATCTACAGCCTTGCCACCCTGAACAGGTATGATCCGGCATCCTGTTTTGCTCGCCCAGGTCACTTCGCCGCGCGTTGTCTCGTAGGCAATCCACTTTCCATCGGGAGAAAATGCAGGGCTTGCGTCCTGTCCTTTGTCTGTCACCAGCTGCTTGATCGGCCCACCGCTTGCGGCTACGGTTGATATGTCGGCGGTGGTCCAGGCGTTGGCCCAGCTTCCTTGTTGGTGAGAAAACGCAAGCGTTTTGCTGTCGGGCGACCAGGCCATGTCAAGTACGTGGTACGGACCGTTGGTGAGCTTGCGTACAGGGTATTTCCCATCGGTCCCCTTGGTTAGAGTCAAAACAAACAGCTGTGTATTATTGAAATCATCCACAACCTGCCAGTCGGTCTTCTGCTTCTTATCTTCTTTCTGACGCACGGCGACTGAGTCATTCATCCGGAAGGCGATGTACTTCCCATCCGGGCTCCAGGAATAATCCATCACGTTGTCGGACACGTTGGTGAGCTGTTCAGACTCCCCGCCTGTCAATCTCACGCGGTAGAGCTGGTTTACTCCTTCCGCATCGCGGCTGGAGCGAAAAGACAGATACCGGCTATCGGGAGAGAACTGCGGCGAGATGCACGACTTTTCACCGAAGGTCCACTGCTCTGCTGCACCTGCCGGGTTAGTTACCCATATGTGGGTAAGGAAGTCCGACTGGTCAGCAGTCATCCTCGCCACGCCCACGGTGAAGGCCACATGCGCACCATCTTCGGCCATGGCCACACCGCCGATGCGTTTGTAACTCATCATGTTGGCGGGAGTCCACCCGGATTGGGACTGTGCCATGAAGGCGAGAAGGCACAAAGAAAGCAGTATTAATTTTTTCATAACAAGGAATTTGATTTGAAGAAAGCTACCCAAAAGGGAGCATTCGAACAACGGCTAGTTGACGGGCGCGCAGAAACCATGACTCCCGTCCTGATTTTGTATTTTTGGTTTTCAAAAACCTGAAATATGTGGCGTACCCTGAACATCCTTAGCCTTGACGTGGCCGCCGGAGCCGTGGTGGGGTGCGCCTTCTTCTCCAACCTGCTTGGGGTTGCGCCGCTGCCGCACGCGTTTATCATCTTGGGGCTTACCGTTTGGATCATTTACACTACCGATCACCTCGTCGACGCCTGGCAGATTACCCGGCAGGGTGCCGAAGCTGCTTCCGAGCGGCATCGCTACCACCAGCGCCATTTCACCCCCTTGCTCCTGCTCGTCGTCGTCGCTTCCTTTGTTGTCGGAATGGAGGTTTTCTTTATCCGAAAGCCTGTCCTGATCAGCGGTGCCGTCTTGGCAACATGCGTGGTGGGCTACCTTCTTTTTCAACGTCACCTGAAGATTGCAAAAGAGGCAGCGGGTGCGCTCCTGTACACCGTCGGCGTGATTCTCGCCCCGTTTTCGTTGCTGGGCCGCGCGATGAACGGGTATGAAATTGGATTGGTGGCAGCATTTGGACTGACGGCATTTGTCAACCTGCTTCTTTTCTCGCTCTTCGACCGTCGCGGGGACTTGCGCGACAACCACCCTTCGCTGGCTGTCGCCATTGGCGAGAAAGGCACACGTCGCCTGCTTCTTATTATTCTCTGCCTTGTAGTGATCTTATGTCTATGGCTCATCGGGGCTTCCCCCTATCCCGGTCCCGCCGTCGTTGTTGTAGTGATGAATGGGTTCCTCCTGCTCATCTTTTCTGCCACCAACTTTTTTGCGGTGCATGACCGCTATCGACGCCTTGGAGATTCCATCTTCCTGTTGCCACTACTTTACCTGGTTTTCTTCGCATGAAGGCAAGCGGGTTCGATGCCGTTTCATGGTATTACGATGTGCTGGCGCGCCTTGTTTTTCAAGGCTCCATACCCAAGGCACAAACGGAATTTCTCCACCGGCTTCCTCCGTCCAACATCCTGGTGATGGGTGGCGGGACAGGTTGGATACTCCCTGAAATATTCAAAGCACAACCGCAGGCAGTCGTCTGGTATGTTGAAGTTTCACAGAAAATGATCGCGAAAGCGCAGGCACAGCCGTCGCGCGGAATGACGCACTTCATTCATGGTACGGAAGATGATATTCCATCCGGTCAACTGTTTGATGCGGTGATTACTCCCTTCTTTCTGGATGTGTTTACTCTCGCTGCCATGGACGCCGTTATCCGGAAAATTGACGCAGCGGTACATCCCTCCGGTCTATGGATCGTCAGTGAATTCCAAAACAAAAAAACCTGGCATCGGGTAATGCTGTGGATCATGTACCGATTCTTCCGCTTCGCGGCCAGCATCGACGCTGCTCATCTCGCCGACTGGGAAGAATCGCTGCAGCGTGCAGGCTGGGTCAGGAAGGAGTCAAAAGAATTCTACGCCGGGTTCATTGACGCTGCCGTTTTCCAGCGGAATCCATAACCCCGACGTTGATCCTATTTTTCGCTGCGAGGAGGCATGGTGATTTTCTCCAGGTTGGAATTCTTGCAAAGGGTATTGAACGCGGCAATATCCTTGCTTACCAACATTCCGTGGTCACGCTTCAACGGCTGCCAGATTGCATCGAGGGCAGCCAGCTGCTCCGTAAATCCTTTGGTGATCGTCGGCGTATTGCTGTCCATCTCCCCTTTCAGAAAAATGTAGTCGGCGCTGAGCTTGTTGACAAAATTGATGATGTCGTCGTTGCTCTGTGCTTTCGGCTGAACCAGCTTCTCCTCCCAGGCAGTAATCTTTTTCACGACGGCTTTGCCTGAATCTGAAACGGCTTTCCATTCCGGTTTTGTTCCCAGTAATTCCACCAAGTCATTTATCTGCTTTCGGGCGGCACGGATGTCGTTAACGGCGTTGTGAATTTCATTGACGCCGCTTTCCACTGACTTCATCAACTGATGGTGTGCCTCAAACTCAGCAGGAGTTGCTGAACCTCCAGGTTGCGTTACAACAGCGAACGAGGTTGTCTGCTCCAGCTCTTTCATCTTGATGCTCGCCTGGTATTTGCCGGGCGATACCTTGTGGGCCCGATAGCTTCCTTCGATAAATACGCTGGGCACTCCCACCAAGGTGGCATAGCGCATATCCCAGACGAACCGGTTCATGCCGGGCTTGATGGGCAGCGTCGCATCGGCCGGCGGTCCGCCAGGAAAGGAAACAAACTTCTTATCCTTGGCGGATGAGAATGTCCTGACGGTTTCGCCCGCCTCACTCTTGATAGTCATGGAGATAACAAGTCCAGAATCAAGTTTTTCAGGGAGCTCGTAGTAGATCACTACGCCCGCCGCTGGGTTTACGCCGGCGGAAGGGTTTTTTAGAAAATCTTCGTTAGGATCCTCAATAATAACATTGTCCAACTGACTTCTCCCCGATACCCGGTACGTGTCTTCCGGTTGATACAAACGGAATGCCCCCACAGCGGCCTTGTATTGGCGCACCAGTCCCAGATCATCCAAAATCCAGAACGCCCGTCCCTGCGTGGACGCCACCAGGTCGCCTTGATGCACTTTCAGATCTGTGATTGGAGTTACGGGCAGATTGAGCTGCAGGGTCGTCCACTGCTTGCCGCCGTCGAAGGAGACATACAGCCCCGTCTCCGTTCCGGCATACAGCAAATCTTTGCGCACGTTGTCCTCCCGAACGACCCGCGTGAATGCACCGTACGGAATTCCGGTGGTAATGCGTGTCCACGTTTTTCCATAATCCATTGTTTTGTATAGCGAAGGCGTGAAGTCATTCAGCTTGTATCGGGTGGCGGCGATGTAGGCTGTGGCCTTGTCGTGCGGGGATACTTCGATGCTGTTGATGAGGCATTCGGGAAGACCCGCCGGCGTTACGTTTGTCCAGGTCTTTCCACCGTCACGCGTGACGTGAACGAGGCCGTCGTCACTTCCAGTCCAGAGGACTCCCTTTTCGGAAGGAGACTCGATCACATAGGCGATCGTGCCGTAATTTTCTCCACCCGCACCTTCGTTGGTATACGGGACACCGCTTACGCCCAACTTGCTGGTTTCATTTCGCGTCAGGTCGGGCGATACCACGTCCCATGTTTTGCCAAGGTCGATGGTCTTGAACAATTTATTTCCGGCATGGTAAAAAGCCTCTGGCTCATGCTTTGACCAGATGATGGGCGCGTTCCAGTTGAACCGGTACTTCATGTCTTTGGGTTGCAGCGCCTGGTATTGAATCGGGGCAATCATAACGTTTATACCCTGATCCCGCTTGGTGTCGAGCACTTCGATCGTTCCCTGATAGCTTCCTCCCATAACGTATTGCGGGTCGTCGGGATTGAAGGCAAGAAAAGCACTTTCTCCACCGGCAGAGGATTTCCAATTGTGTTCCGTGATGGAAGAACCGTAAGGCGTACGGCTTTCAATCATCACCGAGCTATTGTCTTGTTGGCCGCCGTAGACGCGATACGGAAACTGGTTGTCGGCATTGACACGGTAGAACTGTGCGGTGGGCTGGTTGTCCTGCGTCGTCCACGTTGCTCCCTGGTTCACGGTGACGGCAGCTCCTCCGTCATTGGCAACGATCATGTTGCGGTTGTCGAGCGGGTTGATCCACAGTTGGTGGTAATCGCCGTGCGTCCCTGAAAGGTTGGACCAGCTCTTGCCACCGTCGATGGATTTCAATCCGGGTGAGTTGAGCACGTACACGATGTTCTCATTCTGCGGGTCGGCAAATACTTCGATGTAATACCACGCCCGCTGCACCAGCCGGTGGTCTTTGCTGACACGGTCCCAAGTCTTGCCGCCATTCATAGATACAAACAATCCTCCTTGTTCTTTTTCCGTGTCGCTTTCAACGAGGGCATATACTTTCTCCGGATTCGAGCGGCAGACGGAAACGCCCATCTTGCCGAGTTCTTTAGGAAGTCCTTTTTGAATTTTGGTCCACGTTTCTCCGCTGTCGGTAGATTTGTACAGGCCGCTGCCTGCTCCGCCGCTCTGCACCTGCCACGGCAACCTCCGGTGATCCCACATGGCTGCATACAAGATGCGCGGATTGGTCATGTCCATGCTCAGGTCGGCACAGCCGGTATTGTCATCCACGAACAAGGTCTTCCTCCAGGTCACGCCGCCGTCGGTTGATTTGTACACTCCGCGATCCACATTCGGGCCGTGTAGCGCGCCCTGGGCAGCCACGAACACCACGTCGGGATTTGTCGGGTGGATCCGGATGTTAGCAATGTGCCGCGTGAGATCAAGTCCCATTTTTTTCCAGGTCTTGCCGGCATCGGTCGATTTATACACACCGTCGCCATAGGAGGTGGTGACTCCCCGCGGTGCGTGCTCCCCCATCCCCACATAAATTACATTGACGTCACTCTCCGCAACCGCCACGGCTCCAACCGATCCTGTTTTGAAAAACCCGTCTGAAATATTCTGCCAGCTGTTTCCCATGTCCGACGTTTTCCACACACCGCCGCCGGTTGTGCCCATGTAATACAGGTAGGGATTTCCGGCTACTCCCGTTGCTGTCACCGACCGGCCGCCGCGGAACGGTCCGATGTTGCGCCACTTGACCGGTTTCAAATAGCTTTCAAGATCTATGGTTGTCGGAGCAACCACCGGAGCGGATGCCCGTTGTTTCCTTTGTGCAAAGGAGACAGATGTCGTTGAAGCAATAAGGAGAGCAAGAATTATTCTGGTAGTCATATGTATGGGTTCAGTAAATTTTAAGTTTTTTGGAGGCATTCTTTCTAAGGAATAGTGAATTTCTCACCGGGAAGATAAATGGAAAGGGACAAATTAAGTGCGCCGATCTTTCCATTTAGTTCGGATCGGGATCGGTCACTGTTGGTAATAACGATCACCTGCGACTCTCCAATGACCAGCGCTTCGCTGCCTTCCACTACAATGGCCGTCGACTCATCAATGCCGATGCCCATATGATCCTGAAAATCCAGGATGCCCGAAATCAGGCGATTGAAGCGGCTCCGTTTCACGAAGTGCTGATCAATCAGTACGTGCCGAATCAATCCAAGGCCCCTGCGCGTTTCCAGGTTATGCGCGGTCAGTGTTGAAAATGTGGCCTGATAGTCTGGCTCCCGGAGCGCGTTGCCGGTGATCATGTGTTCACTCATGACCGCCGCCCCGGCGCTCGTGCCGGCGATGAGGGCTCCAGCCTTCCAGGCGCTAACCAATGCCGCAGGAATAAGTGTAGAATCTACCAGCTCCATGAACCGGCTTTGGTCTCCTCCGGGAATATAGATAAGTGTGGCGTGCGCGAGCGAATCGAGTGCGGTCTTTGGCAGTGCCACGCCTTTCCGGAATTGTAGCCCTGCCACCTGCGTGATCCCGGCTGCTCGGAAGCGACCCACGGCATAATACACGGCGGAGTCCGGCTCGCTGCTGGCCATGGGAAGTACCACGGCATATCCGCCTTCGAGGATCCGCGATTTTTCAATTATGGCGTCCATGACGGCGCGGGATTGGACGCCGCCACCAATGATGATCAGTGAACCTCTCCTTTCCGGCTCCGGAGCCTCGCATGCTAAACAAACCACTGCAGCCGCCAGCGCATGCAGTATTCGCCGGCGAAGGAAAAAAATCATCAGTTCATTCCCCCCTTCCGTGTGGCCTTACGCTGTGCGGGCCACTGTGCCCGCTCACCGGTTTTCACGTCCATAGGAAGAACACTCTTGTCCCGTGGTGTTTTGTTTGGATCTTCACATGCCTGGTAAACAAGAATCGCCGTAAGGATGGCATTGCTGCGTACATCGTCGAAGACCACTTTATCGTACGTGTCGCGATTGGTATGCCAGGTGTAGTTTCCATACGACCAGCTGATGGAACTCAGCGAGAATCCAGGTGCACCAACCGCAACGAAGGAAGCAAAATCAGAGCCACCTCCACCGGGCGCTCCCGGGAACCGCGTCTCAATCGGAGTTCGTATTGGATCCGGAACTTTTGATAGCCATCGCTGAAGGAATTCATAAGCATGGAGGTAGCCCTGCCCGGAAATATTCGTAATCCGTCCCGTTCCGTTATCCTGATTGAACAAAGCCTGGAGGTTGTCGACGATTTCCGGATGGTCTTCCACAAAGGCGCGCGAGCCGTTCAATCCCTGCTCCTCACTGCCCCAATGCCCAGCGAGGATCGTTCGCTTTGGATTTGGATATACTTTCTTCAGGATGCGCATGGCTTCCATCATGGTGAGTGTGCCGGTGCCGTTGTCTGTCGCTCCCGTCCCGCCGTCCCAGGAGTCGAAGTGCGCAGAGAGCATCACGTACTCATCGGGCTTTTCGGTGCCCTTGATTTCTGCCAGCGTATTGAAGGCAGGCACAACGCCAAGTTCTTTTGAATCGATGCGCACACTGATTCGGGGCTTCGCTCCAGATTCAGTGAGCCGGTAGAGCATGCCGTAGTCTTCCAGGGAAACGTCAATGGTCGGTACTTTCTTCGTGTTGGCACTGAATATCTTGTTCACCCCAAATCCACGCGACCAATTGGATGCGACGACCCCGAGAGCTCCAGCATTTTCAAGGGCGATAGCCAGGGAGCGACTGGATTTGCCGGTGTTCTGAAGCCTCCGTGTCCAGGCTCCGATTTCCTCCGTGCGGGCAATTTTCATCTTCTCAAACGACTCCTTGGTTCCAAACTCCTCCCAATTGTAATCCGGCCGGCCTGTGGGCTGGTTCATGGAAATCATGACAAACTTGCCTTTCACCGATGGAAGCCATCGCTGGAATTCCAGGGAGTCTGCCACGTCAGGCAGAACGATCATCTCACCAGTTATTACTTTATCATTAGTAGAAGGACTCCATGCTAACTGCATGCCTTCCAATGACTTAACCCTTGGATATACCATGTCAATGTGCGAAACGCCCCGCTCCCATCCGCGCCATTCCCCCCACTTTTCATTCCGGGCAGCGATGCCCCATTTGGTATACTGACCCACAGCCCAATTGTTGGCCTGCCTCATTTGCGGCGTGCCTACCAGCCGCGGGCCAATGCCGTCAAAAAGTTCGTGGGCCATTCTTTCCAATTGCGAATTTTCATTGGCTTCCTTGACGATGGCGTCAACCACCGGATCGATGACCTGAGCCTGAGCAAGGTGAATCGTGAACAAGAGAATGAGAAAGGGAAAACGCTTCATGCTATGTATTTAGGGTTGCAAAAAACCAAGGTAAACTTTTTTACCTCACTTCCTTTCCAGATTCGTAACAGCGGAGGATTTTGGTTCACGAAGGCGCAATACCCAGGTCGTCTTTCGAAAATGGCCATCCCAGCCACATGAGCAACAACCCAAATGGAAAAAACACTAGGAGGATGAGCCAGGAAATCATGAAGGATGCGGGGATCGCACGACCCGGGTCTTGTGGATCATAATAGACCGTTATCGCTTCACCCTCCTCTGCAGTTTCTATACCATATGCCTTGTCAGAAAGGACGGTCATCGCCTTCCCCTCCCTGGTGATAAATGTGAACCGGTAGTAATAGGTATCGCCGTCTCCCGATTCACTGGGCACGAAATCAATAATTCGGCCGGACGTGCTTTTCCAAACCAAGACGGTGTATGCGGCAAGCCCGGCAAAATATGTGCTAAGGACCACGAGGAAAATACCGGGGACAAACAGGGTTATTGCAAGGACT
Source organism: Cytophagales bacterium (assembly GCA_034440075.1). Taxonomy (GTDB): domain Bacteria; phylum Bacteroidota; class Bacteroidia; order Cytophagales; family Cyclobacteriaceae; genus ELB16-189. Next base: position 13,289 of record JAWXBL010000002.1, read on the forward strand.
ACTCTTGGTTTCATCGGATCATGAATTCGCTACACGCCAGACAGCTTTTCAACTTCTCGTTTCAGCACAGCTAAAAGCGTGTCCACTGTGGACAGATGGGTTCTGAAGCTAAGACAGGCGAAACGAAGCGTAAATTTTCCGTCCAGCAGTGTACTGGAGATAAACACGCGGCCGTCTTTCTGTACAGCATGAAGAAGCTTCTTATTAAAGAGGTTGGCGTTGCCTTTCGGCGGAACGTATCGGTAGGTCACGACAGAGAGTTCCGGCTCTGGGCCTGCTTCAAAGCCCAGCTTTTTTACTTCCTGGTAAAAATATTTTGTCAGGAGAAGTTTCTCTTCCAGGCAGGCACGAAATGGTTTGACGCCATGCAATTTGAGCGGCAGCCACATGCGCAGTCCACGGAAGTGCTTGGTGAGCTCCGGCGACAGATCCGCGGGTGAAGGTTCTTCCAGGTCGGCAAGCGCATCCTGCATGTAATTGGCCTGATAGAAGTGCGTGGCGTTGAGTTGCTTCCTGCTCTTTACGAGGATCATGCCGATGCCATACGGAAGGAACAGCCCCTTGTGCGGGTCGATGACCATGGAGTCACTCTTCTCCATGCCGTGGAGCTTCTTTTTTCCTTCACGCGTCAATGCAAAGAACCCACCATACGCGGCGTCGACGTGATACCACATCCGGTATTTCGCCGCCAGTGTACCCAGTATATCCAACGGATCAATGGAGCCCGTGTCCGTAGTGCCCGCGGAAGCGATAAGAAGAAACGGAGACAAGTTCTTGCTCTTGTCTGCTTTCACTTGGCGCTCCAGGGCCACGGCATCCATTCGAAAGCGCGCGTCCATCGGTACGGTCCTGAGGATGCACTCCCCGAGACCGGCGATGCGAATGGCCTTGGCCAGTGAATGATGTGCCTGTTCTGTCAGGTAGATTACGGAACTGGGAATCCGTTCCGACGTAATTCCTTTCGCATCCCTGGCGGTACAGATGGCTATCAGGTTGGCGATGCTTCCCCCCGACGTGATATTTCCCGCTGCGGTGCCGGGATAGCCAAGGAATTTTGCCACCCATCGCAGCAGCATGTTTTCCATGCGGACGGCGCCGGGTCCGGCGAAAAAAACACCGGCGTACCGGTTGGTGACGTCAGCGAGATAGTCGCCCAGAGATGCGTAGTACAGCCCTCCTCCCGGAATATAGCCCAGGTGTCCACCCGAGGCGGGATTGAGTGCAGGAGCATCAACATGCTTCTGAATCAGTCGCAATGCTTTTTCAATCGGAAGGCCAGACTCTCTGATCGGGGATAGTAAAAGCCCCTGGCCTGTATCGCCGCTGCTGTTAAAAGCCTTCCCGGTACCCAGGCTGTCGAGAAACGTCTCAGCATACGCAACAACTTTCTCCCTCACTTTTTTGCGTACGGCTGGTGTGGGTTCCAGCGTGCGCGCAGCGCGCTCGAGGGTGTGGATTCTGGAAAGAAGTGTCATAGAATGGTCCCAATATACGGGATGGGGCACAGACCCAAAACACATATTGTGTCGTCTCCGTAGTGACGATTGCAATTTGAAATGTGGAAGCCTCCAGATACTTTTGCATGCACACCCTCAATCGAATCCTTCATGAACATCATCATCCAGTCTCCGGGTATAAAAATCAGCAGACGCCTCGAACGCGCCCTTATCCATACCTTTTCCAGGCTGGAGAACAAGTCAACCGAAATCATCCGCTGTGATGTGATGTTGCGAAAAGAGAGCAACGAACAAAAAAATGATTTCCTGGTGGACGCCCGGCTGATGGTACCAGGCAATGATCTTTTCGCGAGCGACCGCGGCATTCGTTTCGAAACAGCGGCCGAAAAAGTACGAGCCAGTCTTTTACGCCAGGTACGGAAATTCAAGAAGAAGCCGGTTTCCCAGAAACGCAAGGCCCGGAAGACAGCCAGGCGCGCTAGCTCCAAAAAGTGAAAACTGGAAAATGGGCCGTCATGCTGAGCTTTTTGATGACGTTCTCACGGAAAAGTTTGTCTACCAACGTCCGGTGATGAAAGGAGAGCGCTAAAATTTCCGATGATTGAGAAGTAACGTAGCGATCCAGCGCCCACGATATATCAATACCGTACTTTCCTTCAAAACTCCAGTCGATCATTTTGTCGGCCCTATCCATGACTCCTTTCTTCAGGAGGTCGAGCTTTTTGTCATTTTCTGCTGACGGCTCAGCATCCAAAACGTGTAGCACCCGCACGGAGGCCTGCAGCGGAACAGCCAGGGCCCTCAACTGGTCTACCAGGAAATGAGGATTCGTTCCCGGGTCGAACGCATACACAATCTGGCTCACGGGTCTGAAGGTGCATCCTTCTGGAATAACCAATACGGCCCTACCCGACCGTTTCATCACCTGGAACGAGTTACTGCCGAAAATATATTGATAGTAGTCATCGGCGCCGTTGGTTCCCATCACAATGAGATCGTGCTCCTCCCCTTCGCGGGCGATGGCTTTCTCCAATGTAGAGGATGCCTCTTCCACACGAACACCGCATGTGACGCCAAATTCTTTTTCACAGGCATCAGCAAGCACTTGGAGGCTTGCTCGTATTTCTGCAATACCTAAAGCTACCTCCTCTTTTAACTGTATTGCTTCGGGCCAAATGGTTGGTTTAATGTACGCCAGCGTCAGGTGCGCCATCAGCGCAGCCGCCAGGTTGCCGGCGTATTCCATGCCGTTTTTGGAAGCGTTTGAAAAGTCGACGGGACAGAGTATCTTTTTCATGTGTTTGGAATTGGCTGATCCACGGCCTGTAAGGTCGTCATCGAATGGCAAAACGAAATCGACGAAAATCATGAATCATAATGATTAATATCACGGCTTGCCATGGAAAGTGAAGCCATTTCAGGAGGGTATACCAGCCACAACCGGGTTCAGCTCGTTCGTGGCGGGGAGCAATACTTCTCCGAGGCCCAGCGACTCATTAATCATGCGGTTCATTCGGTGCACCTGCAGACGTATATCTTCGAAGACGATGAAACCGGGGTGGCGTTGGCGAATGCGCTCATCCGGGCATCTTTTAGAAATGTAAAAGTGTACGTGCTGCTGGACGGTTACGCTTCCTCCGACCTGGGAGACGATCTGATCATTCGTATGCAGGAGGCAGGTATTCACTTTCGGTGGTTTCAGCCGTTCCTCAAAGGAGAGAATTACTATGTCGGCAGGAGGATGCACCACAAACTCATTGTGGTCGACGGGTTGTACAGCCTCGTTGGGGGGATCAATGTCAGCAACCGGTATAATGACCTCCCCGGCCAGCCCGCCTGGTTGGACTGGGCTGTGCGCATCGAAGGCGAAGCCTCGGCCCAACTGTTCAACCGGTGTGTTGCGATGTGGACGCGGTCTACGTGGAAAAAGGTAGGTATGCCGATATTATTTAACTGGCGCACCATTCTCCCCGAACGCGAAGAAGTTATGACGCGCATTCGTATCAATGACTGGGTACGCAACAAGAACCAAATCTCGCGCAGCTATGCAGAGATGTTCCACCGGGCGACACGGGAAATCACCATCATGTCTAGTTACTTTCTACCCGGGCGTGTGATCATGAACAGTCTGAACAAGGCCGCGCAGCGCGGAGTTCGCATCAAGATCATCCTCACCAGCATTTCGGATGTAGGACTGTCCAAATCGGCAGAGAACTACCTCTACCCGTGGCTCTTTGCAAGAAAAATTGAAGTCTACGAGTATCAGAAGACGGTCCTCCATGGAAAGATAGCCGTGTACGACAGGCAGTGGGCGACGGTCGGGTCCTACAACGTAAACAACATCAGCGCTTATGCGAGTATTGAATTGAATGTGGATGTTCTGAACACCGAATTTGCCGCCTCGGTAGATGATACCCTTAACCAGATCATCCGGGATGATTGCGTTCGGATTACAAAATCCAAATTCTCTGAGCGATCGTCCCTGTTTTCCCGCATCCGCCAGCGGCTGTCCTACGAAACCATTCGCTTTATCCTGTACCTGTTCACTTTTTATTTCAAGCAGGAAACGACCCGCGAGAACTGACCGGATCAGTTTCCGCGGATGCGACGCAGAAAGGAAATCGTAGCTTCCCTGTCCCAGCCGTCAAACCTCCCACGCTGAACGACGAGTTTGTTGTCTTCCGGATGGTTGATGAAGTAGTGAAACACAAAATGTCCGCGCCTTTCCTTCCATCCGACCATTTGCCCAAACCGAAGGTCGTTGAATACCAAGGTGTCTCCCCACATTTCCGCTGTATAAAATCCCTGGGCGAATCGGCGAAGGTGCTGTACATCCTCATGATCATTTACGGGAGCAAGCAGGCTATCCCCACGGTCGAAGAACTCAAAATCAATTTTCTCCTGTGAATCAAAGACAGACCGGAAACCAACGTAGCTCCCATTGTCCGTGTTCACCACGATATACCACAGCCACGTGTTGAGCGGCGTAGGTGTTGAAAAATAGCTATCCGCCTCGATGCGCTGGTCGGTCAGGTTCTTCCGGATGTTGGAATGGATGACATATTTGTTTGCCATCCCGTACACAAGATACGCGGCACACCAGAGCAGCGCCACGCGTACGAGGGCCTTCCGGTATCTGAACTCGGGTCCCCGGAGCAAGAGAATGACCATAGCGACGGTTGGTACAACGGAAAAGAACGGGTCGGCCACAAAGAGCACGTCAAATGAAATGCGTGAATGGCTGAAAGGCTCAAACCACCCCACACCGTAGGAATTAAATGCATCCAGGAAGATGTGCATGAAGATCTGTACGCCGAAAAAGGCAGTCCACGTGCGGACAGGAAGCGCCCGTGGAAAAATGAACTTGTCAACTACTAGAGCCAGCACGGGAGCAGCCAGCAGGACAAAAAGAAAGGAATGTGTGAATCCCCGGTGGGCCAGCAGATCATTGGCAGGGTTCAGCCAGAACGAAGCGACAAAGTCAATGTCTGGGAGACTCTGCGAAAGGGCTCCAACCACCAGGGCTTTCTTACCCAATTCCTTCCTGGCTACCGCGTCACCAATGCAGCCTCCCAGTACGATGTGTGTTAGCGAATCCAATCTTTTCCAGCAAGATAGGCTGATTAGGAAAACTATGAAACGACCTTTCGGGGCATCCTGGTCTTGTTGAAGGTAAGCAGTGGAATGCGGCTTTGAAAGGCAACTTTGCGCGTAATGCTCCTGCTGAAGAGCCGCTCTGTGAAATCCGTCTTGTGTGTAAACATTGCCAACATACTTCCTTCCTTTTCATCAATGAACGTATCGATACCCTGCTCAATGGTGGCGGCTCGTCTGACGTGATAGGAAATCTTTTCATAGCCGGTCCAGTTAATCAATTGGGGCTCGAGGTTCTTATCGATGCGCACATCCCCGTCGTTGGTTACAATGTGAAGGACCAGGATAGCCGCTCCGAAAAGGGCCGCAAACGTTGCGAGCATACGTACTTCGGCTTTCAGGTTTTTCATGTCCGTGGCATACACGATGTGCTGCAGGGGCTTAAATGTCGCTTTCGCTGGCACGGCGATAACGGGAATATGGCTGTGCCCAATGACAGCGGCAGTATTGGTACCCTGCAAAATCTTCCACAATCCGGTGGCCCCTTTGGTTCCCATAACAATCAAGTCCATCTTCCGCTCCTGCGCATAGGCGCAGATGACCTCGTGCTTTGGAAATCCATTGAGTATTTCATAGGTAATAAGGTTGTTTTCAACCTGATCTTTTAATTCAGACAGGAACATCTGCATGTCTTTACGAGCCGACCGCATCAATCGTGCTTCCAGCTTCTTCCAGTTGTGGAGTACGTTGTTTTCAGTATTGATCTCCACCACGGAGGCCATGACAATCCGCGCACGGATTCCTGCCGCCAGTTTCAGCGCGTATTGTGCGGCAGCTCGGGAGACCGTAGAGGAGTCGGTAGGTACTAATATGCTAACACGGTTTTTCACAGGAGTGGGTTCGTAGTTATGCAAAAATCCTCATAACCGAGCTCCAATTTCATGACGATTGTCAGGTGGCCCGCCTGAATTTCATTCATCAGCAGCGTCTGGATCACTGAATAGCTCGACAAATCGGAATGTATCCCCGTTGAACAATCCCCGGTCGCTCACCTTCAGGGAAGGAATGACCAGCAAAGCCATAAAGGAGAGCGTCATAAACGGGGCACCGAGTTTGGATCCCATCGATTTTGCCTGAAGATCAATCGCCTTATACTTCTGTGCCACATCATAGCCGTCTTCCGGTGACATAATGCCTGCAACCGGCAGCGGAAGAAGCATCTCCCCCGCATCATAAACAGCCGAAATACCCCCTTGCGCCTCCATGATCCTGTTGACTGCCCTGGAAATGGAAAGATCATCCACCCCTACCGCAATGATGTTGTGCGAATCGTGTGCAACCGACGACGCAATTGCACCTTGCTGAAGACCAAAGTTTTTGATGAGCGCCACGGTCGGTTTCGCGTCCGAATAGCGGTTGACGACCGCAACCTTGAGAATGTCGCGCTCCACATCCGCTTCAACCAACCCTTTCACGATCCGGGGCGTCATCAATAACTCCCGAGTGACCAGCTGCCCATCCAGTGCTTCGATGACCCGGACGAGTCCTTTCTTCGCCTTTACCTGGAAATTTTCCGAAGACTTCACAGAGATGTGAAAATTGTTTATGGGAGATGCGTGTACATGTGCGATCTTCGATTTGCCTCCGGCAGCAACGATAACGCCTCCGATCACGGTCTGCCTGACTTCAAAATTCATGAGGTTGTCAACAACAATAAAATCTGCAGGATCACCAACTCGGAGCTGACCGACCTCCAGGCCATAGTGCATCACGGGATTTATGCAGGCAGCCTTCAACACTTTGAACACATCCACTCCCCTGGCAACCGCCCTTCGAACCAGCTCGTTGATGTGTCCCACCTCCAGGCTGTCGGGGTGTTTGTCATCGGAACAGAACATGATCCGGTCTTCAAAATCATTCAGTAAATCAATCAGCGCATCAAAATTGCGAGCTGCACTACCCTCCCGGATGATCACCTTCATACCCGCCTTCAACTTATGCAAGGCTTCAGCCTCGGTGACGCATTCATGATCGGTGGAGATTCCGGCAGCGATGTACCGCGTCGCCCGCTCGCCTGTCAATCCGGGTGCGTGACCATCCACCACCTTGCCGTATTTCTTCGCGCTGGCAATTTTGGCGAAGACTTCGCGATCTCCGGCAAGGACACCGGGCCAGTTCATCATCTCCGCGAGATACCTGATCTCATCACGGCACAGCAACGTGTCTACCCCAGCTACGTCCACGAGTGCACCCGCGGTTTCAAACGAAGTGGCCGGCACGCAGCTCGGTGCTCCAAAGTAGAATTTAAAGGGGACCTGACTTCCATTGCGGATCATGTAATCGACACCGGCCATGCCCATGACATTGGCGATTTCGTGCGGGTCAGAAACCGTTGCCACAGTGCCGTGAACCACGGCCATGCGCGCAAATGCCGACGGTACCAGCATGGAGCTTTCGATGTGAACATGGGCGTCAATGAATCCCGGGAGGATATACTGATCTGGCCCGTTGGGTGTCGCGATGATCTGACTGATCTTTCCATCAGTTACAGTCAGCGACCCTTTCACCACCTGCTTACCCGGAATGTCGACGATATAGCCCGATACTGTCATGGCCACCAGCCCTACTTTATTTTCTCGCGGATAAACTCTACCGTTGGATCATTTCCGATAGACGTAGTGATTCGGTCAATAATTCCCGCTTCGTTGGTGAGAAAGTTGAGCTTAAAGACATTGAGTGAGTACACCACCGTATGATCGGGATGCTGGGGTGTCCAAAACTGATCATAGTGAAAGTGCTCGAGAGGCTGTTCCCAGATTCTGAACTTGAACTGAAGGCGGTCGCCGGGCAATGAAATTTCAATTTTTCCATACGCTTTGTGCTCAAAGGTTCCGACGAATGACGCCAGCGGATGCGAGGGCCTGGTGTCGGGTACGCGAAGTGCGCGCAGTGAATCGATAGAGCGCCAGGTCCGATCGTTGCCTTTCTTGACTTCCACACTCACTTTTTTAGTCCATGGTGATTCGTCCAAGTGCAGCAACCTGTCGTAGATGCCGTTTACTGCTGCTGTTGCCATCGGACTTCCGTCTGCTGTATTGGTCAACACAATCACGCCGATGCTGTCTTTTGGCAACATAGCGATGGTTGACCGATAGCCGCTGATGACGCCTCCGTGAAGAATCGCAACGTGTCCTTTGTAATCGGTGGTGATCCGCCCCAGTCCATACAGCCCAAAGAACACTTCATCATAGGGCATCTCCTTGGATGCAATGTTGTTGGGTTTCATTGTCTCACGAATCGCTTTGGCGGGCATGACCTGGGTGCCTCTGAATTTTCCCCCCATGATTTGCGCCGAGACCCAGCTACTCAGGTCTTCCACGTTAGATACAATGGCTGCCGCGGGCGCCCAGCAGTCACAATGCACATCCGGACCGAACGGTTTGAGGAGGCTGTCCAACCTCCCGTTATAATAATCAATAGCAAGCTCGCTGCCCTTCTGAGCCTCTTCAAACGAGAAAAAACTCTGGGTCATCTTCAAGGGTACAAAGAGCCTGGTTCGAACCACATCCTCCCAACTCGTTCCTGCCACCTTCCCTACCACAACTCCTGCAGCAGTGTACATGTTGTTGTTATAGAGATATCCTTCGCGGAATCCCAGCGTGGGCTTCATGTAGCGCAAGCGATCCGTAATTTCCAACTGCGTGAACCCGGACCCGGCCCATACTCCATCCCAGCGGGGCACGCCGCTACGGTGACTCAGCATGTCACGGAGCGTCAATTTTTCGTCCAGCTCGGCGGTAGAAAATTTCAGCTCAGGCATGTAGGTGCGCACCGGCTTATCTAAGTCCAGTTTTTTCTCCTCATGAAGTATCGCTGCTGCCATCGATGTGAACAACTTCGTATTGCTGGCAATACCAAACGTCGTCTTCGGCGTCACCGGTAGTTTCTTATCCACGTCGCGCAGGCCGTAGCCTTTGGAAAAAATGATCTTGTCCTTATGGACGATGGCGACCGCACAACCAGCAACACGCCATTCTTTCATGAGCTGCTGCACATACGTGTCTACTTTTTGTAATTCTTTTTTGTAAGATGGTGCCTGGCCCGGTAGGTTCATTGAAAAAAACAGGCCTGCGATCAGTAGCGAAAGAAGTTTCATGCGTTCAGGGTTTTGAATTCTAAAGATAGACTATTCCTGAGACGGTCACGCAAGTTCGAGCCGCCTTTTCACTTCTCTGGCTTGCGGGTATGACGCTCTTCATGTGCAACGATGATGTCAAATGCTTTCTCCAGCTTGTACACGTCCAATGAAGTCGCTCAGTCTTTCCTGACTTTCCACAAACCGCTGCAGGATGTTTCCGTCAAGGGCGCTTTCGGAAGGCGCCCAGATGTCAAGGGTCTTTTGCTTTTTCTGGTTTTCAGGCTGTACACGTTGCAGAATAAGGCCTCCCATCATGTTTACGAAGAATCCAAGACGGCCTGTCCATGGCGTTTCATGCCTTCCGTCGTGCACACGTTCCAGAATGGGAAAATAGGTGCCGTTTATCGTGATCAGGTGGTCAAGAATCTGCGCAACACTCCATTCATGTGGGGATGGCTTCCAGTTGAGCTCGTCAACGCTGAGGCTCCCGAATTCACTTTGTACTTCAAGTGTAATGCGGGTGACCGCTTTCGTCCAACCCGAAGTATCCATAGAACAAGTCTTATCGAAGTTTTATCGCGGTGCCGAAGCAAACAATCGTTGGGGTGATGCGGAAGCGATCGTTAGCTTCCGGAAATTGCTGGACCTTGGTATCGGTCACGTATTCCATGAAAATGTGCTGGGCTCCGAGTTTCACCGACCATTTATCGTTGATGGAATAAGCTACAAAAAATTCTGAATTCAGACTGCCGCGGTCATTCTCAGCGATCAGCAACAGGTTGAAGCCTGCGGGAGATGCCGTAACAGGAACCGTCTGAGCCCCCGGCGCACCATTCCCATTGATGTAGGTTCCTGCCTGCGCCGCACCAAATGAAAATCCAATGAGGTCAATATTGAAACCGGCTCTGAATTTCTTTGAAAAATTATAGCCGATATTTATCGTGACATTTATGGAATTGATCTGTGCAGAAGGAAACAAAACCGAATCCATATTCGCTTTGATGGCCTCTTTAAACAACGCTCCAGGTCCGGTAGTACCTTTGGCAATGTTGGCCGGTGCCGTGACAAAATGTTTGTTGTTTGCAAAAAACGAGGAAAACCTGCCGCCAACACCAAGCTCCAGCTTCTTCTTCGCTCCAATTTTCCAGTTGTGCTGATAGCTGACGGCAGTACTTCTCTGGGAACCAATGCCGAACGTAAGATCGGCATACGCCGACGTGGTGGATTCGGCATCCTGTGCGCTTAGGCAAGCAGGAATACCCATGAATAGGATTAGTCCAAGGGAGAGAATCTTCATTGTTGTCCGTGTTTTTATAATCACAAGTTCGCACAATCTGACCGCAATACCATTTCGTTCGACAATTATTTACCCCTGCCCATATACTTTCAAAACAGCCTCCCGCAACGGGGATGACGTGGATGATGCGAAAAATATCACATCGGCAATGGCTTCCGCCGATACCCACTTTTTAAAATCAGCGGAGGGCATCGCCTTCCGGTTGGCAGGTGTATCGATTGTCGCTGGCACAACAACGGCTGATGCCACGTTCGTACCAGACGCGGTGGCATTCACAAGGTCGGAAAGTGTAAACAGCAGGGACTTTGAAAGCGCATACGCTGCCACATCCTTTCCAGCTTTCGGCTCCAGGGAAGGGCGTGAGCCGATTAAGATGATTCTTCCTCCATCCGGTTGATTCAGCAGGTGCCGTAGCATCGGCCGGATCATAAAATAGGCTGTCTCAAAATTGAGCGCAATCATGCGGCGCAGGGTTGAACCATCCGCCTTATCCACTGCGCCGGCTTCAAACCCTCCCACCAACAATACTGCGGCATCCACCACGGGCCAGCGGGAAACGATTTCTTCAACTGCATTCCCGACTTCCTTTTCATCCGTCAGGTTTACTTCCAGGTAACTCACATCCTCGCGTGTAGATTTCGGAAGTTTTCCCGGGGAAACTGTACCGATTAAACGGTAGCCGCCCGCCAGGAAACGGTCTACCACTGCGGATCCCAGATTTCCGCCCGCACCTGTTATCAATACTGTTTTCTTCATATCACAAGGATTTCAAATGGAGGGATTTGGGACGGGTAAACGCCCGCAACCCTGCATGACTGAGTGTCGATCCAATCCCGGAGTGTTTCCGCCCGCTCCACGGTACCGCAGCGCTTACCCGGTCGCAGCAGTTCCAGTACCCGGTACCCGTATCGAGGCGTTTCAAAATCTTCCTGGCGCGCTGCTCATCAGCACTGTATACTGATGCGGTAAGTCCATAAGCTGTATCTGCCATCCCCTGGATGGCCTCTTCATCATCTTTCACTTTCATAATTCCGATGACGGGGCCAAAGGACTCTTCCCGCATCAGCGCCATTTGGTGAGACACCTCCGTGAGCACGGTCGGCTCAAAAAAGAAACCTTTGCCCCCGGCTTTCTTACCACCGATGCGAATTGCGGCACCAAGCTTCACCGCATCCAGGACTTGCTCTTCCAGGTAATTCAGGTGCTCGGGTCGTGTGAGCGGGCCGATGTAGGTACCTTCCGCCTCCGGATTGCCGGTCTTGTACCCGCGCACTTCCTCCAGAAAAGCCGTCACGTACCGGTCATATACTTTTTCATGAACGTATATCCGCTCGACGGCACAACAGCTTTGTCCGTTGTTGTAGAAGGCTCCATCGGCAGTTGCGGCTGCGATTGCCTTTATGTCTACGACGTCGTCGGCAACGTACAGTGGATCTTTGCCTCCCAGTTCACACTGGCAAGGGATCATCCGGGCACTGACCTTTTCATAGATGTATTTTCCGGTGCGGTAAGAACCGGTAAAAAAGTATCCGTCAAAATCCATGTCCAGCAAAGCCTCTCCCGTTGATTTGCCGCCCACGCCGGTGAGAAATAAATCGGGAGGCAAGCCGGCTTCTCGCCAAAGCCGCTCAATTTCCAGGCCTGTTAGAGTAGCGTACTCTGAGGGTTTGTAAAGCACCCCGTTGCCGGCAAGCAAGGCAGGAACAAATACGTTGATTCCAACAAGGTAGGGATAGTTCCATGCCGAGATGTTGCATACCACCCCCAGCGGTTCGTATGTGATGACCTCTTTCAAGCCCTTGGCTTCGGTCATGATTTCATCGGACAGATAGCGGACGGCATTTTCCGTCAGCCACTGGATACGCTGCCGTGCTCCTTCTACTTCATTGCGCGACTGTTGTAAAGGCTTACCGACTTCGGAAGTCAAAAGGACTGACAAGGTTTCCGTATTCTCTTCCAGCAACGCGGAGAATCGTTTGGCGACGCTTATGCGCTGCTCCAGCGGTACATCATACCAACCCGATTGCGCTCGTTGCAGCCTCGACAATTTTTCTTGAAGCGTTGACGAAGTGTCCTCGTTGACTTCCTTCAGCAGTTCTTCGGTGGCAGGATTGATAATCCGCATGAGCTTTTACGTTGTCAGTGGATCCTAAAGTGTGGCTCTCACACTTTCTAAAAATGCTTCACGGATGTTTCTTGAAAAAGGGCTTTGCTGATCGGGCATCCGCTCCGGGTGCCACTGCACAAGCAGGAGGAATGGATGGTTGTCTTTGTCCCGAATCTCCGCTCCTTCCAGCGTGCCATCCGGCGAAACACAGCTCATGGAAAGCCCATCTCCCAGGAGATCAATACTCTGATGGTGGGCACTGTTGACTTCACCGCGGGTTTCCCGTGTGATTTCACCCAGCAAGGTGTCCTCTTTTAGCCAGACAGGATGCTGCCGGTCGTTGCCCTCCTGATGCTTGCGGTGATCGGATCGGCCGAAGGCTACGATATCCGGAACGAGTGTGCCTTCCAGAAAAACATTGGTTAGCTGCAGGCCACGGCAGACACCCAGCAACGGAAGGCGGCGCTTGTGGACGTAGCTGAGTATTTTTAGTTCAAACTCGTCGCGGCGCTCATCAAGGTCATCCAGCCGATACTGCTCAACATACCCGGGTTTATTGTACAGCCGGGGGTGTACATCTTCGCCCCCTGTCAACAGGATTCCATGGCAACCGGAAACGGCCTGAAAATTCTTTTCCTCATAGCCCAGTTTGATAATCTCCACCTCAGGATCTTGTCTGAGCCACTTCTCGTAGTTCTCGTACTTCCTTCCAACAGATATTCCGATAGTAATCTTGGTCATAGTGCTTTCTGGTAAAGGGCGCGGAAATCCTGCCGGCTTACAGGCTTGGGATTGTTGGGGTGGGCAAAGTCCGCGAACGCCAGGTCGGCAAGCGGTTCCAGGTGCTCCTGCTTCACCCCGATGTCCCGAAGGCGGTGTGGTATCTTTATTTTCTGGTTAAGGTCAAAAAGATATTTGACCACTGCCTCGCCGCTCTCCACCTTCAGGTCCAGCGTTCGTGCAATCCTTCTGAATTTATCTTCAAAGCCCACGATGTTAAATTCCATTCCATATGGAATGTTTACTGCATTCGCCAGGCCGTGGTGGATATCAAGCAGCGCCGATAACGGATGCGCAAGCGAGTGAACAACTCCCAGCCCTTTCTGGAAAGCCACCGCCCCCATCAGCGAGGCGATCATCATCTGACTTCGAGCCTGCAGTGTAGGCTTGTTAACAGCCTCTTCCAGGGATTCTCCGATAAGCGCAATCCCTTCCAACGCAATTCCTTCGGCCATCGGATGCTGCATGCGGGCCAGGAAGGCTTCCATATTGTGCGTGAGGGCGTCCATGCCGGTGGCAGCCGTGACGGGAGCAGGTAGATCCATCGTCAAAGCCGGATCTGCAAACACGATGCGTGCTAGTAGTTTGGGCGAGAACAGAATCTTTTTTTGATGCGTCACGTCATCGGCGATGATGGCGCTGCGGCCAACTTCACTGCCGGTTCCTGCTGTTGTAGGAATCGTTATGAAATGCGGAACATCGTTAGTGACAAATACATCGCCTCCGACAAGGTCGTCGTATTTGAAAAGATCTTCGCGGTGGTTTACACGCAGAACGATTGCACGGGCAACATCCAGGGCAGCGCCGCCACCGATCCCAACCACGCCATCGCACGATCCGTCGTCGTACGCATCGGTGCCTTTATATACATCCGATCGGACCGGGTTCTTATGAATGTCGGAGAAAACGGAAGGAGAAACCCCTTTGCGCTCCAACGCTGCGGTGATCTCCTTGAAAAATTCGAGTTCAGCGATAGTTGGGTCGGTGACCACCAACGGTCTTTTGATCCCTTGTTTCTTCAAATAGTCTCCCAGTTCCTTGCTGGCGCCTGAGCCAAACCGGATGGTTGTCGGAAAATTGTATTGATAGATCGTCTCAAATTTCATGTAAGCTGCCTTCAGATTATTTCGAAATAGCGTTTCATTTCCCAGTCGGTGACCGGCTTCAGATGCTGTCTCCACTCCCATTCGCGGGTGTGCACAAAATGGTCGACGAATCCCTTTCCCAGCATCTCCGCTGCCAGCGGGGAGTCCTTCATATGACGCGTAGCGTCTTCAAGTGTTCCGGGCAGGACGCCGTGGGTAAAGTCGGCATACCCGTTGCCTATGGTTGCGGGCTGCTTCAACTTCAATTTTTTACGGATTCCGTACAAACCCGAGCCGACAGCTGCGGCCATGGCGAGATACGGATTTGCGTCAGCGCCGATCACACGTGTTTCCATCCTGCAAGCACTCCGGCTACCGTTGATTACGCGCACCGCCACGGTGCGGTTGTCGATGCCCCAGGTTCGAGTAGTCGGCGCCCAGGCACCCTCTACGAGGCGCTTGTAGCTGTTGATGGTCGGGGCATACAGCGGAAGCAGGTATGGAAGGCAGTGCAACTGACCTGCCAGATAGTGCCGCATGACGGCGCTCATTTTCTGCTTGTCGTTGCCGTCAAAGAACATATTCTTTTTTCCGCTCTTGTCCATCAGACTCTGGTGCACGTGACCACCGCAGCCTGGCAATGATTCACTGATCTTCGCCATGAAGGTGGCCATCACCCCGTGACGGAGTGCAATTTCTTTAACGGCCGTCTTAAACAGTACAGCCCGGTCGCCAGCCTCAACTCCGGTGGTGTGGTGGATAGCGGCTTCCAGTACGCCAGGCCCGGTCTCTGTATGGAGTCCTTCAATCGGAATATTGAATCGGGTCAGCAAATCAAAGAGGTCAGAAAAAAACGGATTGTTGAGCGCAGTTCGTAGGATGGAATATCCAAACATCCCCGGGGAAAGCGGTTCCATATTCCGGTAATTTTTTGCCCGCGCCGATTGCGGGGTCTCCGCGAAGTTGAACCACTCGAATTCCTGGGTGAGCATCGGAACAAACCCATCGGCATGTGCCTGGCGGATGACACGTTTTAATAATTGCCGCGGGCATATCGACGTTTTGTCGTTCTCTTCGACCAATTCACCGAGGAAGAAGGGAATGTCATTTTCCCATGGAATTTTTCGGAAGGTGGAGAGATCAATTCGCGTAGGCGCATCGGGATACCCGGTATGCCAACCGGTGTATTGCACATTATCATAGGCAACATCGCCGTTGTCCCAGCCGAAGATCACGTTGCAAAATGAAGAGTCTCCCTCAACCGCTGAAATAAATTTCGACGACGAGATGTACTTGCCGCGGAGAATCCCGTCCACGTCTGCATACGCAATCTTCACACGGCCGGACGGATGATTCCGAACATAGCTGAGGACTGCCTTGTCGTTTATTTTCTTGCCCATGATCTTTGAACTTTAAATATACCAAAGCACACGCCGATTATCAGCACAAACAGGAGGCTAAGCACCAAATTATACACGGTCACTGCCAGCAAAGCGGTGAAGGCAATCACCAGGGCAACGATTGGGAAAACCGGGTAAAAGGGCACTCGAAACGGGCGCTCCAGATCAGGTTCTTTTTTACGGAGCACGAGCACGGCGACCATGGAAACAGTGTAGAGTGTAAGTGCACCGAATACCGCAAGGGTAATAATCTCCCCTGTCCTTCCGGTAAACAGCGCAACAATTCCAATCGTCGCATTGATGATCAGGGCGTTGGCGGGTGTCTGAAACCGCCGGTTGATTTTACCAAGCGGTGAATCTGGAAAGGTGATTTTTCCAAATTCGTAACTGGACCGGCCTGCTGCAAGCATCAGTCCGTGGAAGGAGGCAACCAGGCCGAACAAGCCAACGATCACCAGGAAGGTGTACGACCAGGAACCAGAAGTGTGAATCTGTTGCAGCGCCATGGGCAACGGGGCGTCGGATCTGGAGCCGTCGGGCATGAACACGATGGCTTCCCATCCTCCGATTCCGGAGGCCCCGATGAAGGTGAGCATGCAAAGTGTAATGAGTGTAAACAAGGCCGCCAGAAAACCGCGAGACATCGTCCGTTTGGGGTCTACTGCTTCCTCGGCGAGATTGGCCACCCCCTCAATGCCCAGGAAAAACCATATGGCGAACGGGATGGCTCCGAAAATTCCCGTGAAACCATGCGGCAGGCTGTGGATGGAGAGATTGGAAAAGGTTACGTGGGGCAACGCAGCCCCGGCAAAAACCAGGAGCCCGCAGACAGCGATCACGGTGACTGCAAGTTCAACCAGGGCGGCAGCCTTCACCCCATAAATGTTCAGCGCTGTAAAAATTACATAGGCTGTCACCGAGAAATAAATGCCCGGCATGGAGGGGAAAAACAAATTCATATAAGAGCCAATCGCGAGTGCAATGGCCGGTGGAGCAAAAATGAACTCAATGTTTTGTGCCATGCCCGCAAGAAAGCCCAGGTTATCACCGAGGGCCCGTTGCGCATAGTCAAAGGCACCGCCGGCCTTGGGGATCGCGCAGGCCAATTCCGCATAGCTATACGTAAATGTTACGTACATGACAATGACAAAGACGGTGGCAATCGCAAGGCCTCCTGTTCCGCCTTCTGCAAGGCCAAGATTCCAGCCAAAGTAATTGCCGGAGATTACATACCCGACGCCGAGGCCCCACACCATGGCGGGTGTTAGAATTCGTCGTAATGCAATCGGTTCCGTTGTCAAGGCGTTCCTGGTAAGCTCTAAACTTACGAATGAAAATCAATCGACACGTCTCCTCCTACCGGAAACCCATTGCATATCAATACGCGCCCTTTCCTTACCTCCTCTTCCGTGAGCACTTCATTGAATTTCATCCACACGGTTCCGCTGGTGCAGGTAGCAACACAACTCCCGCACCTGCCTGCTTCGCAGCTGTAGGGTAACTCGATCCCCTGCCTGCGGAAAGCAGCAAGTATGGACTCCGGGTACTGCACGCGTGTTGTGTGCAACTGATCCACCATGCGGATGGTGACCTGGTGAGCGAGGGTATCGGGTGGGCGCAGTTCTTTCACAGGCACAAACGGGGTAAATACTTCACGTCGGATATTGGCTGGAGGAATACCGTGCGCCTGCAAAACAATAGGAGCCATACGCATGTAATCAAAGGGCCCGCACAAATAGACCAACGTCCGTTCCGGAGACCCTGTTACTCGCTCGTTCAGAATTTGCTGAAGCACCAGCTTGTTCAATCGGGCCTTCCAAAGATCCTGGCTGTTGCTGAATAGCCACCGAATCTCCAGCTGGCCCGGATGCCTGGCTTCCCATGCGAGCAGATCCTTTTTGAAGATCGTCGTTTCGGGAGAGCGGTTGCTGTACACAAGAAGCACCCGGATTTCGGGAAATTTGATCAATAGACTTTTCAGCAGGGAGAACACGGGGCCGATACCGCTGCCTGCAGCCAGCAAAATCACCTGGTTGAAGGGCGTCATATCCTTGGGCAGGACGAAGAACCCCGAAGAACCCCCGGCGATGGTGAGGCGATCGCCTGGTTCCGCAGCCTCCAAAAGCGGACGTGAAAACTCCCCGTTTGGAATCCGCTTTACGGTTACCGCCAGCGGTTCGCCGGCCTCCGGAGAGGACGAGATCGAGTAGCTTCGCCGTTCAACTCCCCTCCGGGAGCGGAACACAAACGTTAGAAATTGCCCGGCCTCAAACCGAAGACTCCCTGTCGCCGGCCTCAGGACAAATGTTTTTGCTTCCTGCGTTTCTTCGGTCACGCGCTCAATGACCACGTCCCTGAACAAGGTGCTCTCTTTTGCAATGGACTTGAATGGAAGCATGGTCAAAAATAAAAAAAGCCGGCAGGCGCCGGCTGTTTATTTTTAAATTCTAATGGGTTAGTGGATGTCCTCTCCAAGTGCTTTTAACCGCTTTTTGACTCGCGCCATTTTGGGCTGGTCGTCCAGGTCGCCGTACACGTTGAGAAGGGAATAGAGCACTGTGATGTCGTCCGGGGAAAGCTTCTCGCAGGCCTCGATAAACGGAATGTACACTTTCAATTTCTCCACATACTTGGCATCGATGGCTTTCAACTTTTCCATATCTGCCTTGGTGTTACCCAACTCGCCCATCTGATCCTTGAACACCTTGGCATCCTTCCAGTACAGGTTGGCAAGCTCTGCCGCCGCATCGTAATTTTTGGGATCGAGCTCCAACACTTTCTTGTAAGCACCCTTTGCTTTTTCGGCGTTGCCCAGTTCCCTGTTGAGTTGTCCGTACAAAAAGTAATTCGCCTGGTCGGTAGGATCCAGCTGGAGCTCTTTCTCTACCATCGCCTTCGCAACATCGTATTTCTTTTCACCGAGGTAGATGTTGAGTTCGAAAAGACGCAAGTCCTTGTACTTCGGAAACTTGCCTTTCCCTTCCTGAATAATCTTAAGCGCTGCTTCGGTGTCTTTCTTGCGCTCCATGTAAATGTCAGCTATCATGGTGTATACTTCCGGCAGGCCGCCGCCCCCAGCGATGTATCGCTTCATCAGTTCAATTCCTTTGTCATATTCTTCCGCAGCAGGAGCAAATACGCCCCCGGCATAAAGGAGAATGGATGTATCGTTGGGAATAAAGTACATCGTCTTCTCGGTCAGGTCAAAGACCGTCTTGGGGTCTGCTTTGTCGTTGTAGGCAATAATCGCCTTGTTGTAGTAGTTGTTACCAAGAATAGCATTGACATTGTCATTCAGCATTGGCCACCCCTGCGGATCCTTCACGAAGCTCCCCGATTTGGGGTCTAGTTTATCAGCTTTGTCGAAAGACTGCTTTCCAACCTGAAAAGGATTGGGATCCAGTTTCTTAAATGCCTCATTCTTGGTCGTGTCCATGGCAAAATAGATAAGGCCTTTCAGATACCAGGCCGTTGCCGCATTCTTGGTAGGCTGCCCCTTCTTGTCTACCATGTATTTTTCATCGCCTACAGTGGCATCAATGATGGCCTTTGCCTCATCGAGCTTTCCTTCGCGAAGGGCCTTCTCAGCCTTGGATGTGCTCGGCTTAATCTGTGCAAAAGCAAGCGCCGGAACAAAGGCAAGTAACGTAATCAGGATCTTTCTCATCATCATTCGAGTTTTATTTCAAGTATAGTTTAGGTTTTCTCGTTTGGTTCCTCCAGCGGCTCATCCGCATCTTCAATATTGCTTCTGATCTTCTCAACGGACGAAATGGAGTCATCCTCGTTGAGCCGGATTACCCGTACCCCCTGGGTCGCACGCCCCATGACGCGCAACTCTTCCACGCGAATACGTATGCTCAAACCAGACCGGTTGATAATCATCAGTTCGTCGGTATCTCCTACCTCCTTTATCGCAACAAGCTTGCCAGTTTTTTCAGTGATGTTAATGGTTTTCACTCCTTTTCCGCCACGACGGGTAATCCGGTAGTCTTCAATGGAGGAACGCTTCCCATATCCTTTCTCGGATACCACGAGCAGGTTCACCTCTCCGTGCGTAATACAAACCATGCCGATCACCCGATCCTTGGCCCCTTCCAAAGTGATGCCGCGCACACCTGCCGCCGTTCGGCCCATAGGGCGAACATCGGATTCACTGAAATGAACAGCCTTGCCGCTGCTCTTGGCAATGACAATATGGTTTTTTCCATTGGTCAAGGCAACATCGAGAAGCTTGTCGCCTTCGTGGACAGTAATGGCTGTGATCCCGTTAGCACGCGGCCTGGAGTAGGCTTCCAGCGCCGTCTTCTTAATCGTACCGTTTTCTGTGCAGAGAATCACAAAGTTGTTGTTGATGTACTCCTCGTCGTCGATGCTTTTTACATTCAATACGGCGCGCACCGAATCTGTGGATTCAATATTCAGCAGATTCTGAATAGCCCGGCCCTTGGATGTTTTCGATCCTTCCGGAATTTCATACACTTTTTTCCAGAACACTTTGCCCAGCGCGGTGAATATCAACAGATAGTTATGTGCACGTGCAATAAAAAGGTGCTCTGTGAAGTCGTTCTCCTTGGTGATCACTCCCTTCGATCCCAGGCCTCCGCGGCCCTGTGTTCTGTATTCGGAAAGGGAAGTCCGTTTGACATACCCCTGGTTGGAAATAGTAATCACCATCTCCTCGTTCGGAATCATGTCTTCCACCGTGATGTCATCGTCGCTGACAACCACCAGCGTCCTGCGCTCATCGCCGTAGCGTTCTTTCATTTCAAGCAATTCATCCTTGATGATTCCCATCCGGGTGGGCTCGCTCGACAAGATCTGCTGGAGGCGTTCAATAAGCTCCTTTACTTCTTTGTACTCGTTTTGAATTTTCTCCCTTTCCAGTCCGGTCAGGCGCTGCAGGCGCATCTCCAGAATGGCCTTGGCCTGAATTTCCGACAGGCTGAATTTCTCTATTAACCCGGCCTTGGCAACGTCCGGATCCTTGGAGTTCCTAATCAGGGTAATCACCTCGTCCAGGTGATCCAGGGCAATGAGGTATCCCTCCAGAATGTGCGCCCTTTTCTCGGCTTCAGCCAATTCAAACTTTGTCCGCCGTACCACCACTTCATGCCGGTGATCTACAAAATGAACCATCTGATCTTTCAATGTCAGAGTCTGCGGCCTCCCCTTAACTAGCGCCACGTTATTAACACCAAATGAGGACTGTAACTGTGTGTACTTAAATAAATTATTTAAGACCACATTGGCGATGGCATCCCGCTTGAGGTCATACACTACGCGATACCCTTCCCGGTCGCTTTCATCCCGGATATCCGAAATACCCTCAATTTTCTTGTCGTTTACCAGGGCTGCCGTTTTCTCGATCATCAGCGCCTTGTTTACCATGTACGGGATCTCCGTCACAATGATCTGATCTTTGCCTCCTGGGGTCGTCACAATCTCTGCCTTGGCCCTTACCACTACCCGCCCGCGGCCGGTCAGATAGGACTCCTGTACTCCGGAAAGTCCGTAGATGATCCCGCCTGTAGGAAAGTCCGGGGCCGTGACGAACTTCATTAATTCCTGGATGGTGATCTCCCGGTTATCAATGTAGGCGATAATTCCGTCGACCACTTCGGTGAGGTTGTGCGGCGCCATGTTAGTCGCCATGCCTACCGCAATCCCAGACGATCCGTTTATCAACAGGTTCGGGATTTTGGCCGGAAGTACGGTGGGCTCGGTCAGCGAGTCATCAAAATTCGGCTGGAAGTCGACGGTGTCTTTGTTGATGTCTGCCAGCAACTCTTCAGCGATCCTCCGCAGGCGGGCCTCCGTATACCGCATGGCTGCCGGGAAATCGCCATCCACCGAGCCAAAATTGCCCTGCCCGTCAACGAGTGTATAACGCAGCGACCAGTCCTGGGCCATCCGGACCATGGTATCGTATACCGAAGCGTCACCGTGGGGGTGATACTTACCGAGCACTTCCCCGACAATTCGGGCAGATTTCTTGTATGATTTGTTGTAGTTGACGCCCAATTCCTGCATGCCAAAAAGCACCCGGCGGTGGACGGGCTTAAGACCGTCGCGGACATCCGGAAGGGCACGCGAAACGATCACCGACATCGAGTAATCGATGTAGGCGGCTCTCATCTCATCTTCAATACTGATCGGGATGATGTTCTGCCGGGGAGGTAAGCCGCTGATCTCTTCTGCCACTGTATTAGGGTCGGTTTTTCAACTTAAAAATGAACGGGCAAAGATAGCTAAAAACACCTGAAACACCCGTTAGGTGGCCCTAAAAATCATGTTTTTTGGCTGATAATAAGGAGGCGCGAACCGGGCTCAATACGGATTCAATTTTTTCTTGTTCTTACCCTTGTACTTGATGAGGGTGGGGTGGTTCTGCCCGTAGTTAGGATTTTGTCTTTTATAGATCGGATGTACGCGGCTGCGGTACTCCTTGTTTCCGTGGGCGTGGTTCCGTTGTACCTTACAATCTCCGATAAAACATTTGGGAAGCTCCGGAATACTGTAACTGAGCCCGATATTGAGGTAGAAGGCATTCATGGAATGGGTGATCGGGCTGCCCCCTTCTGGTAGGTTGAGCGAATAACTCTTGATTTCATAGGATGGCCTGACAAACAGCCGCAGGTACTCCGACAATTCCCGCTCCACGGTGACTCCGGCATTGACGTTCAGACCTGCCGAGATCAGCGAACTGTCAAAGTTGCTGCCGGGGGAATACCCTCCCACCTGCAGATCGCCCGTAAAGAGATAATCACCCAATCGGTAAAAAGAAACGCCCAGCAAGCCGAAATACTTGCTCATGAATCCGGACGGGCTGCCAGGCCGAAGGTTCCCGATCTGACTGCTGAAAGACTTGGGTGCGAGATCGCCGATGCTCATATACTCGTACGAGTATCCCCCGCCGAAGCGGTATCGCTTCTTGAACTCGATGTGGATGGTCGCCGTCAGGGGAATATTCATACCACTGCCTGAAAAACCGAGGTCGGTGGCACCCGGCGGAGTTAAAAAGCCCGTGGGGTCAACCGGGGTGGTCACCAGGGTCCTTTCATTGAGCCAATTCGAGTAGCGCGTGGCCGTTGCCGTGCCGGGGAAAATGGACGGCCCCTGAACCGGGTCCTGGTAGATGCCGTAGCCGTTGAGGTCATGGTTGAAAAACGTGCTTCCGTATCCGGTGCTTAGCCCGAACCGCACATTCCTAAGGATTGAAAGCGGGCGCTTCTGAATTTCAGCATAGAAATTATCCAGCGGAAAAGTGTTCTTTTCCGTCTCCTCCTGACCAGCAGCAGGCCTGACAACGGCCAACGCAGCAAGGACCAAAAAGCATATGTGAATTGTCGCCTTCAGTTTTTTAAAGATTGTGCGTCCGTAAACCAATAAAGGTATAAAGTTTACCCGGTTTAATAATATCCGCCAGGCGGATAAACGCTTTCAAGGCTTGTAAACGTATGAAAAAGTGTCTCGCTTTTCTTCACCTCGTACGTAAACGGATGCTTTAGGGACCGGCCGTACTCATCGGTTGTTGTGAACACGACTTCATTCAACCCTTTCTTCAGCGGAATTCTCGCGTAGGAAATGCTGTGCGGAAGCGTCTGCCAATTTCTCGTATCCGCTTTTTCAGTAATGGCATTCAACACACCCATGAGCGCTCCTAGTCCCTCGTTCTCTTTCCGGAGTTGATTCTCTGTCGCCTTCTTCAGCGCCACGCGAAGAAGCGCTTTGCTCAGTTCCAGGTGCATGCGTTCGTCGAGGCATTTGAATGCTATTTTGTTGACGTCTTCCAGCAGCTGAACCGGATAAGTTCCTGACTCGCCCATCAGCGTGGCACTCTTGAAATAGAGCGGACGTTCCATGTAACGAGGGAATGTTAACCGATATACTTCCAGGTTGGTAAGTGCTTTGCGGTCCGAATCACTGTACCCCGACATATCAAAAGGAAAAGACATTCCCATTTCCCTGTTAAAAAAGGTCATCTGATCCCCGTTCCTGGAAATCACAAAGTTTATTGACCACTCCCGCTTTATGGGACTCAACCCGTTGTTCCAAAAGAATACAAGTTCACCACCCGTCCTTGGTTTGACCTGAAAGTCGGGCATGCCGAACTGGATCTTGAATTTTTCAAAATCATCTTCCATTCCGCTCAGGTTTGCCATCCGCAGCAAATCAATCTTCAATTGCTCCGGAGCTCCTATCCCGAAGAGACGCCTGAAATCCGTCTCATAGACTTCATATGCGTTCCTGTATGCAATGAAAGCATTGTTGTAATCACGGTCTGTTTCGTAGATAATTCCCATGAGCGTATTAACAAAAGCATCGGAGCGATACTTATTTTCAGATGTGTACCGGTCACTAAGTTGTTGCAGCCGGATGTTCAGCCTTCTGCATTCCACCAGGGCCTCATCAATCTTCTTCAGTTTCAGGTAATTGATTGCTTTGTAATACAGGAGCAAGAGATGCTCATGATCCTCTCCCCGGTACACTGTAAAATTGGGATTCGTCAGGTAGGACGCTGCTTGGTTGAGGTAGTCAATGTGGTAATCTTCACCAAAATTATAGGCCTTTTCAAAGTAGTTATTGCTCTCGTTGTACCGCCCCAGCAGCGACAGGATTAGTCCATTGTTGACGAGATACAGAAACTGCTTCTTGCCGGCGCCGTCCGATGGACGCGCCCGAAGGGTCTTCAGTGCATCCTGCAGGTCGCCTTTTTCAAAGACCTGGTTGAAGGCAATGTTTGACTGGTAGTAGGTAGCGCACGACGTGACTACCGCAATGACCAGGAACCACACACTGCCATGCAACAACCGTTTCATCGGATCAAAATGAAGTGACTCAGTTTCTGACGACCTTCTTTATTTCTTCCTGGCCATACCATACCCGCTTGTTAGTTTCCATATCCGTAAGGTAAAGGGTGGCGATATAGTTGACTACTTTTCTACGCTGATACACGTCGGTCTCCGACGTCAATTCCCCAAACAGAATCAGGTTTGCTCCCACTTCGCGGCCCCATTGCGCTACCGTTGCTGGATCGGAATAATCCTGCTGCTGCGCACGTTCCTCCCGAAGCTTGTCCCGGAAGGAGCCCGATTCAACGACGTCTGCAACGCCTGATTGGAAGAGGGCAACCTCCAGCTTGTTGATGTAATTATCCGAATCAATGTGCTCGCTGGTTTTATTCCGAACCAACCCCACAATGATGGTGGGCTTCTTTCCAAGTTGTTTGGAGAATTCCTTAAACTTTCCGCTGCCCAACAAATCCTTGATCATAGCATTCGCGACCTGCCTGGAGTCTGAATCATTCCAACGGCCGCTTAGATCCATCGATTGGCCGGGGTCGATCCGGGTGACAGACCTGGCACAGGACGTCATCAGGAGGAGGATGAAAAGAACGCGGACAATCATAGACTTGCTTTCCGTAGGGTTATGCAAATTTCCTGCCAGCAACAGCTACAGGTTCTTCAGCTTGCGTATCACTTCCTGTGGATTCGCAGAGGAAAAAACAAAGTTCCCGGCCACCAATACATCGGCGCCGGCTTCCAGGAGGGGCTTCGCATTTTCCAGATTGACGCCACCGTCGATCTCTATGAGAGCGGATGCATTCCGGCTGCTAATCAACGCTTTGAGATCCTTGACCTTCTGGTATGTGTTTTCGATAAACTTCTGCCCCCCAAAACCGGGATTGACCGACATGACGCACACCAGATCAATGTCCTGGATAACGTCTTCCAGCGCTGCGATCGGTGTGTGGGGATTCAGTGCCACACCGGCTTTGACACCCAGCTGTTTTAGTTGCTGTATGTTCCGGTGGAGGTGAGGGCAGGCTTCGAGGTGTACCGTGATGGTGGCGGCCCCCGCTTTCTTAAATCCCTCCACGTACCGTTCCGGCTGGACGATCATCAGGTGCACGTCCATGGGCTTCTTGGCATGCCGATGAACCGCTTCCACCACGGGGATACCCATAGAAATATTCGGCACAAACACACCGTCCATGACATCGATGTGTATCCAGTCCGCATCGCTTTCATTGATCATGGTAATCTCCCGCTGCAGGTAGGCAAAGTCGGAAGCCAGAATGGATGGGGCGACAAGCGTTTTCATGTGCCCAAAAATAGCTAATTAATGCTTTACAAAACGAAGCGTTGCAACAGTCCCTGCAGTTTTGATTTGTATGAGATATAGTCCGGGCGAAAGTTCACCGACCGAAATCGGGAGCGGGTTATTCAACCAACTGATTGTTATGGAGGTGGCAAGCATCACTTTTCCCTCCGGGGTGTACACGACCACATCGACAGCACCCTCCGGTAAATTTTTGTGAGTGATCCACACCGTGCCGGAAGAAGGGTTGGGATGGAGATAAAGATCAACATCAGGCCGGCTTGCTTCGAGGTAGTTTCTTACAGCCGTAAAATTTGGAATCCCAAAACCAATACTGTTGTCCGGATTCGCTCCCTGGCTCGATGAATGTTTGATGGCCTCGACCAGCTCGGACGGTCGGGTTTGCGGATAGGCCTGAAGGAGCCCGGCCACAAGAGAAGTGATAAGCGGTGCTGCCAAGGAAGTGCCGCTTGAAGTTCCGGGCTGCCCAGCCGAGGTGATCACGGAAACGCCAGCGCCGAGGGCTGCGACATCCGGTTTGATCCGTCCATCGGTCGTAGGACCGACAGAGCTGAAACTGACTTTTGCACCCGAGAGGTTGACAGCACCGACTGCCAGGATACCATCCGCATCTGCAGGAGGCGTAACGAATCTCCAGGAACTAGCCCCTTCGTTCCCCGCGCTCGTGACCACGATGATCCCACGATCACGCGCAAGCGAGGCGGCCCTGGAGATGACGGCGGTGGTACCGTTCAAATCTGAAATTTTGTAATCCATTAGTGGATCATCGAAAAGGTTGTATCCCAACGAGGATTGAATAATGTCGGCGCCAGCGCTGTCAGCCTTCTCGGCGGCGAAGAGCCAGTTGTACTCTTCAATCCGGTATTCGGTGAACGCATCTTCGGTGACAAACAAGAGGTAGCCGGCCATAGTAGCGCCTCCGGTGAAAGCCGACGACTGCGCAGCAATCGTTGACAACACGATGGTTCCATGATCGTGAAACTGATAAACGTTGCTGGAGTTCGTGATGAAATCGGCTGTCATTTGAATGCGCGCCGTCGGTTGAAAGGGAGCCGTGGTATTCACCCCAGGAAACCCGCTGTCGCAAAGTGCGATCACGATGCCTTCGCCTTTTAAGCCTTCGGCATGCATGGCGGCGATTCCAAGCATGGCCAACTGGCCGTCGGTAGGTATGGTTGCTGCTGACACCGTCGTCTTCATCCCTTTAGCCTGCCTCCCTCCCAGCAGTTTCGGATTCGGCGCTACTTTCTCCACGGAAGCAACCATCGAAAGCATGCCTACTGCGTTTTTCACGGCTGGAGTTGCTTCGATGAGGACGGCATTCATCCACCGGGAAGTGAAGAATGTCTTGGCGCCTGACGCGCGGACCTGCGACACGTAAGACGGCGTTACCGGAAGGTCATCGAATACCACGCTTACCTGTGCCTTTGCCCGCCGGGTGAGGGACCGCGAAGACAGGAAAGTGGAGGGCTGAGAGACGGAATGCGGTGTGCCGTTCTTGTCTTTAAAAAAAACCATGTACCGGTCGCTTTGAGCCCATCCGGAAATCGAAAGCAAGCACAGGGCGAGAACGCTATAAACCGCCATAGGCCTTCAGCGTTTGCCTGAACAATGTCCCGTTTTCGACAATCTGCTTGCCGATGCAGGTTCCGATCGTGCAGTACGCATATTGCGTTGATTCCCGGTATACCAATCCGATGGCTTTAACATAGACGGCTTTTCGCACATCTTTCGAAACGATGGGATCGTCGTTATTGTTTTCAATAATTGTAACAGAATTTGCATAGGTAACACCCTGGAATTCAAACGGCTTTGCCAGCGCAAACACGGTATACGTATCGCATTGTATCGACCCGTTGGTGCATGGATCCGGTCCGCCAAGACTGTTGAGCGCGTTTCCGTTCCAGCCTTTGCCCTCGCTCAATGGAAACAACATCTTTACAAAGGGGATGTTTCCCTCCTGCTGGATCAGTTGGAACGTGGAGAGGCGGACAGACCACGTTTCCAAGGCCGTCCACGGCGCAGAAGCATCCGTTCTCTTCGATCGCTCCAAGATGTAGGAGACCTCACCGGCAACCCGCACGGAGTCGCTTACGCGAACACGCAGTGTGTAGAAAGAATTTGTTTGCCCGCCAACCTGGCTGATGCTTGTTTCCACGATATCATATTCCCAATACGCATGGACGCGAATCGGCACGTATTCCGTCCCCGTAGTTTTCGGAAGAATCTCTCGCGATTGACATCCAGAGAGAAGAAATAACAGTAGAATGACATGTTTCAATCTCAGCACACCGAACTAATTGTACAAAGTTATTTTTTCTTTTGAATATTTGACCATGGATTCAAAGCCCATCGTCTACGTCAGTCGCATCACCAACCTCAGCGACGCCCGGTATTGTGCAGGCATGGGTGTTGACCTGCTTGGATTCGTTGTTAATCCGGGTTCTCCCGATTATGTAAGCCCCGAAGCCTATCAGGCGCTGATGGGATGGGTGTCGGGACCCCGGCGTGTGGCGGAGATCATCTCTTCCACGACCATCAACGTGCAGGAGATGGTGGACCGATACAGCCCGGAGCTGCTTCATGTGACGCCCGACATGCTCGACCAACTTCCGGGCGGTCTTCCGCTGATCCTGGAAGCATCCACGAGTGAACTGACTGCTGTGAAATCGTTGGTTTCAAAGGACAAGCACCGGATTGAGTTTCTGATGATCACGGATGCCGTCGATCAACCGATTCCATGTCCTCCAACAACAAAGGTCCTGGTTTCCCTTCACGCCCCGATCGATGCCATTGCCACGTACCTTGGGAAAGTGAATGCTCACGGGATAGCGCTCCGCGGCTCGCCGGAATTGACACCCGGCCTCAAGGATTACGACCATCTTTCCACCATCCTGGAACAGCTGGAAGACTAGACCGCCTGGGAATCAGTGCGAAAACGAAAGCGGAGGTACTTGCTCTGCTCTCCCTTGGCCGTAAATATTTCTTCAAACCGTGTCTTGATATCAAAGCACTCTGCGCGCAGCACAGAATCGTAGAGGTTGTCAGTGAAAACAAGGTCCTCAATATCATTCCTGCCGCGAAGTTCTTCCAGCGTGTAGGTAAACAATCCGGTGTTGTCGGTCTTCATCCGGAAGTAGCCGCCCGGTTTGAGCACCCGTTTATACATGTCCAGGAACCTGGAACTTGTAAGCCTTCGTTTGGCATCGCGCTTTTTCGGCCGGGGGTCGGGAAATGTCAGCCAGATTTCATCCACTTCCCCCGGACCAATGAAGCTCTCCAGATTCAAAATGTTCGTGCGCAGAAAGCCGATGTTGGTGAGCTGCTGCTCCACCGCCAGGGTACTCCCCTTCCAGATTCGGTCGCCCTTGATGTCAACACCGATGTAATTGCGGTCGGGAAAAAGCGT
Source organism: Cytophagales bacterium (assembly GCA_034440075.1). Classification (GTDB taxonomy): domain Bacteria; phylum Bacteroidota; class Bacteroidia; order Cytophagales; family Cyclobacteriaceae; genus ELB16-189. The sequence continues at coordinate 42,681 of JAWXBL010000002.1, forward strand.
CGCCAGCGCAACGGAATATTCACCCCGACCGCAGGCCAGCTCCGCAGTGATCGGCCCAGGTTTAGGAAAATACAATTCATTCCAGCGGCCGCGTATTTTTATGAACAGGTCCTTCCCTGGTTGGAGGACGTTATCACGCTCAGAGACAACCTTGAATCGGTATAATTTATTCTTCACCTCGTTGCAAGATAGATATGCAAGTCATTTTACAGCCCCTCAATTTCTGCCACAACAAATGTACTTCCGCCCACAAAAATCAAATCGTCCAAATGCGCGGCGTCGGTGGCCTGACGGATGGCTTCGTTCACATTCACAACAACCGTTCCTTCCAGGCCAGCCCTGGCCGCCTCACGCTCGAGCGATACCGCATCCACAGAACGAGGAATATGCGACTGCGTGAAGTAGTAGGTGGCATGCTTTGGCAGCAGCCTCAGGATGCCGCTGATGTCTTTGTCGTTTACAAACCCGACAATCATATGCAGGTCTCGGTGCGGAGTTGCCCGGATCTGCCCCATGATCTCCGCGATGCCGGCCAGATTATGACCCGTGTCGCACACGGTGAGTGGTCGTTGATTCAGGATTTGCCACCGCCCTTTGAGGCCGGTAAGCTCAACCACTCCTGCTACTCCTTGCAACACGGCGGTGTCCGGTATACGGTACCCCTTTTCACGTAATGAAAGGACACTTGCCAGCACGCCGGGAATATTTCTTGTCTGATAGGTTCCTTTCAACCCGGGCGCCAACCCTTCCAGCCACAACTCGCCATTCTGGTAGACATCAAACCCGTTGTCGCCAGGCTGAAGTTGGATGCGCTCGGAGGCGAACGTGAGTGTCGCATTGAGTTGAGAAGCACGGGTGATGAATACATCCTCCACTTCTTCCTGCCGTTCGCTCACGATAACCGGGACACCCGCTTTGATAATGCCCGCCTTTTCAAATGCAATTTTTGAAAGCGTATCACCCAGGAACTGCTGGTGATCAAAACTGATGTTGGTAATCAGGGAAACTTCCGGCGTAATCACGTTGGTAGAGTCGAGCCGCCCGCCCATGCCCACTTCGATGACGGCCACATCTACTTTTTCGGTATCGAAGTAGTCAAAGGCCATGCCTACGGTCATTTCAAAGAACGAAAGCTCGCGCTGTTCCAACATGTCTTTCGTACGACGCACAAAGTCGACTACAAAGGACTTTTCTACTTCCTTCCCGTTGATCCGTATCCGCTCGGTAAATTCCTTCAGGTGCGGTGACGTATAGAGTCCGGTCTTGTACCCTGCCGTGTGCAACACCGCGGCCAGCATGTGCGAGGTGCTCCCCTTCCCGTTCGTACCGGCCACATGGATTGATTTGAAGCGGGTCTGCGGGTTTCCCAGCATATCGCACAACGCCACCGTATTGGACAAGTCATTTCGGTAGGCCGGAGCCCCCACGCGCTGAAACATGGGGAGTGTCCCGTACAAATAATCCAATACCTGCTGATAATCCTTCATGGCGCACAAATTTATACAAACAAAAAAACCACCGGGCTATCCCAGTGGCTTTTGAGTGAAATAAGTTTCCTAATTAGTTGCCGAGCTTAAAAAGTTGGAATCCAAGTGAAAGCTGAAATACCTGATTCTTGGCAGCTGCTGACCCTGCAACGTCGTTGACTTCGGAAATACCGAGGTTATAACGCGCATCGATGCTCAACTTCTTGATGTCAAAACCGGCGCCGAGGCCGATGCTGATATCCGTGCCCTTTAGTTGATTTTTGATGTCCACTATCGCACCCGTCGGGCCAGGACCGGTAGCGCTTGCGAGGAATCCAAACTGCGGCCCTGCCTGCAGGTTCAATCCGCTTACCAGATAAAACTTGAGCATCACCGGGATGTTTATGTAGTCCAACTGGCTTTCATAATTCACACCAGCAAAGGAAGCAACACTACCCTGCTTGGAGTAAATCACTTCCGGCTGAATGGCAAACTTCGTCATCTTTATCTTGAGAAAAGCTCCTGCATGATAACCCGTGCTGCTATTATACGTCGCTACGGCGCTTGTCGTGCTGATGTTGGCAAAGTTCAGTCCCGCCTTGAGGCCGATTCCAACCGAAGCCTGCGCTAAGGCTGCCTGAACTCCGATGAAAACAAACAGTACTGTTACAACTACTTTCATTTTTTTCATAAATATTGGTTTAATACTGGGATCAAAGCTACACGTTCCTTTCGATCTTTAAAATCAGCCCAGGGCAAGCTCCGGATTTCTGGCATGGATGGTCTTATAGAACGCCAGAATGGTCTCCATGTCCTTGCCTACCTCTTTTGGATAAAGGGGCGCGCCGACCACGATTTCCTTTCTCTTGAAATCAAACCCTACTGGGACGATGGGAACCCCCGCCCCCTTGGCAATGAAATAGAACCCGGTCCGGAGCTTGTCCACCTTTTTCCGTGTCCCTTCCGGTGCAAGTCCGAGAATAAATTTCTCGTGTCGTTCAAAAATTTGCACCACTTGCTCCACCACATCATGGCTGGACTTACGGTCCACCGGATGACCCCCAAGTGCGCGGAAAATCCACCCAAACGGCGGCACAAACAATTCGCTTTTGCCCAGGAACTGCGCATCTTGAATTCGCAGTATACTTCGCGCCGCAAGACCCACCGGAAAATCCCAGTTGCTCGTGTGGGGCCCGACGGCAATAATGTACTTTTTCATTCCAACAGGCATAGCCCCGTTGATTTTCCAACCAAAGATCTTAAAGAGGAGCAAATAGAAAGGTCGTAGCATGCCCTAAGGATCAACGCATCATTAACGGTTGAACAAATCATTCATCACCTTGTCATCGGCCAGGTATGGCATCGTAATCTGAAGTTCCGGGTTTTCCTTCGCAGCCTTGCGCGCGGTTTGCATAGCTGGTTCGTTTCGCGCCCACGCACGACGTGCAATACCGTTATTTACATCGTACGATAACATGTTCTTCAGTTTACGGTCGGTGTCCGCAGTACCGTCCAACAGCATGCCGAAGCCCCCATTGATCACCTCGCCCCAACCGACACCGCCGCCGTTGTGGAGCGATATCCATGTGGCACCGCGGAAGGAATCCCCAATCGCGTTGTGAACAGCCATGTCGGCCGTGAACTGTGAACCATCATAGATATTCGACGTTTCGCGGTACGGGCTGTCAGTTCCCGACACGTCGTGATGATCGCGGCCCAGTACCACGGGCCCGATCTTCCCTTCGCGAATACTTTTATTAAAAGCGGTAGCAATCTTTATTCTTCCCTCAGCGTCTGCATACAAGATGCGCGCCTGCGAACCAACTACCAACTGATTTCCGTGCGCTGCACGAATCCATGCAAGGTTATCACTTAGTTGCGACTGGACATCGTCGGCTGCAGTTTTCTGAATTTCCTCAATGACATCCGCTGCCAGCCGGTCTGTAATATCAAGATCCTCAGGTTTTCCTGAGGTGCACACCCACCGGAAAGGGCCAAAGCCAAAATCGAAACACATGGGCCCCATGATGTCCTGAACATACGAGGGATACCTGAATTGCTTCCCATCTTCAGCCATAACATCTGCGCCGGCCTTGGAGGCCTCCAGAAGAAAGGCATTCCCATAATCAAAGAAGTAGGTGCCGCGAGCAGCGTGATGGTTGATGGCCGTGACCTGACGCCGTAAGGAATCCTGAACATCCAACTTGAACCCGGCCGGGTCCTTGACCATTTTCTCCTGGGCCTCTTCAAACGAAAGCGAAACCGGATAGTAACCACCTGCCCATGGGTTGTGGAGAGAGGTCTGGTCCGAACCCAGGTCGACGGTGATCTCCTCGAAGGCGAACCGTTCCCAGACATCGACCACGTTGCCGACATACGCCAGCGACACAGCCTCCCGGTTGCGCCGGGCTTCCGCCACCCGCTTCACCAGTTCGTCGAGGCTCTCCGTCAATTCATCCACCCATCCCTGCTCATGTCTTTTATGAGCTGCTTTGGGGTTCACCTCAGCGATGACAGAAACACACCCTGCAATGCGCGCTGCCTTGGGTTGCGCGCCGCTCATGCCGCCCAGTCCCGAAGAGACAAAAAGTTTTCCCTCGAGGCCTTCGCCGCGTTTCGATATTTTCCTTCCCGCATTCAACAGCGTGATGTTGGTGCCGTGCACGATCCCCTGCGGACCAATGTACATATAGGAGCCGGCCGTCATTTGTCCGTATTGTGTAACGCCCAGCGCGTTCATTCTTTCCAGGTCATCCGGGCGGGAGTAGTTTGGAATCACCATCCCGTTGGTAACAATCACGCGCGGTGCTCCTTTCGACGATGGGAACAGTCCCAACGGATGGCCGGAGTACATGTGAAGTGTCTGGATGTCTGTCATGGTAGCGAGGTACTGCATTGTGAGCAGATACTGCGCCCAGTTCTGGAATACCGCCCCATTGCCACCGTAGGTTATCAACTCGTGGGGATGTTGTGCGACGGTGGGATCCAGGTTGTTCTGGATCATCAGCATAATGGCAGCAGCCTGGAGCGAGCGGTGGGGGTATTCATAGATGGGCCGGGCATGCATCGGATAATCCGGTCTGAACCGGTGCATATAGATGCGGCCAAACGTTATAAGCTCTTCATAGAATTCGGGTCCCAGGAAGGCATGATGCCGCGGATGGAAGTACCGGAGGGCATTGCGAAGTGCGAGTTTCTTTTCTTCAGTGGAAAGGATGTCCTTCCGTTTCGGAGCATGGCTGACAGCCTCATCATACGGTTTCACCGGAGGCAATTCGCTGGGAATTCCCTGAAGAATCTCCTCTTGAACCGTGAGTATGCTATCCATTAGCCCAGAATCTTTTCAAAGTTAGCCTTGCTGAAATTCTCTTTGGTGAATTTGTATCCAAGGTCAAAAATCTCTTTGGCTTTCCCAATATCAAAGCTGCTGTATTTGTCCAGCCCGGGCGGTTCGATCACCAAATCGCACAAATTCTTGCTCACCATCGTGTTGGCGCCGATGGCCATCAGCAGGCTCCGCTCAATCACTACTTTAAGGTTGGCAGGGTCAAACGACTGGCTTACCTGATTGCAGTGGGAGCCGATGATGAAATCACATTTCTCGCGGATGGGCCGCACGGGGAGGTTGTCAAGCAGGCCGCCGTCCACATACATGAAACCGTCGAGCTGCAGCGGGCTGAAGATTGCCGGTATGCTGCAGGAGGCGAGAATGGCAGGAATCAGATCGCCTTGTTCAAAATACCTCACCTCGCCACGGGTGATTTCAGTGGCTGCGATGGTCATCGGTTTCTTCAGCTGTCCGAAATCTCCGGGAACATGTTTGCTCAATAACTCTTTCAGGCCGTCCATGCGGAGAAGCCCGCTGCGCGCCCACGCCGGCCGAACGGAATTGTAGATCGTGACCTGGGTGACGATCTCCAGAATCTCTTTTGATGAATGACCTGTTGCATACAACGCCCCGACGATGGACCCGGCACTCGTGCCCGAAACACGCGAGATGACCACGCCGAATTCTTCGAGCGCCTTGATCACTCCGATATGGGCAGCACCCCGCGCTCCGCCCCCGGAAAGTACCAATCCAATTTCACCCATAGCCTTTCACCATTCGGATAACGAAAAAGTCCTGTCCACGCGCACTCCTTTTTCCGTGTGCTTTACGGTACAACATTCGTGTACAGGGTCGTGTTCAAAAAATAGAACGTAGTTCTTGTCGGCAGCGGTCTGAAGAAATTTCTCCTTTTCCTCAATCGTGAGCAGCGGCCGGGTGTCGTAGCCCATCACGTACGGTATGGGAACGTGCCCGGTAGACGGGATGAGGTCGGCCATATAACAAAGGGTGGTGCCCTTGTACGGAATCATCGGGATCATCATCTTATCGGTGTGCCCGGAAACATATTCGATTTCAAACTGCCGCAAAGGTGATGCCTTCGTTCTTTCCGTCATTTTCAACTGCCCGCTGGCCTGCATGGGAAGGATATTTTCTTTGAGGAAGCTGGCCTTCTCCCGCGCGTTGGGTTCGGTGGCCCATTTCCAGTGTTCTTCGTTGGACCAATACGTCGCCTTGGGAAAAGTAAGTTCGTGTTTTCCCTCAACCGATTTGACGCCGCCTCCGCAATGATCAAAGTGAAGGTGCGTGAGAAACATATCCGTCACATGGGAGGGTGAGAAGCCTGCCGTCTTGATCGACTTAAGCAAGCTGTCATCGCCGTGCAGGTAATAATGACTCAGGAATTTGGGATCCTGCTTGTCGCCGATTCCGTTGTCAATCAGGATCAGGGTGTCACCATCCTCGACGAGCAGGCAGCGCATGGCCCAGGTGCAGAGGTTGTTGGCGTCGGGAGGGTTTAGTTTCTGCCAAAGTGATTTCGGAACTACTCCGAACATGGCTCCCCCATCCAGCTTAAAAAATCCTGTATTTATAGTATGTAGCTTCATTTCGATTTACAACCAGCGACCGCCAATCAGTTATCGGTAACATGCAAAAAAATCAGCGCAAACGGTACCTGCCTGTCTATTATTCTTTTACGACACCCATGGCGCTGAATTTTTCGATGCGCTGGTTAATACGATCCTGGGGGGATAGCGCAGAAAGTGCGCGGAAGGTTTCCAGGATGGTTCGTTTCACCTCTCCTGACATCCACAGGATGTCAGTATGCGCGCCACCCAGGGGCTCCTTAATGATGCCGTCGATGAGTCCGAGCTCCTTCATATCCTTGCCGGTGAGTTTGAGTACCGACGCCGCCTGCTCTTTATAATCCCAGCTTCTCCACAAGATGGAGGAGCAGGATTCCGGTGAAATCACCGAGTACCATGTGTTCTCAAGCATGAAGACCTTGTCGCCAATGGCGATACCCAGCGCTCCGCCGGAGGCGCCTTCCCCAATAACAATGCATATCACCGGCACCTTCAGCATAAACATCTCCTTGAGGTTGCGCGCGATCGCCTCACCCTGACCCCGTTCTTCTGCTTCAAGACCCGGAAAAGCACCGGGTGTATCGATAAACGTTACGATGGGCTTATTAAATTTTTCAGCAAGCTTCATCAGCCGAAGCGCCTTGCGGTATCCTTCCGGATTGGCCATACCAAAATTGCGCATCTGTCGCTGCTTGGTGTTGCGTCCTTTCTGCTGGCCGATCAACATAAAGCTCTGGCCGTCGATGCTCCCGAGTCCACCTACCATCGCCTTGTCGTCGCCCACATTCCGGTCGCCGTGCATCTCAATGAAATCCGTGGTGATTTCATAAATATAATCGAGCGTGTATGGCCGGTCCGGGTGACGTGACAATTGCACGCGTTGCCATCCCGTCAGGTTTTCAAACGTCTCAATCTTGAGGGCCTTGATCTTCTTCTCAAGGGCAGCAATAGCCTTGTTAACACTTTCGTCGCTGTCATCGGCAAGCTGCTTCATATCCTGCAACTTGGCCTCCAGTTCGGCTATCGGCTTTTCAAAATCAAGAAGGTTCATTCGTATTCGGTTAATAGAATGCTCAAAATTACAAGAAATTTCAATAGCAGGGAGATTTGAGTTCAAGCTTGGGCCATCCTCTTTTAAGCCTGTAACTTGGCTGATCGTATTACATTTGATATACCTAAAACCGGATTTATGAAAACCCTACTCCTTCTTCTCATGATCGCAGCATCCATGCCTATGCAGGGACAGCCGGATCTCCCGTATCGCGAGATTCCTGCATATCCTGAGAAGTACAGCGGTGCAACAGTAGCAGCGCGTATCGTTGACGGGTTGGGGTTCAGGTACTACTGGGCTACAGAAGGGCTCCGGCCTGAGGATTTGACATTCCAGCCCAACAAAGACGGCCGGACAACACTTGAGACCATTACGCACATCTACGACCTGACGCGCACGCTGGCGAATGCAACCAAAAAGCTTCCCAACATCAGCAACCCAAATCCACCCGTACTTTCTTTTGAAGAAATGCGTCGCAAGACGCTGGAAAACATTCAGGTTGCAAGCGAGATACTCAAGAAGAGCACCGACGAGGATTTGAATGAATTCAAAGTCATCTTCAAGAATGATCGCGGCACTACTGAATACCCGTTCTGGAATGCGTTGAACGGACCGATCGCCGATGCGCTGTGGCATACCGGACAAGTGGTGTCGTTCCGCCGCGGATCTGGAAATCCGTACAACGCCAAGGCCAGCGTGTTTACCGGAAAAGTACGGGAGTAATTCATAGTCCCTTGGAACCGTCCGGCACAGCAAGTCTCATTCAACAATGATTTCCAATACCAGATAATCTATTCTGGAAAACCGTACAGCCTCCGGCTTCGACGGCAAATCTTTCTTAGCAAGTTTTACAAACAAGTCGGGGAAAATCCCCGATCACCTATTGTAAAACCAAACACCAATTATTATGAAAACAACCAAGGTCGCCATCATCGTCGCGTTCTGCAGTTTTATGCTGATGCCAGGCTGCACTAAATTTGAAGAGCGGGATCTTAAAAAACAGGATCTGGTCAGCAGGCTCAAAGACCGCATGAAGACCCGGGATCTTTTAACCACGCATGCGCTCGTAAACCACTACGACCAGATTGGTAAGGACGTCCTGGAATTTCGAAAGAACATCCATCGGAAGGGAGGTCCCTCCTATCCAATTGCGAGCATCAAACGTGCCCCAATCCGTACACACGCCGCCGGGATCTTTTCATTTGTCACATCCTCCGATGAACCTACGTTGGGTATCCAGGATCCGAAGGCCCTTGCTTCCATCCTGTCAGAAATGGAAGGAATACATCGTGAAAACGGGACAGCATTTGACGCCTCGTTGGCGGAACGCATCAATGAGAAGATGAACGATTACCCAAGGGATTTCATGAACGATACAGGGATGTACTCGAAAATCCTCGACATCGACGGCGTCACCGACTCGCAGAAAGAAGTCCTGGAAATCCTTATAGACCAGATCTCTACAGCCCGGGATGTCAAGGAACTGAAGGCCATCAATACAACCGTGGAATATGAAGTAATCAATTCAGACTTGCCGGAGAGCGACAAGGGTCTGATTCTATCGGTCAACAGTATTTTCAACCACAACATCCAGAGTCCTTCCGGCACGCTCGCCGACTTCTCATCCGGCGAACCCCTGTTCCAAAAGACAGCTGTCGTGCTGGCGGTAGTGTGGATATTCCTTCAACCGGTGCTTGTCGGTGCGGTAGTGGGAGGGGCAATTGCCGCCGTAGACTGCTGCCTGTTGATGAATTCCTGCAACTGGGACTGCATTTCCCAAGGCGTTTATCTCGGGGCTCAACTTGGTCTGTTCTCTTCAACCCCAAACATCGATTAACCAACAACTGAAATACCCATGGACTCAATCAAATCAATCAAAATCATTGTCCTATTGATGACCCTTTGCCCGCTCCTCACTTTTGCTCAATTTGATTTCAGCAAAAAAATTTCGGGAATGACGTTGAACACCGGGCGCAGCAATGCGTCCAATGATCCGGCGGCTGCCAACCCGCCGGGTTACATTTCTGCATCGGCTGGTGTGTACCACTATTTTAATATCAATCCCAGGAATGAATCGCTGATTGCTTTTCACTACCTGCGGGCGGAGTTAAACTATGGATTTCGCTCCGGGTTGTTTACCGTAAATGCGCTGAATCAAACAGCTACCCTGACGACCCGATCGGTGGAGCTGGCGTTGATTGTTCCACTGTCGTGGGAAGTGAGCGACCACGTGGCTTCAAACATCGGGATTGGCGGTAGCATCGGGTATGTCACCAGCACGACGCTGAAGTCCGATGTGCCGCCGCTGCCGGCAGCTGTTCCGGGCGAATCCCTTCGATTTGGATTTCTGATTGACTACCACCTCCTTTTTATAGGGAAAAGTAATGCCGTGATTGGGACAAGGCTAAACATTCAGCCCTCGACGTATTCATACGCGGACTGGTCGGTCTACTTCGGATTTTCGCCGCCCACGCTTAGGAGGAAAAAGAATCCTACATCATGATGGTTGTTCGAAAGCACACGATCAAATATCTCCAAGGATTTACTTTGACAAACCGTCGGAAGCAGTCAGAAGCATGACTGAAGCGGGTGCTGCGAACTGGGAGGCGAAATATGTAGCTCAAAACCTGTACTGCATGCGCACCGTCAGGATGTTGTCTTTCAGGTCGGTAAAATATCCTGGGATTTGAGTTTTCTCGTTGGATACAACGTTGTAGTAAACCATGAATTTTACATTTTCATCGTGATAATAGTTGTACCCAAGCCCAAATGCTGTAAACTTGATTTCTGCCCGGGTCATCCCGTTCAGTCCATTCAAATCACCTGCGGATACACGTGTGTTCGGGTCGTACCACTCGTACTTCATCACCAATTCGTGTTTTGATTGTCCAAGGCGCTGGATGAAGTAGACATAGGCCCCATCAAAGTGTCTGAGATAAGTCACCTTTTGGGCAGGAAGGGATGATGGACTCCGGGAGCCGTCCACTGTGCCAGGTTGAGTCCCGGAAATATATTCACCGCGAACAGTCGTGGTTCCGAGAGATGATTTGGCACTTAGAAAGAACTCCGATCCAAGATACATCCTGGGGGCCGCTGTATTCTTGAATGATTGGCCGTGCAAGGTATCTGCGGCTGCAAACACCAGTCCATTTGGACCGTTATCCAAATGATCGCAATACACATTGCTTTGATTCAACACACCTCCATTGTAATGGGAAACTCCCAAACCATATCTAATAGGTTTGTCAGGGCTAGTTTTGTAGTAAGACAACCTCCCAATGAAATCCTTGGCAAAATCAAATTCATTGACACCATCGTTGACAAAAGAGCCTGTCTGCGAGGAAGTGCCTGGCACCGCTATTCCCTGGCCGTTATAAAATCCGGCATCCATCCTCAGCCCATGGAGTGGATGATTTTTTCCCACCTCATAGGTAATCTTGGCACCCAGATCCCGCTCATTGGGCATAAGGATTTGGGTGTATCGGGATCGTTCGGGTGATTCCCGAACCGAAGAAGATTGATCTATTTCAAACCCAAACGGCCGGTTCATCACGCCCGCCGTTAGCGAAATAGAATTAGCCCATGGAGCTGTAACCTTTGCAAATGCTTCAACCAGGTTTAGCCCGCGCTCCGTTCCATTGATCTGTAAGACAAATTGACTCAGCTTCTGGGTATACGTGAACTTCACCCGTCCACGACGTATCATAAAGCGATTGTTGGAGTTGGGGCCAAAAGCTCCTCCATCCAGGTTATCAGCTCCATTTGATTCGGCAACCTGATATTGGGCCTGCACCCATCCGGTTACCTTGAGTTTCTTGATGGCTTCTACACTTTTTGCTACTTCCATTGCCTGGAGCCTGACAGAATCATTTTCCTGCCCAAATAATGGTGTTTTTGGCACCGTAGTAAGTAACCCCGAAACCAGCAACAGGTAGTAAGGGCGATTCATATGGGTCTAAGATTTCTGCGAAGGTGTTCGTTCGCGGATTGCTTTTACTGTTTCATGTATTATCAAAATGTTACTAATTCAATAGGTGGACATTCCTGGCCCATACCAGCATACTGGAAGCCTTGCCTGCAACGCCCGCAAATTGTCATTTGAATTCCAGCCTAAACCTTACACATGAATGGGATGATCCGTAATTCCTACGGTTAGCCCGCTTCCATTTTCGATGTTTGTTGTATTCATCGACAAAGAGGAAGATAATGAAATTCAAGGTGCTTTTGCTGGCGATTGGTGCGGGGATCATGTGCAGCTTTTCAGTTGATGAAATCAAGGGAAAAGTAGTTTCGGTGCTCGATGGTAATACCGTAGAAGTTCTGACTACGGAAGGCGAGCGGCGCCGCATTCTCCTTCATGGAATCGACAGCCCGGATTCGGGCCAAAATTTTTCGGAACCCGCCAAGGCATTGTTGCAAAAACTTGTCTACGAGAAGGAAATCACGCTGATTATTCATGGTAAAGACCGGAAGGGCAATCCTCTCGGGGAACTTCAGGTTGCAGGGAAACCTGATCCCCGACGTGAATTGATACGCCAGGGACTTGCCTGGACGACAGAAACGATCGCCGATTTTGAATCCGTAAAGGAAAGTGCGCGCAAACAGGGCATTGGCCTGTGGAGTGAAGAGAACCCCATGCCGCCGTGGGTCTTCCGGCGCCAACAGACGATGCTTGCACCAAAGGCGATGTAGACCCCTCTAACAAGAAAAGCCCATGAAGGGCTTCTTTTTTGGCGGACCGGACGGGATTCGAACCCGCGACCTCCTGCGTGACAGGCAGGCATTCTAACCAGCTGAACTACCGGTCCTTAAAACAAGGCTGCAAAGATAGGTCGTGAGGCCTGTAATCCAAAAAATTGTTCCTTTTCATCCGGGAAACCTTTTCAACGACCTGTTTTTGACCTGGATGTTGTGACAAAAGTTGTTGCGATGTGCGAACTTTACCAGATGTGCTACGCGCCTGGAAAAATGTACTTGCTCATCGTCCTGATCCTATCCTTCAGTACGTGTATCATGGCTCAGAACTCCAACAAGGAGCGAGCTGCCGCACTTTTTGAAAAAGGGGAAGCCGCACTTGCCGCCAAGGAGTATTTCAGGGCCCAGGCGCATTACAATGAATGTTTACGGCTCGAACCCCGGTTCGCAGAGGCATACCGCTCGCGCGGAATTGCCCGTGAACACCTCGGCGAAGCTGCTAAAGCCCTCACCGATTTTAACATCTATGTCGACCTCAAGCCCAATGACGCCGACGCGCTGTTTAACCGCGCCATGCTCCGCATGGATGCCAAACACTTTCTACCCGCCCGCCAGGACTTTCTCAGGTTGCTCACCATGCCTCCCGGAGAAACCCAAACCGTTTATTACCGACAAGAGAAGCACACAGACGGCACCATGAAAATCCTCACGGCGCCAAGCAATAGCAAGGACCAGTTGTACAATTTCCTCGGCATCATTGAGACCGAACTCAAGCGCTATCCGATTGCCATTGCCTGGCTCGACTCCGCCATCCAATTAGCACCTAAAACCGGGAATCACTGGGTCAACCGGGGAATAGCGAGGATGCACCGCGGCGATAAGTCGGGGGCTACCGCCGACTATGAACAGGCACTTGTACTCGACCCTCAGAACAGCGTGGCCCTCCACAATTTGGCTGTCGTTAAATCACTTTCCGGGGACACTGAAAATGCTGAAAAACTACTAAGTGAATCCATTGAAAAGAACGCAAAGCTCCCCTATCCCCGCGCCGAAAGAGGGTACCAGAGGCTGCAGCAAAACGACCTGAAGGGAGCGCTTGAAGACTACAACGAGGTGGTGCGCCTGGAGCCAGGGGGAGACGAGAACTACCTCAACCGCGGACTGGTCAAAGAAAAATTGAAAGATTATGACGGCGCCTTGGCGGATTTCTCCAAAGCGATCGGTCTGAACGAAAAGAATGCGAAAGCATGGGTAAGCCGCGGCAACATGATGTCCCGACTCAATCGGTGGACCGAAGCCATTGAAGATTATACGATCGCCTTGTCCATGGACAGTGAATACGGACTGGCGTACCACAACCGGGCCATTGGATTCCAACACGAAGGAAAGCTGAAGGAGGCGTGCGACGACCTCAAGGTCTCCGCCAGACTCGGAATCAAAGAATCCACTAAAGTGGCAGAGAAGATCTGCAAGTAGAGTCATCGTATTTTCACTGTAATCACTACTTCACTTTAAATATTTAAATAACTGATATACAATTAGTTACCTAAAATATATAAAGTTATTATTGAAATTCTTTACAGGTCTGGTCGCAGCCTTACAAACACCGGTTCCCGGTACATCTTGTCACGGGTAAGCTGCGCAAAACTGATTTCTGCCGTCAGCCCGGTGTCCACCCACACCGTTGCCTTCTCATCAACCACCTTGCCCCCCTCCAGATCAGGCTGTTTACCTTTCTTGGCAGATTTGATTTCATCAAAGAGTTCTTTTGCCGTGGCGTCATCGAAACCGGTACCCACTTTTCCGCGGTAGTGAAGTTTGTCCTGAACCATTTCTGCGATCTGAAGGGCCCCAAATGTCTTTGCGCGATTTCCCTTGCCAGCCGTATACCCGATGATGAGGCATTCCGAAGTCCTTCGCACTTTGATTTTAGTCCAAAAATCACTGCGCCTCCCCGGAATGTACTTCCCATCCTTGCGCTTGGCCATGATCCCCTCCAGGGCATGCTCGCGTGCCGCTTCGAAAAGTGAAACCCCGTCTTCCACCGATTCACTCACCCGGTAAGCCGTGTCATTCCGCACGGCATCTCGAAGCCACTCTTTCCGTTTCATCAGGGGCTCATTGATGAGCGCTCTCCCATCCAGGTACAGGCAGTCGAAAATATAGCAGAAAGCAGGGCTGCTCTTCGTCATCTTTTGAATGTTCGATTCTCCTTTGTTCATCAAGCGGTGAATAACCTTCTTGAAATCCGGACGGCCTTGCTTATCCAGGCAGACAATCTCGGCGTCAAACAATCCGCAGTTAGCGCGGAAGGCTTTGTCTGCAACATGTAATTCCGGAAATTGTGCAGTGATGTCATTCTGATTGCGGCTCCTGATCCGGACCTGTCCGTCCTCGAGTGCAATCATGGCCCGGATGCCGTCCCACTTTACTTCATATACAAAATCATCCCCCACGGGCACCGCATCTGCACTGTCCGACAGCATGAATTCAATGGTATCCGAGAGGTAGTTGATCTGCGGCTGATCCACCCGCTCCAGGAGCCACTCCTTTTCCTTGATTTTGTAGATCCGGTATTCGCCATTCACCTCTTTGCTGTTCAGGCGGAAATAGAAGCCGTCTTTTTTGTCTTTGGTGATTTGGTATTTTCCGAACGCATAAATCCACATATCACCACCGCCGTATTGCCCCTTCGGTATTTTGCCATTGAAGGTCAGGTATTTCATGGGGTGATCTTCCGTCTGGACTGCCAGGCGCTTCACTCCCGGATGCGGCGGAAGGCCCCGCGGAATGGCCCATGATTTCAATACGCCCTCCTGCTCCAACCGCAAATCGTAGTGAAGGTGTGACGCATGATGCCGGTGTACTACAAAATTATTACCCCCGCCTTCCACGATACGTGCTTCGGGCTCTTTCGTCTTCTTAAAATCCCGCTTCTTCTCGTACGACTCCAATTGAGCGGGAGTCTTCCGCTTCCGGGACGGCGGAAGTTCTTTGGCGACAGATTTTTTTCGGTGTGTATGCAGATCCACGGCAAACGCGTCGATCCCTTCCCAGGCATCGCCGTCACGGAGAACCTTTTCCAGCGCATTCCGAATGTTGAATTCTTTTGGGTTTTTCACTGCAGCCAGTTCTTCCCAGGTGAGAGGCATGGAGACCGGCGCTCCCACCCTGCCCCGCAGACTGTACGGTGAGACGATGCTTTGTCCAGACCGTATGCGGTAAATGTCTATCAGGATCCGGCCCTTTCTTGCTTCTTTTTTTATGTGCAGCGTGGTTGCTGTTGGATACCGATCCACAAAGGGTTGCGCGATGGCCTGTGCTGCTTCAAACACGGTATGAAAATCGCGTGTTGGTTCCAGCGGACAACAAATATGGATTCCCTTTCCGCCCGTGGTCTTCACAAAGGCCGTATAGCCGAACCCTTCGATGTACGTCTTTAGGTCGACCGCAATCGGAATCACTTTCGTAAAATCATATCCCTCGGGAGGATCCAGGTCAAAGACCATGTAGTCCGGTGAATCGAACCGCGGTTTTCGGCTATGCAACTGGTGCAATTCAAGGGAAGCCAGGTTGGCCAGCCACACCAGCGAGGCGGGCTCCGTGGCAATGATGTAGTCCTTCTTGTCTCCTTTCCCCAGCGAGGCAAATTCAATCCAGTCAGGCGCCCAGGTCGGTCGGCTTTTCTGGTAAAACATCTCCCCATGGATACCGTCGGGGAAGCGGATCAGCGTAAGCGCCCTGCCCTTGACATGGTTGAGCAGCGTGGGTGCAATTTTCAGGTAATATTCAATGACCTCCGCTTTGAGGATGTGGTCTTCCGGGAACAACACTTTCGTCAGATTGGAGAGCTCAATCTTGCGCTTTCCGATAGTGACCCACTGCTGTTGTTTCTTTGCCATCTACTGATCGACCATCGATGGTGCTTTGTTCGAAAGAAAAATCATACCTATGACAAAACACACGGAGGCCGTGACGATCGGGTACCACAACCCTACCAGCGGGTCGCTGCTGCTCGACATCCAGGTAGCGATCAATGGCGTCAGGCCGCCGAAGACCCCGTTTCCAATGTGATACGGCAACGACATGGACGTGTAGCGGATCCGTGTTGGAAACAACTCCACGAGGAAAGCGGCGATAGGCCCGTACACCATCGTGACAAAAAATACCTGTATGAAGATTAGACCGACCATAATCCAAAAGCCGCGATCGGATAATTTCACCTCGCGTTTGGAATAGGTCGTACTTCCATCTGGATTGATTGAAGTGGTTTCCAGTACTTGCGTGCCGTCGGTATACGGTTGGCTTGCCACCGTGGTTACGACTCCTGACTCCGGAGATGTTTCGCGTCTGATGTTCTTTCCATCGGGCATTTCAACTTTGCGGGTGATGTCGCTCAGGTCGTACATGGCCCGGTAGATCGGCCGGTAGCACAAGACTGCCAGGAGCAGCCCTCCCATCATGATGTATTTCCGCCCAAGCGTGTCAGACAATTTACCAAAGAAGATGAAAAGCGGTGTGGCCAGAACCAGCGCGATGGCGATGACGCTGTACGACTGAACAAATTCCAGGTTGCACGTCTTCTGGATGAACGTAAGCGCGTAGAATTGCCCTGTGTACCAAACCACTCCTTGCCCGGCGGTGGCACCAAATAAAGCAATCAACACCAGTTTCAGGTTCTCTTTCTTCCCGAAGCTCTCTTTGATTGGATTCTTTGATGTCTTCCCTTCCCGCTTGATCTTGGAATACAATGGAGATTCCTGCATGCGCAGCCGGATATATATGGAGATTCCCACCAGAACTGCCGAAAGCAAAAAGGGAATCCGCCATCCCCACGACGCAAATTCAGAAACGCCGATCGTTTCGCGGACGGCCAGGATCACCCCGAGGGATACGAAGAGGCCCAGCGTGGCTGTGGTCTGGATGAAACTGGTATAAAAGCCACGCTTTCCTTCCGGAGCATGTTCCGCCACATACGTCGCGGCGCCGCCGTATTCCCCCCCGAGGGCCAGCCCCTGGATGATCCGAAGGAGAAGCACCAGGATGGGCGCAGCGATACCGATGGTTTGATATCCGGGCACGAGCCCAATCGCAAACGTGGAGCAGCCCATGAGTACCAGTGTAACGAGGAACGTATACTTCCGTCCCACCATATCACCCAGACGGCCAAAGACAATGGCGCCAAACGGCCGAACGATAAATCCCACAGCAAACGTCGCCAGGGTAGACAGCAACCCGATGGTAGGGTTTGTCTGCGGGAAAAATTGCTCTGCCAGAATGGTTGCAAGACTTCCGAAAATATAGAAGTCATACCACTCGATCAGCGTCCCTACCGACGACGCAGTGATGATAAACCACAGGTTGCTCTTCGGTTCCGACTGGGAGCCCACTTTCATCGGGTCGTGCACGGGATGCAGGCTGATGGTTGGATCAATGGTGCTGGTGACCACCTTCCCATGCTTCCATGATGTGGTGGAATTCGGTGTGCAACTTCGTGAGTGCAATCCCCAGTTCTTCGTCCGCCACCCCTGCTTCTACCTGGTCGGCAAATGCGCGGGAGGAAGCCTTGAGGCTGGCGATCATCGCTTTCATCTCGTCGCCGCTCACCTTTTCAGGGAGGTCGGCGGCAGCCCATTTCTCGGCCTCTGCAGCCATGCGCTCCGCATTGGCTTTGGCCGGTGCCAGGTTGGAAGAATCTTTAAGCGGGTGAAACGACTCGGCCATAATCATATGGTAGGCATCCATTTCCGCCCAGTCTCCCTCGTGCTCCATGCTCTCCTTTTTACCGGAGCAAGACGCTATGGCCCAGGCAGTTATCAATAGAAAAAAGAGGCCGCTCCTAATGTTCTGCTTCATAGTTGAAATAGTTTATTTGTGATTAAAAATTAAACGAGTTTTCTTTTTCGGTATTTGATTCTCATCTCCAGCCGGTAGACCAGGCGCTTGAGCAAGTTGAAGTAAAGGGCAACAAACAGCAACAGTGAAATCACCCAGATAACCGCCACGTTAAAATACATGGTGTCAAAGTATCGTCCCATGAAATGTTTTTTTGGCACAAAGAAATTAGCCTGGAAATCAAAAAAATGCCTCGGCCGGTAATCTGAGTAATAAATGGGATAGACCTTCTGTATCAGTCGGTCATCATACTCAATGATTCGGGTTAACGTATTCGTGTTCTCCACCCAGGTCTTCACGGCATTGTTCGCATACTTCAGTTCCAACTGCGCCGATCCTGCCGTTTCAGCCAACTTAGATTTCAACCGAAAGGTATCGTCAATAGCCTTGGCTTCCTGCTGCTGGTACATTCGATCGAGTGCAGCCAGAAATTCAGAAGTCTTTCGAATGATGGCAGAATCCAACCGGCCCACCACCAGCGAATCGACCAGCCCCATTCGGCGTGGGTTGACTCGCGCCATTTCATATCCGACTTCATTACGGAGGAGTTGGAGGGCGCTAGCAATACCCACGTGGTTTGGATTCCTCCAGTGTGCGTATTCCCGATTCACCTCCCCAAGTTTCGTATTCAATGTCTCGATTAGATACGTTCGCTTATAAGAAGCAATATTTTTCGCTCGCTCAATCTGATAGAACAACTTCCCATATGGGTTATCCTTAAACTGAGTAACCATGAACGCCTCAAATGCCCAGCGTGAGGTCATCACTTGACCCATTAGCGGAACCACGTTGCGCCTGCTCACATCCGGATTGAATTTGTCAAAGTTGATCACCACGCCGCTCATGAGCAACTGGGGGATGACCAACACGGGAATGAGAATGTAGATGGTCACGGCGGAATCGAACGCGGATGAGATATTCAATCCAAGCACATTCGCAAAGCATGAACAGGAGAAGAGAATCAACCAATACCGCATTTCGGATAAAGGTATTTCAAGGATGAAATTTCCTACCAGGACAAACGTAAGGGTTTGGATCGCGGAAATCCCAAAAAGTATAGTGATTTTGGAAAACAGGTAACTCGCGTTGCTCAGGTGCAGAAACTGTTCCCGCTTAAGAATTTTTCGATCTTTGAATATTTCTTCCGCGCTGACGATAAGACCTACGAAAAGAGCCACGACCACACTCATGAAAAAGTAGACGGGAATATTGTCGTTGTCATAGAACGTATAGTCGGAGCCCTCCCGATATCTCACAAAATACGCCATGAATACGGCCAATAAGGGGGATAACGACAGGTTCACAACGAGGTATTGCTTGTTGGCAAGTTTGGAGAGAAGGTCCCGTTGGATGAACACACCCAGTTGGCTCAACCAACTAGGGATTTTCTGAACCACCGGGAGTGCAGCGTCCACCTCTTCAATACGGGGTACCTTTATTCGCTGCTTGAAGTATTGATACCATTGTCCCGGGGAGATCTTCCGGATGTTGGTAAAGCGTCCGTATTCATTGACCACCCGTGATTCAATGATGTTGAAGACCTGCTCAGGATTGATGTTCCCGCATTCAGGGCACGCCCCGGGTGTCTTCGAAGCAGCATTGATGATCTCCTGGAAGTAGTTCACGGCTTCCACCGGGTTGCCGTAGTAAATCTGAAAACCTCCCACATCCAGAATGATGAGCGAATCAAACATCTTGTAGATGTCGGAAGAGGGCTGATGGATCACAACGAATATCATCTTTCCACGCAGGGTCAGTTCCTTGAGAAGATCCATGATGTTTTCCGAATCGCGCGAGGACAGTCCCGAGGTGGGCTCGTCCACAAACAGAATGGTGGGTTCGCGGAGGAGTTCCAGCCCGATATTCACCCGCTTGCGCTGCCCGCCGCTGATCGTCTTCTGAAGCACCGACCCCACTTTAAGATTGCGTATCTCGGAAAGGCCAAGGCTGTTGAGAACCTTACCAACCCGCGCTTCCGTCTGCTCTTTCGTGAGGTTGCCAAAACACAGACGGGCCGCATAGTAGAGGTTTTCGAAAACCGTCAGGTCTTCCATCAGCAAATCATCCTGCGGGATAAAGCCAACGACTCCTTCCACCAGCTTCGGTGACTCATGGATATCAATGCCGTTGATGTACACGCGGCCGCTCGAAGGTTTTTCAGATCCATTAAGCACATTCAACATCGTTGACTTACCCGATCCGCTTCCGCCCATCAGGCCAATCAGCTTCCCTCCTTTTTCAGACACGGTCACATTTTGAAGGCCGGCTCTTCCGCTTTTGAAATGGTAGAAGATATGCTCAGCAACAAAACTGATTTGAGAATCTGTCTCCTCCTGCAGAAATTTTCCAACAATGTCGCTGTAGTAGATTGTATCGATTTTACTTCCGCGGAAGGTAGACCCGGTGGGGAACACTTCCACTTTCCTGCTCTTGAACGGCTGGCTGTTGATATACAGGGAGGTGATACCCAGGTACTTTACAAAGTATGTTTCGATCTCTGAAAGGCGAAGCACAGCAATGAGGCCGGTAAGGTTCTTGGCGATCATTCGCGGTCCAGCGTGCTTGGAATTGTCTGATCCCTCATCAATAACCAGAATGTTCTTTGAGCTGAGTTCATCGATATCCTGGCCGGCCACAAAGGTGCGCATCGACTGTAAATCCTTCTTGGGTATCTTCAGGGCCTCCCCAATGTAGAAGATCAGGTTTTCCTGGCGCTCCGATATATGCCCGTCGGCAAATACCAACTCGATGATCTTGATGACTATAACCGCTTTCTGCTGCATGGTCAGCGCCTGGTTGACTTTCTTCGAAATCTGCATGATGTGGGCCCAGTCGTCCACAAACTGCAGGGTCTCGTCGTCTACGTTGGACAAGTCAGCGCCTCCCGTCTTGCGGTTCGCTTTGAGAAACTCATCAAAAAGATTCAGGTAGTACCGTGTGCCTTCCTGGTTCAGGTGAAGCGACAGGAAGTCCTTGATGTTTGTACGCTCATCGTCCGTGATGCGCTCTTTGGCAACAATAGCGAACAGCTGGATGATGGCCTTTAGTAGTTCCTCACTCATGCCTTGTCAGGTCTCACAATTCCGAGGTAAAATAGATAAAAATGCTGTTACGGTTCATCAATCCGCAACATCTTTCTTCCACGGATTTAGCCTTCGTCCTTCCATTTGACCGCGAATTATTATTTCTTTGTTACACAACCCCTTTCTCAATGAAAAAACTTCTTTTTCTCACGTTCTTCCTATTTGCCGGTCTGATCGCTCATTCACAGAGTTCGGTACTCTGGGAAATCACGCGGAACGACATGGCCACCCCTTCCTACATCATGGGAACGCTTAAGTTTATCGGCGAAAAGGAGTTCTATCTCCCCAAGGAGGTTGCCTCCAGCATGGCAACCTGCAAGACCTTTGCGATCGAAGACCAGGTTGATCATAAATCGCAAATGGAGCTCAACAAGGCCGTTCACTATCCGAAAGGTAAATCGCTCGCTACCGAACTTTCACCGGAGGACTATAATAAAGTGCTGCGCTTCTTTGCCAGCGAGTTCCAAATACCCAAGAGCAAGTTCGAGAAAGAGCTTGGACACCTGATTCCACTCGCCTTGTCCATGAACATGACCCGGATGTCACTGGGCGAAAAGGTGAAATACTATGATATCGAACTGTTGAAGATGGCCAAGGACTACAAGTTGAAGGCATACAGCCTGGAATCTATTGAACGGGAAGCCAAAGCCCTTCAGGCGTTCCCCCTCAAGGACCAGGAATTAGCCCTGATTCACAGCGTGGAAAACTTTGAAACACAGAAATCAGAGTACCTGAAGCTGGAAGCCGCCTATGTTCAGGGTGACCTCGAAAAGGTCTTTGAATACTCACTTCATCCGACTGAAAACAATGCAGTCTTTATCAACGATTTCTATACGGTCCGCAACCTGGAGTGGTTCCCCAAGATTGAAAAGATGATTCATGAAAAGCCGGCCTTCATCGCCGTAGGCGTTACCCACCTGGAAGGTGAGAAAGGAATACTGAAGATGCTGAAAGATAAGGGATATACGCTAACGTCTTTGCCGGTCAAGCGCTAACCGATATGTTTGGTCAGGATGTCTGACAGGATCAGCAGCCCTTCCCGCAACGGCTCGTCTTTCAGCGTGGAGAGGTCTTCAGGCTCCAGCCCTTCCTTGTTTACTTTTGTGTCGAGCGTAGCCGATGTACTATTCTTGCTTGCCTCCTCCATGTCCTTCCTCCGCTGTGCCTCGTTGAGGGATACGCGGGTCTGGCCCAGGTTCTTTCTGGCATCCGCTATATTATCGGCATACTTCTTCAGGGTTACGTCAAACTTCAGCCGCTCCTGATAGTCGCGCGTAAGACTTGCAACCAATTTCTCATTCACGTTGGCAGCCTTTTGGAATTCTGCTTTCTTTATCACATCCCAGGGCAGGGCGCTGGGTCGCGAGCTTTCTCCAAACTGCTGGGGATCGAGGGCAGAAGGCAACTGGATATCCGGCGTCACACCCTTGTTTTGCGTACTGCTTCCGGTGACGCGGTAAAATTTCTGGGTAGTTAGGTTGAGCTGCCCCACTTTGTCCGGGTCGCGGATCCTCCCCTCCAGGTTGATAATCACTTGCACGGTGCCTTTGCCAAATGTGGACTCCCCCACGATAACCCCACGGTTGTAATCCTGGATGGCGCCAGCAAATATTTCCGAAGCTGAGGCGCTAAACCGGTTGGTAAGCACCACAAACGGACCGTCATAAACCACTTCCCGGTCCGAATCCATACCTACCTCAACCCGGTTGACACGGTCACGGACCTGAACCACAGGACCTTCCTTGATGAACAGGCCTGTCAAATCGATCGCTTCTGGCAGTGATCCGCCTCCGTTGTTGCGAAGATCCATGACGATGCCATCCACACGTTCCGCCTTTAGTTCCATGATCAACTTCCTGACGTCGCGTGTTGTACTTCTGTAATTTGGGTCCCCTTTCTGATAGGCAGCAAAGTCCATGTAGAAACTGGGAAGTACTATCACTCCAAGTTTTAGTTTACGCCCCCCCACTGAATAGTTGATTAACTGCTTTTTAGCGGCCTGATCTTCAAGTTTTACTTTATCACGAATAAAGTGAATTACCACAGGTGCTCCGCTAACGCCTGTTTGCGCCGGCAGTATCTGTAGTCGCACATCGGTGCCCTTGGGACCCTTGATCAGTTTCACGACTTCATCAATACGCCACCCCACCACATCGACCATTTCTCCTTCCGCACCCTGCCCGACGCCGCTTATAAGATCGTTGGGGTGAAGCTTTTTTGATTTTTCAGCGGGGCCCCCGGGAATGATTTCGACAACCTTTGTGTACTCGTTGTCCGTCTGGAGGCGCGCGCCGATCCCTTCGAGTGAAAGACTCATCGACTGTTTAAACAGATCCGTTGCTTTGGGGGATAAGTAGCTCGTGTGCGGGTCATACGATTCCGTAATGCAATTCATATAAATGCTGAATACATCTTCGCTGTTGATCTGCTCAAAGGATTTCAACAGCCGCTCATAGCGTTTCTTCATGATGTCGACGATCTCCGGCTGGGTCTTTCCCGTTAGTTTGAGCCCCAATGACTGGCCTTTGATAATTCCCCTCCAGATTTCATCGAGTTCCTCCGTGGTGTTAGCCCAGGGCGCTTTGCTGCGGTCCGATTCGTAGTACTCATCCTGGGTGTAATCAAATTCCTTGCTGACAAGGAAATTCAATACATGGTTGAGGCGCGTCCGGTAGCGCCTCTGAAAAATATGGTAAATTTCAAACGCCGGTGTTACGTCTTCTTTCCGCGTCTTGTCATCCAGCGTAAACCGGTAAATTTCAAACGCCCGTAGGTCGCCCGCAAGGAAGTAGATTCGGCTGTTATCGAGTTCGGAGAAATACGTATCCAAGATGACGGACGACAGCGAGTCTCCAAATTTAGTCTTCCTAAAGTGATGATTATCAAGCAGGTAGGCTATAGCTTGGGCCTCTTTTCCAAAGACTGGCCGCGATTGCAGCTGCGTGGTATCGCCAGGAGCTGCGAAGCCTAAAACTCCGGACAGCACGAAAACCAAAAAAATAAAAGTGAGTCTCATCGTGTCATGTGTGGTTACTTCTTGTTTAAACGGCGAACCGGGCTGCCGGGATCCTACTGGTTTGCAGCCTTATCAAGATCAAACTCCTCGAGAAACTTCTGGGCCTGTTCCAAAGAAGAAAACTCGTAAAAGCGCTTCCCGGAAAGTACCGACCGAATCTCAATCTTGACCAGGTCAATATTTTTCGTGTTGCGTTTCATAGTCGATCGCAATTCCTTATAGTCCTCGCCTTCCTTTCTTGAAATGACGAACGCGGTAGCGCGCACATTCTTGCAGTACTCGCACTTATAGTGCTTGATCATCTCCTTGGGAGCTCCATCCTCGTACCGATCGGAAATTTCCTCATTCTTCACTTTCATGGTAAAGAACCCGCAATTGTTACATTTCAGCGCGGTGAGGTGGCCCTGGTACTTCTCTATTTGAATATCGCCCGATTTCTCATCGATCCAGACATCGTAGTCGATGGAAAAGACATCCTCTTCCGCCTGACTCCCTGCGTCGAGGTGCACATCCTCTTCTTCTTCCGTGAGTAGCCTCATGCGATGGCCTGTCTTCGGGTTCACCCGCGGCATGTATCGCCACTTCTTCAACTTGGTATTTAGCTTGGTCGGATAATAGTATTGAAGAATCAGTTTCGATACATATGCGACCAGTGTGGCTCCGGCCATACCGAAGAAAATCCGAACAAAGAACCAGACCCCCACCGTGTTAAGGACTTTGGAATCAGCCCCGTAGAGGTTAATGAAAAATCCGACGCCAATCCCGAAGCAGTAGTACGTCCACTTGTACCACGGTACTTCGTTCCTGTTGATGAAGTCATACTTGGTCTTGAAATCTTTGATTAAAGCGACGCGAAGATTGTGCAGTAGGTAAATGAGAACACCCAGTGTACAGAAGAGAATTCCACCTACAATCATGGAAGTGTACCATGCTTGAAGGAAGGGACTTTGGTCAATCATAGTTTAGTCGATGCTTTTTTGAAATACTTGGCAAAAATACGTATAAAAAACGACTAGAAGCCACTTTTAGTATATCAAGCCTTCAAGATTGAGGCCAGATCGGCCGGTGAATACCCGGTGGATTTAATGGTCTTGTTGTCGGCTTTCCGGTAAACCAGCCATTTGTCCCCTTCCCGGTGGTAGTAGCATTCCGTATTGTCTTTTTCCTTGTAAAAACGCACTGTGTCCTGAGCTTCCATCTCTGATCCGCAGGCCTTGCTCATATTCGACCGCTGGACCTCTTCAAACAAGGCCTTGAATTTGTCACCTAAGCCGAATTCCAGAATCGCCCCGGAAAGCACGTACTGAAGATCGCACAGGGCATCCGCCACTTCGACGATGTCCTTATCCTGGATGGCGGTTTCCAGTTCTTTCAACTCTTCCGAGAGCAGCTCTACACGAAGGCGGCACCGCCTCTCATCTGGGATCTCCGGTGCGGCAAGGACCGGGTGCTTAAAGGTCCTGTGGAAACGGGCCACCAACTCCAACGACTCCGGTTGCTTCATAAATTCTTGTTTGAGGCCAAAGTAGCAGATATTAGCTCGTACGCCAATAGAATTACTGATTAATGAATAATCACTTTTTATATTTGCCTTCTAATTGACATGTCCAATCCCATGACGCACAATTTTGTTCAGGAGCTTACCTGGCGAGGCATGGTCCACGATGTAATGCCCGGGACTGAAGCCTTTCTTCAAAAGGGCTGCACGACCGGATACATTGGGTTTGATCCAACGGCCGATTCACTGCATATCGGCAACCTGGTACAAATCATGACCTTGGTTCACTTTCAGCGATGCGGTCACAAGCCGCTGGCCTTGGTAGGCGGCGCTACCGGGATGGTCGGTGATCCTTCTGGTAAATCGGCCGAGCGGAACCTGTTGTCGGAGGACGTACTCCGTCACAACGAGGCCAGTGTCAGAAAACAACTGGAGCGATTCCTTGATTTCTCACCCGGTCCGGGCCAGGCTGAAATGGTGAATAACATTGACTGGTTCCGGGAATTCCGGTTCCTGGATTTTATCCGCGAAGTGGGCAAGCACATGACCGTGAACTACATGATGGCCAAGGACTCGGTGCAGTCCCGCCTGGAATCCGGACTCTCATTCACCGAATTTACCTATCAGCTGGTTCAGGGCTATGACTTCTATTGGCTCTATAAGCATAAGAATTGCAGGATCCAGATGGGAGGTTCCGATCAGTGGGGAAACATTGTCACCGGCACAGAATTGATACGGAGAAAGGACGGCGGTGAAGCGTTTGCGCTAACCACCCCACTCATCAAAAAGGCTGACGGTACCAAGTTTGGGAAAACTGAACAAGGAAATGTCTGGCTCGACGCCCAGAAGACATCACCCTATCATTTCTATCAGTATTGGATGAATGCCTCGGATGAGGACGCGTCGTCCTACATCCGAATCTTTACCGACATGCCCCGGGAAGCCGTCGAAGCGCTCGTGGCGGAGCATGGCACGGCGCCACACCAGCGCAAACTGCAGCTTGAACTTGCGCGGCAATTGATGGGTCGTGTGCACTCAGCAGCCGCCTTTGAATCGGCACAGAGTGCTTCCCAAATCCTTTTTGGAAACTCGGTCACCGAAGACCTTCAGCGGCTGGACGAACAGACCCTCCTTGCCGTCATGGAAGGTGTTCCCATGGTGCATGTTGACAAGGCTGCGTTGCAAAACGCCGCTTCCGTTACGGACTTGTTGTCGGAAATAACACGCGGGATGATTTTTCCTTCAAAAGGTGAAGCACGGCGGATGATTCTTGGTGGAGGAGTGAGCATCAACCGCGTCAAGGTGGAAGACCCTCAACAAAGGCCGGCGTTTACGCTGCTGCTCAACCGGTATCTCCTTGTGCAGAAAGGCAAAAAGAACTACTACCTGATTCTTGTCAACTAGATCATGGCATGGCCAGATATCACAGCAAGCATTCGAGGCCGTTGGATTCTGGCATTTTGCGTAAGTACACTCCTGATGATGATCCTTTATATGCCGAGCTACTATGGCGAGGTCATTGGGCCCAAAGCCGGAATACTTCTGAACGACCCCGTTCTTAACTTCTTCACACCGATGGACTGGTCGTCGGCTGTTTTTGCGATTCTCACCATCGCCATCGTACAGACCTTTGCCATGTACTTCATGTCGCCATACGTTGTGCTAACCGCTATGACAACATATTGCATCATCAATATCATCCGGATGATTACCATGTACCTGTTCACGCTAGAGCCGCCCGCCGACATGATCCTGCTGCAGGACCCGGTCTCTGCATTCCTGGCCTACCCAGACAGTACCTTTGCCAAGGACTTGTTCTTTTCCGGACACGTGAGCACCATGATGGCCCTGGTATTCGTAGAAAAGGACTGGAGGTGGAAAACCCTCAAAGTGGTCGGGACAGCGCTGATGGGCCTGTTTTTGGCGTGGCAACATGTACATTATACGGTTGATTTGGTGGCCGCTCCGGTGATTACGTATCTGGCCTATATTTTGGCCCGGAGAATGGTATTGGGCATTACCAGTAGGTATTTGGGGGGTGATTAAAAAATCCTTAATTCGCGCCAAATTCAAGCCCAGCAGTTATATCTTAAGCAAATTTCAAGTAATTTGCGGCGTATTTTAGTGGTAAAACCCAAGAAGGACAATGCACGAACAGATCGAGGCTGAAAAGGCTCAGAAGGTAAATGGAAGCTATCCCCGTTTTGAGCTGGGCTCCAAACTAACCGATGAGCAGAAGAAGTTTTTTGATACCTATGGATTCATTCACTTCAAGAGATTTGTAGACAAGTCCACGGTAGATGAAATGCTCAAGGAATCCCAACGGGTTCAGCAGCAGTGGATTGATGAGGGCCGCAAGATGGTCAACGGCGTTCCGATCAAGTTCGGAACAGATGTGGACGGCAAGAAGATCGTTCAGCGATTCGCTTTTCTTAATCAGTTTGCAACCATTTTCCAGGACTTCCTGAAAGACCCAAGACTGGAAGCATTGTTTGAATTTATCGGAGCTCCCGATTCAAGAATCGGGGTGGACGAAAAGGATGGGCTGGTTTTCAATCATTATGTAAATACCGCCAACAGCAATTTCAGCCAGCTGGGATGGCATACTGACGCCCTCCGTGATCTTTTCTACGGCAACAAGATTATGCCCATGCTGAACGTGGGGCTTCATTTCGATCAATCCTCCCCTGAAAACGGCGGCTTGCGGATTCTTCCCGGTACGCATAACAAAGGCATGACTACCCTTCTTTTCCGAAAGGTGTATTACCTGAACAACAAGGCAGATAAGAAAGAAATCGGACTCAGCGTAGAGCCAGGCGACCTGACTGTCCATGACGGACGTATCTGGCACCGTGTTGCGCAAAGTCCGTTTATCGGCGAAGTGAGCCGTCGCCGGGTGATGTACATCCCGATCATCTCCGGAAAGTATCAACCGAGAAACGAGAACAGCAAGCCCCTATTCTACCAGCGTTTTCAGTCGCTGACAGACAAGTAGTATGGCGCATGCTTTGATTACCGGAGCGAGCGGCGGTATTGGCCTAGCTCTGGCAAGAGAACTGGCCTCCCGAAAACACGATGTCCTTTTAATTGCCCGTTCCGAGGCTCTCCTGAAGCAGCACTGCGATGAACTGCACCGCTCCCACGGAGTTTCCGCAGACTACCTGGCTGTAGACCTCTCGCAACACAATGCCGTAGAGCAGGTGGAAGCCTGGATAAAACAGAAGAACTACAGCATTGAAATACTCATCAATAATGCCGGATATGGAACCTGGGGACCTGTCAGGGAGATACCGGCGGAACAACTGACTAACATGATGCATCTAAACATGCACACCGTCGCAGGGCTCAGTAAGGCGATGATACCGTACCTTGAAAAGCAGAAAAAGGGATATATTATGAACGTCTCCAGCACAGCCGCTTACCAGGCAGTGCCCACTCTCGCTACCTATGCCGCCACCAAGGGCTTTGTTCTCCTATTTACCCGGGGGCTCCACTGGGAATTGAAAGGCACCGGGATATCCGTTTCGTGCTTAAGCCCCGGTCCCACCACCAGCGGCTTCATTGACCGGGCAAATCTAGGGATGATCAAGGAAAGAGCGGAAAAGTTCAGCATGAAGCCCGAAGCCGTTGCCTCCATCGCTATCGACGGCATGTTCGCCGGCAAAGCCGAAATTATTCCGGGGTTCATAAATTGGATTAGCGCCAAGTTCGCTGAACTGGTGCCCAAGGTCCTTACCGAAAAGATTGCTATGAATCTCTACAAGACGAGTAAGTAGGCTCTTACTTTGTTCTTAGATAAATCACAATTCTGCCTTTAGAACGGTCGGGCACTTTTCCGCCGGACGTACGAACCAGTGAATTCCTCCGAATTGCATCCCGAAGCATTTGCTCGGCGCGAGGACTTATCGTGCGCTCGATAGTGGTAATTCCTACGATATCTCCATGCTCGTCGCACTCGATTTCAAACACGATTTTTCCAGGTTCATTGTCAGGAAGATCGGGTGTCCGGGGATCATCCGCCCACGCCCATCCAGACATTTGCAGGTTCATCCCTGTTCCGCCACCGCCGCCGCCCGGCGTGCCATAAAGCGCCGTTGCATCCAGTTTTCCTTCGGGGCTACCCTTATCCCCTGTCTTTCCAATGTCATCGCCCTGGCTGCCTATTTCGCCCTTTTTCTGAGCCTCTGCCGCAGTAGCTGTCTTCGATGCATCCTTCTTGTATTCGTTAGCCACAGTCTTGGCGGGAGCCGCCTCTGCGATTTTCTTTTCAGGCGTAACAACCGGCTTCTTCTTTTCTACAACGGTCACTGGGCTCTCCACCTTCGAGACAGGCTCCACCGCCTGCTCATCCACGTGTTGCGCGGGATCTGTATTCTCTGCCTGCGCTTCAGCGGGCGCGCTTTCTTCCAAGCGTGATTCGGCCGTAGTTTTCTCGCCCTGATCGCCAACCGGCTTGTCCGGCTGCACCGAGCCACTGCCCTGGTCATCCAGGCCGAAGTTTAGCTCAATACCGTATTCCGGTAATGGGGGATCAGGCGCACGCCACGCGATGATAAAGAAAAGGATGAGGAACAACGCCGCATGAATCCCCGCCGATGTTATCAGCCCAGTGCGTTCATTCTTTTTCTCCTTTTCCGTCATCTCTATTTGGGTTTGGTCGCTATGGTGACCCGGGCCTCCAAGGAGGTGGCTATCCCGGCGACGAAAACCAGCTCTTTCGTAGGTACCCGTTCATCAATGTGTAGAACAACTACTCCGCTTGGAGAGCCAAGTAAGGGTTTAAGTTCGGCTTCTAACGTATTCTTAGTCACCAACTTATCATTGACATAGTAATTCAAGTCTTTCGTTACTGTGATCGACACTTTTTGCACTTCGATCGTGCTTGCCTTGCTCGTTGGCAGATTGACTGGGAGACCGGATGGCGTGACAAACGATGCGGTGAGCATAAAAAAGATGAGCAACAAAAAGATGAGGTCCGTCATGGACGCCATGCTGAAGGCTGCCTCGATCTTGTTTCGGTTCTTTAGGTTCATGGCAACTTCTCTATCGGGGCTCTTGTAGTAAGTCTATAAACTCAATGGAGGAATACTCCATTTTATGAACCACCTTGGACACCCGTGTCACCAGATAGTTGTACGCGAGGTATGCAATAATACCCACCATCAGGCCGGCAACGGTGGTGATCATGGCTGTATAGATTCCGGATGAAAGCAATTTCGGGCTTACGGAGCCCTCCTCCTGAGCAATCGCGATAAACGCTTCCACCATGCCGATGACCGTTCCCAGGAACCCCATCATGGGTGCAGCACCAGAAACTGTCGCCAGCATGGAGAGATTCTTCTCCAGCTTAAACAGTTCAATCTTGGCAACATTTTCAATCGAAGCTTCAATGTTTTTGAGCGGACTCCCTATACGGGAAACCCCTTTCTCGATCATCCGTGCAATGGGACTGTCAAACTGACTACAGAGCAGTCTTGCCCCATTGATGTCGCCCCGCATCACCATTTCCTTGATCCTTCCGATAAAGGCATCCGGATTCTGGTTGGCCTTGTTGATGGTTAGAACCCGTTCCACAAAGATGTAAACGGCAACAAAGGAACTGATCACGATGGGAATCATCATGAACCCGCCATTGACGGCCAATTCAATAACCGACAATGTGCTTCCAGGGGCAGGACTTGTAACTATTTGTGCGAATACCATAGGTTAAAAAATAACATGAATACGTATGCGAAAATCAGACCAAGAAATTATTGATCCAATCAATACCGTATAACCCATAACCCTTTCCCATATTCTGGCTTGGCGGCGTCGGCCTTGGCCTGCGCCAGTGCAAACGTCTCGAGATCAGCAATAGTCAGACGGTAGAATTTTTTCCCTCCAAACGGTGGCAGCATCTTCGTGCTTATGCCTTTTGCGCTGAGCTTCCGGGCAAAGTCGTTTAACAGATCGTCGTCAACCGCACTGCCTATCACAACGTAGTAGCGCCGTGTCCGGGCACTGAGCAACTCCATGGATCCTATCTTGGGTTTGGCGTTTGCCAATGCCTCTTCCTCTTTTCTGATTCTTGCCTCCTCTTCCGCTTTGGCTTGCCGATCGGCTGCGTCCTTCTTAAGTTTATCTTCAGCCTCTTTGGCCAGTTGTTCCTTTCTAGCCTTTTCAACCTCTCTTGGCTTCCAGACAAAATTGTAAATGAGGAAACCTGCGATCAGCAGCACCAACACAATGACAACACCCAGAATGACCGGTGCTCTGGATTTTGATTCGTCTACCGAAAAAGATTCATACGAGGGGGGTATGCCGGAGCCTTCTGAACCACGCTTTTCCGGCTCCGGGCTTACATTTTTCGCCACATCCTCCTGAACCGTCTTCTTTTCTTTCGACTGGTCGAGGGGTTTGTACTCGATGTCGGGAAGACCAAAGTTATCTTCAGAGCCGTTTGTCGGATCTTTCATCTTGTCATCGTCAGAATCCTTGCTGGCCATTTGCTTCGGGTTTAGTTTTGATAAGGGCTAAACAAAATTAACTTAAAATTCACAATAATTAACACCTTCTACAGCTCCTAGAAGCTCCAACTGGCCCCGATAAGTCCCTGAAATCCTCTGGCCGGATACCGGAGGTACAACGGGTACTGGTTGGACAATAAATTATCTAACTGAACAAACGCAGAGATCTGCTTTGAGAAAAAATACCTTGCTCGAAAATTCAAATCGACGGCCTGATCAAGGTTCACAGCAAGGCCTGAGGCAGGATCCTGCGCTTTCATCCCACCTTGGGCTACACCTCCTATTTGAACAATGATTTTCTCAAAGATGTTGTAGCGAATCCGCGCGTCTACCCGGTAGGTCGGCCGATGCCAAGGGTCGGTAATAACGTCGGTAGTATATTTAAAATAGTCGCCCCGAAAGGTAATGCCCAGCACGTCTGCATACGTGTAACTGACTTCTCCAAAAGGGTTGATCCGTTGCGTCACGTTATCATAGGTCACCCTGAACTTGTCGAATGCAATGCCGACAGTATTCCCGGCAGGGTCCAGACCAGTGCGCTCGTTCTGATAGAAGTAAAGATTCTTCAGGCTTGCAAACGAAGCACCGGCCTTTGCGGTGAGCCGGGTTCCCAGTTTCCCTTCAATACCTCCCAGAAAATCGAGCGACCGATTTGTATGCGACAGAAAATTGTTGGGAGCCAGCCAGACGTTTTCGGCAGAGAGCGTATGAAGGCTTACCCGATCCATATCCCCGGTCAGCGATCCAAACAAGGCAACCCGATCGCTCACCGCGTACCGGGCTTTTAAATTTGGATATACGTTGAGGTTCGCGGCTCCGGGTATGGCATCGTTGCGAATTGCCACATGAAGGCCCGCTGTCAGCTCCAACTTGTCAGTGATCTTCCACTGATAAGCAGGCTTGACCCGGAAAAGTGTTCTGGAATCAGAGAACAACGAGTCTTTGCGTTGCATGAGGTACATGTCTGCAACAAGTACGAAAGACCCTCCATTCTTGACCTTGTAAGAGCCGTTGAAAATAAAACTACCCTCCTCTTCCGTGGAAACGTAGGCATCCTTTAGGGAAGAGAACCTGCCGGTTGCCTTGTAATCGAAATCAGTTTTCCGGGTGTTCGAAAGGCTGGCCTGGATTCCAATTCGTTCATAAACCTGACGGATCTTCTCCCGGTCGATCTCCGTTCCAGGCGCATACCCATAGAAATACGCCCGGTCGTTCTGGTAACTAATGTCTCCTTCTGTGGTGACGGTTGTCCCCATGTATTTGCCAAATACTTTCAATCGGGTGGCGGAACTGGCCGAGTTACCCTCACCCACCGGACCCTTGCCGAAACTTCTCCAGTACACTTCTGCACCAAGCAATTTGTTCTTGTCGCGCTTGGTCGTAGCTGCACCCTCTACCATAAAGGATGTGTAATTCCCGATTCCTGCACTGAGGTAATTGCCGTACATCCTTGACAGTTCCTCCTGCTTCAAGCGAAGCGGACGGAGTGTCGGATTGTAATTGGGTGTCCTGAACGTAAGATTCCTGAACTCGTAGGTGATCGCCGGAGAGATGGGCTCAAAAGGCCGAGGAGGAATTTTATCAAAATTGCGATTCGCGCGCGGGAGGGTGATTTGGCGTTCTTTAACGATTTCTATTTCTACATCCTTGATCGCTCCCTCTCCTTCTTTTTCCCATTGCTCCTGGCCCCGGCAGAGCATGGAGATCCCCAAGAAAAGCATGCCGCACAGGCCAAAGCGGAGAGGATGAAAGGAAATAGAAAAATAATTCATCATTTCGGGTTATCGGTTGAGTCGTTCGGCTGAAGGACAGCCTTCTTCGATTCCTCTTTCTCAATAGCTTTCAGTTTTTCCGTGGCCATGTCACGCACTACCTGTCCCGGGAAATTCTCAATCAGGGACTTCAGGGTGCCCTTTGCCTGAAAGATTTCACCGGTTGCCGCATAGTTATCAGCCAGGAGCAGAAAAGACCTTCCCACCCACTCCTCGTAACCCGAAAAATCACTATTCAAAGACAACAGGGTTTCATGACACTGCTTGTGTTCTTTGTTGAGGAAAAAGATTTCCGCAAGCAGGTACTTCGCTTCGGCGCCGTATTCATCCTGCGCTGCATTGAGCGTGGTCAAAAACTCATCTTTAGCTGCTTCATAATTTCCTCTCGCCTTGGCGCTTTTTCCCAGGTAAAGGGATGCCTTCCGCTGCGCACTTACGTTGACATTTCCCTGCTGCTGGATTTTACGTGCATAGAAATCCGCCGAATCATAGTTCGCCAGGAGATAAAAGGATTCCATCAAGCCACTGTACGCAGTATACTCATCTTTCTTATTGGTGGAAAGGCGGATCAATTGACGGAAAGATTCAATAGCCTTTTCAAATTCCTGCTTCCTGAACTGGAGTTCAGCAATCCGAGCGATGACTTTACTCCTTAGCGGGAACGTATCGTCTTGCCGGATTTCCATGTTCAGCTCAAGGCATTTCGAAAAATCCTTCATCCGGTAATACGACTCTGCCTGATAATATTGTGCTTCTGAGCGGTGTGCGCTTTCCGGATAGTTGGTAACGAACCGTGACAACAACTCGACCGCTTTGGGGTAGTTCTGACTGAAATAGAGGCTCTTTGAACTCTCAAATTCCACTCCTTCGATGCCTGCCGCCTGGGGATTTGCATTCTTGAAGTGACTGAGATACTGGTCAAATTCAGCACCTCGGCCGGCCAAAGACAACGATTCCTGCAAGGGGAGCAAAAGATCCTGCGTAACCGCATGGCCCGGGAATTTCTCGATTACCTGGATGTAGTCGTTGGCTGTCTTGTTGTAATCCTTAAGATTATATTGCGCTGCTGCCCTGCGGCTCAGCGCATAGGGTATGTACCGGCTTGTCTTGGCGGTATTAATCAGGGCCGTAAAATGTCGGATTGCTTCCGGGTAGTTACTCCTTTCAAAATCCATTTGACCGAGCTGGAAAAGGGCGTCTTCTGCGTAGCGGGAGGATCCGTTCTTGGCTACGCCCTCCAATTCTGCCACAGCCTCGCCATAACGTCGCTGGATAGCCAGAATCGTCCCTGCCTGCAACCGTGCATAATCCGAGTCAACTGATTTCAATTGAACTACCTTGCGATACGAAGCCAGCGCTTCGTTGTACTCCTTCAGGATGTACTGACAATCAGCCAAACGTAAGAAGCCATCGGCAAAGTTTGGATCCGAAGGGACTGCCCGGGACGTGTAGTCTTTGAAACTGATGCGCGCCTTATCATACTGGCGCATGTTGTAATGGGAATAGCCCAGACCATAACGAACATTTCTGATCAGGTTGGACTTCTCAGGAATATTGCCCAACGCTCGCTCATAGGCAGGCGTGGAT
The DNA here is from genome assembly GCA_034440075.1 of Cytophagales bacterium. Classification (GTDB taxonomy): domain Bacteria; phylum Bacteroidota; class Bacteroidia; order Cytophagales; family Cyclobacteriaceae; genus ELB16-189. The sequence continues at coordinate 78,164 of JAWXBL010000002.1, forward strand.
TGTTCATACTTTCTACCGATGGAATATGTCTCTCCGAGCCAATAACTTGCCTCCCCGACCAGACGGGCGTCCAGCGGATATTCCAGTGATTTATCAAAATACACAACGGCATGCGCGTAATCTTCCTTATTAAATAACTCCGTTCCTTTCAGGAAGGTTGCTTTTTGATATGCCCGATCGACGGCAGGACTGCGTCGCGGGAGTGATTCGATGTACTCGATGGCCTTATTGTAATTGTTGGCATTTACATATGCCTGTGAAAGCAACTCCTTGATTTCCTGCTGGTGTGAAGATTGCGGATATTCTTCCAGGACCGCTTCAAATTCGCTGATAGCTGTTTCCGAACGCCCCAACTCATAATTTATCTTTGCCGTCATGAAGAGGCTCTCTTCAGCGAGCCGTGCATCCTTTTTGAACTTCCGGGCGGTTTCAAAAGCCGTCAGGGCCAAAGCCTTGTCCTGACGTTTTAAATAAAGTGAACCCAGCAAGTAGGAAGCATACACTCCCACGGAATCGGCATCAGAAGCTGCCCGCTTTAGCAAGGAAATTGCCAATTCATTTTCGGAGGCCTGGGCTGCCGCAAACCCGGCCCGGTAAACAATTTGTCGGCTGGCATTTTTGTGATCATCCAAATAGTCCTGATACCTTTCCAGCGCTTTTTTGTAATCCCCTTTCCTGAACCAGGCTTCTGCAATCATCAGCGACAGCTCATCGGCAGAGGCGACGCCGTCCTGCAGCAAGGCCTGTTCGGCATAAGCCAGTAGTTCATCGTCCTTTCCCTGTTTGAAATATACTGTAGCTATGAGTACAGGTACGATGGTGCTGTAGGATTCGTGTGCTGCGGCGCGCTGCAGATCTTTGAGTGCATTATCGTAATCCCCAAGAGAAGTCTCTATGAAACCGGCATAATAGCTCGAAGCGGGTCCGTACTGCCCACCTAGTGATTTTACTGTATTGAATTGATCCAGTGCGGGAAGAAAGTTTCGCTGACTAAAAAGGCAATAGCCCCACCGAAAGCGCCCGATGTTTTGCTGCTCCTGGGTCAGCAAACTGAAATTCACTTTGGTAAAATAACCTGCAGCCTTCCCATACGCTTTCTCCCCATAGAAAAAGCCAGCCAGGTCGTAGTACGCCAGGATAGCCCGGGGATGATTGGGGTGCTCCTCGACAAATCGCTCCAGTAATTTTTCGCCGTCGGAATGGAATAGGGTAATGGCACAGTACGCCCGGTAGTATCCTGCTTCGACGTTGCGGGTGTCAACAGAAGCCGGCACTCTCAAAAAATCATCAAACGCATTAAGTGCTGCCGCGAACTGCCGGTGTGCCAGGAAATCTAGACCGGCCTGAAAGCGTTGGTTTCTCAGTCCTTGCGCAAGCGTCTCCTGTGCGCATGCCACGCCATGGGCCAACAAAAAAACAAGCAGTACCAGTGTACCTCTTCTCATTTTAGCTTTCTCTCAGAACAGGATGACTCCAGAATTATTGCCGACCGTCTCAAAAAAATAAATAGTGCCTGTAAAAAAATTGGATACAGGTCATCAAAAGTAAGGAATCGAATTCAGAAATCCACTGAATGATCTTCCTTTTGGAATTAATTCGGTATTAATAAATCAACCGAAGCACCAACTCTTTTAGGATCTGTCCATCCTGGACGGAGCCCGAATTCACTCCTTTCAATTTCATATCTGCGCCACGCAATAACCCGATATTCTCTACCAGTTTGCCAGTCGAATAATTCTGTAAAGCCGTACTGTAATCGCGGATAGCATAGGGACTGATTCTTAGAACGTTAGCTAATTCTTTCTCATTTCTACTTGAGGACGTGGAAGCCAGCAGGAGCTTGCTGTAGAAACTGAAGAGGAAGGCAATAACCATAATCAGTGGGTTCTTTTTGGTATTGGCCGCAAAGTAATCGGCAATCTGGCTCGTCCTGAGTGGGTCCCTCTGAATCAATGCCTTTTGCAGCTCGAAAATATTGTACTCCCGGCTCATCCCAACCTGCGCCATGACTTCATCCGCTGTCAACGTGTGTCCTGCTTCCTTCCCAATCAACATCTTGTCGATTTCGCCGGCGATGCGGCTGAGATCCACACCGATAGCTTCGCAAAGAACACGCACCGCGCCACCTTCCACCTTTGCTCCCCGTGAACTTACATGTGATTCGATGAATTCTGGCAGCTTGTTCTCATACGGTTTCTTGAAGGTGAGGGCCGTAGTCAATTGCTCGGCCTTCTTGCCCAACTCCTTCCTCTTATCGAGCGTCTTGTACTTGTGGCAAAGTACGAGGACCGTAGTGGGTGCAGGTTTATGAAAGTAGTCCAGCATCATCTTTTGGCCTGCCTCTTTGGAAAGATCCGGGATATCCTGGGCCTCGCGCACCACAACAACCTGTCTTTCTGCCATCATCGGAAACCGTTTGGCATGGTTCAGGATCACATGTACAGGAGATTCCTTTCCATACAGAATCACCTGATTGAAGCTACGCTCACTTTCGTTCAGTGCATTCTCCTCGATGTAGTTCGCAATGAGGTCTATATAGTAGGTTTCCTCCCCCTGGAGCAGGTAAACCGGGTCATACTTTCCGGCCTTCAGGCCTGTCAATAACTTTTTTACGGCAGCATCCATGTTAAACTCTTCTTGTCCGATGTAATTGAAAAGCCGACACCAGTCCCACAATTGCTCCTGCCAGATGTGACTCCCAGGAAACGTGTGAATTGACAGGCAGCACCCCGTAAAAGATACCTCCGTACATGACCATTACCACCACAGAAATAAGCAGAGACCAGAAGTCCTTTCTCAGGAGACCAAAGAAAATCAAAAAAGAGGAAAGTCCATAAATCAAGCCGCTTGCCCCGATATGGTAGGAAACGCGCGGGCTCAACAGCCAGACAAGACAATTGGTAATCAAATAACACCGGGCAAAAACCGTTGCCCCGATGCGGGGGTAAAAGAAATAAAGAATAGATCCAAGGAACAGCAAAGGAAGCGTATTGGAAACCAAATGCGGGAGGCTTCCATGAATCAACGGTGCTGTGATAATGCCTATCAGTCCTTCCCACGTGCGCGGTTTGATGCCAAGCCAGCCCAGATCAATTCCATAGAAGAATTGAATGCTGAATAGCGCCCACATCAAGAAGACAATTCGAAAGGGAACAACCGAACTTCCAAAAAATGACGGAGTTGCTTGCGCCATCAGATTAACGGCGGGCTGGATCTTCAATCATGGTTAATCCCATCAGCTTTGACTCCCCTTTTCCGACCGACATGATCCCGAGTAGACCACCGGAAGACTCGGCGATACTTGCGGCCATGTTGAGCAAACTTCGATAAAATTCCATAGCGAACGCGTTATCAATCTGGGGAAGCACCTGGTTCAGCCTGGATAATTCCTGAGAAAGCACTGCGGTGCGTTCCGTTGCGTCCTTGGGGAGTGTCTGCATCAGTACTTTCAGCTTATCCTCAAAATCGGCATAAGCCTCAGCGTAGAACATATCCAAAGAAGGTCGGACGCTTTTCCTTTTCTTACGGGCGACCTGGATTGCCTGCTTCCACTCACTCCTGTCAATCTTGCTATCTGCTCCGGCAACCAGGACTGCCACAAGCATGGGTGCATGTAGCATTAATTCCTGATCGGCAACTGATAATTTTTGGAGCTCGGGGACCATTTCCTATGAATTGTCAGGCTGCAGATCCATCTCTAAAACGACCTGTATCAATTCCTGTTCAAAACTACCAATTTCCGGTGAACTACCGATTGACCGGGGCCGGTTAGGACCACAAAGTACATCCCATTGGCCAGGTCTCTTACATCTACTTGCCTGGTGTTGTTAATCAGATCATCGAATTCTCCTTTGCGCACGGTAATGCCGCGCTGATCCAGCACTTTCCACGTAAAGCCGGCAGTTGGCTGTCCATCCGGTATGCGGAAGTAGAACTCCCCGTTTGCAGGATTCGGATACATAGAAATTCCGTTTAAAGTAGATGGAGCTGCTTCATCCTCCAAACCAACGATCACACTACCACGCTTGGGCAGAATCGGCATGGTGATGCTTTGGAGAATCTCCTTCGTGTTCTTATTCTGCACATAACCTACCAGCGTAAGCTGGGCAGGGTTGGTAATGGGCACATTGATATCTACATTGGTGTTTGTCTCTGTACGATTATCGTTTGCGAGGAAGTTCTGCGTTACCGTCTTGCCGTCAGGGCCAAAAAGCTGCTTGCGCATAATGAATTTTGACAACCCCGACTGATTTTCCACCAGGACAACCTGGGCAATTAGCGGTGTGTTGACAGCCTTTCTGGCAGTCATCGACAGTCTAACCGTAATCGTCGTAGCATTACCTGCAGCTGGAATCGTATCTAGTTGCAAAGTAAAGAGCGGGTCAACCAGCGCCCTTCTGTCCACTTCTACGGCATTGGCATCCAAATCTGTAAATAAGCCAGTGAACTTGACACCATCACGAATACCGTCGATGATGGTAGTCGGCGGCTGCGAAACTCCGTAGAACAACGAACGCGCTCCTGGATCGCTCGGATTATCCAGGTTGAACGGATCAGGGTTAGGGAAACTCATGTGGTACTGTACACTGTAGAAATCAGAATTCCCCGCCCGGTTGGTGAGTTGATCCTGATACCTTGCATTAATCCAATTGTCCGCCGCCGCACCGGAAGGTAAATTCGTAAAGTGCTCCACCAGCACATTCCGCTGCTTTTCTCCTACATACACATTGTCAAATGCAAATCCGTCATAGGTTTTTCCGGCTGCGTTCTGGTCGTTGCTGGAGAATGCTAGCCGCACCCGGACCTGGGCTCTGGCCAGCGGGTTGACCATATCCAGGTTAAACCGTCCATTTTTCCAGCCACCGGATTTATCGGTCCAGCCGTAAGGTCCAATAATTTGATTTCCAGGATTTGATACAATCGTTGCGTTCTTCTCGTACCAGTTGATACCCTGATCGCGCTGGTTTCCGGTGAGGCCGGCAAGCGGCCCGATGATATTCCAGTTTAGACCACCGTTGGTTGAATACTGCAGAACCACCCCATCCAAGTTTGTTTCAGCATCGCTCCAGTAATCCAGAGAGATCATAGGCCGTTTGAGTTGGTTGAGGTTAAAACATGGGCCGTTCACAACGGACGACTCCTTGTTGTAATACGTTGGATTTCCCGCACTCATGATGTTCTGTTTTGTCCACCATGCCTTGGTCCCCGATGCGGCAGAATTAATTGTCAATCCAGCGGGGGTTCCATAATCCCAACTTATAGGGCTAATGACTATGGGGGCGGAACTGATACGTAGCCCTTCTGGTATCCAGCCAGTCGAGTTAGTCTCAAAGTCTTTTATGTATGGCGTTAAGGCATTCGGAGTCTCGGTAACGCCAGCCGGAAGAATGATTACAGACTGCGTAAGGGAGTTGGTACAATTATCGCTGGTTAACACCGTTAGTTTTGTATTGTACGTAGAGGTCACTGCAAAATTGTGAAGTGGATCCTTGTATGTACCCGTGGTCGCACCTCCATGAGTGCCCCCAGGGACCATCCCACCTGCCGGGCCTGTCAAAGTAAATCCATCACCAAAATCCCACGTGTACGTTGTGATGGTACCGGACCCGAGCGCTGTAGCATCCAGGTAACTGGTCTGATCGTTCGTACAAATAGCTGCCCATGAGAAGTCTACTACGGGCACTGGTCCTACCGTTATGTTGAAAGTAGCCGTATTACTGCATCCCTGATTCGTAGAAACTATCAAACCAACAGTTTTCGGACCAGGAGCTAAATAAGTATGGCTGACCACTGGCCCAAAACCTCCCGTGCCATCCCCAAAATTCCAATTATAAGCAGCGATAACCCCACCAAAGGGATTTGTACCGGGCATAGAGGATGTGCTTCCGTCCAGGTTCACGGCTGCAACGATGCAGTTGTTAGGAGGCACTGATATGACTGCTGTCGGACTTGCAAAGACGCGTACGTAGTAGGTGAGCGGGGTGGATGGATCACCCAGGGTATTGGTATAATAATACTGTAACTGATAAATGTCCGAAGGCAGGCCGTCGGTATCCAGGAACCAATCGCTGCCCGATACGGAAATCTTTGCCTGGATTACTGGTCCGTTAGGCCCAACGCCTGTAAAATCTGTCCGAACTAACCCCGTGCTGGCAGCCGGATTCCCCACAAGCCTGATTAATCCAATGTTACCACACACCTCAAACTCTCCCAGGCCATTCTTCGGTATAAAGGGACATGCTGAAGGGATTGGCGCACAGTGGTACTGGAGCGCAAAATCAATTGTCGTCACCGGGTTCACCACTACATTTTGCGTATTGAAATTTGTGCAGCTGTTCCCGTCGGTGTACGTATACGTAATCTGATGCGAACCAACCCCTGCCGCAGCAGGATTAAAGTCGGCAACATCAGGATTTGCATTTAATGTTGGTCCGATGTTACCGCCCACTGAGATTGTAAAGAGTCCTCCATTTTGTGTTCCGGACAAGGTAATCGGAGGATTGTTCTCGGCCATCGTCCCTGGCAGCCCAAAGAATGACACCAGCGGCAGCGGATTAATTTTCAAGAACATCTGATCTGTAACTGCAGGACATGGGCCCAGTCCGTCCGGATCATTGGCCGTAAGGGTTAGCGTTAGCGTTAGGTTGACTTCGCTCGGATTACTAAATGAATAGTTAGATGTAGGACTTGCGGAATTTGAGTACGTACCGGTGCCCCCTGACCAGCCCACACCACTTGGTGCGTAGGTTATGGCACCCTGCAGGGCGATGCTTGGAATATTGCGGCACAAGGCAAGATCCGGGCCTGCTGTAATTTGTGCTGCGGGGTTTACGGTTACGCTGATCGTAAACACGTTACCGAGGCATCCATTCGCTCCAGTTGGTGTCACCGAATACATGACCGTTTGAGGAACAAACGTTGTATTGACCAGAACATCGGTAATGATCGTGGTCGACTGTACGCTTGTACTTTCTCCAGTTACGCTTGCGTGTGCAAGTGCCAACCAGGTAAATGTTGATGGCAACGAGTTTCCAGGCAGCGTATTTACATTTGTCTGAAGGTTATACCCTACTGGAGTTCCGCTGCAAATTGTGGGCGCCGCCGTGGTTACACCCAAAGGCTCCGGTTTGACCGTGATCATGATGGTAAAATTATTACCAACACACGAATTGACACCTGTAGGTGTCACCGTATAGGTGACAGTCCTGTCAAGGTTGGTCACATTGTTCAGGTTGTCGGTGATGATGGGTCCGGTAACAGGAGTAACATCACTTTCCCCGGTCACAAAGAGATTTGTTGCAGCGATCCAGCTGAACGTGCTGCCTACATTATTACCAAGGATAGCCACGTTATTGATAAGGTTGTAATTCGCAGCTACATCACTGCACGTAGTTACCGTCTGATTAACTCCTACCGGAGCTGGCTTCACGGTGACCGTGACGGTAAAGTTGTCTCCGGCACACAGGCTGACCGATCCAGTTGGTGATACCGTATAAACCACTACCTGATCGACACCGGTAACATTGGTCAATGTGTTGTTAATCGTTGTTGAAGTCTGCGCCGTAAGGCTTTCCCCCCCCACGTTCGTGTTGTCTACCAGCGCAAGCCAGCTGAACGTACTTGGCATCGCGTTACCAAGTCCATTAATGTTCGTTGTTTGCAGATTGTAATTCACTGACAGGTTGCTGCAGATAGTTTTTGTATCATTTGCGCCTCTTGGCTCGGGCTTGATAGGAACGGTAACGGTGAACATATCTCCCAGGCAGCCAAGGCCGCTGACGGGTATGACGGTGTAGACTACGCTTACGTTTGCCAGTGAGATGTTGGTCCACAGGTCATCGGCTAGTTCTGCTGCCAGTTTACCCGTACCCGCACTGACCGTTCCCGCGCTTTGTGTCAGGCCATTGCTGTTGGTCGTGATATTATAGGTGGCAGCACCTGACACTGTAAGATTGTACCCTGTAGCAATGTCGCTGCAAACGGGTGCTGTAAGTACTGGTAACGTATTCGCGGGTTCGGGCCGCACGGTTATCTGCACAAGGAACGGTGTTCCACTGCAGCCGGCGCTGCTTATGGGAGTGACGGTGTAGTCGACAAACACATTACCCGGTCCGGTGTTGGTCCATGCATCATCTGTTAGCTCGTTAACACCTTTGCCAACACCCGCACTGACAGTCCCAGCACTTTGGACCAAGCCATTTGGATTGGTAGCAATGGTATAGCTTGCCGCGCTCACGCTAGTCCCAGTTGTGGACAATGCTACCCCGGGCCCAATCGCTACATCACTGCAAACTGTTGCCGAATTAGGAACCCCCACAGGTGCCGGGTTTACTGTGATCACCACGTTCACTGCTGCTCCTACACATCCCGTAGGACCGGTAGGTACAATGTTATACGTCGCCGTGATCGGTGAGCCACTCGTGTTAGTCAGAATATCTAAAATGGTCAGCGCGTTAGACTCTGGAACTGCTGCCCCGGCACTACCCTGAG
>JAWXBL010000003.1:0-183309 GCA_034440075.1 Cytophagales bacterium
AGAAAGAATTAAAGTCAGCCCGTGGCAGAAAATTCGTGAGGGAAAAAATAAAAGGTCACTCGTAGGGCTCATATCCGCCAGCTGGCGGACGCAAGTTCGTCCCCGATTGCCATCGGGGTGCCCCCGCTACAAGAGAAATGGCGACTTCTGGTCGTCATTTCTTATTTATGAAGTTTCATGTGTATGCCCTTCATTCCGAGCCGCACAACAAGATTTATGTGGGATACACATCCGATCTCAACGCCCGATTGGAATCACACAATACGTGAGCGACCAAAGGGTGTGCTCGACGTAAAATTGTATTGATCGTGTTGTGTTTTTATATCGCAAGTACGTTTGCCATTAGCAAAGCCGCCGCCCCAAAACCCATTACTGCCAACAGGCGCTTAGCCACAAAAAGAAACCACCGGTCATAGGCAATTCCAGAAAGCGCCAGAATCGCCATCAAGGCGCCGTTGGTTGGGCTGATCAGGTTCACCAGGATGGCGCCATACTGAAAAGCCATGACGCAAACCTGCCGCGACAGGCCGATCAGGTCCGACAACGGCGCCAGGATCGGCATGGTCAATGCCGCCTGGCCTGCATAACTTGGGATGACCACGTGCAGGATTGACTGTGCGCCCATCATTCCAATCAGGGATACCGCTGGAGGCAAACTCTCCATCGGAATGAAAAGCGAATAGATGATCGTGTCAAGAATATTCCCATCGATCATCACCAGTGAAATCCCATGCGCAAACCCTACGATCAGGGCGGCGTACGTCATCTCGCGCAGCCCCTCGACATACGTGACGCAGGTTCCGTTGACACCAAGCCTGCCAATAACACCGACGGTCATTCCCACCAGAAAAAACTCCGCCGACATTTCATTGAATCCCCAGCCCAGTGACAACAGGCCATAAATCAACATCAAAAATGCTCCGCCCACGATGACCAAAATGAGTTTCGTTCTTTTAGTCAGGGCCTCGCTCACATCGTTTTCATCTTCCTTTTTTTCAAGCCTGTTCCTTCTTCCATATCGAATGACCATGGTCATCCAGAGAACAAAAGCCATCGCCATGATTCCCACTTGAAATCCAGCCCCCGTAAGAAACGGTACCTCGGCTACCTTTTGTGCCGTAATCGCGCCGAACGGATTGATGGGGCTGAAGGAGGCGCCCAGCACCGCGGACCCATAACTGATACAAACCATAACCATCACATCGTATCCCATGCGTCGTGTAAGAAGGACCATTACCGGAATAAGCGGAATTACCTCCTCTTCCATACCCTCCAGCGCACCGCCGATCAGAAAAAACAAACCAGTAACCACCAGTGCAAGTTCTTCCCTACCCTTGAGCCGACTTGTCATATAGACAACGCCAGCCTTCAACGCTCCGGTTTTCTCAACCACATAAAAACTTGCGCCTACCAACAAAATTAAAACAATGATCTCGCCGGCCTTTACGATCCCACGGGGTATTCCTACCAAAATCTCAAAAGGTGATAACGGATTAGCTTCTATTATATGGTAAGAGCCAGGGACTACTACTTCGCGGTCTGTTGACGGATCGTTGGTTCTTTCGTAAGCGCCTTTTGGAATGAAGTAGGTAGCCGCCCCTGCCATCAGGATGAAGCAGACAATGATCAGAAGTGTATGAGGGAATTTCGAATTCATGCGGCTGAACCAAATGTATCAAATTACCGCGGAAACTTTGGTTCCCTCGCCGCACCGCTCGTTACTTGATTTAGCCCCATAGTTTACCTATATAGCTTGGCAATTAAACCCATGGCCGGCCACAACATCCAGCCTCTGCTGAGAAAAAATTACCTCAAGGCAACTTCGGCCAAGGGTATTTATATTTTTGATCAACACGGAAAGAAATATCTGGACGGATCATCGGGTGCCGTAACTTGTTCGCTGGGTCATTCCCATCCAAAAATTCTGGCTTTCGTCAAGCAGCAAATCGACAAGCTGCAGTTTGTGTACCGCTCCCAGTTTGGCTCCGAGGAAGCAGAGCAGCTCGCCACCAAACTCTATGAACTTTCTCCCGAAAAAGCATACGCCCATGCATTCTTTGTAAACAGCGGAACAGAAGCAGTGGAAACGGCGATGAAAGTGGCGATCCAATACTGGCAGGAGATAGGACATCCCGAAAAGCAGCAGTTTATCAGCCGGTGGAAAAGTTATCACGGCATCACGCTGGGAGCCCTGTCGCTTTCAGGCCATCCCCTGCGTCGTCAACGTTTTGAAGGCGCGCTCAGCAAGTTCCCCGGGTTGTCGTCCGATATGGAGAATACCAGCCTTGACGTACAGACATCGGAGCTCCAACGTCTGATTGAAAAATTGGACGCCCATACCATCGCCGCGTTTATTGCCGAACCTATGGTGGGGGCAGCAGGAACAGCCCTTACGCCAAAACCAGAGTACTACATTCGGATGAAAGCAATTTGCGCCGAACATCAGATTCTCTTCATAACCGATGAGGTGATGACCGGGCTGGGCCGAACCGGCACCTGGTTTGGAATTGAGCACTGGAACACAACGGCAGATATTGCCGCCATCGGCAAGAGCCTCGGCGCAGGGTATGCCCCGGTTGCCGCGACGTTGATCACTGAAAGCGTTTTGGAACCCATTCGAAATGGTTCCGGTGTGATTATGAGCGGACATACATACAGCGGCCATCCGCTCTCATGCGCCACCGCGCATCGGGTGATTGAGGTAATTGAGGAAGATCAACTTCTTGAAAATGTAAATCAAAAAGGTGCATTCATAAAAGAAGGGTTGATGTCGCTCCTGAAGAAATTTCCTCAGATAAGCACGGTGCGTGGGAAAGGGCTACTGATGGGTGTGGAGTTTGACCCTGCTATTAAGGGATTTCAGTCAAAGGTTCTTGAGCGATGTTACGAAAACGGGTTGTTAGTGTATCCTGCCGTGGGGGGGCCGGAAGGCAAGGATGAGAATGGGATTCTGATTTCTCCCCCCTTCATCATTTCCCAACCGGAGGCCGAGGAGTTGCTCCAAAAGTTGGAACAGTCATTTAACGAGGCCCAGGCATGAACTTGTTTGATAAAGTTACTAACTACGATGTGGTCAGGCCCATATTCTTCGACGGGATGACACTTCTTTTCGGTGGGTTTGGCGGTGTGGGAACCCCCCCGGGTTTGGTCGACTGCCTTATCGAATCAGGAGTCAAGAACGTAAAACTCATCGGCAACGATGCCGGGTTCCCCTGGCTGGGGATGGGAAAATTCATTTGCCTTGAACGCGCTCAGTCCCTACTGGCGTCCCACATTGGATCGAACCCCGTAGCCGGCGAACTGATGAACCAGGGAAAACTGCAGGTGGAGTTTTCACCGCAGGGGATTCTCGTGGAACGCATCCGTTCCGGCGGCGTAGGCCTCAACGGATTCCTGACGGAAATCGGAATAGGTACCCAACTCGCATACAAGAAACCTATGATCAGAATCGGTGACAAGGAATTCATGTATGAAGCACCCGTCACCGGTGACGTCAGTCTGGTGTACGCAAAGAAGGCCGATACATTTGGCAACCTGGTTTTTGACAAGACGGCCCGCAATACCAACCCGTATGTAGCCATGGCTTCTAAAATTACTATTGTTGAAGCTGATGAAATAGTGCCCATGGGAGAACTGAACCCCGAAGAAATAATTGTGCCTGGAGTCTATGTGAAATACATTGTGCCTTCAGGCGGATACAACTGGAAATGGATATGGGAGATGCCCGACAAATTATCGCGCAACGCGCCGCCCGCGAAATAAAGGACGGGATGATCGTGAACCTGGGGATTGGAATTCCATCCCTGGTCACCGATTACCTCGATTCGTCGTTGCGTGTTTTCTTTCAGGCCGAGAATGGAATTCTTGGCATGGGTCCCACGCCCGCCAAAGACGCGGATGGGAACCTCAGCAACGCGGCAGGATATCCCGTTACGATTCTGAAAGGTGGGAGTTATTTTGACAGCGCCTTAGCGTTCGGAATGATCCGACGAGGGTGTGTTGATGTTTCTATCCTGGGTGCCCTCCAGGTGAGCCGCACAGGCGATCTTGCCAATTGGATTGTTCCGGGAAAAAGGGTTCCTGGTGTGGGCGGCGCCATGGAACTTGCTTACGGCGCCAAAAATCTCATTGCACTGATGACGCACTGTGAAAAAGACGGACGGCCAAAAATTGTGGAAACATGTACTCTGCCCATCACCACGTATCGATGTGTCAGAAAAATTATTACAGACCTGGCTGTGTTTACGGTGCATGACGAAGGGCTGTTGCTTGAAGAGTTAATGCCTGGAACAACGCTGGAGCAGATCAAAGAACATACAGAAGCATCGTTCACATGTTCACCGGCTATCAAACAGGAATAACCAACTATGAGCTATTACAACACGGTCGCAACCTATATTGATACGCATCTGCAGGAGGCCACGACGCTCCTTAGTCAACTGGTCCGGGAGCCCAGCGTTCAGGGAAATGAAAAGGGTGTACAAGCCATTGTCATCAAAAAACTTCAGGATCTGCAGTTGAAAGTTGATGTTTGGGACCCCAGCCACAGCGAACTCTCTTCACATCCTTACTTTGTGGAGTCGCGTCCAACTTATGCAGGCAGCCCCAACGTGGTGGGTGTGCTTGCGGGAAGTGGTGGCGGCCGATCCCTCATTCTTAATGGTCACATCGATGTGGTGCCGGAAGGTGACAAATCGAAATGGACGCACGATCCGTTCTCCGGTCACGTTGAAGGGGGCAGGATTTACGGCCGCGGGACAACCGATATGAAAGGCGGGAACGTGTCGATGCTGATGGCGTTGGAGGCTATCGTGAAGTCGGGCATTCAACTAAAAGGAGATGTCATTTTTCAATCCGTAGTCGAGGAAGAGTCAGGGGGCATTGGAACCCTTGCCACCTTGACGCGCGGTTACAAAGCCGATGCGGCTCTTATCCCTGAACCCACAAACATGAAAATGTTTATCAAGCAGCAGGGCTCCATGTGGTTTCGGGTGACGGTTGAAGGCCGGTCAGCGCATGCAGGCACCCGCTATGAAGGTGTTTCCGCCATCGAAAAAGCCATGTTGGTAACCCAGGCCATCCTGCAGCTCGAGGGAAAACGGAATGCCCAAATCAAAGACCCGCTGTACCAGCACCTGCCCATTCCCGTTCCCATCAATGTGGGAAAAATTCAAGGCGGATCCTGGCCCTCCTCCGTTCCAGATCTCGTAACGATGGAAGGCAGAATTGGCGTGGCACCGGATGAAAAGCTGGAGGCGGTCAAAAAAGAATTAGCTGAATGTCTCGCGGATGTTTCCACGAACGATCCATGGCTTAGCAAGAATCCCCTTCGGCTAGAATTCTTTGGAGCGCAATGGGTACCCAATGCCTTGGCAGTCGATCATCCATTCGCAGTACTGATGAAGGCAGCTTTTCAGAAGGTCTATAACAAGGCGGTCACCGTGGAGGCTTCCCCATGGGGAACAGACGGCGGACTCCTGGGAACTGTAGGCGGTATTCCCACCATTGTGATAGGTCCCGGAGAAACTAAAGTAGCGCACTATCCCGACGAATTCATTGAAGTTGATGAAATGGTCAGAGCGTCTAAAGTCTTCGCCAGAACCATACTGGATTGGTGCGGGACGACCCGTGCTGACAATGACACGATCGGATGACTAGCAAAAAAGACTCATCCCAATTGACACTTTATCCAGACCCCTACAGCAGACGGCTCCGGGTAGACGATTATGAAGGACCTGTCAACGAAGTTGTCAAAGCAATTGATACCGCGCGTCAGCCCTGGGCAGAAAAAGTAATCATCAAATCCCGGCCCGGTGATGTCGCTGCCTTTCGGGAATGCGGCTACGAGCAGGAGGCAATCGTCAGTAAGTACTTTGCCGGGACAGATATGCATTTCCTCGCCCGCTACTTCGCCGAAGCACGACGCGTGAATGAAAAAGCAAAACAGGAAGACGACATCATTCGCAAACTGCTTGCCTCAACGCCCGCGGGAGAAAAATCAGATACATCCAGGGTTTTGTTTGGCGGTCCGGACGACGCAGACGAACTGGCCGGATTATACAAGCGTGTTTTCCCAGTATATCCTACCCCCGTTGGTGATCCGCATCATATCCGAAAGACTATGGCAGCCGGAACTCTTTACGCGCTCATACGTGATGGTCACGGCCTGATGAGCGCCGCTTCGGCTGAAGTGAACAGGAAATATCTTAACGCGGAGCTAACCGACTGCGCCTCTGCGGAGGAGGTTCAGGGCAAAGGATACATGCGCATGCTGTTGACCGCTTTGGAGTCTACGCTGAAATCGCAGGGCATCGGATGCTTTTATACTATCGCCCGCTCCGAATCCTACGGCATGAACAAAGTATTTCATCAATTGGGCTATTCGTTTGGCGGCCGCATGACAAACAATTGCATTATATTTTCAGGCATGGAAGACATGAATGTCTGGTATAGGTCCTGATCAGCCCATGCTAAAGTGGTTAACTCTTTTTACCTTCGGAAATCTCCACACAGACAATGACCCGCATCTGCTATATCCGGCTCCAATTCTTTCTGCTGACAACTCTTGGTACCGCATGTTTCGCGCAGCGCGTCCCTGTTCTGAATCAGATTGACCTTCCGCATAATTACTACTTCCGTGAAATGTACCTGCCGCAGCTCACCAGCGGCCCATCGTCAGTTGCCTGGCTGCCGGATGGAAAATCGGTTGTGTATTCCATGGCGGGAAGCCTTTGGAGACAATCCTTAGGCAGCGCCGTTGCAGAACAACTCACGGACGACCTGGGGTACGATTACCAACCGGACGTATCGCCCAATGGCAACCAACTTATTTTCACCCGCTACAATGGACACTCCATGGAACTTGTCCTTTTAAACATGGGGGACAAGAAGACTTATCCTCTCACGGACAACAAAGCAGTAAACGTTGAACCCCGCTGGTCACCCGATGGAAAGTCAATCGCTTTTGTCTCTACGTTCGAATCGGGACACTTTCTGCTGCACACGGCAACCATAAACGGGTTTGAACTCACGCATTGGAAAACAGTGATCCCTGACCGCACAAGCAAGGTGCCCCGGTACTATTACAGTATGTTTGATCACGCCATACATCCCGTCTGGACCAACGACAGCAGGTCGATTTATTTTGTCTCAAACCGTGAGGTCGCCCACGGGACCGGAAATCTTTCGGTTATTGATCTCTCATCAGGAACCATTGAAACAATTCATAGGGAGGAAACCTCCTGGCGCATGCGACCGGATATTTCACCCGACGGCACCCGGGTGGTGTACAGCAGTTATCAGGGAAGAAACTGGCATCAACTGTGGATGCTGCCAACAAGCGGCGGCTACCCGATGCCTCTGACCTATGGTGACTACGACAACAGTTCGCCCCGCTGGTCTCCGGATGGAAGGAAGGTGGCTTTTATCTCCAACCGTAATGGAAATACCTCACTTTGGACCGTTGATGTCTTCGATGGCAGGCAGCAACAGGTCCTAACTGACGGCCGCCATTACTTGAAGCCTCACACGACTGTTGCTATCCAAACAAAAGATGTTGACGGCAACTTGGTTCCGGCCCGCATCAGCATTTCCGACCGGCGCGAAAAATTCTTCGCTCCCGCCGACCGATGGATTCACGGAGACGACTCCCGGTATCTGCCCATGCAGAATTTTGAGAGCCACTACTTCCACGCTACCGGTTCAGACAGCGTCAGCGTTCCGATGGACAAATTGACGATTCATGTTTCGCATGGCCCAGCCTATGAAATCGTATCGAAAGAAATAGATGCGGCTACCATGAAGACTATCGACATCACGCTTCGCAAACTCGAGACTCCGGGTGATTTCGGTACCTGGTGGAGCGGAGATGTACACGCCCACATGAATTATGGGGGCAGCTACCGGAATACACCGGTGCAACTTGCGCACCAGGCAGCGACTGAAGACCTTAATTTTGTTTTCAATCTGATCGTCAACAAAGAACAGCGCATACCCGATATCGCTTACTTTTCGACCGGCCCCGACAAGGCTTCCACAAAGGACGCTATCGTTTTGCACGGTCAGGAATTCCATACAAGTTTTTGGGGCCACCTTGGAATTCTGAATCTCAAAGACCACTACATCCTTCCAGACTATTCGGGGTATCCTCAAACCGCCGTTTCCAGCCTCTTTCCCCACAATGGTTTTGTCGCTGACCGTGCCCACGAACAAAAGGCCCTCGTCGGCTATGTTCACCCGTTTGAAGAATATCATATTTATCCCGACCAGGCTACAACGCTTAGCAATTCCCTACCCGTGGATGCAGCACTTGGCAAAGTTGACTACTATGAACTGGTTGGGTTTGCCGACCATCTGGCTACGGCCGATGTATGGTACCGGTTGCTGAATGCCGGTTTGAAAATTCCGGCGGCAGCGGGCACCGATGCCATGGCCAACTTTGCCAGTTTACGCGGTCCCATCGGCGTGGACAGGGTCTACGTTCGCGGCAGCGGGCCATTGGATGTTGATGCTTTCCTGAAAGAAATGAAGGCAGGCAGGAGTTTTGTGACGAACGGGCCGCTTATCGGCTTGACCGTGGAGGGGATGGAATCAGGCGACAGCCTGCAGATTCAACCAAAAGGCCAAACGCTTTCGTATAAGGGATTTCTCAGAAGCAATCGGTCTGTTGATCGCGTTGAGATTATCTTCAACGGGGAGGTGATTGCACGGCATGCAGAAGCCACGCCTGTAAAATCCCTGGACATCAAAGGCAAACTCAAGATAAAGGAATCCGGCTGGATCCTGATGCGCGCCTGGAATTCAACTCCCCAGGTAGAAATCCCGGATGTGTATGCCTATGCCAGCACAAATCCAATTTTTATCCATGGAGGCAAGCCGGGCGGTGCGGTGAAGTTATCCGGAGCCTATTTTATCAAATGGCTGGATCGGCTGGAAGAGATGACCAAAAAATCGGAGACATTCCGAACGGAGGAGGAGCGCATGCTTGTTCTGGCTGATATTCGTAGAGCGCGAATCTATTACGCCGGTCTTTGAGAGTCCGGGGTTGTTGTATTCGAAACCTTACATTTAATTATGAAAATCTCCAACCTCATCTTTCTTCTCACGATTTTCCTTGGTTCACATTTCAGTGGTGGCGCCCAGCATTCTTTCAACCTGCTCCGTGAGGAGGTCTCCATCCCCATGCGTGATGGTGTCCGTCTGGGCGGTATTCTCTACCGACCGGATCAAACCGAAAAAGTTCCAGGCCTCGTCTATCGCACACCGTACGGTGTGGACGACTATGATTCGTACGCCGAGCTTCCGTTGAAAGCTGCCAAGCAAGGCTATGCCGTGTTGCTTGTTGATGTAAGAGGACGACTTCGGAGTGAAGGAGAATTTGAGGCCTATCGAAATGAAAAGGCGGATGGCTACGATGTGATTGAGTGGATGGCAGCGCAACTCTTCTGTTCAGGGAAAGTGGGAACGTACGGAGGTTCATACCCTGGCATTGTGCAATGGCAAGCCATGTCGCAAGCACCTCCGCACCTCGCCGCTGCGGCGCCGGAAATGACCCCCATCGGAAGCCACCACTTCTTTTATTTCGGTGGTGCGTTTTCCCATGGCTGGATCGATTGGTTCACGCCTTACATATTCGCTGACAAGAGAAAGCGAGCAAACGACCCGTCGGGTCCGTGGGACGATGGGCCAGCAACAGCAGAATGGGAAAAGAGCAACCGCAAGCAATGGTATCAATACCGTCCGCTTGCCGATCTTCCTATTCTTAAGAAATACGCTCCGGAATACTTTGAGTGGCTGAAGCATCCCGACGCATCGCCGTGGTGGGACTTTGTCAACGTGGAAAAGGATTTTGGAAAAATGAGGAATCCTGCTTTTTTGGAAAGCGGGTGGTACGATGCCGCTTACGGTCCAGAGGGTGCCACGCGCGCGTTCAATAAGATGCGCACGGAAGCTGCAACCGAAGAAGCAAAGAATAAGACCATCCTTGTGCTGGGTCCATGGAATCATACATCATTACACACCCGAAAGACGCGCTTTGGAGAAGTGGAGTTTGGCACCAACGCCGGCATTGACTATGACGCAGAACTATTAAAATGGTTCGACGAAATTCTCAAAGGAGAAAAACAAAAGAGCACGCTGCCCCCCGTCAGCATTTTTGTCATGGGTGTGAACGAGTGGCGTGCCGAGAAGGAGTGGCCGTTGAAACGTGCGGTTCCAGCGTCTTTCTACTTGCACAGCACAGGCAATGGCGCGATCAATAAGAAGGATGGAACGCTCAACTATACACTTCCAACCAATGAAAAGAGTGATTACTATGTATTTGATCCTTCCACCCCGTTGTGGGACATCTCCTACGAAAAGTCTTATCCGTACGATCAAACGTACAATCAATCGCGAAAAGATGTGCTTGTATACACAACACAACCGCTGGAGAAAGACGTGGAGGTAGCGGGCGAGGTGATTGCCGATCTGTTTGTCAGTTCGTCCGCTAAAGACACGGATTTCACATTCACGCTATGCGATGTTTTTCCGGATGGGAAATCCATCAACCTGCACGGCCTTGATGCAGGATACTTGCGGATGCGCTACCGAAATGGATTCGAAAAGCAGGAACTTATGACTCCCGGCCAGGTTTACAATATCCGAATCGGACAGGTTTACACAGCTAACGTATTCAAGAAGGGCCACCGTATCCAGGTGTACATCACCAGCAGCAAGGCGCCTCATTACGATCCGAATCCGAATACCGGGACGGAGATTGCAACCGAGAAGAACCTTGTGCCTGCGACGAACAACATCCATCATAATACAAAGCAACCGTCGAGGATTATTCTACCCATGATTGAAAGATAATCGTGGATTGTTGGTAGATGGTCGTATTGTGATCCCACAACCATCAACTAACAACAACCAACGGTAGGCCGCTCTCAAGAAAAACAAATGGCGATCAATCATGATCGCCATTTGAATTCAAATTACGTGACTGTAACCTCTGGTGCCTACGGGGTCTTGGTCAACGCATTCCCGTCCAAAACAACCGCTGTCTGGGCCAGCGCCTTGCCGGTCATGGAAGCGCCTGTTTGAAAAGTTATTCCCGTCATGGAGAGGATCGTTCCTTCAAAATGAGAGGTTGTCCCAAACGTCGCCTGACCCGCTACTTGCCAGAAAATGTTCTTGGCCTGTGCTCCGCCTGTCAGGGTCATGTTGACTGCCGCACTCATGTTGAGGTTTCCCGAAATCTGGAAGATCCACACGTCCGTCGAACTTCCCGAGATCACCATGGCGGTGGGGATGGTCACGTTGCTGGTCCATTTGTAGAGTCCCGCAGTGAGTGTTTTGCCCCCAATGTTGCCCGTGCCAAGTTCTACGAAATCTGGTGTAGGGCGACCTGCTGCATCGTTGTATGCAGTAATCATATTATTAACGGCAGTAGTGAGGTTGATGGGCGTGGGTGAGGCCATATCGGCCGCAAAAACACTCCCCGTCACTTGTGCCGATGTGGCATATCCGGTTGCATTGGTCAACGCCAGGCCGGTGATGTAAGAAGTTGCGGCGGGGCTCAGGCCAAGATCACCGGTAACCGCGGATGTTGATATGTTGGTAATCGCCGTCTTTGCCAGGATGACAAAATTGCCCGAAGCTCCAAGGGCAACAACTGCCAGTGGTGTTGACGAGCCTCCGGTGGTAAAACTCCAAACGATGTTAGCCGCCAGGGAATTGCCAGAGGTGGCTTTAGCGCCGGTTGTAACGGTCGCAGTATACGTCGTACCGGAAGCAAGAGGTGCATTCGGTGTAAACGTTGCCGTATTACCGGAATAAGTAACCACACCCGGAACGGCCGTAGTGCCCTGCTTTAGTAGGAACGTTGATGCGTTGATCGTTGTGGGGTTCATGGCCTCACTGAACGTTATGGATACTCCCGTGTTACGGGCTACACCGGTCACACTGCTAGCCGGGCTTTTTGAGCTCGCGTCTACGGTTTTTGTCAAAGGGGCAGGATCATCGCTTTTGCATCCCATCACCAATGTCAATGCAAGCATCGCTATGATTGGAAATAATTTTCTCGTTTTCATTTTGTTTTGTTTTGTTTTGTTTTGTTTTCTCTGGCCATGGTGGCCTACTACTATTTATTATTCTTTACTGTAAAATCTTTAAACCCCTGGCCAAGCTCATCCAGATCGCGGGCGAACTCTGCTTTGAAGGCCTTCCAGTTCTCCAGTCCTTGAGCCTTGTAATCCTGCAGTCTCTTCTTCATGTCGCTGTTTTTCTGTTCCAGTGCCGAAATCTTCTTTTCATAGGCAATACGCGCCTCCTGCTTCTCCTGTCTGATCCGTAGATTAAATTCCGCAATGCTGCGATCATTGGTGGCGATCTTCTCTGCGGCTTCCTTCCGATAGCTTTCAACATCTGCCAGGTAGGCTTTGTTAGCCTTGTCTAAATCCGCGTTTGCCTCGTTCACCCCTTTTTGTGCATCGCTCACATTTTCCGCCGGCGTATTACATCCTGCAAGGATCGCCATCGCTAAGCTGGCGGATGCGATCAGGGTAAGAATTGAGCTTTTCATATTTTATTGGGTTTCGATTAATTCAAATTGGAGTTTCAAGTAGGGCGCCCAGTGGCACGCCTTTCGATAAATTTCTTTTTTATTCCTTCACAATCGTGTTGCCGGCCAAGGTGATGCCACCCGTTCTCGCGAGCGCCTTGCCATCCAGTGTTGCGCCTGTATTAAACGTGATGGATTGCATGGCCATCACCGTTCCTTTGAAGACTGAAGTCGTCCCGAATGTTACGGAGCTGCCCACCTGCCAGAAAATATTGGCGGCCGACGCACCGCCACTCAGGATTACCTTCCGTCCCGAAGTTGTGGTGAGGGAGGATGCTATTTGTATGATAAATACGGCATTCGCATTTCCCTTTGCGTCGAACGTGAGATCCCCGGATGAGATCGCCAGCGAAGAAGTTGACTTGTAAAGACCGGGGGTAAGTGTAAGGCCGCCGATATTCCCAGATAGGGTGACGATTTCAGTTGAAGTCCGTCCCGCGGCATCATTGTACGCTGCGGTCAGGTCAAGTTTTGACTGATCGGATATGGGATCATTAATGTGCTGCGTTCCGTTTAAGATCCCAGGTGGAAACCCGCCGATGGATGACCCTGGGCTCAAGCCCATATCGCCGGTAACAACCGTGGAGCCTGTACTTGTAATGGCTGAACCAGCAAGAACTGCAAAACCGGACACACCAGCGAGCGGTACCGTTCCGTGTGACGTGGTCTGAGCCGGAATGATGACCGGATTCGCCGCCGGGGCCGGATCGTCGGATTTGCATGCGCCGATCAGTATCAGGAATACCAGACCGAAGGTTTTAAAAAGGCTCCTTGCGCCGAAGGACCTGTAATTTTTCTCTATTGGGGTATGGATCTCTTCTCCATCGCGTATTCTATTTCTCATCATTGATTGTTTTGCGTTATTCCTTACCCCATGATAAAACCATGCCTCCTTAGACTAGACTGGATTTCCATAAATCCCTTCAATCGCAGTATCCGTTGTAGAAAAAGATACACGGTTGTGCATTTTTTCTGATGGCCAGGGGAGGTATACTGTTGGCACGGAAATGACAGGAGCCTATGAAATAGCTTTCGTCAATGAATACTCATAGTGAACCCTTCCATCAGAAATTAGCACTCATCCTGATCTCCATAGGATTGATATCGCTTGGGCTTTACTTTGGCCGGGGATTGTTGCTTCCTTTTCTGTTTAGTCTACTGTTTGCAGCACTACTGCTTCCAATAACCAATTTTTTGATCCGACGGCGCATTTCGAAAATCCTTTCGATTTTTATCCCCCTCTTCATCGCCGTCATTCTGAGTACGGTCGTACTGTATTTGCTTTTTGCACGGGTAATAAATTTTGCGGCTGATTTGCCAGAATTGAAAGCGCAGTTAATAAAAGTGGGTATTGAGTTTCAGCGGTGGGTAAGGGAAAATACCGACATTTCAATCTGGAAGCAGAATCAATACATCGGCGTTTACCTGGAAGACAGCAATGTGAATGTTCCCAACATCGCCAAAATCACGCTTGGATCCATGGCCGATATACTCACCAGCCTAGTTTTGCTTCCTGTTTATACGTTCCTTATCCTGTATTACCGGGTGGGGATCAAGTCATTCTTGATTAGCGTATTCCAAAATAATTCAGCAAGTAATGTTTCCGATATTCTTACTGAGTCGGCGACAATTGCTCAGCGATACATTACTGGTCTTACGATTGAAACGGCAGTCGTATTTGCTCTCAATACAGCAGGCTTTATGATCCTCGGCGTAAAGTATGCGGTATTCATGGCCCTTCTGGCTGCACTCTTGAACCTTGTTCCATACATCGGCATGCTTGTGGCGAATGTCATTTGCATGTTTATTACGCTAGTGAGCGCCAAAACTGGCGGCGACGTTTTGTGGGTAGGCTTGGTTCTGGGGATCGTTCAAATCCTGGACAATAACTTCTTAATGCCTCTCATCGTTGGCAATAAGGTTCGGATCAATTCATTGGTTACGATCCTTGGCGTTTTGGTCGGGGGCGCATTATGTGGAATTCCGGGAATGTTCCTGGCAATCCCAGCCCTGGCAGTTAGCAAGGTGATATGCGACAATGTGCCTGAATTAAAGCCCTGGGGTAGACTTTTGGGAGACGGATCGTTGGAAGTCTCCAAATCCAGAAAGGAACAGTCTGTTCGTGAGCCCCATTCACCGCTTTCGTCCGGGATCCGGACTGGCGCAGACCAACATCTTGAAAAAGTGTAGAATTCGTTCTACACTTAAATGGATTTGGTCCATTCTGCCAACCGGTTTGTGGGGAATTGAGATAAACCCCAAACTCTTCCTGCTTGGCCATCAGCCACTTACGGATGCGCTTCTCCCTTTTCCCAAACCCCTGCCCTTCTGGCCCTTTTCTTGGCGTAGGCTCCATATCTAAACCCCATTCGAAATGCTACAGCAAGTCAGGGCGCAAAAACAACAATTCACGGTTCTGCCACAGCAAATCCAATTACTTAAGCTCTTTCATCTTACGACACTTGAGCTCCAACAACGCATTCAGGAAGAATTGAACGACAATCCAATGCTTGAGGAAACAACATCCCAGGATGAGGATTCTCCAAGCGAAACAAAAGACGATGTTCAGGACTTCCAGGACGAGGAAGAACATCAGTACGATGATACTCCCGACTATAAGCTGGAACACAATAACTATTTGTCCGACCATGACCTGCCCCAGCGACCCATTTCAGAGCGTTATGATTTCCGCAAGGATCTGAAGGAACAGATCTCCTGTCTTCTGAAATCGAAAACTGAAATCGATCTCGCTTACCATCTGATTGATTCGGTGAATGAGAGCGGTATGCTGGAGCAACCCCTGGACGGGCTTGGAGATGATTATTCATTCAAAACGTGCCGCGTTGTTGATCTCGCTGAGATTGAGAAAATGAGGCAGATGGTGATGGAACTTGAACCCGGAGGAATAGGCTCATTCACCATCAGCGAGTTTATTCTATTTCAATTAGGAAAGATGAACAAGAAACGTCCGGATGTGAAGAAAGCCTTATTTCTGCTGGGAAATTTCACCCTCCATTTTGCCTTTACACATCGTGAAAAGCTCCCGGGCCTTCTTCAGATCGATGAGGATGAGCTTCAAATTGTTTTTGAATTGATCCGCACGTGCAGGCCCAAACCAATTACGGAAACCGATATCACCGGCACACATGCCACCGTGATTCCGGATTTTATTATCCGTAGAGAAGGAGACAACTTTGAAATTTCACTGTATCGCCAGCGCTCCGCCACATTGTTTATTAATCAGTCCAGAACAGCTCTTATCGGCAAGCGGAATGGCGCGAAAAGCGACAGTCAAGTGTATTTGAAAAACAAACTCAACTCCGCACAATGGTTTGTTGCCGCAATCAAGCAGCGTGAAAGCACCATGCAGAAAGTCATGACAGTGATTTTGGAGCTGCAACGGGCGTACTTTATGGACGGGGAAATAGATCAGTTGAAGCCCATGATCCTCAAGAACGTCGCGGACAGGACAGGCGTCGATATTTCAACCATTTCACGTATAACATGCAACAAATACGCCGATACACATTTTGGTACACTGCGGCTAAAAGATTTGTTTTCAGAAGGAATTGCAAATAGCCAGGGAGAAAACATCAGCAATCGAGTGATTCAGTCTGCAATCGGCGAAGTGGTTAAAAACGAGGATAACCGTAGTCCCCTGACAGATCACCAACTGGTATCGATACTCTCGCTGAAAGGGTTTAATATTGCAAGAAGGACCGTTGCCAAATATCGTGAACAGCTGAAAATTCCTGCCGCACAGTTGAGGGCCCTTTCGATCTCTTGAGTGACGATCTGTTTGGCCCTTCGCGGAGGAAGGGATGATGCACACCTGCTAATTTAGGAATCATGCAAAAGATAATGGTGATTGACGATGACCGCGACATGCGACTGGTGTTGATGAAATATCTTCAAAAATTCAACTACCAGATGCTTGGAGGCAGGCTCTGGAAAAACCGCGCTTGATCTCCTTGAAAAGGATCAGCCCGACCTGATTCTCTGTGATTTCAAGCTGGGAGATATGGATGGAGTTGAGCTCCTGACCAAAATAAAAATCAAATGGGCATCTATCCCCGTCATCTTTATTACTGGCTATGGCGATATTAAGGTGGCCGTGGATGTTATGCGGCTTGGCGCCTTTGACTACGTCACAAAGCCGCTTTTTCCAGACGAAATCCTCCTCACCATCCGTACCGCGCTGGATAAAAAGGGTGCGGGAAACATGGCTTCTGCTACTCCCGCTGAAAAGAAGCAAGGTGAAAAGGTCGCTTCGGAGCAGTACATCTTTGGCGACAGTCCGGTATTCAATTCTCTCCTTGAGCAAATCAAACGTGTAGCTCCGACAAACTACAGCGTCATCATTTATGGCGAAACCGGAAGCGGGAAGGAAGCAGTTGCTCAGGAAATTCACAAAAGGAGTAAAAGAAAAAACAAACCCTTCGTGGCCATTGACTGTGGGGCATTGTCAAAGGAACTGGCCACCAGCGAACTGTTTGGTCACGAAAAGGGATCGTTCACCGGCGCCATGTACCAAAAGACCGGAAGCTTTGAAACGGCCAACGGCGGCACGATCTTTCTCGACGAAATCGCGAACCTCCCTTACGATGTGCAGGTATCCCTGCTCCGTGTAGTACAGGAAAGGAAAATGCGCAGAGTCGGCAGCACAAAAGATACGGAGCTTGATGTCCGGATTATTATAGCCAGCAACGAACCCTTGTGGGACAGCGAAAGGCTGACTAAGCTGCACTTCAGGGAAGATCTATACCATCGTTTTAACGAATTCACGATCATCGTACCTCCATTGCGGGAACGAAAAGAGGATATTCGAATATTTTCAAAATACTTTCTGGAAATCACAAATGCTGATTTGGAAAAAAATATCAAGGGTTTTACTCCCGAAGTGGAGGCCGTCTTTCAAAATTACATCTGGTACGGCAATCTTCGCGAGTTGAAAAACGTAATAAAACGTTCTGCCCTTCTGACGGATGGGGATTGGATAGAGATACACACGTTGCCTTTCGAGATTTCCAACTTTTCAAAGCTTCAATTTGAAACCAGCGCCTTGGCCCCTACACCTATACCAAAGCCCGACATTCAGAAGACGGGAGACGGGGCTGAAAAAGTACAGGAGCAATCCCTGAAGAATGTAGGAATAGACGCTGAATATGAACTCATTCTGAGCACCCTCAAGAAAGTAAAATTCAATAAGACGCAAGCTGCCAGGATGCTCAACATCGACAGGAAGACACTGTACAACAAACTAGATCAGTACAGGTTGCTCAACAAAAATTGAAATGAAAACAGCGGAAGAAATCCCGATCACTGAAGCGCCCACTTTACCAGCGGTACGTGTGCTTATCGTCGACCCCAGCGAAGACGATTTCAATCTGATCAAGGGATTCATTCAGGCAATCCCTTACCAGCAATTCATAATAGATTGGTGTGGAGACTACGTGGATGGCTTGTACGCCTTCCACGAATCAAATCACGACATCTATTTCATTGACTATTATCTTGGCAACAAAACAGGTATCGATTTGTTAAAGCAGGCCATTACGATGAAGTGCAAGGACCCTATGATTCTTATGACTGGCCATGGGGATCACAATATTGATATGGAGGCCATGCGTTCAGGCGCTGCGGACTATTTGCTCAAATCCGAACTCACCAGCGAAAAACTTGACCGCTGCATTCGCTATTCAGTGATGCAGGCGTCCACTCTCAAACAGTCACATGCCAATGAGCGAAAATTTCAGGCCATTTTTGAACGCAGCAGGGATTTCCTTTTTGTCGCCACCCATCAGCTTGAACTTACTGACGTCAACGACGCTGCAAGTGAACTATTAGGATATACAAAGGACGAGCTTTGTCAATTAAGCATCTACGACTTGATGCTACATGATCATGAAAAAGAAGAATTGGCCGAAAGGCTGAAAAAAGGAAAGGAAATCATTGACCTCCAGATTGTTTTTCTTACCCATACCAAATTCAAAAAGAATTTCATTTTGTCAACTTCATTCGAGCTGGATTCCTTTGGAAATCCCTACATCCAGGGGATTATCCGGGACACAACCCTGCTGAAAAAAGTGCTGGATATCAAATTGCAATCGGAAAAGCTGGAAGCCAAGGGAATGGTCATTCGCACCCTCGCCCACGAAATCAGGAATCCTTTGCACAACATTACCATTAGCCTGGGGTGCCTAAAAAGTGAAGTGAATGAGGACAACAATGAATTTCTGAGAGTCATTGAGCGCAATAGCAAGCGGATTAACGATCTCATCAACCAGTTGATGGATTCGAATCAATACCACAAAATGAAACTCGAAGTCACTCCGCTGCAACTAGTCTTGCAGGACACACTTGAGAAAGCAGCCGATCAGATAACCCTCAACAAAACAAAATTGATTCTCAATTTTCCCAAAGAGGATGCGGATGCCCTGGTGGACAAAGAACAACTTGAGATTGCCTTTCTGAATGTGATTACTAATGCTGTTGAAGCAATGCCGCAGGATAGAGGCGAACTAACTATTTCCATTTCACCCCAGTATGATTTTCACAATGTAATCATCCATGACAATGGCAGCGGAATGAGCGAAGAGAACGCTAAGAAGGTATTCGAACCTTACTTCACTTCGAAGCCCAAGGGCCTGGGACTTGGACTTGCTGCTACGCACGCCATTGTACAATCCCATAAAGCCGACATCACGGTCCATTCGGTGCTAAACCAGGGAACAACCTTCACTTTTACATTCCCCGCACTTTAATTACCCGACGGGCAGGGCTACAATTGAGGAAATCTTGCTGGCAAGGTATTTTATGGCACATCAGGTAGATTATGTTAACCATAAACCCATTTCTCATGAGATCAATACTGTATTTCCTGGCCATCGTCCTTATTATTGGATGGCTCCTTGGGGTTTTTGTGTACAGCGCCACAGGAATCATCCATGTCCTCGTTGTCATCGCTTTAATATCCTTACTACTGGGCGTCATTCGCAGGGCCTGAGAAGGGCCTCTTGTTCATTCTTGCTGGTGCCATCGCGCCCCGCGTAAACCAGGGGCGAATCGAATAGGTTCTAATGATTCGGGCACCAGCTAAGTTCCCCAAGGGATCCCAACAAGACCTTCATCGGGTATAATCCTCCACACACCGTGTGGCTAACCTTCGCGGAAAGGGGCAAATTCACTCATTTTAGGGTTCTGTCTTTTGGACCGGTTTTTACATCTATTGTTATTAGAAACACAAAAACCAAACTTTTATGAACTCCATAATTATTGCCACTGTTTTTATCATCGGCTTCCTTTTGTTTGGTATTCTTCTTTTTGGTGCACTTAAGATTCGCGGCAGAAAGAAAGGCATCAACGGGCTAAAGGGATTGGGGCACCTTAGTAACAATCTGGATTTGCCAATAAGGTTACCCCTAAGAGTCAAGTCGGTGAAGATTACGGACTGAAAACCCGCAGGAAGGTGAATTCGAAACGCACGCCTGGGGTAGGGGCACCTAGCCCGTTCATTGCCCTCGGGGCCTCAACGCTTTTTGCCGGTCCTATATGAAAAAGAACGCAAAGGCGTTTTTGCTCATCGGCTCCTTGCTGCTCCTCATCTTGTTTAGCGCTTTTTTCGGGCGCTTTTTTATTTTTTCAAAGATGGAGAAGGAAATCATTGCGGGAATGGTGACCCTTCAAAGCGAAGGCTTTGAAATTCAGTATCATTCATTTACCGCAGACCCATGGATCAACGAACTAAAGATCGAGCAGCTCAACGTCCGATTTCCCTACAGGAAACAACGCTGCCTGGGCCACGAAGAACGTCTCACAGCTGACCGGGTAACCATCACGGGTATTGACATCCTCGCTTTGATTCTAAAGGAAGAACTTCACGTGAAAGTCGCCTCCGTAGAAAACGCTCTTCTTACCTCCTTCGGCAACATTCAACAGCGAATGGGTACCGGCCGGGAAGGCGGGAGCCTCCGCCGCATCCTCATTGACCACCTTCAAGTGGTATCTACACGCATTGAGTTGCTCGACAGTATTTCCTGCTCCCTGAGAGCAACAACTCAATTCGACATTCGCATGGATGAAATTGATATCAAAGAGCCTGGAAAGCCAATCGTGAAGTGGCAAATCGGAAATGCCCTGCTTACGTGCCTTAAAATTAGGTTTCCTGAGCAATTATACACCTTGACTCTTGAGCGCTTTGGGTATGATCACCACGCAAAAACCGTAAGAATCGACTCGCTTCGAGTGCTTCCCGATTACGACAAGGTACGCTTCGCCAAAAAAAGGGGCGTACAAACGGACCGGATATCAGTCAGTATTCCCCTGATCGAAATGGAGGGTGCGGAGATCCAAACTCCCAATGATTTGCTTTTCAAAGCAAATCATGCGCTCCTGAACCTTCAACTTGAAGTTTTCAGGGATTTGCGCTACCCGCCAAACAATAAAAAAGTAATGGCCCTCCCCTCTCAACTGCTCGCTGATCTGCCCTTCAGATTTCAAATTGATGAAATCCAACTTTGCAAAAGCTCAATTACCTATGAAGAGTTTC
The DNA here is from genome assembly GCA_034440075.1 of Cytophagales bacterium. Classification (GTDB taxonomy): domain Bacteria; phylum Bacteroidota; class Bacteroidia; order Cytophagales; family Cyclobacteriaceae; genus ELB16-189. The sequence continues at coordinate 21,150 of JAWXBL010000003.1, forward strand.
CGGAGCACGGGCATCTATCCGGAACAGTTTCCTTTGATGATCTGTCGGCGGTGGTGTATAACTTATCAAATTCATCAAGTGAGAACACCGTCATGCATGCAAAAACAAGATTCATGAACGCAGGGGATTTGCAGGTCGAACTTACCCTTCCGGCAGACCCTGAAAAAAATTACAGGGCAAAGGCGTCGCTCACAAATTTCAATTTACGCCGTATGAACCCCCTGCTCATTTCGTCTGCAGCAATGGAAGTGAAATCTGGTTCTCTAACGGTGTTGGAATTCGAATTCGAATACAACAATTACCGTTCAGACGGAGAGTTGACAATGGAATATTCCAATCTGGATTTGGTTAGTCTCAGAAAGAATTCGAAGAATAGATCAACAAACAAATTCATCACACTGATCATTCAGACGTTCATTATAAAGAAAGACATGAATAACAGTAAGAGTCCGGGCGCTATTTTATTCTATCGCGATCCGCACCGCTCAGTCTTCAATTTTTTGTGGAAATCGGTTCTTTCGGGAATCAAATCGATCTATAACCTTGATAGGATCATGGATACTCATCGTAGTACTAAGAAGCGTGGAATGTCGGTAACTTCAACGAAGAAGTCCTTATCGAGACATCCATCAAATATTTCGCACTAAGCACGAGTGAGCCTCTATGGCGAACTTAATCCAAATAATTCCGGAGTTTGGCGATGCTTTGAGGTACATTGCGCTGTTGATAGTCATGGGAATATCCGCCTGACAATGACGGGGCCCACCAAGATTCATGCTGTTTGAGGAATCATTGAATTGGCAAGGTTTTTACAGTATGTGAAGTGATGAAGCTTATGAGAAACAAGAAAATACTGATTATCGATGATGAAAAGGACTTTGGGTTTCTTATGAAGAGCTTTTTCTCTCCCAAAAACTTTGATGTCTCCATCGCATATACCCTTGCTGAGGGTATGAGAATGCTGGCAACAGAAGAGCCCGACATCATCTTCCTCGACAACAACTTGCCCGATGGGCTGGGCTGGGAAAAAACAGAATACATCCTTATCCAGCATCCATCTGCGCAATTGAACCTGATCAGTGCACTGAAAGTGCCTCAGATTTCTCCAGCCAGATTCACGATACTGGAAAAACCACTTCATTTTGAAGATCTGCTGAAGGCCATAGAACAATAGTAGACGAAATTCCACAGTTCCCTTTCTTCTTATTTATTACTGCTCTCCTGGAAGGTGGCAAGTCAACGTGTCGTTGTTCACCACAATGCACAAAAAAAGGTCAGGCATTGCTGCCTGACCTCTGTGATTGTATCCAATAATACCTCAGAATGTGTAGCGGATGCCTAGCCCACCCCAGCCTCCCCAAAAGCCTCTTCCATCACCGAATTCAATGGAAGGTTGCCAATCCAGGGAAAGGTTAATGGGGGCCTTGTTGAACTTATAGTCCAATCCAAGCACCCCGTCGATGCCTATGAATGTGCCACCAATCCCATTTCCGTAACCGTCATAATATTTGCCGGAATTGTAGAAGCCAACATGGGCTCCCGGACCAACATACCACTTTAGGCCTGGCGCACCGGCAATGTCAAAATGGAACTCGTACAATCCCGTAATCCTTGTGCCATGGTTCCAGAAATAACCAATGCCTTCCAGCGCATTGTTGTTCCCAACAAAATGTTTGACTGTAATTCCACCTCCATCTCGCCACAATTTGGCACCCAGGGCGGTGTTGTAGGTTTGGCCCATGCTTTGGGACTTGGCAGTCGTAACACACATCGTCATGACTACTCCGAAAATCATCAATATTCTTTTCATGTTTTTTTTGGTTGCAGGTTATTGTTTCATTCTAGAAGTGAATGATTGCAAAAACTATTCCTTTGCCCCTGGCTCCCCCTTGAAGCAGTAAGGCCAGTTGGCTGGTCTCGATGTGTAGAACTTTTTCTACGTTCTCAGCGATTATAACAGGTTACTTGCAAAGCAGCCGCAAATGAGGTGTTCGCTCGGACTGGCTGGGCTCGTTGATCTTGGATTCCCCTGGGCTGTTGCGCAGAGGAACACGCCTGCCTGCCCGTCGGGCAAGGACTGGCAGGGGAAGCACAGAGGTTCATGGAGGAGCCACGGAGATGCACAGAGAAAAGAATCAGTAAGAGAACAATCGCTCCGCGTAATAACAACTTCAACCAGGCAGCCGGCGCCCGGATATGATCCGTTCAAAATAAGTAGTAAGTTTAGTATCGTTTCGCTTTGGGGTCCTCATTCTGTTCCATGGAAGCTAAGAAAAACCCATCCGTCGACATTCATACTAAAAGGCCATTAATCCTGTCGTTTTCGATGGTAATTGCCTTATTGCTTTCCATTGCAGCCTTTGAATGGAATTTTGAATACATGGATGACCGGGCTGGCCGTACTGCAGAAATCAGTCCGGCATTGGAAATCCTGGACATTCCCCCCACAGCCCATCCGCCCGTCCCCATTCCCGTCATGATCCAGACAATAAAACCGATCAACACAGCCACCTTCGTTGAAGCGCTTAACATCGAAAAAATTACAGACCAGCCGGCAGAAATTCTTGATCAGGAGATACAAGCCCCCACCTTGGCCGAACATGCGGCTTCGGCCCCACCGGAAGAGGACGAAGCTGAAAAAATATTTCTGTTCGTTGAATCCCCTCCCGAATTTGTGGGTGGCCAGACCGGTCTCCTCAAATTCATAAAGAGCAACATGACCTACCCGATGGTCGCCAAGCGGATGGAGATTGAGGGTCGCGTCTTTGTTCAGGCCGTCATCGAAAGAGACGGATCAATTTCAAATGCAAAAGTGGTAAAATCCCTTGAAACCAATTGTGATGCCGAAGCCTTACGCGTCATCAATTCCTCGCCAAAATGGATACCCGGCAAACAACGCGGCAAGCCCGTTAAGGTGCAGGTTGTTATTCCAATTGTTTTTAAGTTGCGGAAGGAAGGATTTGTCCTAACACACTGAGGTCCTCGCATTATACATACTAAATCTTTCGAAAACATGCCCAAATTTATCATTGAGCGGGATATACCCGGTGCCGGAAAGTTCTCCGCCGAAAAGCTGAAGGCGATCTCACAAAAATCGCGGGAAGTGTTGTCCACGCTCGGAACAGAGATTCAGTGGATTCATAGCTATGTAGCCGGGGACAAAGTGTATTGCATTTACATTGCCCCCAGCAAGGAATTGATCCAGGAGCATGCCAGACTGGGTGGCTTCCCGGCAACCACGATCACCGAAGTTGCCAATATCATTGAGCCGCTTACCGCGGAATAATAACTCTGGCCACAGGTAACTCGCCAGCAACTCGCCACAGATGACACTGATAGGCACAGATGAGCAGCGCCCCCAATTATCGGTGTTAATCCGTGAAATCCCTGCCTGCGCTAACGCTTCGGCAGGCAGGCGTGGCAAACTTTATTGGCCACAGATAAACTGGCCACAGATGACACAGATAGGCACAGATGAGAAGCCACCAATTATCCGTGTTAATCCGTGCAATCAGTGGCAAACTTAAATGGCCACAGATAAACTGGCCACAGATTACACAGATAGGCGCAGATGAGCAGCCGCCATTTATCCGTGTTAATCCGTGCCATCAGTAGCAACCCTTCGCTGAGCATCAAAAAATAAAACGTCTATACTCTAATCGCCTACGACCAAAATTGACAAGCAATCCTACTTTACAACCGGAGGTTTTCAAATAATTCAAAGTCTGAGCTACGTGATCATTAGCAAGCCCGCCTTCCGCTGCTTTCACTTCAAGGACAACCTTATCCATTACAACAAAATCGGCAAAAAAGCTGTGACGAAGAATTGTCCCTTTATACAAGATTTGGTATTGTTTCTCGCGGCTATATGGATATTCGCCTCGCAATAATTCAAATTCTATCGCATCCTTATAAACTATTTCCAGGAATCCATGCCCAAGCACACGATGGACTTCCATGCAAATCCCGATGATCTCATACGTCTCATCCATAAATACAAACTCCGGCCGAGCATCTAAGTGCACAGGGTCAGGGTCTTGTACCTTACTTCGCGATGCGGCCATTTGTGCTTATCTGTATAATCCGTGGCGGTATCAATTAGAAACAAATCTGAGCAGTCTTAACCAAAGTCCCTCCTCTGGCATTGTCGGTTTTCCTGACATTTGCCGTTAGGGTTCAATTTTTTTACATTCGAAATCCCTTGATCTGAATACTCATGCCCCCAAAGAAAGGACCCCAAAAAACCCGAAGCAGGGTCCAAAAAGACCGCATCAAACTGGCGCCCTCCAGGTCGAATAGCGCGAAGAAACCCGGGGCCTCCAGGCTTGAAAAAGCGTTGGCGGAAAAGTCAGCCCAACTACACCGCACCACCCGACAACTTGAAATAGAAGCTGCCCTGGAAAAGGTGAGGGTAAGAACCATGGCCATGCGCGTCAGCGCTGAGCTTTCAGAGGCCTCCGTTGTCTTGTTCCAGCAGCTGAAAAAGCTTCGAATACATGCCGCCCACACGAGTGTCGGCATTTTTGATGACGCTCATGGCGCCATAGAACTTTGGACAACCTTTTCAAACAAGAAGAAAGAAATCAAGATTCTCGATTATGTAAACCTTCACATACATCCGGTCTTTGAGAATACGATTCAACCCCGGCGCGATAACGAACCTTTTGCGTTAACCGTACTCACACGCATGCAGGCTAGACAGTTCTATGAAATGATGTCTACGCATGTTCCGCTGCCCACGGATCAACCGGATAACGCCAAGGAGTTCTTTTATTCTTTCTTTTTCCCGGCAGGTATCTTGAATGTGACTTGCACTCAATCGCTCACACAGGAGGAATGCCAGATCATGGTCCGCTTTGCCGGCGTATTCGGATTGATCTACACCCGTTTTCTCGATTTGCAAAAAGCAGAGGACCAGACACGGGAAGCAAAAATTGAAGCCGCCCTCGAAAGAGTACGCACGGTAGCCATGAGCATGCGCAAGTCAAGCGATTTGCTTCTTGTATGCGAATCTGTTTTTAAGGAACTCCGGCTGCTGGGATTTACCGAACTGGATTTGCGTAATGCACAAATTGTTATCAATAACGACGAAAAAGGGATTTACTACGGTTATCAATACTCAGACTACATCGGCGCAGAATTTTCCGAAGTGCCTTATGACATTCACCCGGTAATACGTCATTTGAATGATAAGCTCCGGCAGTCCAAAGATGCGTTTGCTGACATCGAAATATCCGGCGCTGAATTGAAAGACTGGAAGGGTTTTGTCAACAGCTTTCCGCAGAAGCGCGACAAAAAACTCAATAAAGCCACCGAACTCCACTATTATTTTTATTCGGTGGGGATTGGGGCACTGGGCGTTTCTTCGTTCGAACCACTACTTGGAGAGCATTTGAAAATATTACAACGGCTCCGGAACGTTTTTGATTTATGCTATCAGCGGTATTCAGACATCACCCAGGCAGAAGCGCAGGCCCGCGAGGCAAAAATTGAAGCGGCGCTGGAAAGAATCAGGGCTAGGGCTATGGCCATGCACACTTCGAATGAACTCATGGAAGTTGCTGATGTGCTCAGGGAGCAAATGGGCCTTCTCGGTCAACCCGAGCTGGAAACTGCTGCTCTGCATCTCTATAACGAGGACCCCGACCACATTATCTCATGGCGTGCGTTCAGGCTTGGAACAGAAAGCACAGGTGAAATCAGCAAAGGCCGTATGGCCATCCCGAAAGATTCATGTCAAATTGTACGCGAATGGATCGCGAAGTTTCAAAGTGGTGCAGCCGAGTACACCATCGAAGTGAGTGGCGCCCGGCAGAAAGCGTGGTATAAAGTACTTTTCAGCTTAGCGCCCGATGTACGGGACGCGATGTTAAAAAAGAAGAGTACTACCGAATCCAGGTACTACCATTTTTCCACCTTTTCCGGCGGCGCCTTGTTAATGGTGGCCATAAAAAAGCCATCGGGAGAATCGATCTATTTACAAAGAAGGGCGGCGGGCGTCTTCGACCTTGCCTACCGCAGGTTTCTTGACTTAAAAAGAGTTGAAGCGCAAGCCACAGAAGCGAGAATAGAACTTTCACTGGAACGCGTACGGGCCAGAGCCATGGCCATGCATAAGAGTGAAGAACTTGGCGAAGTTGCGGAGGTGCTGTACGAGGAACTAAAAAAACTTGGCCTTACCAATTTCATCAATTGCGGTTATGTCATCGTCGACGAAGCCAATCATCTTCAGTATGGCTGGATGACCAATATAGCGGGAAGGTCCATGGAAAAATTCAATCTCCCGTTGGTGGGTGATTCTGTACTTCGCAACCGCTATGAGGCATGGAAACGGAAGGAGCCTATTTTCGTTCAGTCGATGGGTGGCAAAGGTCTAAAAAAGCACATCGAAGTTGTAAATCCAAAATTGGGATCGCATGAAGTTGATCAGCACGTAAGAAATAATTTTCCTGATCCAACGATCTTTTATTGTGGCAATTTTTCACACGGTTATCTAAGCGTTATAACTGGGGCGCTCTTGAATGAAGAGGAGACATCACTGTTGCCTAGATTCTCCCGGGTATTTGAATTGACGTATAAACGCTTTCTGGATCTGCAAAATGCCGAAGCCCAGGCCACCGAAGCAAGAATTGAAACTGCACTTGAAAAGATCCGCTCCCGCTCGCTGGCAATGCACAAGAGTGATGAGTTGCGCGATGTGATAACAATCGTAGTGGAGCGACTGGACGAATTGGGCATTGGGTTGGACTCAGCCGGCATAAATATTCCTACAAAGGATCGCAGTTCATATATTTCCTGGGTAGCGAGCAAGAGTTATAAGTATCCACAGGGCCTCATGATTCCCTGGTCGTTGGATTCAAGAATCCAAAAGGACCTTACTCAGGCTTACGAATCAGAAATGGATTATTTCTCAAAACTCTATTCACTGGAAGAGAAGAATGAATACCTTAACAACCTATTCGTCGGATCAGATTTCAGCCAACTTCCGGATGATCGAAAATCCTTCCTTTTAAGCCAACCGTGCTACGCCATATCATCGGCTTGCACAAAAAACTCATGGATCCAGACGATCAGCTATTCGGGAAAACTTCTCTCCAACGATGAAGGTGATGTACTGAAACGTTTTGCCCGCGTTTTCGAACAAGCCTACACCCGTTTCCTCGATCTTCAAAAAGCTGAAGCACAATCAACAGAATCACAAATTCAATTAGCATTGGAACGTGCCCGTACACAAAGTATGATCATGCAACATTCAAAAGAGCTGGATGATACATTACGGGTTTTTCACGAACAGGTTTTGTTGCTTGGTATAAAATCAGCATTTTCTTTTTTATGGCTGCCCGATGAAGAGAAAGACCGCCATATATTCTGGGCTGTATGGGAAGAAAGTAAAAGCGACACAACAACCTTTAAAAGTAAAGCCATAGATTATCCGCTCGACAGGAATGAACCCGCTACGGCACAATGTCTTGTTGATTGGAAAAGTGATGAACCCGTTCATTCATATGCTGTACTACCCGCCGAAGTTGAAAATTACTTTGCTGCCTGGAGCGAATTGTTTACTGGCACTGAACAACTAAAACCTGAATATTTTACCAATGGTTTGCACTATGTAGAAGCCTTCATGAAATATGGCTGCTTTGGAGTAATGGTTGAAAGCGGATTACCGGAAGATGAAAAAAAGATATTGGAGCGTTTTTCTATTGAATTTGAACGTGCATATACCCGTTTCCTCGATCTCCAAAAAGCGGAAGCACAGGCAAGAGAAGCCAAGATTGAAGCGGCATTGGAAAAAGTGCGGAGCCGCTCGTTGGCAATGCATAAAGCCGAGGAATTAATAGAGGTTGCTAGTGTATTGCGAACCGAAATGGGCTTGCTAGGAGTAGAAGAATTAGAAACAAGCTCCATTTACATTCTTAATGAAGAAAACGCCAATACCGAATGCTGGTATGCCATAAAGGATATTCGAGAAAACAATGGGAAGTTGGTTACCGAACACATTACCCTCAATTTAAATGAAACATGGGTTGGAAGAGCGATGCTTTCATTTTATCGGTCAGGTGAAAAGCAGGCCTCCATACTGATGCAGGGAGAAAATCGAAAAGAGTGGATCAACTACTGCGCAACTAAATCAAATTTGCTTCAAGGTTATTATGGCGGGAAAATTCCTGAAAGGACCTACCACTTATTGAAGTTTTCCAATGGATACATGGGTGCCGCATCACCTGGTGCAATTTCGGCAGAAAGCTGGAATTTACTTCAACGAGTCACGGCTGTTTTTTCATTTGCTTACACCCGCTTCCTCGATCTGCAAAAAGCCGAAACCCAGGCAAGAGAAGCCGAAATACAATTGGCATTAGAAAGAGTCCGAGCCAAAACTATGGCTATGCATAATAGCAGTGATGTAGGTGACACAGTTGCTACGATGTATGAAGAGGTGAAGAGGCTGGGGTTTGATTCGTTTCGTTTCGGAATAGCCATTTTTCATGAAGATGGGATACTGGATGCCTGGACGGTGAGACGAAACGAAAAAGGAGATCCAATATTGTTGATCGGAAAATTAGGAACACATATTCATCCCATGCTTCAAGCGTCACAAAAAGCATGGACGACAAAACAGGCAACTTTTTCATTTGAGCTCCAGGGGCAGGAGTTAACCGCTTACTATTCTGCTGTCAATAGTTATCCGGATTACCCGATCCGGTTAGACTTAGAAAAGCTTCCACAAAGACAATTCTTTTCGATGTTCCTTTTCACCGAGGGAGCTTTGTTTGCCTTCACCAGCGACCCTATACCTTCCGAGACATCCGAAATAATGCAGCGATTTGCAAATTCCTTTGGGCAAACCCATAGGAGGTACCTGGATTTGGTTAAAGCAGAAGCACTGGCAAGGGAAGCAAAGATTGAAGCGGCTTTGGAAAGAGTGCGCAGCCGCTCCATTGGGATGCAGAAAAGCGATGAGTTAAGAAATGTCATCCAACTGGTATTCGAACAATTGCTCCATTTGGACTTTAAAATTGATTCAGCAAGTTTTGATCTTAATTATAATGAAAGTGATGACTTTAATATATGGACCGCTAATCCGGACCACAGTTATCCGGACTTAATCCATATACCCTACTTTGACAACCTCGTTTTCAACAGCTTGAAAAATGCAAAAGCCAAGGGAATAAATTTTTTCACAGATAATTTCTCCTTCGAAGAAAAGAATAAATTTTGGCATCATTTCTTTTCTCACTACAAAATTGTTCCTGAAGAGCGAAGAAAATATATTCTGAATTCTCCAGGTTTTGCAAGGTCCCTGGTTTTTATGAACACTATCTCATTATTTATTCTGAACTACCAGGGCATACCATATTCAGATTCAGAAAATGAGGTGCTCAAACGTTTCGCGCGCGTTTTTGAACAGTCTTACACACGCTTCCTCGATCTTCAAAAAGCCGAGGCTCAAGCTGAGGAAGCCCGCATTGAAAACGCGTTGGAAAAGGTACGATCGCGCTCCCTGGCCATGCATAAGAGCGATGAGTTGCAGGTGGTGGTGAATGCTGTGTTAGAAAGAATGCATGAACTTGGTATAGATGCCGATAGCGCTAATATCGTCAGCCTCACTCATAACACCAGGGATATGGATGTTTGGGTTGCCAATGCACCACACACCTATTTAACACGTGTCTTTGTGCCCCATTTTGACCATCCCATATCCAATGAGGCCTTCGATGCAAGAGACATCGGAAAAGACATATTTTCGAAAACCTATAGTTTCGAAGAGAAAAACCAATGGTTCACCCACGCTTTCGCACATACTGAATTTAGACACACTCCGGAAGAGCGAAAGAAATTCATTCTATCTTCTGATGCTTTTACGTTATCGATGGCCTTCGCCAAAAACGCTGCCATTTGGCTTAGTCGGTTTTCAAAAAAGGTATTTTCGGAAAAGGAGAATGATATCCTGAAACGCTTTGCCCGCGTTTTTGACCAGGCCTATACCCGCTTTCTCGATCTGCAAAATGCAGAAGCACAGGCAAGGGAAGCGCAGATAGAAGCGGCATTGGAACGTACCCGTACACAAAGTATGATCATGCAACACTCCAACGAGTTAGATGATGCCTTAAGGGTTTTTCATGAACAGGTTCTTTTGCTGGGTATCAATTCAGAATTTTCCTATTTATGGTTGCCGGATGAGGAAAAAGACAATCATTTATTTTGGGCTACCTGGGCAGAGCATCAAAACGGTTCAAGCATTTTCAAAAGCAAAGCCCTTACGTATGATCTTGAAAGAACCGAACCTTACACTGCTGTATGTATTGCTGCATGGAAAAGTGATGTTCCTGTTCATTCATACACTTTGTTGCCTGCTGAAGTTAAAAATTACTTCGCTGCCTGGAAAGAGTTGTTGGATGGCGTTGAAAATTTGAAACCAGAATTATTCCCCGAAGGACTATATTATGTAGAAGCATTCATGAAATATGGCTGCTTTGGTGTGATGATCAAAAACGAATTAAGTGATGAGGAAAAAAAGATACTTGGTCGTTTTTCTATAGAATTTGAACGCACCTATACCCGTTTCCTCGATCTGAAAAAAGCAGAAGCACAGGCGCGTGAAGCAGAAATACAATTGGCCATGGAGCGCGTGCGGGCGAGAACTATGGCTATGCAAAAAAGTGATGAACTTCCAGAAGCGGCCAATTTACTTTTTCAGCAAGTGCAATCATTGGGTATGCCAGCCTGGAGTGCCGGCTATTGTACCTGGGATGACGACAAAAAGGCCATTACATTATGGATGAGCAGTGAAAACGTTTTGCAACCTTCTTTCAAACTACCCTTGACTGAAGATCCCTCCTGCATCAATTTTCTGAAAGCCCATCAACGAGGAGAGCCATTTTATGTGGAGGAAATTGGTGGCGAAGAATTAGTGAAGCATTATGCCTATATGCAATCGCTGCCAATGGTTGGGAAAGTCTTGCAATCGATCATTGATGCCGGGCATCCTTTACCTACCTTCCAAATATTTCATTGTGCTTATTTTTCAAAAGGATTCCTTTTGTTCATCACCTATGAGTCGGTACCCGAAGCACACGAGGTATTCAAGCGATTTGCCAAAGTTTTTGAACAGACCTACACCCGCTTCCTCGATCTGCAAAAAGCTGAAGCCCAGGCCCGGGAAGCAACCATCGAAGCGTCGTTGGAGCGCGTCCGAAGCAAAACCATGGCCATGCATAACAGTCAGGATGTAGGCGACACGATTGCAGTCCTTTTTGATGAGCTTCTGAAGTTGGGGATCAAGACCGACAGAAGCGGAATACTGATCATGCAGGAAAATAATTATTCTGAGGCGTGGGCAGCGAGGTCCGACGCAGATGGTAAGGTAGACTTGATTATTGGCGGACTGGACATGACCATCCATGGATTGACAAAGGGATACTATGAAGCCTGGAGAAACAAGCAACCCAGTTTTGAGTACAAAATGGAAGGCGAAGATATTCTTGCTTACTATACAGCGATTAATCGTTCCAAGGATTACCCCGGACAGTTTGATATAGGTTCACTACCTAAAATTCAATACAGTACTGGCTTCTATTTTCCGGAAGGGTATATTTTTGCATTTACCCAAAAATCTGTCCCACCAGATCAAGCACAGATATTCACCCGCTTTGCCGGCGTGTTCGGTCAGACCTATCGGCGTTACCTTGATCTCGTGAAGGCCGAGACCCAGGCCCACGAGGCCGTCATTGAAGCAGCCCTGGAACGAGTTCGTGGCAAAGCGATGGCCATGCATAACAGCAATGACCTGATCGCGACTGCCGGCCTTGTTTTTATTGAATTGAAGAAACTCGGCATCAACTCCTTCCGCAGTGGCGTCGGGCTGCTTACCACGGAAAATCGTAAAGTGAAATTGTATTCCGCCATGTCAGGCGATGAAGGCAGTAGCCTCGCCCTGGTCGGCTGGGCGGTGCTGGATGACCATCCCGTACTTTCAGAAACCTACAACAGATGGATTAGGGACGAAGACTACTTTCCGACGCTCAAGGGCGATTTATTGAAAACATATTATGAAAAAGTCATCGCGACATTCACTGTGCCAACTACGCAATCGGAGGGCTATGAGCAGTTCGGCTATTTCCTTCCATTTTCTGAAGGTGTGTTCTATGGGTGGTCTGAGAAGCTGTACACCGAAGCACAAATAAAAATTCTGAACCGCTTCAAGGCCATCATCGACCTCACTTTCCGGCGCTATATCGAATTGCAAAAGTCAGAGGCAAACGCACTTGAAGCGGTACGTCAGGCGTCCCTCGATCGCGTGCGCGCCGAGATTGCCTCTATGCGCACAACACAAGACCTGGAGAGAATCACGCCCTTGATATGGCAGGAGCTCACTACGCTCGGCGTCCCATTTATCCGATGTGGCGTTTTTATTATGAATGAACACGAGCAGCAAATTCAGACCTTCCTATCCACACCCGACGGAAAGGCCATTGCAGCACTTCACGTCCCGTTCGATACGGATATCGCCACTTTTTCACAAGGATTGGCCTACTGGCGCCGCAAAGAGATCTATACAGCCTATTGGGATGCAGCCACTTTTTCCAGGGAGTGGGATAAAATTGAGAAAATGGGTGCGCTGGAGTCTGAACCCAGGCCCAATCAGGAACCACCTGCCCATCTTCACTTACACTTCATTCCCTTTTTGCAAGGCATGCTCTACGCGGGAAACATCTCACCACTTGGTGAGAATGACATGAACCTTTTACAATCTGTTGCGGAGGCATTTTCCACGGCCTACGCCCGCTATGAGGATTTTAACAAACTGGAACACGCTAAAAAGCAAGTTGAAAAAACTTTATCAGACCTGAAGCTGGCGCAGACCCAACTGGTTCAATCGGAAAAAATGGCCTCGCTGGGTGAACTCACCGCCGGCATTGCCCATGAGATTCAGAACCCTCTCAATTTCGTCAATAACTTCAGCGAGGTAAGCAAAGAACTGCTGGACGAAATGAAAGCAGAGCTGGACAAAGGCAACTCTAAGGATGCTCTACAACTTGCCAAAGACGTTATTGAAAACCTCGAAAAGATTACCCACCACGGGAAACGGGCCGATGGTATTGTAAAAGGGATGCTGCAACACTCGCGCGCCAGCACAGGACAAAAAGAGCTTACGGATATCAATGTGTTAGCCGATGAGTATTTGAGATTGGCTTTTCATGGGCTGAGGGCCAAGGACAAATCGTTCAATGCAAAATTTGAAACGGATTTTGATGCCAGCCTGACAAAGATCAACATCGTCCCACAGGATATAGGCCGGGTTATCCTCAACCTGATTACCAATGCTTTCTATGTCGTAAACGAAAAGCGCAAGGCACAACTGGATGGTTACGAGCCCATGGTTTCGGTAGGCACTAAAATGAAGGGTAATAAAGTTTTAATCAGCGTGAAAGACAATGGAAAAGGAATGTCAGCGGCTGTGAAAGAAAAAATATTTCAACCTTTCTTCACCACCAAACCCACGGGGCAGGGAACAGGACTTGGCTTGAGCCTGAGTTATGATATTGTGAAAGCGCATGGGGGTGAGATTAAGGTAGAGACGAAGGAGGGTGAAGGTTCGCGGTTTATTATTGTACTTCCGTGATGTTTTTGCCACTGATAGCACGGATGAGCACGGATAAATTCAAGTTTGAAAGCCCTAATTACACAACTTGCGCACGCATCTGTGTGAATCCCTGCCTGCGCCGAAGCGGCTTCGGCAGGCAGGCGTGTAATCCGTGGCTAAAACACAAGATCTTTCAACCCTTCTTCACCACTAAACCAACCGGCCAAGGTACTGGTCTTGGATTGAGCTTAGCTATGATATTGTAAAAGAGCATCGTGGGGAGATTAAAGTGGAGAAAAAGGAAGGTGAGGGAACAACGTTTACTATTCAATTGCCAATATAAAATTGTGTCAATCATAAATCATATAAATATGTTTCGGGCAAAAGGGTGGCACTGCCTCATTCCTTGGAATTAACTAGTAGCTTAACAAGATGAAACAATTAGCATTTCAAGCCCTTCTAGTATCGTTTTTCCTGGCTCATAGTTTTTTCTGCAACAGCCAGAACTTTGCCGTGGGTGAACTTACGCACAGTGACTCTGTCCTCTTTATGCAAATCGAAAACGAAACGGACCCCGCGAAACTTCATGACCTGGTCACCCAACTAATTTTCCTTTCAGATGACAAGTCGGCAATTCCGCTTCTGGAAGAGGCAAAATTGGTGCTGGCTATTGCACAAAAAAAGAAAGACATTTTCACTGAGTGTGTTGCTATGGCGCTTTCTGGTCAGGGGTATAGGCTAACAGGCAATTTTGCCCGCGCCTTGCAATATCACTACAAGGCGATTGAGTTGAGTAAAAGACAAACGGATCAATCCCTAATTGCCTTTGCAATTAACCAGTCTGCTCATATTTATAAAGACAGAGAGGAGTATCAAAAAGCGATTGCACTATATCGTGAAGCCATGAGCTATTCCGAAAGAGGTAGTCGGGCCATCTTCAAACTTTACCCGGTAATGAATCTAGGCTTCGTATATCTCAACGATAATAAGCCAGACTCGGCACTCTATTTTACGTCACGGGCGGTGCAAATGATAGAAGATATTGTAAATAGCTCTGATCCCGATACGCAGGTCATCTTACAGCGAAGCCTGTATCCCTATTGCCTTAGCAATCTGGCAGGTGCTTACAGCATTTTAAATGATAAGGCTAACGCCGATAGTAGCTATAAAAGAGCAATAGCCAGAATTCAGAAGTATCCTAACAGCAAATCAAGATATTTCTATTTTACATATTTTAGCCTTGCCAGGCACTATCAACGCTATCATCTCATAGACTCATCTCTTTACGCGGCAAAAAAAGCAATTAAATCGGTGCAAGGAGGGGCTGTTGAATACCTGGCTGCCAACCCTGCTAAAATGCTCAGCGATTATTATGAAAACAAGAACGCAGACAGCACGATAAAGTATTTGAAAATTTTTATGCGTGGAAATGATGTAATGAATAGCACAAGGGTAACACAGCAGCTGCAGTCTATTTCATTTGAAGAGGAACAGCGAAAAATAGAAATACAAAGAGCAGAAAAAGAATTCCAGGATAAAGTTACTTTCTACTCTTTAATGGGCGGCTTGGGTTTGTTGCTGTTAATCGCTGGTTTTATATATCGAACAAGTTTGGCAAGGAAAAGGACCAATTCTCAATTGCAAGAAAAAAACATACAGATTGAAAAAACTCTAAATGAATTAAAATCCACTCAATCCCAACTCATCCAATCCGAAAAAATGGCAAGCCTCGGCGAACTCACCGCCGGTATCGCGCATGAAATTCAAAATCCGCTGAATTTCGTTAATAACTTTTCCGAAGTAAATAAAGAATTGATCAATGAAATGCGCACCGAAATTGAAGCCGGGCACTTTGAAGATGCCAAATCAATAGCCAAAGATATTGCCGACAACGAAGACAAAATAGTATTTCACGGCAAACGCGCCGATGGTATTGTAAAGAGTATGCTTCAGCACAGCCGCAGCAGTAGTGGCAAAAAAGAACCCACCAACATCAATGCACTCGCCGATGAATACCTGCGCCTCGCCTATCACGGTCTTCGTGCAAAGGACAAAACATTCAATGCCGCCATGAAGACTGATTTTGATGAGACTGTGGGCTCCGTTGATATTATCGCTCAAGACATGGGGCGCGTCATACTGAATCTCATTACAAACGCATTCTACGCGGTAACAGAGAAAAAACAACAAAGCGCAGGGGAAGGTTACGAACCTACAGTAACCGTCAGCACAAAACGTAAACCTGCTTCCGGTGCAGGACGCGATGTAGTGGAAATTCGTGTAACCGATAACGGCAATGGAATTCCCAAATCCATACTTGATAAAATCTATCAGCCCTTTTTCACCACCAAACCCACAGGGCGCGGCACGGGCCTGGGGCTAAGTATGAGCTACGATATAGTTACCAACGCACATGGCGGCCAACTGAAGGTGGAAACTCAACCTGGTGTCGGCACATCTTTTATTATTATCTTAACTGAATAAATACTCATGAAAATCCTGGTAGTCGACGATGAAATGGATGTCAAAACACTGTTCGAGCAGCGTTTTAGAAAGGAAATCAAAGAAGGACGTGTGGTGTTTGCTTTTGCCTTTTCAGGTGAAGAAGCCCTGGAATATTTGGACAAAATGGAGCACGAGGCGATGCTTATCCTATCGGATATCAATATGCCCGGCATGAGCGGCCTGCAATTATTGGAAAATGTAAAGAAGAAATACAGGAAACCGCCTCCTGTTGTCATGATGATCACCGCCTACGGCGATGCAGAAAATCATAGAATAGCCAAAGAGCTTGGCGCCGACGACTTTCTGACAAAGCCCGTGGATTTTACAGCACTCAAAGAAAAATTGAACCTCTACTCCTGATGGCAAAAATTCTCGTAGTCGATGACGAGGTTGATCTGGAAACATTGATCAAGCAGAAGTTCCGGCAGAAAATCCGCGAAAAGGAGTATGATTTTGTTTTTGCGATCAACGGCAAAGACGCGCTGGAGAAACTTAAACAACACATGGACGTGGATATTGTGCTGAGTGACATCAACATGCCGGAAATGGACGGCCTAACGTTACTCGCCAGGCTCAATGAAACCAGCCCATTGGTAAAAGCCATCATGGTCTCAGCTTACGGTGATATGGACAACATCCGCACCGCCATGAACCGCGGCGCTTTTGATTTCATCACCAAACCTGTCAACTTTGAAGACCTGGAGGTAACTATGGGAAAAACCCTGCGTCATGTCGCACAAATGAAAGAAACGCTTCAGGCCGTAAAAGAAAATAATATCCTCAAAATGTACGTCGATGCCAATGTGCTTCAGTTCATGGGGACCCGGGAGTACGAAGCATCTATTCTTTCTAACGAAACACTAGAGGCAACCGTCGCGTTCATTGACATCTGTGGATTTACCAGCATAAGCGAAAAAGAAAAAGCGGATGCCGTAGTGAAACTGCTGAATCAATACTTTGACCTCATGGCGAAAGAAATCATAGCTCAAAATGGTATTATCGACAAGTTCATCGGCGATTGCGTAATGGCCGTATTTAAAGGGCCCTATAATCTGGATCGGGCTATGGATGCCTGCCTGGCGATCCGCAACAAGATTGGCTCGATGCCAGCAGAAAATGGCTTCACACCAAAAGTTTCCATCGGAATCAACTCCGGTGAAATGATTTCCGGAAACATCGGCTCTTCCACCCTTCGGAGATTGGATTATACCGTGATCGGTGACACCGTGAATACGGCCCAGCGTCTACAGGGCGTTGCCGGAAAAAATCAGATCCTCATTGCTGAGGCAGCATACCAGAAAGTAAAGCAGTCGTTTAACTGCAAATCAATCGGGATGGTGGCCTTAAAAAACAAAAGCGCAAGCGTGAGTCTGTATGAGGTTCTGGACTGAGAAAAAAGAGGGCTGTTACACGGAGGTGCGAAGAGGCTCCGACAGTTACTCGGAGGCCTTGATATATTTATTTTCTCCGTGTGCCTCTGTGCTTCTCTGAGCGTCTCCGTGCAATAACCCGCATTTCCGAATCACCCACACCTCTTCAGGCCTTTAACCTGGCCTCAATTTCTTTCAACCGCTCATTTTTTGAATGCTCCCGTGTGGTTTTGCTGAAATCGGTGTGGTACCGATGCGATTCAAGAAACGTCTTTTGTACCAGGTTCCATTCCCGGTCGGTCTGCACGACCCCCTGACTCTTCAATTCCTCCAGCAGTTTACCACCAACTTCATAAAAATCCTCCCGTCCCAGGTAATCCAGGTCCGCGTCACACAGAATTTTTTCAAGCCGTGTTACCGGAGTCTGCGGCGACCGCGTAGCAAGAATCATGTTTTGAATGATCCCGATCTGTTGTTTGTTCAATCCGAATGCCGACAGAATTTCCTCCGCCATGTCGGCTCCACGCTGCTCATGGTTCCTGGAAGAGTGAATGAACCCCGCGTCGTGCAGCAAAGCAGCCAAACGCAAGAGGCCTATTTCCTCTTCCGGAAGGTTCTCGTGGCTGGCAATCACCATGGCGGAATCCAGCACATTGCGGATGTGATTGAGGTTGTGGTATGGCAGGTTGGGCATCTCTTTTTCCAGCCGGGCCATGATGCTCCGTTCGGCTCCCACGAAGTCAGGGCCTTCGATCGCCCGAATTGTTTTCAAAAGCGGATCCGCGTTCCACCAAATCAAGTCGACATCGTTGGTTTCTCTGGCCTTTTTAAGCCAAAGACGAGCCCCAGCCTCATCTCCCAAACCAAGACAGGCATGAACCAAATAAATGTTAACCCCCTTCTCCCCCGCATGGCTCCGAACCTTTAATTCCTCCAATAACGCCCCCGACTTTCCCATTTCATCCATTCCTGCATATGCAGACGCCAGCCAGGCCACCATGGAGGGCGGGCGGATCTGTGCAGAGTCAAATCCTGCAAGAATGGACCTGGCCGCTTCCTTGTGATTTCCCATGGTCAGATGGATCCTTCCTAAGAAGTCATCAAAACGTAAGACAGCCGGATACAATTGTTGGGCCTCCAGAAGCGTAGCAATGGCTTCCTCAAAGCGGCCTGTTAGATACAACGTTATCGCGTGGTAATTAAAATAGGCCACTGTTAACGGATCAATTTGTTTGGCCTTCGCTATGCAGACGGCTGCCTCCGAAAACCTACCCATCATGTTGAGCAGATAGCTGTACGCATACAGCAGGCTGGCGTTATTCGGATTCATTTCGATGGCGGGAAGCAAGAGTTTCTCAGCCGCCGTGAAATCCTTGGACACAAAGAATTCAATAAACGCTTTTGAAAGGTAGTCATTGTCTGAAGCCCCCCTGTGCCATGCTTCGTTTAGCGGCGCCTCCATACTTTTAAGTGCTTCATCGGGGGCGAGGTCGCCATTCCACGACATGCGGGCAGAATAGGAACTGGCCAGGTAAGAGTAGGCGTCCCTGAATTCCGGATCTTTGGCAATGGCTTTTTCAAAGTAGTCGGTGGCTGTCCGGTACCCATCCACACTCCATTGATTGAAGGCATGGCGACCTTTTAGAAAAAGATCATATGCTTCGCGGTTCCGGGTTGGCACCTCTTTGAGTTTTGCATTTAGCTGCGGATGGATGGTTGCCTTCAGCTCCTTGCCCACTATTTCCGCGACACTGCTTTGAATTTCAAAGATGTCATCAATGCTTTCCAGAAATACCTTCGACCACAACGGGCGATCCTGCCTGGCATTAATCAACTGGATGTTGATGCGTACCTTGTCCTTGTGCGCCTGAGCGCTCCCTTCCAGGATATATTTAACACCCAATTCTTCTGCAATTTCCGGCGCCGACTTTGTGGTCTTCCGATAGCGCATAACTGACGTTCTGGAAATGACACGGAACTGGGGCAGCCCTGCCAGTTGCATCAAAATATTTTCCGCGATTCCGTCAGCAAAATATTCCTGCCCCGGATCCTGGGAAAGGTTGGTAAAAGGAAGAACGGCAATTGACTTGTCGTGCAATGCCTCGTCGGCACTCTTTGCTCGAAGTTCCTCAGGTAGCCGGATCTTGCCCGTCCCTGCTTTTCCCGGATTTTTCAGGACACTAATAATCTCTTTGATGGCGTTTGCCACTTTGTTAATCTGATCCCGGTATAGCGTCTTATTCAAATTATCCTCCCGCTTGTCACCAGCAGACAGCGGCCTGTTTACACCTGGCGACCGAAAGATGAAATCAACCGCCCGCAGCACACCGTCACATTCTTTTTCAAACAGTTCCTGATCTTCTGCGTCCAGGTCGTGAATCTTCACCGGAAGTATCCGACTTGCTACATTGCCATTGCCCAGCCTGATGTCCCTCCCAAACTGATCTTCTTTGGCAAGCTGATTAAAAGCAACGAACTCCCGTTCCCAAGCGAAGGATTTGGGATCGCAATACGTTTGTGAAAGGATGGGGATAAAAATCAGGGACTTTAGCTTTCCCTCCAGGCTCTTGTCAACGTTATGAGTCTCAAGCAGGCCGTCATGCGGGTTGGTATCGAAATAGACGGAAACGGAGTCTTTGATGGTGGCTGCCAATTCCTGCCGCAGGGCTTCTTCAAATTCTGTAACCCAGCCCGATCGGTTATCGTTGTGGCGATAAGAAAGGAAGATGTCATTCGAGAAACCTGGAAGGAGAGAGGGCATTCGTCAAAGATATATAATTTCCTCGGCGAGATTCCGCCACGACCGTTAGCATTTAAACGCCCTTCATGTGCTCGTGCATGTGCTCCCGCTACTGCATTTTACATAAGGCTCATACACTTACATTAAGATTCACACGAGTATGCCAGTGTCTGAACCAAAACAAGATCAAATTTAATTATCTTTAAGATTCCGCCGCAAAAACCATGGCTTCCATCGACTGGCAAAAAGAAATCCGACCCCTGATCAAGAAGTACAAGGGCAGGAAGCATCCGTTGGAGTACCGCAACCCGTACGAACTCCTCGTGATGGTTGTCCTTTCTGCCCAGGACTCTGACCGGAACATCAACAAACTAGCACCCGCACTCTTCGCCGCTTTTCCGGATATGAAAGCGTTGTCGATGGCAACGACAGAATCCGTTATCCCTTTCGTGCAAAAGGTTCGCGGACACCGAAAAAAAACTTTGTGGCTTCTCGAAATCGCCAGGACAATCAAGGAGGATAAAAAAATTCCACAGACGCTGGAAGAACTTACTGCGCTTCCGGGTATTGGGAGAAAATCTGCCAATGTCATTCTCCGTGAAATGGATGAACCGGCAGTGGGAATCATTGTGGACCTTCATGTAGTTCGGGTAGCCCCTCGCCTTGGGTTGGCCGCCGGCACCGACCCGAAGAAACTGGAAAAACAAATGATGGACATTCTGTCGCCCAAAGACTGGAGTGAGGCAGGGATGGCTATTTCATTTCTGGGAAGGGAAATCTGTCGCCCCAATCCAAAGTGCACGGAATGCCTGATGCCAAAGGTTTGCGCCTATTATAAAAGCACAAATTAGCCCTATGCTTCGTATTCCACAGTGAAGGCGTCCCTTGGGTAGCCTTCCGGCAATCTTCCAGTAAGCACCAGGGTAGCGGCTGCTTTACCCAATGCATCTGAGCACATCGCCGCGAAACCATTTCCGCCGGTGGCCACAAAAAGACCTTCATCAATCC
Source organism: Cytophagales bacterium (assembly GCA_034440075.1). Classification (GTDB taxonomy): domain Bacteria; phylum Bacteroidota; class Bacteroidia; order Cytophagales; family Cyclobacteriaceae; genus ELB16-189. The sequence continues at coordinate 42,358 of JAWXBL010000003.1, forward strand.
TGTCTATGTAAGGCCGGCCCTCCGGTGTTCTGGTAATGATGCAACCCTTGGTGTGAAGTCCTTCCGTTCTCACAGAGGGTAAAATGCTTTTCAATATCGACGAAAGCTGATTCTTGTTGCCGTCGCTGTTGCCGGTTTTGAACCAGGCTTGAATCTCAGCCAGGCTCCCGAAGAAAATATCCGACGAAAGATTGGACCCCATCTTGAGATAGAAATGACCGTCAGGGTATTGAACCGGCCGGACCATGTAAACACCGTCAAACTCCTTCTCAACAATTTCATAAAGCAGGGAAGGCAATTGCTCCAGCCGTGCGGCCTCCGCTTTGGAAACACGGGCCAGCAGCACCGTTTCACTCTTCAGAATCGTTTTGAATTTGCGGGGCAACAGCCCGAAGAAATTGCTGAACGATCCGGCGGCAACTAAAACGTTCTTTGCCCGCCACATTTTTCCTTCTTCTGACTGGATTTCAAAGAATCCATTTCGCCGACCCACCTTTGCTATGGTTTCCCTGAAGACGCTGCCTCCCTTTTTTTCGAAAACAGCAAGCTGCGCCATTACCAGCAACCGCGGATTAATATGTCCTGAAGGAGCCGTTTCAAAAACGGCTCGCGCTGTAGAAGGGAAAGAGTAAAGTGGGAAGTCACGCGCCAGATCCACGCCATTGATCAACCTTGGCTGCGGCTTAAAATCCCGAGCCAAAGACGAATAGGATTTCAAATAGCTGTCCATTCCTTCCGGACAGACATACAGGCACCCCTCCTGCGACTGAAAGTGCATACCACTCTCCTCCTCCAAGGCGAGGTACTGCGCCAGCGACTCTTCATTGAGACGGGTCCAAACCGCATCTTTTCCAACGCGTCGTTGAACACGGGTGCTGTCATAGTGACTTGCAAAAACGGAGGCCGATGAATAATCGACGGGTTCATCCGGACCAACAAGTGCTACGGGGCCATGCCCTGTTGTGCTTAGATACTTGGCAGCAGCAGCCCCAATTAGTCCCTTGCCTACTACGAGATATTCAAACACAAAATCCTTGTCAGACATGTCATGCGAAGATACCGATTTGCATTTGCTCTCGTCGTATGATCAGACCCGGGCGATTGGCAAGAGCGCTTGCTCCATAAGCTATACAATACCCAACCGCTTTCTCCGCCCTCTATCCGCTTTCGGTAAGGACAAGCTACTTGATGCGGCCATATTTCTTCAATACAGCAATCAATCGGTCATGCGGAATTGCATACACCTTGTTGCCGTTCACCCCTTCCATCGTCTCCGCTGCGATCATTGCATTCACGATCGCCTCCTCGGTGGCCGAGGCAGCGGCCTCAAAAAAAGGAGTGATCTGGTCGTTGGGCAGCATCTGCAGTTGAACGATGCCTTCGTTTTTTGTTGCCTCCGGATTGGCGGTTGAAAACGCGATAAAAATATCTCCGGAAGAATTTCCTCCACGTCCGCCCATGACGCCGATCCCCAGTGCAACCCGTTTGACGACGCGCTCCAACTGGTGGGGCAATAGCGGTGCATCTGTAGCAACCACCACGATGATCGAACCCTGGTCAGCGTCGGCCTTACCCTCCTGGGGACGGAGGTCTGTAATTTCTTTTCCAACGGGCACTCCTGCGATACTCAGCAAACTCCTGCTACCGTAGTTTGCCTGCACGAGCACACCCAATAAATACGTGCCCACTTTCCGTGAAGATGTTCCGGTCCCTCCCTTAAATCCGTGCACAATCATTCCCGTACCCCCTCCCACATTGCCTTCAGCCACCGGTCCCGAAGAAGCGGACTCCATCGCCTCAAATGCGTCTTGCTTCTTTACATGGAATCCGTTGATGTCGTTCAGGAATCCATCCCAGGTCTCTGCTACCACTGGCAAACTGATGTCGCCGGAATAATCGTTCTGTTTCATTCTCCGTGCGTGCCATTCAATCACTGCATCGCGCACGACGCCGACGCTGTGGGTATTGGTGATCAGAATGGGAGAGCCCAGGCCGCCCGACTCTTTGATCCAGGTGGTGCCGGTCATCTCGCCGTTGCCGTTTAAGGTATACCACGCTGCGAATACGCGGTCCAGGGAACCTTTTCCTTTGGGAAAAATGGCCGTAACGCCTGTACGAACGGGTCCCTTGCCGGGGATGAGTTTCCCGCTTCCGGAAATGAGGGTCTTGAATCCCACCTCCACGCCCGCCACATCGGTAATTGCATTGAAATTTCCCGGGGTCCCTTCAAAAGGAATGCCCAGGTCGCGGGCGCGAGGTTTTGCTTTTTGCGCACAGGCAGAAACCCCCATCAACAAGAGAGCCGACAGTGTAAAGAATTGAAATTTTCTCATCGGGAATCCTGATTCGTCAACCGCAGCAATTGTGTTCGCAGGATTTGCAGGCCCTTCTGAAGTTGTGCCGGAGTAATAGTCAGCGGGCTGAGGACCCGGATGACGTTCCCTGAAAGCCCGGCACTAATGATAAGCAACCCATTTAAGGCACACGCGTGCGTCAACTTGTTGCACAATTCCGCATCCGGTTTGTCAGGGTCTCCGTCCTTGACCAGTTCTAGCGCAACCATGGCGCCCAACCCCCGCACGTCGCCAATGGCCGGGCACTCGCGTTGAAGTTTCTTAAAAAAAGTAAGGACCGTTTTCCCGACGGTGACTCCCCGGCTGTTCAAGTTTATCTTTTTCATATACTTGATGGTAGCCAATGCCGACGCGCAGGCCACCGGGTTGCCGAGGTAGGTTCCGCCCAAGGTGCCCTTCGATGTTTTGTCCATCACTTCCGCTTTCCCGATCACAGCCCCGATTGGCAACCCACTCCCCAACGACTTCGCCCAGGTGGAGATATCGGGGACTACATCGTAATGTCCATAGGCTGCCCACTTTCCGGTTCTGCCGAAGCCCGTTTGAACTTCGTCGAAGATCAGGAGAATGCCGTGCTTTTTGCATCGTTCATGCAGTCCGCGCACAAACTCTTTAGGTGCAATAACAAATCCGCCTTCACCCTGCACAAGTTCCAGAATGATGGCGGCCACTTTCCTGCCCTCCACCTCCGTATATAGAAAATCATCAAAGGCATCCAGTTCCTTCTTTACATATTCCGAAAGGGAAAGTCCTTGCCCGCGCTGGTAATGGTTGGGGAACGGAAGGCGATATACTTCCGGTGCAAATGGGCCACAGCCAGTCTTGTAAGCAGCCTTCGTTGTCAGGGTCATGCCCAATAACGTGCGGCCATGAAACCCGCCGGCAAAACAAATAACACCGGGTCTGCCGGTGGCCTGCCGTGCAATCTTAATGGCATTTTCCACTGCTTCCACACCGGAATTGGTGAGCATCACTTTTGTCGATTTGCCGTGTGGGAGTAGGGCTGCCAACGTTTCGCATAATTCAACATACGGCTCATACACGGCTACCGGAAAGCAAACATGCATCAGTTTCTTCGCCTGCTTTTCAATGGCCTTAATAACAGGCGGTGGGCAGTGGCCGGCATTCAGCACCCCGATGCCGCCGGCAAAATCAATGTATTCCTTCCCGTCAACGTCACGGAAAAGTGCCCCTTTGCCCGATTCTATCGTCAACGGCGTAAACATTCCCAGGCCCGCAGGGACAATCGCGTTTCTCCGGGCAATCAATTTCTCAGATTTCTTCATATGCTCTTGTAAATTATCACTTTGGGGCACAAAAAGAAAAGGCTGCACATCCTTTCGGACGGCAGCCTTTCCAACCTTATAACCCTAAACTACTAGTCTACTTCAGCTCTCTTCAGAATCTTATAGTACGGAATGGCGTTCTTCAGGTTTCGCTGCTTTTTCGAATACGAACTCGAAGCACTGTATCCTCTTGTTCCGTTATACGTGGGACAAAGCGCATGGGTACAAGACGCCAGCAAGAACAATCCAACACACAAAATCACACCCGTTTTCATAACCCTTCGTTGATTACTTATTAATACACCCAGGACCCCAAAGGTGAACGGCCTTAGGCGTATGTTTGTAGCCAAAAACGATGGAAAAAGGGCATAAAGCAGGTTTTGTGAGTATCGTCGGAAAGCCCAATGTGGGCAAATCCACCCTCATGAACCGGCTTGTAGGCGAGAACCTGTCCATCATCAGCCCCAAGGCCCAGACCACCCGCCACCGCATCATGGGCATTCTCAATTCGGACGACTTCCAGATCGTCTATTCCGACACGCCCGGAATCCTCGAACCACGGTATGCGCTCCACGAAGCCATGATGAATTATGTAAAGGTATCGCTGGAAGACGCCGATGTAATTCTGCTCGTTATTGAATGGGGAGAGAAGTTTGATGCCCAAACACACGAGCGGTTCAAAACCCTCGAGACTCCCATTCTGCTGCTTATCAACAAGACAGACAAGGCGCCGAAGGCAGACCGGAAAACCATGGTGGACTACTGGAAAAAAGCAATCCCTGCCCGGGAGGTAATACCCGTTTCCGCCCTTACAGGCGAAAACATAGACAAGATCCTTCCTGCTTTTATGAACCTGCTCCCGGTTCATCCGGGCTATTTTCCCAAAGCTGACCTCACCAACCGCAGCGAGCGATTCTTCGCCGCCGAGATGATCCGTGAAAAGATCTTTGACCACTACAGCCAGGAAATTCCGTACAGTACGGAGGTGGGAATCGAGGATTTCAAAGAAGAGGACACAATCATTCGAATTCGCGCGACACTCTTTGTCGAGCGCGATTCCCAAAAGGGCATCCTCATCGGCAAATCCGGCAGTTCCCTGAAGACAGTGGGGACCCAGGCGCGGCTGGATATGGAGGCCTTTTTCGGAAAGAAAGTATTCCTGGAGACGCATGTAAAAGTGGCGGCTGACTGGCGAAAGAAAAAGGATCAGCTAAGGCGATTTGGATACCTCGAGTAGTTTCCCGCCAACGCCCTCGGAACATAGGGACACTTCATTTAACTACCTTTGCAAAAATTTTTAGAGACGCATGGCCAATATTGTGGCAATTGTGGGACGTCCCAACGTAGGTAAATCGACTTTCTTCAACCGCCTGATTGAAAAGAGGGAGGCGATCATGGACGATATGCCCGGAGTGACCCGCGACAGGCACTACGGGTATGCGGAGTGGACCGGCACGTTCTTTTCCGTCATTGATACCGGTGGTTATGTGACTGGCTCGGACGACAAGTTTGAATCTCAAATACGGCGGCAGGTTGAATTGGCTATCGAAGAGGCAACAGCAGTCATCTTCATGGTTGACTGCCGCGACGGCCTCACCGGCTACGACAAGGACTTTGCCAACATCATCCGGAAATCCAAAAAGCCGGTCCTCATTGCCGCCAACAAAGCCGACACACCCGATAAATCAATTTTGACAAGCGAGTTTTACGGACTGAAACTCGGCGAGGTGTACCCCATGTCTGCCGAGAATGGAAGCGGAACGGGTGAATTGCTCGATGACCTTGTCAAACTGTTTCCGCAAGTGGGAATTGAAGATCCCAATGCCGGCATTCCAAAGATTGCTATTTTGGGCAGACCCAATGTTGGCAAATCATCCTTTCTTAACGTGTTGCTCGGGCAAGAGCGTAGCATTGTAACTGACGAGCCGGGAACTACCCGGGATGCCATTCATTCCCGGTACAAATTGTTTGGCAATGACTTCATTCTGATTGATACGGCTGGTATTCGCAAGAAGAGCAAGGTGCACGAAGACATCGAGTTTTACTCGGTCTTGCGTTCGTTGCGGTCCCTGGAGGAATGCGATGTGTGTATCGTCGTTTTGGACGCCCAACGGGGCCTGGAGTCACAGGATGTAAACATCATTTCCCTGGCACAAAAACAAGGAAAGGGGATAGTCATCATGGTTAATAAATGGGACCTGATGGAAAAGGACAGCAAAACTGCCGATCATCTCCGAAAGGAAATGCTGGAAAGCATTGCACCAATAACCTATGTGCCCATAATTTTTGCTTCTGCACTCGAAAAACAGCGCATTTTCCAGGTCGTGGAGAAGGCCGTGGAGGTGTATGCCAATAAGATCAAAAAGGTACCTACCTCCCAATTAAACGATGCCATGTTGCCTGAAATCGTTCATAATCCACCGCCTGCCACCAAAGGCAAGCACATCCAGATCAAATACGTTACCCAGGTAAACGCTGCAACGCCAACGTTTGCATTCTTCTGCAACCTCCCTCAATACATACCGGAATCCTACCAACGGTTTCTTGAAAACAGGCTCCGGGAAAAGTTTGACTTTACCGGCGTGCCCGTGCGGCTATTTTTTCGGAAGAAGTGAAAAACTATGCTTTTGGATACCCTATCGCATTATCTCAAAATAAATTCCAAGAAACCATTCAAAATCCCGCAAAAGCCGCTATTTTTGCAGCCTAATTCCTAAAAACCTGTAAACTATGAAAAAAGTACTTGGACTTATCGTCGTGTTCGCTTTCGCGCTGGCGTTCGTTGGCTGTGGTAACAAAGCCAAAGAAGAAGCTGCCGCTAAAGCAAAGGCTGATTCTACCAGAATGGCCGATTCAGTAGCTGTTGTTGTAGCAAATGCTGCTGCACAAGCAAAGGCTGATTCAGTTGCCATGGTAGCTAAAGCTCAGGCGACAGCTGATTCCATTGCAGCTGCTGCAATGACGAAGAAGAAAAAGAAGTAATCTCTTCAACGAGAGATTCTCCGGGAAAGGCTTTAGATCTCTAAAGCCTTTTTTTATTTTCCTTCCGTGGATAGTCAACCCATTCGGTCCATTCTGGAGCAGCATATTCCGGCTCCCGCCGTAGCCTATTGCTTTCAGCTTTGGCAGGAAAATAACTTCCAGTTAAAACTACGCAGTAAACGGGTCTCCAAGCTGGGCGACTTCTCGTGTCGGCCGGGGAAAGCACCCCGGATCACAATTAACCGCGACAGCCATCCGTTCGTTTTTCTTATCACCTACGTTCATGAGGTGGCCCACTTGGTGGTTCACGAACAATCCGGATGGTCACAAGCGCCTCACGGAACCGGGTGGAAGCAGGCCTTCCGTGATCTTTTCCAGCCGATCTTAACCACCGATGTTTTCCCGTCGGACCTCCTGGGGGTCCTTCAGAAACACCTGACCAATCCTCGGGCGTCTACCGCATCGGATAGTTCGTTGAACCGGGTTCTCTGCCAACACGATCAGCGATCCAGGCAGCTCACGTACTTACTTGATATTCCGGAAGGAAGTCGGTTTGGAATCCGGGGGCGATGGTTTATCAAGGGGCAACAGAAGCGAACCCGCGTGGTTTGCCAGGAGCTGGCAACACGGCGCAACTACCTCGTGCCCATGCATGCGCCGGTGGAGCTCCCTTCCTAAGCAAAATCACTTTCCTTCCCGAACAGCCTTCCGCACAGATCCATGGCGCTTCAATAAGCGCATGGCCTCAGTAGCTGTCACGCCCAGCTCCTCCATGATCATCCGGGCACCGCGATCAATAAGCTTGTTGTTAGAGAGCTGCATGTCCACCATTTTGTTGCCCTTTACCCGGCCCAGCCTGACCATCGTGGCGGTGGATATCATGTTCAAGGCGAGTTTCTGAGCAGTTCCCGCTTTCATGCGCGTAGAACCGGTAACGAACTCCGGTCCAACAATGATTTCCAGGGGATAATCGGCGTGGCTGGCCAGCTCGGTTCCCTTGTTACAAGTGATGCACGCCGTAACTATGCCTCGCTTGCGTGCTTCTTTCAACCCGCCGATGACGTAGGGTGTACGGCCAGAGGCAGCGATTCCGATAAGAACATCGGACGGATTGATGGAAAACTTTTTCAGGTCTTTCCATGCCTGCTTCCTGTCATCTTCGGCATGTTCTACCGCCTGGCGTATTGCCTTGTCACCGCCGGCAATGAGGCCGATGACCTTTCCCGCGGGCATGCCATACGTGGGTGGAATTTCGGAAGCATCCACAATGCCAAGCCGCCCGCTGGTTCCGGCACCAATGTAGAACAGGCGTCCTCCAGACTGCATGGATTCCACAATGACAGGAACCAGCTTCGCCAGCGCCGGGATGATTTGCTTCATGGCCCCGGCTACCTTCTGGTCTTCCCGGTTGATGTTAACGAGGAGGCTGCGGACACTCATCGTTTCAAGGTTCCTGTAACGGGAAGAAGATTCGGTTGTTGTCATCTCAGAATTTTCAGTCGGTTTGGCTGTTTGTCTTCAATTCCTCTTGGTGAAAGAGCGTCAGGCCGGCAATGGGCGTTTCGAGAATGTTTTTTACGGTAACCCCTTTGTCATTGGCTACCTGGCGGAGGACATCGCTGTAATAAAAGGCGATGGACCCAACAAAATGAACCTTCGTCTCCCGGTAGCCCTCGTATTTCATAACGTTGTTTTCATAAAATTCAGCAAAGCCGTCATACACCAGTTTATAGCAGTACGGCTCTTTCAGGTGTTGAAAGATGAATTTCGAAAAACTTGCGAGGAACGTGCTGGGCTTCTCCTGCTGGTAAACTTTTTCCAGAAATTCCTCCCGTGAAAATGGAAAGCGCTTTTGAAACTGCCCGGCCAGAGGCTCGGGCATTTGCTTTCTCAGGTAGTCAAAGAGCAGTTTTTTTCCCAACGAAGTGCCGGAACCCTCATCCGCCAGGATCCACCCCAGGTTGGCAACCTGGCCGGTTATTCCGGTGCCGTCGTACAGGCAAGAATTTGAACCTGTCCCCAGGATGCAGGCGATGCCCCTCTCCTTTCCGCAAAGGGCCCGCGCCGCCGCCAACAGGTCCCATTCAATCTTCACGACTGCGCCCGAAAAGAAATGATTGAACACCGTCTTTACCGTTTGTTGATTCTTCTCCGAGGAAACTCCCGTTCCGTAAAAGAATATTTTTTCCACCTCCTCCGTAGCGACGGGCAGCACAAACTCAGCAATGCTCTTCTCCAGGTGATCAATCGGCTGATAGTACGGATTGAATCCGGGGCTGCTGGCCTGACGTATCGCTCCGTCGTTACAAAGCAAACGCCAATCAATTTTGGAGCTTCCGCTATCTGCTATGATTATCATGTCTTTCGCTCAACTTCAAAGATCGAAAATTAGTACAAATCACTTACTGGCAATCCAACTAAATCAGTACACCAATAACCTTGAAGCGGGCAAAGACCTCTTCGGTATGGGGTGCATCCTTCAGTTCATCGGTTAAATCCTGTCCGGCCCAATGCTCATAGTGCTTTCCGTCTCGCCAGAGCCGCGAAGCCGTTACCTCATACACATTCCCCTGGTAGGCAATCCAAATCTCCGGCTTATCCTGCCCATTGCGCAACGCCAACTGAGCGCCAGTAATGGAGGGAAGGTCACTTTTCATGCCTAGCTTTGATAAACGAATTCAGCTTCCGTGATTATTAATTTGAAGGCCGTGTCCTAAACTTTTATATTTCAGGTTCCAAACCCAAACCTAATGAAATCTGCGTCCATCCTGTTTATATCACTTCTGTTGCTGGTGGCCTGTTCTAACGAAAAACCGGTAGACCGGATGACCGACGATCAACTGCGGGCCTATGCCGATGAACTGGCCCACAAATACGTGATCACCGACGGCCATGTCGACCTCCCGTTCCGGCTCAAGGTGAAGAATTTCCGCGTCGACCGCGAACATATGGGCATCCCGATAAAAACTGAGGAAGGGGATTTCGATTTTGAACGGGCAAAAAAAGGAGGCCTGGACGCACCGTTTATGTCCATTTATGTTCCCTCCTCGTACCAACTCTTTCCCGATAAGGGCAAGGGCCTTGCTGACTCCCTTATCAATATGATCCGCGGAATAGCAGAAAGCATTCCGGACAAGTTTGCGCTGGCCAACACCGTGGAAGATGTTGAAAAGAATTTTTCAAAAGGATTGATTTCTCTTCCCATGGGAATGGAAAATGGCGCGCCCATCGGGAACGACCTTGGCAACGTAAAATACTTTTTCGACCGAGGTATCCGGTACATCACCCTGACCCACGGTAAGGACAACCAGATTTGCGATTCCTCGTATGATACGGTCCATACCTGGAATGGATTGAGTCCGTTTGGGAGGGAAGTTCTAAAAGAGATGAACCGCGTTGGGATCATGGTTGATATATCCCACGTCGATGACAGCAGTTTTTATCAGGTCATGAGGATGACACAAGCGCCAAGCATCGCCTCCCATTCTTCCTGCCGCTTTTTTACACCCACGTTTAAGCGGAACATGAGCGACGACATGATTCGCGCTCTGGCCAAAAACGGAGGCGTTATTCAGATAAACTTTGGCTCCACCTTCCTCGATTCGGTGGTTGTGAAAGAAAACAACGCGAATCGAAAAAAACTTCAGGAGCTGCTCGCCGGAAAAAATCTTTCCATGCGTGACTCGCTGGCAAAACCTCTCATCGAACAATTCCGCAAGGACAACCCTTCCCTCTATGCCGATGTGGAGACCGTGGCCAACCACATCGATCACGTGGTTCAATTGGTGGGGATCAACCATGTTGGAATTGGTTCTGACTACGACGGCGTGGGCGACAGTCTACCAACGGGATTGAAAGACGTGTCCCAGTACCCCAACCTGATCTATGCACTTTTGAAACGGGGGTATACGGAATCTGACATCGAAAAAATTTGTTCCGGAAATGTATTCCGGGTGTGGAAGCAAGTTGCGGCCGTTGCCGCTTCATCCGGTAAATAGGAAAATGATCTAGGTAACCAAAGCAAACAACCTCCCGTGGGACGCAACAAAATCAGAGTGTTTTTATCAAGAGTGGTTATCCTGGGTGTGGCCGTAATTGTCGGCGTTTCAACCCTCCGCGCCCAGGTAAAGACCAACACCCGCTTTCATCTTCCCGCACAGGCAAGCGCAGGTGATTACGAGTCTGATCACGTCCTGGTGAAACTCAAACCGGAGCACCGGAATCTCTTCCGCAACATCGCCGGAAGGACCAGTGCTGGAATTGCAGCATCAGCCGGCGTCACCGGCAGCCGAGAAATGGTCCCTGAAAAACTTGTTATCAGCGGCCGCACATCCAAAGGCCCCCTCCGAAGTCGCAGCGCTGTAGACATGAGCCTGTATTACGAACTGGCCTGCGATCCCGGAAGAGATATCGAGCGCTTCATCAACGACCTTTACCAAACAGGGTACTTTGAAGTTGTCGAGCCGGATTATGTAAACCGTACTACCTTTATTCCCAACGATCCGTCCCGCACACAACAATATTACCTCACCAACATTCGGGCTTACGAAGCCTGGGATATTAACCAAGGCAGTGAATCTGTAACCATTGCCATTGTGGACTCCGGCGGCGACCTGGACCACCCCGACCTGGTCGCGAACCTCTATATCAACGCGGCTGATCCGGTAGATGGTATTGATAACGACAACAACGGATACATCGATGATTACCGCGGCTGGGATTTCATGGGTGCCGATACGCTCAATATCAACAACCCCAACTTCATAGGTGACAACAACCCGCAGTTGGTTGCCGGGGGATCGTTGAGCCACGGTGTATTCGTAGCGGGTTGTGCCAGCGCGCGAGCAAACAACAATATCGGAATGGCTGGTGTTGGGTTCAAATCCAAACTGCTCTTCACGAAGCATTCCGCCGACAACCAAAAAACCAACAGCCTGAGTGTCTATCGCGGGTATAACGGCGTGCTTTATGCGGCAAGCGTGGGGGCACAAATCATCAACGTCTCCTGGGGGGGCTCCTTTCGCAGTGAGATCATTCAGGACCTTATCAATTTCGTCACGCTTGATCTGGGGTCCCTGGTTGTGGCCGCTGCCGGAAACAGCAATCTGGAATTACCCTTCTATCCGGCAGGCTATGACAATGTATTATCTGTCGCTGCCGTTACCCAGGCCAACGTCAAAGCCTCCTTCAGCAATTACGGGTCCTACATCGACATCGCAGCGCCTGGCGTCAATATTTACACAACCGCCTACGACGATTCCTATACCAGCGTCCAGGGGACCTCGTTTGCATCGCCCATTGTGGCCGGCGCGGCCGCTTTGGTGAAAGCACACTTTCCTGCCTACACGCCGCAACAGATTGCTGAACAGCTTCGCGTAACCTCCAACAGCACTCTCTTGAAGGCTAATAACCCGCTTCTCCCGGATAAACTCGGCTACGGGATTCTCGACATTTTTGCTGCCCTGACTAAAACATCACCCTCCATCCGCGCTTCGGGACCCAAACTGGTCAATGCATCGGGCTCCGCCGCTGGCGCTGGTGAAAAGGGTTTTCTTACCCTGTCCTTTAAGAATGTGCTGGCCGCCACATCCTCCGCGGTGGAGCTTTCCGTAAGCTCCGTATCACCCGCTGTGACGGTGATAAAGGGAACGGTAAAACCTGGGATTATCGCCGCAGGATCAACAATTACAAATGCGTTGACTCCCTTTGAGATTCAAATATCCGCCACGGTCCCGGAAAACTTCCAGCTGCCCCTCACCCTGACCTACAAGGACGGAGAATATCTGGACAAGGAAGTCATCACCTTCACGCTCAATCCAACCTACATCGATGTGGACGAAAACCAGGTGACTACAACGGTAAGCGGTACGGCCCGCATTGGATATGAAGACACTCAAAACAGCGCGAAGGGAAAGGGCTTTGTTTTCGAACAGAACTCCTTGCTGTATGAAATGGGCATCATCTTCGGAACCAGCACCAGTTTCCTGCACAACAACGTCCGCGGGTTAAACTCAGCCTACGATCAGGACTTCATAACCATCCAGCCTAAAATCAAGGAAATCACCCCCGGGGATCGATCCACCTCCGAAATCTTTGGAACGGTGAGCAACAGTGCCACCCCCGCCTCGCAGTCCTACCTGATGAAATACCGAAGCCTTGCCTGGAAGGAGACACCGTACGACAAGTTCGTGATCATGGAATACATCATTTCAAACCCAACGGCATCGCCGATCTCCAACTTTCATTTTGGGATCTTTGCGGACTGGGACATCACCACCAACGGGGCTGGGGATGCTGCCAAGTGGGACAACACCATGAAACTGGGTTATGTATATCCGGCCGCGACGGCAGCCAAGCCGTATGCGGGCATTCAGCTCCTTACCGGACCCGCCAAATATTTTGCCATTGACAACAGTCAGACGATCCCCGGAAATCCGTTTGGGCTGTACGACGGGTATACTGATGCGGAAAAATTCCAAAGCATTTCCAGCGGGCTTGGGCGGTTGGAGGCTGGAACGAGCACGCCAGCCGGCAATGACGTGAGCCATGTCGTTTCCTCCGGCCCATACACTATCGCGGCCGGTCAGGAGATACGCATCGCGTTCGCCCTGCATGCCGCATCCAACCTGAATGATCTCGTTCTTTCATCCAAACACGCCGACACGGTTTATAATTATACGCTCCCCGCGGTCAAACCGACCGTAGCCGAAGTGAGTACGTGTTATGGCAGCACCGCCTCTCTGACCGCGGCCGGTGCCACGTCCTTCAAATGGTATAAGTCGTTCACCGGCGGCACCCCGTTCTTCACCGGATCGAATTATGTAACCCCCAACCTGTTAAATGACACGACATTCTATGTCTCCAATGCTAGCAATTCTTATGAGAGCGTTCGGGCAGCAGCCCGGGTTGTCGTAAAGGCAAACCCGACTATCACCACCTCCGGGTCGACGGTCATGTGCAGCAATGAATCGATTACGCTTTCTGCAGCAGCAGCCGATAGCTACGTATGGAATACCGGCGCAACTACCCGAACTATCGTCGTCACTTCACCAGGATCCTATTCGGTAACCGTTAACAGCTTGTCACCTGCCTGCCAATCAACCTCTACGCCGGTGGTGGTGACCACAAATCCGGCCCCTACGTCTAGTTTTGTGGTTTCGACAACGGATTTGAAAACCTTTCTGAATGTGCAGTTTACCGATCAGAGTGTTGGCGCCGTTTCCTGGCTTTGGAATTTTGGCAACAATTCGACCAGTACAGACAAGAACCCCACCACCATATTTACCAAAGGCCAGCCCTACAGCGTGCAGCTTACGGTCACCTCCGACAAGGGATGCCAATCCAATTCCTTTCAAACCGTTGACATCATTACCGGATTGGACGATACAGGCGACCAATTCTTCGACATCCACCCAAACCCGTTCCAAACCAACCTGGCTATTGCTTTACATGAGCCAGCCCGCGGTCCGGTGGACGTTCAATTAACCGATCTGCACGGCCGCGTTCTTTATACCGCCCTTGCATCGGGACAGCGGATTGAAATTCCCGGTGCAAATCTGGCAACAGGCATCTACATCATTCGTGTAAATCTGAATAACCGCGTTATTACGAAGCGCGTCGTGAAAGTTCAGTAACCATTCGGGCAGATTGCCTTCTGCTTAATAAAATTTTCTGAATTGGGGTTCCACCTCGAATTCCTGACTATTTTTGCCCGGTTTAACTAATCCATAATCTGCATGCCACGCGACAGAAGCATCCGTTCCGTTCTCCTCATAGGAAGCGGCCCCATCATTATTGGTCAGGCTTGCGAGTTTGACTACGCAGGCAGTCAGGCGGCGCGGTCGCTCCGCGAAGAAGGCATCGAAGTGGTCCTGATTAACTCCAATCCGGCCACCATTATGACAGATAAGATCAACGCGGACCATATTTACCTCAAGCCGCTGGAGAAGAAATACATCCGGGAAATTCTGGAAAAGCACCACATTGATGCGGTACTGCCCACCATGGGCGGCCAAACTGCACTGAACCTGTGCATAGATTGCGAAAAGGCTGGCATATGGCAGCATTACGGGGTCCGGATCATCGGAGCCGACATCAACGCCATTGAGACGTGCGAGGACCGTGAGAAATTCCGGCTCAAAATGAATGAATTGGGCGTGGGCGTATGCCAGGGGGCTACGGCTACCTCCTTCCTGGAGGGCAAAGAAATTGCGCAAGAAATCGGCTTTCCGCTCGTCATCCGTCCGTCGTTCACCCTGGGCGGGACCGGAGGGGGCTTTGTTAAGACAGCCGAAGAATTTGATGAAGCACTGAACCGGGGACTGCACGCCTCCCCCATCCACGAAGTTCTGGTCGAAAAGAGCATCAAGGGCTGGAAGGAATATGAACTGGAATTGCTTCGCGACGGGAACGGAAATGTGATCATCATCTGTTCCATTGAGAATTTTGACCCGATGGGGATTCATACCGGTGACTCAATCACGGTGGCTCCCGCCATGACCCTTCCGGACACGGTGTATCAACACATGCGCGACCTGGCAATCAAGATGATGAATGGAATTGGCCAGTTTGCGGGAGGCTGCAACGTTCAGTTCTCTGTCAATCCCGACAACGACGACGAAATCATTGGTATTGAGATTAACCCGCGCGTTTCCCGCTCGTCGGCCCTGGCTTCGAAAGCCACCGGGTACCCCATCGCGAAGATTGCTGCCAAGCTGGCCATCGGCTATAACCTGGACGAACTCAAAAATGCGATCACCGGAACGACATCGGCATACTTCGAGCCGGCCCTGGACTACGTTATTGTAAAGATCCCGCGCTGGAATTTTGACAAGTTCGTCGGGGCCGACCGCAAGCTGGGCCTTCAAATGAAGTCTGTTGGTGAGGTGATGGGCATTGGCAGAAATTTTCAGGAGGCACTTCAAAAAGCATGTCAATCGCTGGAAATCCGGCGCAACGGGCTCGGGGCAGATGGGAAGGAACTTACCAATCAGGCAGACTTGCTGCACAGCCTTGAGCATGCCAGTTGGAACCGCCTGTTTCACATTTACGATTCCATGAAACTGGGGATCTCCATGAAAACGATCCAAAATCTTACCAAAATCGATCCGTGGTTTCTGGAGCAGATCTGGGGGTTGATTGAACTGGAGAAGGAAATCGAAAACTACACGCTGGAGACTCTGCCTCCGGACTTATTCCGCATAGCAAAAGAAAAAGGGTACGCCGACCGCCAACTCGCCCATCTGATGGGGTGTCTGGAGAGCGAAGTGCACAAGAAGCGGAGGGCGCTTGGAATTAACCGCGTTTATAAATTGGTGGATACCTGCGCGGCTGAATTCGAAGCCAAAACCCCTTATTACTATTCGACCTTTGGCACCGAGAATGAGTCCATCGTCAGTAACAAGAAAAAAGTAATTATCCTGGGGTCGGGCCCCAACCGGATCGGCCAGGGTATTGAATTTGACTATTCGTGCGTTCACGGCGTTTTGGCCGCCAAGGAATGCGGGTATGAAACGATCATGCTAAATTGCAATCCGGAGACCGTCTCTACCGATTTCGACATTTCCGACAAGCTTTACTTCGAACCGGTTTTCTGGGAACATCTGTGGGATATCATACAGCACGAGAAACCCGAAGGAGTGATTGTGCAGCTCGGCGGCCAAACCGCGCTGAAGCTTGCCGAGAAACTCAGCAAATACGGAGTGAAAATCATGGGCACCTCTTTTGAGGCCCTTGACCTCGCGGAAGACCGCGGAAGCTTTTCAACACTGCTGAAAGACTTGGGTATTCCTTATCCCACCTTTGGTGTGGCCCGTGATGCGGATGAAGCGCTCGAAGTATCGAAGACCATCGGCTTTCCGCTCCTTGTCAGGCCCTCGTATGTGCTTGGCGGGCAGAGCATGAAAATCGTTATCAACGAAAAGGAACTCGAGAATCACATTCTCGATATCTGGAAACATCTTCCGGAGAACAAGGTATTGCTCGATCATTTTCTGGACGGGGCCATCGAAGCAGAAGCCGACGCGATTTGCGATGGGGAGGACGTTTACATTATCGGAATCATGCAGCATATTGAACCCGCAGGGATTCACAGCGGCGACTCCTACGCAGTGCTGCCGCCGTTCAACCTTGGGGATTTCGTCATCAAACAAATTGAGAGCCACACGAAACGAATCGCACTGGCGCTGAAGACGGTTGGTCTGATCAACATCCAGTTTGCCATCAAGAACGACAAAGTGTTTATCATCGAAGCCAATCCACGGGCGTCACGAACCGTTCCATTCATTTGCAAAGCATACGACGAGCCGTATGTCAACTACGCAACAAAGGTGATGCTGGGGGTCAACAAGATCAGCGATTTCAAGTTCAACCCCACCAAGAAAGGATACGCCATCAAGGTTCCTGTGTTCTCATTCAACAAGTTCCCGGAAGTAAATAAGGAGTTGGGCCCGGAAATGAAGTCGACAGGCGAAGCGATCTATTTCATCGATGATCTCATGGATGATTATTTCATGAGTATTTATTCTGAAAGAAATCTCTACCTGAGCCGGTAAAACGTATCCATTTCTACTCCCTACGCAGCGATTGCACGGGATTGACTATGGCAGCCTTAATGGACTGGTAGCTGACCGTAAGCAAGGCGATTCCGATGGCCATCAGTCCGGCAATCACAAAAATGTCAGCGCTTATGGAAATGCGGTAGGCGAATCCCTGCAACCACGCGTCCATCATCCACCATGCTACGGGCATCGCCAGCACCAGAGAAATCCCCACCAGCTTGGTAAAATCTTTGGAGAGTAGGAAAACAACCCCGGGCACCGAGGCCCCCAGGACCTTACGGATTCCTATTTCCTTGGTCCGCTGACCGGCCGTGTACGCCGACAAACCGAACAATCCCACGCAGGCGATGATGATTGCCAGCCCCGAAAAGACCCGAAATACCTTTCCCGACTGCCGTTCCTGGGTATATCCCCGGTCGAGGTTGTCGTCCAGAAACTCGTAGTGGAATGATCTTGTAGGCGCCAATTCTTTCCACAGTGCCTCAATTTTGGCTAGTGCTTCCTGCTGCTTCCCTTCCCGGATGCGGACAGCTGCAAAATTGGTGTTTGATTGGGGGCCGAAAATTTCTTTGTTGAACATGACCAGGGGCGTGATTTCATCCCGCAAGGATTGGAAATGGAAGTTGTTCACCACGCCGATGACTGTAAACAGCCTGGTCTTTTCATTCAAAGAATCTCCCCTGAACAAATCTGCATTGGAAAGCCGCTGGCCTACCGGATCTTTCAACCCAAGTGTTTTTACTGCCGTTTCGTTCAGCAGGATATGCAGCGAATCAACTGTTTCCTTTGCAAAGAATCTGCCCTCTTTCAAGGTGAACCTGATCGTGGTCGCAAAATCATCATCCATCACCATGGACTTGACGGTAAGCACATCGTTTGATCCAACAGGCTGAAACATTTGTCCAAACACGTCATTGCGGTTTCCTACCCGGGCGCTGGTTCCCGCCGCTGCAACTACTTCCGACATTTGTCTTATTTTTTCCAAAAAGACCGGAGCATTGAGTTCCAACGAAAAGGCCCGCTCCACCATCAATACTGATTCCTTGTCAAACCCCAGATTTTTGTTCTGCATGAACTGCATTTGCCTTCCAACCAATAGCGTCGCAACGATCAGGAAAACAGAAATCATGAATTGGAAGACAACCAGTCCGTTGCGTAGCCATGCACCGCCTGAGCCACGGCTGAAACTACCCTTCAGCACGTCTACCGGGCGAAAGGAAGAAAGCACAAACGCCGGGTATAGTCCAGCCATGAACCCCACAACCAGTGCAAAGGCGGCCAACCCGAGAACGAGGCTGAAATCAAAAGCGAAGTGTAAATTCTTTTCCACCAGGTTATTGAAGGTGGGAAGCAAAAAGTAGGCTGCTACCACCGCCAGCAATGTGCTTACGATCGCGAGCAGCACGGCCTCCAGGAGAAATTGCGTGATAAGCTGGTTTCTGAGCGAGCCCATTACCTTCCGCATGCCCACCTCCCGGGCACGGGAAGCCGATCGCGCCGTAGCAAGGTTCATAAAATTTATGCAGGCGATAACCAAAATCAGAACAGCAATCAGCGACAGGCCATAGACGTATTTTATGTTTCCGCTCGGCGATGTGGTGAACTCCAGGTTCGTCGGATCAAGGTGAATGGATGTGAGGGGCTGCAAAAAATATCGATACCCGTTGCCTGCCTTTTTATAGTCAGTCCACGACTGCCGTAGTTCTCGTTCGATTTGACCTGATGCATACGTATCGACCATCGCCGGAAATTTGGCTTCCAGCGCACGTGCATCGCTTCCGGGTTTAAGCTTGATGTAGGTTTGTGAGTCAAAGCTGATGTAATTCTCCACCTGTCGGAACTGTGCTGACTGGAAGGAGGCCATGATCTCAAATTTCAGGTGGGAGTTTTCCGGGAACTTGTCGAACACGCCAGTCACCTTATACTCACCAAAATTTCCGAACAGCACTTTGTTCAGCGGGTCTTCCCTTCCAAAGTATCGTTCTGCTATTGCCTTGGAAACAATCAGTTGGTTTGGCGCCGCTAAAGCAGTCTTCCGGTCTCCCTGAAGAAGCGGAATGTCGAA
The DNA here is from genome assembly GCA_034440075.1 of Cytophagales bacterium. GTDB lineage: Bacteria > Bacteroidota > Bacteroidia > Cytophagales > Cyclobacteriaceae > ELB16-189. The sequence goes on from JAWXBL010000003.1 coordinate 61,604, forward strand.
AAAAGAAAAGAAGGAGGAATCCGCAAAAAAAACATTGTCTTCTTCGAAAGACCGGATTTCATTTTCGGGAGTCTTGTAATTAATCTCCATCCGCTGATTGGGACCCAGCAAATGGAGGTTGTTTTCTACCTCGGGAAAATCCCGCTGCATGGCAGACGCATACGAATGTGGAATCACCGCATAATACGTGGCATGGTTCGGGTATTTCCTTTCAAGTGCGACCTTATAAATCCGGTCGCTATCGGCAAGGAAGGAGTCGTAAGAGGTTTCGTGCCGGACGTACAGGACCAAAAGCAGGCAAGCCGTAATGCTCACCGCCAGGCCCAGGACATTGACGATGGTATAGATCCGCTGCTTGATGAGGTTGCGGATAGCGATGCGTACAAAATTGCGAAGCATGGAATAAAGACGATCAAAGGAGTGACTAAGTTCTATCCGGGGCCCACTATTTCACGTATCGGGCCGTCTACAGGGTAAATCACTCAAATTTCACCGTCTTGTCTGAAGAAACTTTTACCTTTGTCATTCGGTTTTAGAGCCTATGTGGAAGCTTATTATCATTCTGGTCCTTATTATTTACCTGCTGAGTAAGGTTTCCTCCTTCCTTTTCCGGATCATGGGCAGGCCCCAACAGCCGCCTAATTTCCGGCGACCCTCGCAGGGTGGTATCAACGTGGATGATCCCGGCAAACAAACACCGCGAAAATCAGGCCTTAAGGGTGGGGAATATGTTGACTACGAGGAAGTGAAGTAATACGAGAAAGGGTTTGGCGGAGGGGTCCTTAACTCCGGTCAACCTTGAATAGCACCAACCATTTCATACACTGTGACCATCCGATGCTACAAATACCAGGCGACCGGCAACGACTTCATTCTCGTTGATAACCGGCAGGGCGACGCACTGTTCAGCGACAGCCAGATTGATGCGGTTTGCGACCGTCGTTTTGGTATCGGCGCCGATGGAATCATTTTCCTGGAAAATGATCCGGCAGCAGATTTCCGAATGGTCTATCATAATCGCGACGGCAGTAAAAGTTTTTGCGGGAATGGATGCCGCGCTGCGGTTCATTTCGCCAACCACCTCGGTCTCATCGGCACACGCGCCCGGTTCATGGCACACGACGGGATGCACGAAGCGGAGATTCTCCCGGATGGACACATCCGTGTTTCGTTGCTCGACGTCAAGGCCATCGAGCAGAAGACGAGCAAGGATTTTTTTGTGAACACAGGTACAGATCACCATGTCCGCTTTGTAAATCAGCTGGAAACATATCCTGTTGAAGAGGAGGGGAAAAAAATCCGATACGGAGATATGTACAAGCCACGGGGCACCAACGCCAATTTTGTGGAAATCGGAGGTGACGGAAAGGTTTCATTTCGTATTTACGAGCGCGGCGTGGAGTCGGAAACGTATTCCAGTGGATCAGGTGCAACGGCCTGTGCCCTCGTGGCATCATTTGCGCACCATATACCCTCGCCCGTTCACCTGTCGGCCCGTGGAGGAAATCTGGTCGTGGATTTTGAAAACCCTTCACCGGGTACGTTCTCCCGCATCCACTTTACAGGGCCTGTTCAACTGGTGTTTGAAACACACTGGAGCCTCCCATAGCGTTATGGGGAGGGCCGTTATATCCGGAGCACGTCTTTTTGCACCTGCCGGAATGATGCTCTTCACTTGCTTCGCTGCCCTCCTGGATGCGAAGGGGCAGGAACTGGATACACTTGCTCATTCTTATTTTATCGGCATCAAGGGTCATACGGGATTCATCATCCCCCATTCCAAAGAAATTATTGACGTCTCCGGTTCCAAGCCCATTGGCTTTCAGCTGGATGTAAGCCGCATCGATCGGTCGCTGAAGGCATGGAACAAATGCAACTGCTACAGTCAGGTTGGATTCAGCGCCGCTTACTTCAACTACCGCAACCCGAAGGTCCTTGGAGACTCGTACAACCTGATTGCCTATGCCGAGCCCCTTCTCACGTACAACCCGAAGCTCAATTTCCGTCTTCGCGCTGGCGCCGGCCTCAGTTACCTGACGGAAATCTATAATGCCGTTTCTAATCCAACCAATCTCTTTTTCAGCTCGACGCTGAGCGGGTACCTGATGGTTGGTGTTTCAGCTCATTATACCTTCCTGAAAAACTGGAATGCCAACGTGGGCGTTCACTATAATCACATATCCAACGGCGGCCTGCAGCAGCCAAACAAGGGAATGAATTTTCCCCAATTCAACGCCGGGATGGAATACAACCTGAACCCGGTGAACCTCCGCCCACGAAACGTCAGGGCCACCTTCGATCGTACGTTTCACGGCTATGCCGGCCTCTTTGGAAATATCCGGACGGTTCAGTCTACGGCGACAGCTCCGACCGTGAATAAGTGGCAACTGGGAATCAGCGGGGGTGTGGTGAAGCAATTTACCACCATGAACGCATGGACGGCAGGCGTGGAGTTCTCACACGACCAGTCCGTTCGGGAACAAGGCGTACGCGATGGAGAAAACAGGAGTCCTTTCCTTTTTTCAATGCTGGTGGGTCATCAGTTTATCTTTGGCCGGTTCGGCTTCAGCCAGCAAATGGGGCATTACACGTTCCGGGACTATGCCTTCCGCACTGACTTCTTTCAGCGCTACACGCTTACCTACCTCATTGCCTCCAAAGTGGCAGTAGGGATCTCCATGAAGGCCCACGGCAAAGAGGCAGAACAAATGGACGTGCGGGCCGGATATAGGTTCTGATTGGCCTTTTTTGGTTTTCAAACTGACAAAATGCCCTTTAAGCCTTTTGGACCTATAATTGCACCCCTGAAAATCTTAACTTTACGGCCGTTTAAAAGAGTTGATAGCAGCCTGTTTGAGTAAGTGGCATTTGCCACAATAGGCAGCCCCATAACCCCGTCCAAAGACCTTCCATGCTGAAATACATCGCCAAACTATTCGGTACCAAATCAGAGAAAGACATCAAGCGTATCATGCCGTTGGTTCTGGCAACCAAAGAGGCCGGCGACACCATGCTGTCGCTTTCCAACGATGCGTTGCGGAATCAGACCAAAGAGGTGCGTGCCCATATCGACAGTTCACTCAAGCCGATTGATGATCAGTTGGCGGAGCTTCACCGTAAAATAGCGGATAACCCCTCGCTCGACCTGCACGAAAAAGAGGCCATTTTCCAGGAAATTGATGGCCTGGAGGCCACCCGCAACAAGGAGCTTGAAAAAACCCTCCTCGAGGTGCTTCCGAAAGCCTTTGCCATCATGCGTGAAACCGCCCGACGGTTCAAGGAAAATGAATACCTCGAAGTCACTGCAGAAGAATCTGACCTTCGCTTTGCCGCCAAACACGAACACGTAAAAATTGTATCAAACAAGGCCCATTGGTATAACCAATGGAAGGCCGCAGGCAACATGATCCCCTGGGACATGGTTCACTATGACGTCCAGATCATCGGAGGTATTGTCCTGCACGAAGGAAAGATTGCCGAGATGGCTACCGGGGAAGGAAAGACCCTGGTTGCCACGTTCCCCGCTTTTCTTAACGCCCTCGCGAAGCGCGGCGTCCATATCGTGACGGTAAACAATTACCTCGCATCCCGCGACAGCGAATGGATGGCTCCTTTGTTTCAGTTCCACGGACTCCGCGTCGACTGCATTGACAGGCATGAACCTAACTCCAACGAACGGAGGCATGCCTACCAGGCAGACATCACCTACGGCACTAACAACGAATTCGGTTTCGATTACCTGCGCGACAACATGGCCCGTGATCCTGAAGAAATGGTTCAGCGCGGCCATCACTTTGCGATGGTTGATGAGGTGGACAGCGTACTCGTGGATGAAGCCCGGACACCACTCATTATTTCCGGCCCTGTACCACGCGGCGACGAACACGAATTCTACGACCTCAAACCACGGATTTTCAAACTGGTAGAGATTCAGAAAAAGTTGGTTACACAGCTGCTCAATGACGCCAAGAAACTAATTAGCGAAGGAAACGATCGGGAGGGAGGCGTGGCGCTGTTCCGTGCTTTCCGCGGCATGCCGAAGTTCAAGCCGCTGATCAAGTTTCTCAGCGAATCGGGCAACAAGCAGCTGCTGCAGAAAACTGAAAACTTCTACCTCCAGGACAACAAAAAGGAGATGCCTAAAGCCGTGGAGCCGCTCTATTTTGTGATCGACGAAAAAGACAATAGCGTAGACCTTACCGACAATGGCATTGACCTCATTACCGGCGAAGGCGAAGACCGTGGATTCTTTCTGCTGCCCGAGATCGGTATGGAGCTGAACAAGATCGAAAAAGATCCCGGGCTGGACGGGCCGACCCGTTTCTCAAAAAAGGAAGAACTCATCCGGGAGTACTCAACGAAATCACAGCGTATTCACAGCATCAACCAGCTGTTGAAAGCATATACCTTGTTTGAAAAGGACACCGAGTACATCATCGTCGATGGCAAGGTGAAGATTGTCGATGAACAAACAGGGCGCGTGCTGGAAGGCCGACGGTATTCAGACGGTCTTCACCAGGCCATTGAGGCAAAAGAAAATGTGAAGGTGGAAGATGCAACGCAGACCTACGCCACCATTACGCTGCAGAACTATTTCCGGATGTATCACAAGCTGGCCGGTATGACCGGGACAGCGGAAACAGAAGCCGGCGAACTCTGGGATATCTATAAACTTGACGTCGTGGTGATTCCGACCAACAAACCGATCGTACGCGACGACATCGATGACCTCGTACACAAAACCATGCGGGAGAAATTCAATGCCGTGGTCGAAGAGATCGTTGCGCTCACGCAGGAAGGACGTCCGGTACTTGTTGGAACAACATCGGTCGAAATTTCCGAGCTGTTGAGCCGCATGCTGCAGCTGCGAAAAATCAAGCACAACGTGTTGAATGCAAAACAACACCAGCGGGAAGCGGAGATTGTTGCCGAAGCAGGCAAGCCCGGCACCGTAACCATTGCTACCAACATGGCCGGCCGGGGAACAGATATCAAGCTGACCCCCGAATCCCGTGCATCGGGCGGCCTTGCCATTATTGGAACCGAACGCCACGAATCGCGTCGGGTAGACAGGCAGTTACGGGGGCGGTCGGGGCGCCAGGGCGACCCCGGATCATCAAAGTTCTACGTATCCCTCGAAGACAACCTGATGCGCCTTTTCATGCCCGAGCGCATCGCCCGCATCATGGACCGGCTGGGCCTGAAAGAAGGGGAAGTGATCTCCCATTCTATGGTCACCAGTTCCATCGAACGGGCGCAGAAAAAAGTGGAAGAAAACAACTTCGGCATACGGAAGCGATTACTAGAGTATGACAACGTGATGAATTCGCAAAGGGAAGTGATCTATCGGCGAAGAAGGAATGCCCTTTACGGCGAACGTCTCCAGCTCGACATCCTCAACATGCTCTTCGACACCTGCGATGATATTGTTATCAACGGAAAATTGGGCGAAACGGCGGAGAGCATGAAGGTAAGCGTGCTTACCGTTTTAGGACTGGATTTTGAGATAACCCAGGATGAGTTTCTCAAACTCGAGGCTCCGGAGTTGACGGAAAAACTATACGCGCAGGCACTGCACCATTATGAAACCAAAAACAAAATGGTTGCTCAAAAGGCGCTCCCTATTATCCAGGAAATTTACAAGACGCGGGGCGCTACCATTCAGAATATCCAGGTGCCCTTCACGGATGGAATAAAGCAGATTCAGATCTCGGCGCCACTCAAGAAATGCGTGGAGACAGGCAACAACGAGTTGGTCCGCTCGATGGAAAAGATGATTACGCTTTCCATTATCGACCAGCAGTGGAAAGAGCACCTGCGGGATATGGATGACCTGAAGCAGAGCGTGCAGAATGCGGTGTACGAACAAAAGGATCCGTTATTGATTTATAAGTTCGAAGGATTTGAGGCCTTCAAGCGTTTTATCGCCAAAGTAAATGAGGAGACCATATCGTTTCTGATGAAAGCGGAGATCCCCATTCAGGATCAGGAGGAAGTGCAAGAGGCGCGGGCCCAGCGGCGCCAGCGCTACAGCGAGCAGAAAGATGAGTCCAGGTCGCTCCTGCAGGGCGGCGGCGCTCCGGAACAGCAGCGTGAGGTGGAGCAAAAGGTATTGCCCGTGAAATCGGAAAAAGTCGCCGGGCGGAACGACAAAGTATCGGTTCAATATCCCGACGGGCGTGTGCTGCGGGATGTGAAATACAAGAAAGTCGAAGACGACGTAAAAAATGGCCTGTGTATTGTTATTGAACAATGATGGACGCAATGGACAGAGGGGGATATACAGAACGAGGATACTCAGCCAGGGGTTTGTTGGCTGCCGTCATGATCCTCAGCTCCTTCTCCGTCGGATTTTCACAGAAATCAAATGACCGCTCGTATTACCACGAAGACCTCTATCCCTTGCGGCCTAAATTCAACGAAGTGATTGACACCGTGCAGCACACGGAGCATCGGCCCAAGGAGCGCGTCATTCCGGTGAAAAACGTGAATACGCGTGTAAACAATGTCCTCGACAGCATCAACCGATTCAACATCACACGGAAATTTATTGACGGGTATACGATCCAGATTTATTCGGGGCAGAACCGGGAGGAGGCCATGAACGCCAAGAAAAAAATGAACGCCGATCCCGGTTTGAACGGAATTCTTGAATACAATCAGCCCAAGTTCCGGGTACGTGTAGGCAACTACTATTCACGGCTTGAGGCACAACGCGACCTCCAGCAGTTGAAGACCATATTTCCAAACGCCATCCTGGTGCCGGAAAAAATCCTTGTACGGTAATGTCGCTGGTCGAGGCGATCCGCAAAGAATCCATATCCATGGCGGAGGAGGTCATTCGCTGGCGCAGGCACCTGCACGCTAACCCCGAGCTTTCCTACCAGGAATTCAACACCTCAAAATTCGTATCCCAAACCCTTCGTGAAATGGGGCTCACTCCGACCGAGGTAGCAGGAACCGGACTGGTCGTGTTGATCGAAGGGCGGAATCCAGGTAAGAAAACGATGGCCCTTCGCGCCGACATGGATGCGCTTCCCATCCAGGAAACGAATGATGTGCCGTACAAGTCACAGAACCCGGGGGTAATGCACGCCTGCGGTCATGATGTGCATACCACGTCCCTGTTGGGCACAGCAAAAATATTGAATGGCTTCCGGGATCAGTTCGAAGGCACTGTCAAGTTGCTCTTTCAACCGGGGGAAGAAAAGAATCCGGGGGGAGCATCGTACATGATCCGCGACGGGGCGCTCGAAAATCCAAAACCTTCCGGAATTATCGGTCAGCATGTGATGCCGTTGCTGCCGGTTGGAAAAATCGGTTTCCGGGAAGGCATGTACATGGCAAGCTCCGATGAAATTTATCTCACCGTCGTTGGCAAAGGGGGACATGCGGCGGCTCCGGAACTGACCATTGACCCGATTCTCATCGCTTCTCACATTATCGTCGGCCTGCAGCAGGTGATCAGCCGCAACGCCAATCCACGTCAGCCGACGGTTTTGTCGTTTGGGAAAATCATAGGTCAGGGGGCGACAAACATCATTCCTGAAGAGGTCACCATCGCAGGCACGTTTCGCGCCCTGGATGAAGCCTGGCGGGAAGAAGGCCTTTTGAAAATCGAAAAGCTGGCCAAGGGTCTGGCCGAAAGTATGGGTGCGCGCTGTGAGGTTCGAATTTCCCACGGATATCCGTATCTCAAAAATGATCGTGACCTGACCCGCCGTATCCGCGCTGCCGCAGAATCCTATGTGGGCGCTTCCAACGTGGTCGATATGGACGTCACCCTGGGCTCGGAGGACTTTGCGTACTACTCCCACGTCATCCCTGCCTCCTTCTACCGGCTCGGTACACGCAACGATGCCCGGGGTATTACCTCCTATGTACATACGCCGACGTTTGACATTGATGAATCTGCCTTGGCTATCGGACCGGGCCTCATGGCCTGGATGGCCATCTCGGAACTCGCAGGCTAAGGGGATCCACCTTCGCTGGTTTGCACCGGGTTCCTATCTTTACAACGCTCATGAAAGAACCCGACGCCGCACCTGATTCTGTTATCACCGGGGGTACCAACTGGAAAACCGTCCTGCGGAGCGTCGCATACATCCTCTTCACCATTGTTACATTCCTTTTTGCACTCGAGCTCATGCTGGCTGCCTTGCAGCACCTGGGTCAACCAGCCGAAGAAACCATCCTGCTGGCTACCACCAATCCGTTCACCGCATTTTTTATCGGCCTCCTCCTCACCGCAATCATACAAAGCAGTACGGCAACGACGTCCATCACCGTGGCGCTGGTGGCCTCCGGATCGTTGACCCTCCAGAGTGCGGTTCCCATCGTTATGGGGGCCAACATTGGCACGACCATCACCAGCACGATTGTCTCCCTGAGCTTCCTTCCAAAAAAGAATGAATTCAGGAGGGCCCTGGCGGCCGGCAGCTACCACGACTTTTTCAACATGCTCACAGCCGCCGTCCTTTTTCCACTAGAGTACCACTTTCAGTTTCTTTCCAGGAGTTCCCAACATATTGCCTCCTACTTCATTCCCCCAACCGGAGGGAAGCCGGTGACACACATTTCCCTTCTCTACGGCGGGTTGGATGGAGTCACGGAGTGGATCGGGCGAACCATCGACAACGGTTTCGTTCTTATCATCCTGGCGCTTGGAATTCTCTTTGGGTCGATCCTTTTCTTCCGCAATGTGCTCACCCGGCTACTCGGGATAGGCTCGCTCCATCGCTTCCGGCAATTCTTCTTTCAGAACGCGTGGAAGTCCTTTGGATGGGGGGCCCTTACCACGGCTGCAATCCGGTCCAGCACCATCACTACCTCCCTGGTTGTTCCGCTGGTGGCCAAGAAAGTGGTAAAACTCCGGAACGCAGCTCCGTTTATAGCCGGAGCAAATGTGGGGACAACCATCAGCGCGTTCGTTGCCGCTACTGTCAGCTCCAATACCGCCATCAGCATCGCAATCGCGCATTTGTTGTTCAACATCATTGGCGTTATCCTTTTCGTTGCGATCCCGGTGCTTCGGGAAATCCCGCTTTGGCTTGCTTCCGGTTTGGGAAGGCTTACGGTCAAATACCGGATGGCGGGGTTGGTGTACCTGGTCGTTTTGTTTTTGCTGATCCCCTTCACACTGATATATTTCAATCGCGATACAGAACCTTCACAGAAATTGCTGCCGAAACCTGCCGTCCTTCAGGAGCCGGGTGTCGCGAAGGCGCTCGCCATTTGGCCAGCGGCCGCGAGTCCGGGCAAAAAATAGTTATCACCTTGGTCCATGGATTGGCAAAAAGAGGCCTCCAAAAAGGCGAAAAGCAGTATATTGCCACCATGGATAAACTCATCGAATCCATTCTGAAGTTCCTGCGCCTGGACACCATCGTTCAGCATCTGTGGGGATTCTTCCAGGATAAGTTTGAACTGGTCAAGTCGGAGCTGCGGGACGAGCTGGCAAAAGCCCTTGCCCAGGCCCTGCTCGTCGGCACCATGATCCTTATCGGATTCATGTTTTTGCTTTTCATCAGCCTCGGCCTTGCCCACTACATTATTTCCAGCGGGTACTCGTCCTATGTCGGATACGGATCCGTTGCCGGATTCTACGGCGTACTCTTTCTGATTTTCCTCCTGTTCCGGAATTCAATTTACGGCTACCTCGCGCGGGTGATGTCAGGGATGATCAAAAAAAAGTAGCGATTTCATGGAATTGCTGGAAACACAAGACCCTGAAAAGAAGAAACTGATTGCCTCTTCTGAACGCCACAGGCACGCGCTGCAGAAAGAACTTTCCGAATTATCCAAAAAGAGAGATCGCATCCTGATCAACACGCTGGTCATCGGCGGCACCCTTGCTGTGACCTACCTCGTGGTAAGTTCTGTTTTCAAGAAAAATAAGAAAAACAGGGAGAAGGAATCGGGGGTCACCGATGACGGCTCTCAAGAAATAGAGGAACAGGAAGAGGAGGCCCCGTCGGCGTTTAGCCAACTGGGTTTACGCGTCCTTAACAAGGCTTCGGAGATGCTGCTGGGTCTTGCCCGAGAAAAACTTTCCGAGTACCTGGAATCCCGCAAGAAAAAGGATGAAGATTCTTGAATCGTTCCAGCAACGACACCGCCTTGGTAAAAAGTCGGTCGCTGTGTTGGTTGATCCCGACAAGGTAGATGATCTTTCACGCTTACGGCACCTTGTACACCTTGCCAGCGAAAACTGCATCGACTTCTTTTTTGTCGGCGGAAGCCTGATTACCACGCCCAACCTTGGGGAAGTAATTCAGACCATCAAGGAGGACGTTCACATTCCGGTTATTCTCTTTCCGGGTAACGCGCTGCAAATCGATCCGCTTGCCGACGGGATCCTGTTTCTGTCATTGATCTCGGGGCGCAACCCCGACCTTCTCATCGGCCAGCATGTGCAGGCGGCCCCCATTCTCAAAAACTTAAACCTGGAAGTCCTTCCTACCGGATACATTCTTATTAATTCCAGCAAGACTTCCTCGGTTGCCTACATCAGCAACACGACGCCCATCCCGGAGGACAAAGATTCGCTGGCGGCCTGTACTGCGCTTGCCGGCGAGATGCTGGGCCTGCGTCTCATGTACCTGGATGCAGGAAGCGGAGCCGAGCGGGAAGTAAGTCCACGCATGATTTCCGCGGTACGTAAAACGATCTCAGTTCCGTTGATCGTAGGCGGGGGCATCAACACGCCGGAGAAGGCACTGCGCGCCCTGGAGGCAGGGGCCGACATGATTGTAATCGGCAATGCGTTGGAGAAAGATCCGGATTTGCTGACTGAGATCAGCGATAAGGTTTACGACTGGAATCAGCGCGTAGAGTCAGGGGGACCCTAGTTAAAATTTCAAGGTCGGCTCAACGTGAAGTTTGCATTGAGTTTATGACAAATTCAAAAAAAGCGCGTCACTTGCTTATCCTGGTGACAATTTGCCTCGTGCTTAATCCGGCTTCTGGACACTGCCAGATAATTGATTACAATACCCTCATTACAGCAGAACCGGGCAAGTTGATTACCGAAAAAAGCTTTCTGATTCAAGTGAATAACCGACAATCAGACTGGCTATCCGATATTTCCATCTCCTATAATCAGGGAGATAAGTTGGAAATACTGGAAGCATCCGTCTTAAATGCACACAGTGTGCCTGTCCGAACCCTTAGTAAAAAGGAGATTACCACCAGACATGACATTTCGGGCGGGTCCTTTTTCGAAGATGATTGGGTGAAAGAGTTTAAGCTCAGATGGAACACATATCCCTATCAGGTTAAATACCGGTACAAGATCACAACACGACGGTTTATTCAGATTTGCACGTGGTCACCTCTCGCGTATTTTAACGTTCCTACCGTGAATGCCAGACTAAAGGTCGTTTATCCAATCGACTATCCGGTAGTAATCGATTCCCCGAATTTACCCCATGACTCGGTGCTTGTGGGGGGCAAGAAGATTCTTGAATGGAACCAGACCAGCACGCCTTCTGTCTCATCAGAACCCTTCTCGCCTCACCTCTGGGAAGCTGCGCCACACGTTACCATCGTACCGAGGCAATTCACATACGAAATACCCGGCAGCCTTCATTCATGGTCGGCTTTTGGGCAATGGCAGGCTCAGCTAATTGCCGGCACGGATGTTCTCCCCAACGATGAAATGATTACTGTTGGCAAACTAGTTGAAGGAATTCACAGCAAGCATGAAATCATAAGACGCCTCTATCACTACCTTCAGGATAATACACGTTATGTTTCGGTGGCGATTGATGCGGGTGGATTAAAACCCTACCCAGCTTCCTATGTGAGCTCCAAGAAATACGGCGATTGTAAAGGATTGACGATATACATGAAGGCACTGCTAGCCACATTTGGTATTTCATCCTACTACACACTCGTGTACGGAGATGAAAATCCCAAAGAGATCCGGACCAACTTTCCAAGCCAGCAATTCAATCATGTAATCTTGTGTGTCCCAGTTGACCGTGACACAGTTTGGTTGGAAAATACAGCAGGACATCTCCCGTATAACTATTTGGGGACATTCACCCAGAACAGAAAGGCGCTCCTCGTCAATGGCACCAAAAGTCAGCTCGTTACCACCCCTAAGCTGGAACCCCATGATGTATTGGTCCGCGATGACTTTGAATTCACCCTAAATATCGATGGAGATGGAACAGGAACCGCAACGAAAGAATTGAGAGGTCCCATGTTTGAGCAATACCGCTATCTAGTCCACAGCAACAGGAAGGACGATATTAAAACATTGTTAGAGAAAAGCCTTTCGCAAACCGGCTTTCAGCTTTCTGATTTTAATCTTACTCAAATGGACAGGGACTCTCTATTCTTGAGTATCCATCTTGCGCTGCATGTTCAGGGCCAGCTGCGCAGGCTAGGCAATACATTTGCATTGAAACCTCGCTTGTCTACTATTCCAGACTTGGATTTACCGAAATCGCGAAAGACCCCTGTCCGAATTAATTACCCCATGAATTGGGAGCACACCAACGTGTACAACCTGCCTTTTCTAAACGCCTATGATGTGACCTTACCAGCGAACGTGCAGTTGTCCTCACGGTATGGCAGCTACTCCACGACCTACCAAAGAAATGGCTTAGCCATCATTGTAACGAATGGATTCCTTCTCAAGGCAGGAGAATACCCACCGGAATCGTACGCCGATTTCCAGTCCTTTTTTCATTCTATCAAAAAATCTACACAGGAATCAAGCATTTTGTTAAATCCAAAATAATGAAAATGCGCCTCATACTTTCCGGTTTGCTGCTCATCAGTTTCCAGGCGATTTCTCAAAGGTATACACCAACCTTTGGAACCATAACGGAATCGGAATTGGCTTTAACGGCTTATCCCGCGGAGCCGGACGCGGAAGCCGTTGTTCTCTTTGATATTGGTGAGTCAACCTTTATTGATACTCAGGAAGGGTACGATATTCGGTTTGTCCACACGAAGCGGATGAAGGTACTAACCCGCGGCGGCATTAAATTCGCCACCCTGAACATCAATTACTATCATGAGGAGCCTAAAGGCACCGAAAAAGTAACCTCCATTGAGGCTTTCACATACAATCTCGAAAATGGAAGAACGGTCCGTAAGGCATTGGATCCCACCACTGTTTTCGACGAACGTCTAAGCAATCGTTGGAGTACGAAGAAATTTGTTTTCCCGGATGTCAAAGAAGGTTCCGTTATTGAATACCGGTACACACTTGAAACCCCTTTTCACTTCAATTTACCCGACTGGACTTTTCAGGACCAGATTCCCACGGTCTACAGCGAATACACGGTCAAGATGATCCCTTTTTACGAGTATGTCTTCCTCGCACAGGGCATCACGCGGTTTAGCTATCAGCATTCAGAACTGTCAAAAGTGAAAAGAACCTGGGGTACTGTAGCCGAGTCAATGGGTCAACGGGTAGGGAACGGAATCGAGTTCGTTGATTACGAGCATACGTACGCAATGAAAGACGTGCCCTCCTTTCGCGACGAGTCGTTTATTACTTCGCGGGAAGACTACGTGATGAAAATTGATTTTCAACTATCCAAATTTTTCCGACCTACGGGCGGTTCCAGGGAAATCATCACGACCTGGCCGGCGCTCAATGACGCTTTGCTCAAACACGAACATTTCGGCAAGTACTTGGGCTCCAGTATGAAAATAGCCAGAAAAATCCTAGAGACAGATCTCAAGTTGGCGGATGCATCGACGGAGAAAAAAGTTGAACAGATTGTTCAATATGTAAGGTCCAATTTTCGATGGAACAACCAGAATAATTATTATGCTTCAAAGTCAGCTAAAGAATTTTTTGAGCAGAAGTCCGGGAATTCAGCCGACATTAATCTCTTCCTCACTGCCCTTCTCTCTTCAGCAGGTGTTCCGGCGTTACCGGTCATTCTAAGCACCCGTAACCATGGAAAGATCATTGCCGATTACCCATTTGAACATTACTTTAATTATGTAGTGGTTCTGGTAAACGGCCAACGACCGTTTCTCACGGATGGAACAGAACCTGCCCTTGGCTATGATCGAATACCCATTCGGTGCATTAATGAAAAAGGACTTGTCGTTGAGGCAGGTAAGGAACTAAAATGGGTAGGGCTCGACCAGAAGATTCCTTCCATCGATCATAAAATAATCACCTGGACTATTGATCCGCTGAGCGCAACCGCTAGCGCTTCCATTTCCATTCAGGCCACAGAATATGCCGCCCTGCAGTACAAAAGAGATTTTCTTAACGATTCAGTTAGAATCAAGAAAAACATGCAGGAAAAGCATTCTCTAAAAGCTTTCGGAATTAACACCTTTAATTATGATAATGGCAATAAGCCCTATGTGATCACGTTCAAAGGGGTTGTGGAAGTAGAAAAAATAGGCGACAAGATCGTTCTATCGCCCCTGCTGGGTTTCCCGATGAAGAAAAATGAATTGGTTCAGCAGAAACGATCGTACCCCATAGATTTCTCCTATTCATGGGCAGACAAGTACAAGGCAACGGTAACCATCCCCGCTGGCTTTCGAATTACTACCCTGCCAGAAAATGTTACCATGGACAACGACATTGCGCAAATCAAAATTAGTTATACAACAGCTGGGGATCAGCTCGAACTCGAAGCAGAATACGCCATAAAAAAATCAATATATCCTTCCGCTGACTATACCAAGTTGAAGTTCTACCTAGACATGATTGTTAGACATTTTAATGAGTCGATTATCCTGGAGAAAATATGAATCGGCGGCAATGATTTTCCGCTCATCCTGCTGAAATAGGGGCGCAGGCTCCTTTTGTCATGTGTTATTACAACCGAGTTTCATACATTTAGAACCTACGGATTTCTATGGTCTCTGAATTATTCACCAACCTGATTCTTGCCCTCGTTTTCGGCGCCACCATTGGCCTGGAGCGGGAGAGCCACCGGCAGGGCGAAGCGAGTGTGGGAGACGTCGGAGGAATCCGCACGTTTTCGATGATCGCCCTGTTGGGCGCGGTTACGGGCATTTTCTTTCTTCACAGCTACACTGCCCTCGCCCTGATCCTCGTTGCGGGCTTCCTGGTCCTGCTGATATCGAGCTACGTCGTGGAAGGCGCTTTCAACAGGGCCTTCGGCATCACCAGCGAACTGTCTGCCGTAGCTACCTTTTTTCTGGGGGTGCTCGTCGTCATTGATATCATCCCGCTCCAAACCACCGTCGCCATTTTTGTGGCGCTGGTGTTTATCCTGTCCCTGAAATCGCAGACAACGAAACTCGTTGCAGGCATTTCCAAGCATGAAATCCAGTCCTTTATCAGCTACGCCATCATCACACTGGTGGCCTTGCCCGTGTTGCCTGATTATGCGTACAAACTCAAAGACATTCCCCTCCTGCATGAAGTGCTGCAGGGGTTCAACGTCGACCTGGGCGAGTTTGACAACCTGGACCTGATCAATCCACGAAAAATCTGGCTTGTGGTCGTGCTCATCACGGGCATTGATGTCTTCGGTTATGTACTCGGGCGGATCGTCGGTACTAAAAACGGGTTTGCGCTCACCAGCTTCATGGCGGGCTTTGTCTCCTCCACCTCCACGACCCAGTCGCTGGCGCAGCGGAGCAAAAAATCAAAATCAATCAACCACCTCGTGGGCGCCGCGGTGCTAGCCAACCTCGCCAGCTTCCTGCAAATCTTCCTGCTGGTCGGGCCACTGAATCCAGGCTGGCTCATTTATATCGCTCCCAGCGTCCTGATCATGATTCTTGTCTCCGGCCTTGTTTCCATGGCGTTCTTCAGGAAGAAAGAGCCAAAGACAGAGGACGATACGGAGGAAAATAAAGTCACCAATATTTTTTCCCTGATGCCAGCATTAAAGTTTGCGGGCCTGCTCATTGTCATCAAAATCGTTACTAAAATTTGCCTCATTCTTTTCGGACAATCCGGCTTCATCATCAGCTCCGTGATCGCCTCGTTCGCCGGCATCGATGCCATCCTTGTAAACCTGGCCGACATGGCCGGACACACGATTACATTCAAGTTCGCCTTCATCACCTTTCTCGCTATCAACGCCACCAATCTGTTAAGCAAGTCGGTCTATTCTTACCTGCAGGGCGATGCCCGATTCGCCATCCGGTTCCTGGCGTCGGTGTTTGCAATGATTCTTGCCAGCGCGGTGTGGCTCATTTTTGTGTAGCCAATCCCTCAACATTAATATCCTCGGTCAAACGGGGTTCCAAGAAAAGGAAAGTAGCAATCTCTACAAAAAGAGGAAAGAGAAAGGCAATTAGCCCGGCTTGACAACTTCGTACCCCACTCCATCTTCGAATTCGGGTGCGTCCACTTCGGCGTAGTACACACCATCCAGAACGTAGTACTCCACGCCGTCAATAGATTTGACTTCATACCCGTCGGGAAGCGCATCCACAACGGCTCCCAAGGGAGGGTCTACCACCTGGTATTCCCCGCCATCGGCCAGCGCATAATACGTTCCGTAGTAGTAAAAGTAATTCCTCGGACCGATGACTATGGTTCGGTACCCCACCGGCAACACCCTTATCCGGATTCCGCGGACTGGGCGCACGATCATATACCCCGCACCCCCCTGAGCATAATAGACACCGTCAGCAAAGAAGTAGGAATTCCTTCCGGCACGCACCGCCACAGCAGCAGCCGGGCGGACGGTTACCACGGTGCCCCAACGGGGATGGTGGGCGTACCGTACATGCGCCCTGCGCACAACTACCCGGTGGTGCACGCGCACCACTTTTGCGCGCTTAACGCGACGGCGTTGCGCGGCCGCTGGTTCGACCATTCCACCGAGAAACCAAAACGTGAGTATTGCAAATACGATAGTGCTTGTCCTTTTCATGAGAATTCAAAGTTGGTGAAGAAGATTCTGTCCGTTAGACCCCCTTCGCTTCGAAAGGTTTAAAATCATGCGATGACCGGTTCAGCGCCGTCCGTTCAGCTCCAGGAACTTTTGAACCCGCAATGCGACATTTTCGCGGATGTTGTTGTAGTAGAGATTCATGTCGGCCCGGTGCCATACTTTCGTGCGCACAAATCCCCTGCCCTTCACGTAGGGTTTGTTGATCCATAACAGATTCATGTGATTTTGTGCGTCAGCCAATTCCGGCACCATCGTGAACTTCAATCCTACACCGCCTGCGTTCAACTCTTTGGAGGCAAACGTATCGCTGCTGTCCCACAACAACGGGTTGATGGATAGCGCTTCTTTATAGTACCTATCGTAAGAGGTTGGGATGTAGTCTCTCAGAAACGTATTCCACGATGCCCACACGCCCGTCTCCTCCGGACCTGAACAGGGCTTGATGTTTTCAAATGTATCCACTGGGATGGCTCGTCCCACCAAATAGGCCATCACCAACTGCTTCTGCAACTCCTTTCCATCGAAGAAATCCTGAAGGAGGCGCATGGTGTGATAACTTCCCTGGCTGTGCGAGGCGATCACTATCGGGCGTCCTGCATTGTAGTTAACAAGGTAGTATTCGAAGGCGCGCTTCACGTCCTCATAGGCCAGGTTCAGCGCCTGCGAGGCGTCTTCCTTATTCGTCGCATAAAAAGCGTATAGATGGGCCTGCCGGTAATACGGTGCGTACACCCGGCACGACCCGTTGAAGATGCTGGCCTGGTTCAGTATCGTAGACTGTTGAATCTCCCGGTTCAGATTCTCGTTGGCCAGATCGGCGTTCCACGGAAAATTGGATTGTGGTTTTCCGGTGTAGATGGTTGGGTAGACAAAGAACACATCCGCCAAAGCAAACAGTTGTCCGTCATGCAAATTGGAGTTAAGCGGCACGCTGTCGGCTGCATCTCTCTTATCAGGGAGTGCTGCCCAGTGTTCCGGCCGGCTATAGTCAGGGCTTGCAGGCTGTACCCGCGCATTGTATGAAACCTGAACAGTATAGACGTTGGGTGAACACCCAATCAGTGAAAGTGCCAGCCAAAGAAATACCAACTTCCCCATTCTTATCGGAGTAGTTCTCTGGAAATCACCATTTTCTGAATCTCGGTAGTGCCTTCATAAATCTGTGTGATCTTCGCATCCCGCATCAGCCGCTCCACGTGAAATTCCTTCACGTATCCATAGCCGCCATGAATCTGCACAGCCTCCGTCGTGACTTCCTGTGCAATCTGTGAGGCAAACAGTTTGGCCATGGCTGCGGCCTTTACAAAATTCTTCTTTTGGTCTTTCATGGTCGCCGCCTTCCAGATGAGCAGGCGTGCCGCGTCAATCTTGGTTGCCATGTCCGCCAGCTTAAATTGGATGGCCTGGTGATTGCTCAGGTGCTTCCCGAAGGCCTTGCGCTCCTTGGAATACTTTAGCGCCAGTTCGTAAGCACCGGATGCGATTCCCAGCGCCTGAGCTCCGATTCCAATGCGGCCGCCATTGAGCGTAGTCATGGCAAACGTGAACCCGAATCCATCGGCTCCGATCCGGTTGGCTTTCGGAACCTTCACATCCGTGAACATCAGGGAATGCGTATCGCTTCCGCGGATGCCCATTTTGTCTTCCTTGTTTCCCACCACAAATCCCGGCATGCCGCGTTCGACGATCAGGCAATTGATGCCTTTATGCTTTTTAGCCGCGTCCGTCTGGCACATCACCAGGTACACACTGGCGCTGCTACCGTTGGTAATCCAGTTCTTGGTTCCGTTAAGCAAATAGTAGTCACCCTTGTCCTCGGCCGTAGTACGCTGGCTGGTGGCATCTGATCCAGCTTCCGGTTCGGATAAGCAAAATGCGCCGATGATTTCACCGGCGGCAAGACGCTTGAGGTATTTTTCTTTTTGCGGCTCATCCCCGCTGGTTTCCAGGCCCCAGCATACCAACGAATTATTCACCGACATCATCACGGAGGCCGAAGCATCCACTTTGGAAAGCTCTTCGATGGCAAGCACATACGACACCGTGTCCATACCGCCGCCGTTGTATTTCGGGCTCGTCATCATGCCCATAAACCCCAGTTGCCCCATGCGTCGCTGAAGTTCAACGGGAAACTTCTGATCCCTGTCACGCTCGATAACGCCGGGCAGGAGTTCATTCTGTGCAAAATCCCGTGCGGCTTGCTGAACGGCCAATTGCTCTTCCGTAAGCTGAAAATTCATGGTTCCGTATAAAGTGATAAAGGTCTGAAAATAGCAACTATTTGATGGAATGTGAAAAAAAAGACCCCGATCGTTACACCGGGGTCTCCTCATGCATTCAAAAAATTATCTAGTCATCACTACCCATGCCCATGTACATCATGACGTAATAGAGCAGCGTAGTAATAGCGCCGATGGCCACCACCACATATGTCATGGCTGCCCACTTCAGTGCATCCTGCGCCATATCATACTCTTCGGTATTTACAATGTTGCGTGTTTTCACCCAGGCCAGTGCCCTGCGGCTGGCGTCAAATTCAACCGGCAAGGTGACAACGGCGAAGAGTGCAAATACACCGTAGCACACAATCATCACCAGGATGGCTGTATTCCACGGCAGAATGCTTCCTGCGAAAAATCCTCCGAAAATCATGGCCATAAAGATGAAGTTCAGCACCTTGGCGCTGATGTTCTGTACAGGAACCATCGCCGAGCGGAGCTGGAGCATCGTGTAGGCGGTGGCATGCTGTACCGCATGACCGCATTCGTGCGAAGCGACCGCCGTGGCGGCAGCATTCCTGCCATTATAGACGCCCTCACTCAGGTTGACCGTCTTAGATGCCGGGTTATAGTGGTCCGTAAGCTGTCCGGCGACACTGATCACCTGAACATCGTTGATTCCATTGTCAGCAAGCATCAGTCGGGCCACCTCGGCCCCGGTCAGATCCTTCGACAGATGCACCTGCGAATACTTCTTGAACTTGTTCTTCAGCCGGGAGCTTACCATCCAGCCGATCAGCATGAAGAACCCTCCGATAAAAAGTGCGCCCATTCCCATAGTTTATAAAATTAAAGTGTTTTTATTTTTTCAACAATCCGGGTCGTGGAGTAGCCCGGAACAAAGTCAATCGTCTGCACCACACCCCCTGATTTTTTAACAAAATCTGCGCCAACAATATTCCCTGCCAAATAGTCACTGCCCTTGACCAGAACATTCGGTTGCAGCTCAGAAATGAGGTTTATCGGCGTATCTTCATCAAAGAAAACAACTAAATCCACACTCTGCAATGAGGCCATGACCCGCGCTCTGGAATCCTGATCCTGAAGCGGTCGATGAGGGCCCTTGAACCGGCTGACGGAAGCATCCGTGTTGAGGCCGATCACCAGGGCGTCACCCAGGGCCCTGGCCTTTTCCAGATAGTCCACGTGACCTAAATGCAGAATGTCGAAACAGCCGTTGGTGAACACCACCTTCTTCCCCTGCTTTTTCCATTCCTGAATGAGGGACAACGCACTTGCCTTGTCTTTTATTTTTCCGGCTGCTTTTTCCATCGGATTATCCAATAACTAATCAGCAAAGATACGACACCCCCGACAATCATCGTCAGCGTTTGCCACGCGTGAAAGATAAACACAAAGGCGATGGCATCCGCCTGTGGTAGGTTGTAAAGCATAACCAGTCCGAGCGGGACAATCGTATGATACGAACCGGCACCACCAGGCAGGGGCGCCGCCATCGCAATTGCGCCCAGCGCAAACAGCGTGAGGACAGCGCTGAACCCAAGATCGCGGGTTGCTTCAAATGCTATGATCACGCAATAGCTCATCAGAAAATACAGAAACCAGATGGCTACCGAGTAGAAGATGAATAACCACTTATTCTCCAGTTCGAAGACAGAGAGCAGCCCTTTCCTGAACCCCTCGATGATTCTCAGTAGACGGGGGTGCTTGCGCAACATGAACAGAAGGACACCTGCTCCCGCCATCATCGCAATACCCGCATATATCCACCAGGGTATTTGAATTGACTTCCCTTCCGAACCGACACCCAGCGATTGTAAAAACGTGATCAGTTTGTCCCATTCCACGACAAAGGCAAGGGCGATAACCAGCACGAGTGTCAGCACGTCAACGATTCGCTCCACCACGACCGTACCGAAAGAAATTTCAACGGGCGTCTTTTCGAGCTTGAGCAGATTATAGCACCGGGATACTTCTCCCCCCCGTGGGATCGCGAGGTTCACCAAATACCCAACCATCACCGAGAGGAAACTTTTCCCCAAACTCACGATGTTGCCGGTAGGGACCAAGAGCATTCTCCACCGCTCCGCGCGCAGTACATGACTGGCAAGCGCCACGACCACCATGAGCATCAGGTAAAATTTGTTTGACCCTTGCCATGCCTGCCAAATGAACGCAGCCTTGTTTTCTCCTTCCCCAACATTTAATCCCCGCAGCGAAAGCCACAACAAGGCCGCTGTGAGGGAGATCATGATCAGATACTGTAAGCCGGCGCGAAGACCTTTGGACAAAATAGAATCGGTTAAGGGTGCAATAATAGATTATCAATCAGACGCACGGCTTCCACCTGCGCGGCAAGTAAAATGACGATGTGCTCCGGGGCTATCACCCGATCAACCACGGAAAATTCACGTTTGTCGACCAGCGCAAGGTATTCCAGCATGGCCCCTTGCTGCGAGCAGCGATCCCTAACCTCATCCTGCATAGCCGCAAACGACTTCCCCCCAAGGAGCCCATCACGTGCGATGAGAAGCGACGTATGGAGCACCGCTGCCTTTTTCCGTCCTTCCGGGGAGAGCCGCTGGTTCCGCGACGACATTGCGAGGCCGTCCTTTTCACGAACGATGGGTTGACAGGACAACTGAACCTTGAATTTCAGCGCGTCGACCAAATGCGACACAATCATGAATTGTTGAAAGTCTTTCTGTCCAAAGTAGGCACAGTCTGGTTCGGTAATATTGAAGAGCTTGGACACCACAAGTGCAACCCCGCTGAAGTGTCCGGGGCGGAACGCTCCCTCGAGTACCTTGTCCAGATTCCCAAAATCAAAATGCAGCATTCCGCCTGACCCGTATATCACTTCGTTAGAGGGAGCAAAAACTATCTCACATCCTTCCTTCTCCAAGACTGAAACATCTGCATCAAGGGTTCTCGGATAGGCATTCAGGTCTTCTTTATTTCCGAATTGGGCAGGGTTGATGTAGATGGAACAAACCGTCACGCTGTTCTCCTTTTTTGATGCCCGGATCAGGCTGAGATGGCCTTCGTGAAGCGCACCCATAGTGGGCACCAACCCGATGGTAGACTGCGCCAAACGCTGTTTATTCAAATAGGCCCGTAGCGGTGCGATCTCCTTAAAAATGTGCATCCAAGCCCTTTTTCTGAAGGGAGCAAATATAGGCTTAATAATTGATTCCCAGTTGAATAAGGGGTGGAATTCCCGTATCTTTGTCCCCTTGTTTCTCTAAAAAAAACACTATGTCCAAACTACGCATCCTCTATGTTGCCAGTGAGATCAATCCTTTTTTACAGACTTGCGAAGTCTCCGATTTCGTACGAAAGCTTCCACAGGCCATGCAGGAAAAGGGGATGGAAATCCGGATACTGGTGCCGCGCTTTGGATTGATAAATGAACGCAAAAACAGACTCCACGAGGTTGTCCGTTTGTCGGGAATAAACATCTCTGTGGGGGATGAGGAGAAGCCCCTGATCATCAAGGTCGCTTCCATACCGAACGCAAAATTGCAGGTTTACTTTATTGACAACGAGGATTATTTCCATCGCAAGTCGGTCTTTCATGACAAGGAGAACCGCTTTTATGAAGACAACGACGAGCGGGCCATTTTCTTTTGCAAGGGTGTCATCGAAACCGTACGGAAACTAGGCTGGGGGCCGGACATCGTGCATTGCAACGATTGGATCACCAGTTTTATCCCGTTGTACCTGAAGACCACTTACAAGAATGATCCACTTTTTAAGAACACGAAAACGGTGTTCACCATTTATAACAACAGTTTCACTCACAAATTCAAAGGTGACCTCATGGGCAAAGTCAAGATGATGGACATCGAAGACAACATGCTGGGCCACCTAAAGACGGCGGATTACGAAGGGTTTATTAAATTGGGGGCCCAATTTGCCGACGTAGTATCTGTTGCAGGGGACAATAAAAAGCTGGAAGGACTAGTTAAGAAAATTAAAGAGAAGAAAGTTGAAACCATTGAGAAGGGCGATGACTTCACGGAGTCTTTTTATAACCTGTACACGGAATTGGCCGGTTAAACCGGCTGGATTACTACTCTGCTGGATTCTCCTCCTTTTCTTCTCTTGTAAAGACGACGCGTCGCTTGTCGGGTTTCGCAAGGATCCAAGGCTAAACACGCGTTACGTGGAGATTCCGCTGGAAAACACCGTCATTCTCCGTTCTCCCGTATCGACACGCAATACGATACAGGAAAACCTCGCGCGCATTCTGGTGGGCAAGTACAGTGATCCTGATTTTGGCAACCTGGAGGCAAAGGGATACTTCAACTTTTCTCCTCCCTTGCAGAAGGCCGTTCTGGAAAATACGGCTGTCTTTGAGTCCCTGCATCTTCAGCTCAAGTTCGATTATTACTCCTACGGCATGATGGACAGTTCCAACCTGCAGCTGAAAGTGTATGAGTTGCTCACCGGACTGGGCACGGACGGGGATTTCTTCAACACGTCATCCATCCCCGCCTCAGGGACGTCCATCGGTGACACAACTTTTTCGCCGGGGCCTGTTCAGTTACAGGACGGCTGGAATCGGTACATCGATGCCGATGCTTCCAATAACATATATTTTACGTTAAGAATCCAACTCTTGGGTGCGTTGGGGCAAAACCTGTTTGATGACGTCAAGAACAATCCGGCTCTGCTGAATAATTTCGCAGATTTCATCACCAAGTACCCCGGCTTATCTGTGACGATGCCTGTAGGAAACAAAATCCTCGGCATCACGCCTGTTTACAGTCTTCCTTATCCCGATGTGGTCGACTCCAAACTGGTCCTCACCTACAAAGACGGGGCCAGCGCTTTCACAGCTGATTTCCCTATCTTCTTCAGCAACTCCCTCACGGGGATTGTGCCTGTGATGAGTTTCAGCTCAATCACTGCCGACCGCAGTTCCACCACACTGAATGGCGTGATCCCGTATCAGGATTTTATCTCCTCCGACGACAAGCTTTATGTTCAATGTGGATCAGGTATTGTGACGAAGCTCGACCTGGGTAACTACTACAAATATTTTGATTCACTCTCCAACGTGGTTATCAATTCAGCGGAGTTGGTGATGACCAACACGTCGCAGGCGAGGCCGCCCCTGAAGATCGAATTGCGAATCCTCAATGCGGACAATAAATTCAGGAGCATCTTCTACGACACCCTCATCAATGGTCAGAATGTGCGGATCAACGACCCGTACCTGGTAAAGATCCGAAGCAGTATTTCCGTGTCAGGGACAAGCGCTACGGAAACCAGTGTCTCCATCCTCAACCAAATTTCCGGCGTTTTGATCAATGTCAACCAGACAACCAGACAGCCGGATGCGCCGATCGTTACGGAATTCTTTCAGCAAATCATCAACCACCGTACAGATCCACGGAGGGCAAAAAGCTTTGTGATTTTTCCACTCGACGACGAATTCAAGAAAACAACCAGCTCCATGGTCCTCAACCCCTCGTCGGCCACCTTGCGGGTCTACTATTCAAAACCAACCAATTTACTCCATTAACCCATGTGCGGCATAGTTGCTTATGCTGGACATCGACAGGCCAGCGACGTCATCATCAAAGGACTGAAGCGACTTGAGTACCGGGGCTATGACAGCGCAGGAATAGCGCTGCTGAACGGAGCGCTGAATGTGTACAAAAAGAAGGGGAAGGTATCCGAGCTGGAGGCCTACATCAAGGGCCAGGACCTCAATAGCCACATTGGCATGGGCCATACCCGGTGGGCCACCCACGGCGAACCCAGCGATGAAAACGCACACCCGCACTACTCAGCCACCAAGCACCTTGCGATGATTCACAATGGCATCATCGAGAACTATGGAGCCCTGAAGCAAGAACTTGTACGCAAAGGACATCAGTTCCTCAGCGAAACAGATACGGAAGTATTTATTCATTTTATTGAGGATATCCGGGAAGAAGAAGGATGTTCACTCGATGAGGCCGTGCGACTGGCCCTGACACGCGTGGTCGGAGCCTATGCCATCGTGGTTATGTCGTTTGACAGTCCCAACCTGCTCATCGCAGCGCGCAAGGGAAGCCCGCTTGTTGTCGGTGTTGGGAAGGGTGAATTCTTCATGGCGTCAGACGCCACGCCCATCATCGAGTACACCAACGAAGTGGTGTACCTCAATGATCAGGAAATCGCCATTGTTGACAATGGGAAACTGACCATCAAGAATGTGGCGAACCTCCCGCTCACCCCGTACATCCAAAAAGTGGACATGGAACTGGCCGCGATCGAAAAAGGGGGCTACGAACACTTCATGTTAAAGGAGATCTTTGAGCAGCCGCGTTCGATCATGGATTGCATGCGGGGAAGACTGGACGCCGCCTCCAACCGCTTAATCCTCGGTGGATTGCGGGAGTACGTCAACAAATTGGTGAATGCCGACCGCATCATGATCGTTGCCTGCGGCACCTCGTGGCATGCCGGGCTTGTTGCTGAATATTTCTTCGAAGAGTTTTGCCGTATCCCCACGGAGGTCGAATATGCCTCGGAGTTCCGCTACCGCAATCCCATTATCCGGGAAGGCGATGTGGTGATCGCGATTTCCCAATCGGGAGAGACTGCTGATACACTGGCCGCCATCGAACTGGCAAAATCAAAAGGCGCCATCATTTTTGGTGTCTGTAATGTGGTCGGCTCATCCATCCCCCGGTTTACGCACGCGGGGGCATATACCCACGCCGGGCCTGAGATTGGTGTAGCCAGCACGAAAGCGTTTACGGCACAACTTACCGTGCTCAACATGATTGCGTTGATTGTAGCCCGTCAGCGCGGCTCCATTGCGGAAAAGAAATTTCATGAACTCCTGGTGGAGATGGAGAATATTCCCGCGAAGGTTGAAAGGGCCCTCGCGCTCAACGACCAGATCAAGGCCATCGCCCAGGAATTTAAGGATGCCCGGAATTTTCTATACCTCGGCCGCGGTTATAATTTCCCGGTGGCGCTGGAAGGCGCCCTCAAGCTCAAGGAAATATCCTACATCCATGCGGAGGGGTATCCGGCAGCAGAAATGAAGCACGGCCCCATCGCGCTCATCGACAAGGAAATGCCCGTTGTCTTCATTGCTACCAAGGACAGTTCGTACGAAAAACTTGTTTCCAATATTCAGGAAGTGAAAGCCCGTAAGGGCAGAGTCATAGCTGTAGTTACAGAGGGAGATACCATCATTCCGGAAATGGCGGAATTCACGATCGAAGTGCCGGCTACCATTGAACCGCTCATGCCGTTGGTCTCGGTCGTTCCGTTACAATTGCTTTCTTACCACATCGCCGTCATGCGCGGATGCAACGTAGACCAGCCGAGAAACCTGGCCAAGTCGGTTACGGTGGAGTAATCAACCCGCCCCGTTTGTGAGAAGGGGGCATACCTGATAACGCTCATCGTGTGTTTCCTCACGCACCGCGTTCAACAAGCGACTCACGTTGTCAAGGCCGATTCGGGCGCCCCACTCAAAGGGACCCCAGGGGTAGTTTGTTCCCAACTTCATTGCCAGATCAATGTCTTCCCTGGTTGCCGTTCCCTCTTCCAGCGTATAATACGCTTCGTTGATAATCATGCAGATCACCCGCGGCGTTACCATCCCAACCTGATCCGCCACTACCTGGTAGTTGGTCTTCAGATTTCCACATACCTCGTCCAGCATCTTACGATCGCTTTCGGTCCGGAGCACTACTTCCAGAATCTCCCGATTAAAAAAGGTTGGCAGTCCGCAGAAGCCAAACACGGTGTTTGTGAGTTCTTTGTTTGTTTTCAGCAGGTTGCCAAGACTCACAGTGGTTGTGTCCAGGAATACGACCGATTGGGGCGCGGCCTGATACGCTGAAAGACGTGAAGCATTTTCGTGGATCGTGAAATCAAACGCCACATCGCATGAGGATAAGAGGCCGCCCGCCTGATATACATTCGCTGCATGCATGACCTTGCTTTCTCCGCTGAATTTCAGTCGACCTTCCGCCGCATTACTTTCTGTTCCTAGAATAAGAATTTCCATGATTTCGGATCCCGACCGGTGCGCTGTTTTAATTTGAATTGGTGATATTTGACAAAAGTAATCCAGAATCCGATGGCAAAAAACGTAATCTACTCCCCCAAGGCCCCGGCGCCCATTGGTCCTTACAGTCAAGCCATCCAGTCAGGCAACATACTTTTTGTTTCCGGCCAGATAGCATTGGAAACAACGACAGGGGATCTGCTGACCGGAAACATTCAGGAAGAGTCGCATCAAGTCATGAAAAACATTCAAGAGATCCTACAGGCTGCTTCGTATGACTTTTCACACGTCGTAAAGACGACCATCTTTCTAAAGGACATGAATAATTTCCCGCAGGTAAATCAGGTTTACGGGTCCTATTTCACTGAAAATCCTCCCGCACGCGAAACCGTTGAAGTCAGCCGCCTGCCCAAAGATGTAAACGTTGAAATTTCCTGCATTGCCGTGAAGTGATCACCCTGCTGCAACCCTACCGGGAAACACTCGTCTTGCCAGAAGACGCATCTACCGTGCAGCAGCGGCTTGCCAACGCCACGTCAAACCAGCCTTTTGATCAACCTCACGAGCCTGTATTGGTATTCAACGGGTGGGTTAAGGAAGACCGTTTCCGGATTACCCTCCGTGCACGACGGGCCAACCACTTTGCTGCCCTGGTTGTTGGACAACTCGAAGCCTCTTCCAACGGATGCATTCTCCTGCTCAGATACTCCCTCTTTCCCAACACACGCTGGATGTTGAATTTCTGGACGATCCTCATCCTTCTTGGTGCCGTCATCGGTTGGGTGCAGTTCCACCGGTTCATTGTTCCTGCTGTAGCGGCTGCCTCTCTTGCCGTGATTTATTTTGTCGCCTGGTCGAATTTCAAAATTCAGCAACGCCTTACCCGGGAAGCCGTCCTTCGCGTCGCGTCATAACGGATTTTGTACATTTAGGCAATGGAAAATGTTCGCGTTCGTTTTGCTCCCAGTCCCACCGGCGCCCTCCACATTGGCGGGGTGCGTACCGCATTGTATAATTTTTTGCTAGCCAGGAAAACGGGCGGAACCATGATTCTCCGTATCGAAGATACCGATCAATCACGCTTTGTTCCCGGTGCAGAAGAATACATTCTCGATTCACTTCGATGGGCTGGAATTCAAATCGATGAAGGCGTAGGAGTTGGAGGGCCCCATGCTCCCTATCGCCAGTCGGAGCGAAGGGAAATCTACACCCGGCACGCACAGAAACTGATCAAAGAAGGCCACGCCTACACCGCATTTGATACGGAAGCGGACCTGGAGGCGATGAGGCAACGGACCCCCAATGCCCAGTACGACGGCACGACACGCCTGCAGATGAAAAATTCGCTGACGCTGTCTGAGGCTGAAGTTGCGAAGAAGATAGCCACTGGCGAACCTTACGTTATCCGGATTAAAATTCCGGCAAACGAGGAGATAACCGTCAACGACCTGATCCGTGGCGAGGTCAAGGTGGATTCTTCCCAACTCGATGACAAGGTGCTCATAAAGTCAGACGGCATGCCTACCTATCACCTGGCCAATGTCGTCGATGACTATCTCATGAAGATTTCGCACGTGATCCGTGGGGAAGAATGGCTGCCCTCCGCGCCGTTGCACCTCCTGCTATACCGTTTCTTTGGCTGGGAAAAGGAGGCTCCCCGGTTTGCGCACCTTCCCCTGCTGTTGAAGCCCGACGGGAACGGCAAGTTGAGCAAACGTGACGCAGACCGCATGGGGTTTCCCATCTTCCCGCTCACGTGGACAGACCCCAACTCCGGCATCGTATCTCCAGGTTTTCGCGAAGCAGGTTACCTGCCCGAAGCCATGATCAATTTCCTCGCCTTCCTGGGCTGGAATCCAGGCACAACGCAGGAATTATTTTCAATGCAGGAACTCATCGGGGCCTTCACGCTCGAACGGGTCGGTAAGGCCGGGTCTAAATTCGACATTCAGAAAGCCCAGTGGTTCAATCAACAGTATCTTCGAAGCATGCCGGTGAGTGACCACGTTGCCCTTCTCATGGATGTGTTGAAAGAACATCAAATCGATTGCACGCCTTCCAGGGCCAACCAGGTCGTGACCGCGCTCCGCGAACGCGTCACCTTTCCAAAAGATTTTTGGGAACAGGGTAAGATTTTCTTTCAGCCTCCGCAGACCTTTGATAAGGACGCTGTTTCAAAAAAGTGGAGTGCGGACGCAATAAACGTACTGCGTGCTTTCGGGCAAGAGGTAATCCAACAGCGTAGCATTACGGCTGATGAAGCGAAGGGAATGATCGAAAAAGCCGCATCCTCACAAGGTGTAAAATCCGGTCAGATTTTGGCAGCCCTCCGTATTGCGCTCACAGGAGGTCTTTCCGGACCAGACCTGATGGTTACTATAGAGATTCTTGGAGGCGTTGAAACGGCCCGGCGAATCGACCATGCCGTAAGCACGCTGAAATAAACGACCACCCCATGAAAAAGAAAACATCGGAATCAAAAGCGAAAAAGCAAAAACGCAAGCCGCGCGTTCATAAAAAACTAAGCGGATTGGAGGTTAAGATTGACTCCTTCGGTGAAATCAAATCCACCATGAATATTGAAAAAATCAACGAGTTTCTCGATGAACACGTTGAAGACAAAAAACTGATCGAACAGAAGGAGCATGCAGAGAAAAAGAAGAAAAGAGATCAGAAAAAATAAGATCAGCGACCGCTATCAATGAAGAAGGCAGATAGTCTGGGCAGCACCATGGGGACGCGTTTCCGGTAATCAAGGTAATCCTGGCCGAAATAAGCAATCAGCTTCTTTTCTTCCAGATATATTCCGACAGGCAGGTAGAGAAAAATTGAAGCGCACGTGACCAACGTGGGTAGATTCGGTATAAAAAGAAAGAACCCCAACGTGACAAGGATAATGCCGCTGTAGATCGGATGCCGAACCCATTTCAGGATCCCCTGAATCTTCATCACACCCTCTTCCTCTCCAAAACCGAGAAAAGCTTTTAGTTTGTATTGTCGAAAAGCCAATTGAATGGTCATCACGCCAAAGGTGGTAAACACGAGACTGAGAAACCGAACCCATCCCTCCCGGTCAAAATAATAAGGGGATTGCAACGCACCGTTCAGCATCAGGAGAGCGACCAGCCCCACGACCGCAACCGAATTATAAAAAATGCGATAATACCGGCCAGCTCCTTTCCAGAGCCGCTCGGCATCCCGCTTAACCGACTGTGAAGCCAGCACGCTGTGCAAAGAAAAGTAAACGATCCATCCGACGCCGAGCATGTAAAGATT
Organism: Cytophagales bacterium; assembly: GCA_034440075.1. Taxonomy (GTDB): domain Bacteria; phylum Bacteroidota; class Bacteroidia; order Cytophagales; family Cyclobacteriaceae; genus ELB16-189. Next base: position 92,023 of record JAWXBL010000003.1, read on the forward strand.
CATATACCGAAGATAGCGTTTTGCTATGGGTCTGCTGAATTGTACGTACTTTTGATATTCGCTAACCCATGAAATCGCTCACGATCGGCCTCATTCGCGAAGGGAGGATACCTCCGGACAAACGTGTCGCCTTCAGCCCCCTCCAGGCCGCGGAGATCATGCAGCGTTTCAAGAACATAAAAATTGTCTGCCAAAAAAGTTCGTTCCGCTGCTTCCGCGATGAAGAGTATGAAGCCCAGGGTGTTACCATGGTCGATGATATTCAGCATTGCGATATTCTGATGGGGATCAAAGAGGTGCAGATTCCTGACCTGGTGGCCGGCAAGACCTACCTCTTCTTTTCACATACGCTCAAGAAACAACCCTACAACAAGAAACTGTTGCAAGAGATCCTTCGCAAGAAAATAAGGCTCATCGATTACGAAGCGCTGAAAGACACCCAGGGAAACAGGCTAGTCGCCTTTGGCCGCTTTGCCGGCATCGTAGGAGCGTACAACGGCCTTTTGACTTACGGCAACCGATACGGCCTTTTCAAACTTCGACGGGCGCACGAATGTTTTGATATCAACGACCTGAAACTAGAATTGCGCCACGTCAATCTCCCGCCCATAAAAATTGCCTTAACCGGCGCCGGCCGGGTTGCCCGGGGGGCTATGGAAACACTCGATACGGCGGGCATCCGCAAAGTGGGTGTTCACGAATACCTCACCAAAACGTTTAATGAACCGGTGTATGTGCAGTTGAGCAGCTCCGACTACCACACGCGTAAAGAGGGCGGCCCTTTTAACCGCAAGGAATTTCATCAATATCCAAAGCGCTATGTTTCCACATTTCCAGCATTTACAAAACTGACCGACCTCTTGTTGGCAGGCGCCTTCTGGAATCCAAGCGCTCCCCGTCTCTTCACTCGGGAGGACATGATGACCCCAGACTTTCGCATACGGGTTATTGCCGACATCACGTGTGACATCAACGGCTCTGTGCCCAGCACCAAACGGGCTACATCAATTGCTGATCCGTTGTACGACTATGACGCATCGACTGATTCGCTTCACCCGCCGCTCAGCAACCCCGGATTTGTTACGGTGATGGCCATTGATAATTTGCCGTGCGAATTGCCGCGGAGCGCCTCGGAAGAATTTGGAAGAGACCTCATCGACCGGATATTGAAACCCCTCCTGATCAGGGATCCCGAGGGAATTATTGAACGCGGTACACTCACCCACAAAGGCCAACTCACCCCCCACTTCCATTATCTTCGTGACTACGCTTCGGAATGATCTTTAATTTCACGCACATACCGACGTGCGCTGGCGGTAAATGAACTCACCATCCTCGCACTATCTCCTTGCCGGGTTCCTGTTCGCCGTCCTGTGGTCTTCCGCATCGTCCATAGGCAAAATCGGACTGCAATCGGCCGATGGCCTGGTGCTGTTTACCATTCGCTTCCTCATCGCCGGGGTGCTGCTCCTTGCCTATTCCTTTTTCATTCAACGCGACCGGTTGCCCAGGAAGAAGGAATGGCTCCACGTCATGCTGTTCGGCTCACTCAATACAACACTTTATCTGGGTATATTTATTATTGCCCTGGATGAAGTCACCGCAGGCGTCACCTCCATTGCGCTGGCGCTGAACCCCCTGATGATTGGCACGATGACGGCACTTTGGCTCAAAAAACCCGTGGCACCCGCACAATGGGTAAGCATCGCCGTAGGAATCATCGGCGTAGTAATTGTATCCTACCCGTTGCTGATGAACAGCTATGCTTCCGTTCTGGGCCTGGTGCTCATGGCTGTGTGCATGGTCGCCTATTCGGTGGGCTCCGTGTACTACACCTCCGTCTCCTGGAAATTATCCCGAACGGCCATCAACGGATGGCAGGTGTTAATCGGGGGGGTGTTGTTGAGCCCATTTGCTCTGTTGTTTTATCAGAAGTCCAGCACCTTTGATACACGGTTTTGGTTCAGCGTTGGGTGGCTGGTGATTCCGGTGTCTATCGGCGCCGTTCAATTGTGGCTGTATCTGTTAAAGCAGGATGTGGTGCGGGCGTCGCTGTGGCTCTTCCTGTGCCCGATATTCGGGCTGCTGTTTGCCTACGTGCTCCTCGACGAACCCATAACACTTTTCACGTATGTCGGGACAGGTCTTGTTCTTGTCGCGTTATTTATAGGGCAGCGGGCTATGAATCCAAAAGCCTGACGGAGTCGTTCCATTTGTTATACCGGAGAAGTAAATTAAATTTGGTCATGCTGATCTACAATGTCACCACCGGAGTTGACAAAACCATCGAACAGGAATGGCTGGTCTGGATGAAGGAAGTCCACATCCCGCAAGTAATGAATACCAAGATGTTCCTTGGCCACCGGATGTACCGGGTGCTCTCTTCGGACGATGATCAGTCTGTATCGTATGCCATTCAGTATTCGGCTCAGTCGCTTGCCAAACTGGAGCATTATCTCGAAAAATTTGCACCGGCCCTACGCGAAGATGTCAAGAAAAAATTCGGCGAAAAAATAGCTTCTTTCCGCACCCTGCTCGAAGAGGTGGGATAGCTCTACCGGCGTAGGAGATTGTTCCCAACGATCCGCTTCAATACCTCCTCCCGATGGCTCCGGCTGATGGGAATGCGCAGGTGCTGCACCACCAGTTCGTGATTCTCGATGGCCTCCACCTTTGACAGTGCCACGAGGTGTGACTTATGCACACGCAGGAACAAGTCCTTGGGTAATTGTTCCTCCATCGCGGAGAGGGGCATATATACCATGAGTTTACCCACAGATAAATGAATCATGACATAATTCTGCATCGCCTCCACGGCCAAGATGTCGTTGAAATATACCCGTTCCAGCTTTCCGTTACTTTTAACAAAGAAAAAATCCGGTTCTCCAGTTCCGCCAGCGTTGGTCTTCAGCCCGTGAAAATCCCTTGCCTTGAGTGCCGCTTTCTGAAATCGGTCAAAGGGGACGGGCTTAACGAGGTAGTCCAGTACATCCAGGGCATAACCCTCGAGCGCAAATTCACTGTACGCCGTAGTCAGGATTACCAGCGGCGGCGATGCGAGTGATTTTAGAAAATCAATGCCCGACAGCCCCGGCATCTGGATATCGAGAAAAAGTAAATCAACATTTCCCTTTTCCAGATACGCTCCTGCGGCCGCAGCACTTTCGCACGCGCCGAGCAAACAAAGGAATTCTATTTCCTTTACATAGTCCGCCATCCCTTCCCGGGCCAACGGTTCATCATCAACAACAACACAGCTTATCTTCATGGGCCCGTGATCAATCGCAACTCCGCCACAAATTGCCGTTCCTCGCCCCGCACAGTCAATTGGTGCTTCCCGGGGTACTCCAATTCCAACCTTCGTCTCAGGTTTTTTAATCCAATGCCTCCGGGACCTGCGGAAGTTCCGTTCTTCGTATTGGTCACGGACGCAAAAATCTCATTCTCATTCACGCTGATATTGACCTGGATACTGTTTTTTCCTTCCGGAAAATGTGAAACGTGCTTGAAGGCGTTCTCCACCAAAGGCATCAGCAACAAAGGCGCAATCACAATGTCGCTGCGAGCGCCGCTTGTTTCAAAGTCTATTTCATACTTTTCGTCTTTCCGTAAGCGCTGCAAATCGATATAATTCCGGAGGTACTCTACTTCGTTCTTCAGCGGTATCACACGTCCGTTGCACTCGTACAGTTGATATCGCAGCATATCGGAAAATTTCGTGAGCGTATCCCGTGCACGCACATTCGTTTTGTCAATTTGAACAAATATGGTGTTGAGCGAATTGAACAGGAAGTGCGGATTCAGTTGAGCCTTCAGGTACTCCAGTTCAGTGCCCAGTTTCTCCATTTTCAGTTCCCGCAGATGCTCGCGCAGCGCATACCATTCCTTACTAAGATGCAAGGCCAGACTGAATGTCACGTAGAAGAGTGCGATGGAAAAATTGTAAAAGGAATGCTGCCAAAAGCGGGGCACCGGATTGCCCGTCACCAGGGGGAGGAAAACGTCGTGCGTATTTTTTCCAACTACATATATCAAGAAACAGACAATCAAGCCAGCAGCATACGATAAATAGCGGCGTCTGTTGAAAAACAACGGCACCAGGTAGTGGATGTTCGTAAAGATCACAAAGGCGAGTAGTCCGTTTCGGACAACAATTTCCAACAGGAATTGGCCCCATCCAGCCTGATCCAGCAGGTAAATACGGGTGTACATGTGGAATCCTACGGTAATCACCCAAAAGAGCACGTGATCCATCCTGTATCTCCAGAATTTTTCCATGGTTAAAAATAGCAGTTTCCTTAGCGTCACAGGCAGCCGGTAGAGCAGGTGGTCAAGAATAATAAGCCTGACATCAAATAAAGACGAGGAATCTGTTGCTGTGGCTTGCCGGTTGCTTCACCGAAGTGCACGCTTGTGAGCTATCCCGTGATTCATGCGATTCGTCAAGTTTTTGCAACCAGACATCATAATGCACGGCCACGAAACATTAATATCCGTAACTCTACATATCGAAACATCCTTGCGCCACCGTAATTAGACAATCATGAAGCTATCTGTGTTTTCACTCATACTTTTTTCCGTCTTGGCAGCCTGTGCACAAAGTATTGATTCGTGCGAGGATTGCGAACTCCTGATGGAAGGAATGCCGGCCTCACTTTCCTGGACAACCTCTCTTTCTGAAAAAGGCGAGCCAGGGGAGCCCCTTGTCATCAGCGGAACCATTTTCAAGCGTGATGGCAAAACGCCCGCTCAGGGTGTGATCCTGTATGTCTACCACACAAATACGCAAGGCAACTATGTCGCCGCCAAGGGCCAAACCAATGGTCGCAGGCACGGACACTTGCGGGGTTGGGTGAAAACCGATGAACGGGGTTGCTACACGTTCTCCACCATCCGCCCGGGTTCTTATCCCAACCGAAGAGACCCCCAACATATTCATCCGATCATCAAAGAAGCTTCGGGCGTCTACTACTGGATTGACGCATTCCTTTTTGAAGATGACCCGAAACTCACGGAAAAGGAAAAAACAAGTCAGCCCAACCGCGGCGGCTCCGGAATCCTTTCCCTAAGGAAAAACGATAAGGGGGTTTGGATTGGAAAGCGCGACATTATCCTGGGACTCCATGTGCCCAACTACAAATAGCGAAACTCAAATCATGCATGAAGTGCGTGCGCAAAAATTAACCTCGAACTAATTATGAAAACCTTACTGCATTCTGGAGTCATCTTCTTACTAACACTCGTGCCTGCGGCCGTCAAAGCACAAGCACCGGATTCGGGGCTGGCCATCGGAACAGATTGTCCAGCGTATGACCCGCAGCACGTATCCGGTCCGGACAAGGGCACCAAGGCATGTCCCATGTGCAAGTACGGATCGCAGCAGGGTGTTATGATCTGGGTAAACAATGACGATTGGGAAGCCCTGCGAATAATGGCACAACGCCTCGAAAGTGAAATTAACGTGCGTGGCCTGAGAAACTTCAGAGCTTTCATCATGTACATGAATCCGGATAAGAAGCCGCTTGCGGAGGTGAGGAAAATGCTGACGGATTTTTCAACCAAACTGAAATTGTCGCGCGCTGCTATAACGTACATCCCGGATCCATCCGATGCGGATACGGCGGGGCTTTTTGAAATAAGCCCATCACGGGAAGTAAAAAATACCGTATTGATTTACAAGAAGCGGGCGGTTGTCGGGAAGTTCATCAATCTGGAGCCGTCGAAAATGAGCGATCTAATGTCAACATGTGACAAATTGTTCACGAAAGGGTCATCCTGATATTCGAAGAAGTTCCTCAAGCTGACTGCGCTCCAGGCTGCAGTTGGTCCATTCATCATCCAGCTTGGCTCCATACTTCCGGTAAAAGCGGATAGCTGGCTCATTCCATTCCAGGACCTGCCACATCATTCCGCTGCACCCTTCATCCAACGCATGCTGCATAGTCCTGTCAAATAGTAATTTGCCGGCACCCCGACCCCGTTCCTTTTCTGTTATCACAATGTCTTCCAGGTAGAGCCGTTTTCCCTTCCAGGTAGAATACCGCCAGTAGTAGATTGAGATCCCTATAATGCGTTGATTTACTTCGGCCACGAAAAAGCCAAAGATCGGCCTGGATCCAAACCCGTCCTTCTCCATTTCGGCAACCGTATTCACCACAGCGTCAGGAGCTCTTTCATAGACTGCCAATTCGCGGATCAGTTCCAGGACATGCGGAAGGTCCTCTCTTTTTCCGACCCGGATCTCCACGTGATCACCCATAGATGCTACATGCTCTTTTTAACCATCGGGGGAATAACCCCCATGTTGTACCAGACAAAAGAAAACTGATCGGCTGTTACATCCAGTGCTTTGGAAAGATTGGACGAGCCGTGGCCGCTCTTCGTGTCAACCCGGATCAATACAGGATTGTTGCTCACGTTGGCTTCTTGAAGCGTTGCTGCAAACTTGAACGAATGAGCGGGAACTACCCGATCATCGTGGTCTGCCGTAGTTACAAGTGTGGCCGGATACGAAGTGCCCGGCTTCAGCGCGTGAACAGGAGAGTAGTTGCGCAGATATTCAAACATTTCTTTGGAATCCTCTGAGGTACCATAATCATATGCCCAACCAGCGCCGGCTGTGAACGTGTGGTAACGCAGCATATCCATCACCCCCACCGCAGGCAACGCCACTTTCATCAGGTCAGGACGTTGGGTCATTGTTGCGCCCACCAGGAGCCCGCCGTTCGAACCACCAACCACTGCGAGATATTGCGGAGATGTATATTTCTCACTGATCAGATACTCCCCGGCTGCGATGAAATCATCAAACACATTTTGCTTGTTCATTAATCGGCCGGCATCGTGCCACTTCTCACCGTATTCCCCTCCTCCGCGCAAATTTGGCTGCGCGAATACACCGCCATTTTCCAACCAGACGACGCGCGATGTGCTGAACGACGGCGTCAGGCTGATACCAAACCCTCCGTATGCTTGCAGCCAAGTTGGATTTTTTCCATTCAGCTCAACGCCCTTCTTGTGCACGATGAACATGGGGATCTTCGTACCGTCCTTGCTGGTGTAAAAGACCTGCTTTGTTTCATAGTCGCCCGGTGTGAAGTCGACTTTGGGTTGCGTGTACAAAGTTGATTTCCCCGATGCGATATCATAGGTATAGATCGAGCCTGGCGTTGTAAACGATGTAAAACTGTAATACACTTCTTTTTCATCAGCCCGGCCCCCAAATCCACCTGCCGTTCCGATCCCGGGCAGTTCCACATCACGTTCCGCCTTTCCCTTGTAATCGAACTGACGCACATAGGTACTGGCGTCTTTCAGGTAATTCACAAACAGTTTCTTGTTTGCCGTACCAACTCCGCGGATGGAATGTTCCGTTTCGGGTACAAGATCTTTCCAGTTACCTGGTCCTGGATTAGGAAAAGTAGTCGTTACAATTTTGCTGTTCGGGGCACCCAGATCCGTCTGAAGAATCAGGGTGCTTCCATCATTGTCAACCACGTTGTGATTATGTTCCATGTCTGCGACAACAGACATCAGTTTTCCCTGAGGATTCGCCAAGTCCTGAACATACAGTTCGTTTCCGGTAGTGCTCTTTGATGCCGATATGACCAAAAACCGCTCATCTTCTGTCAGATAGGCGCCCGCATACCGACGCGGTGTTTTTTCTCCGCCAAAAATCATCTGATCGGATCCTTGCGGTGTTCCCAATTTGTGGTAGTAAATCTTGTGATACTGCGTCTTGGCAGAAAGTTCTGATCCTTTCGGCTTGTCGTAGCTGCTGTAATAGAATCCGTCGTTGCCGCGCCAGGCTATTCCGGTGAACTTCAGGTCACGGAGCGTATCGCCAACAAGTGCCTTCGTGTCACCCCGCAGGACGACAGCCTTGCGCCAATCTGAACCACCCGTTTGAATAAGGCATGCAACGAGCGATCCGTCTTTGGAGAAGGACATTTCGCCCAGCGCCGTGGTACCATCTTTCGAAAACGTATTGGGGTCAAGAAAAACTTCCTCCGCCCCGTCCTGTCCTTTCTTTCGGTACTGCACGTTGTGATTTTGCAAACCGGTATTTCTGGAATAATAATAGTATGCCCCCTCGCGGTGGGGGGCGGAGACTCGCTCATAATTCTGTACTTCATCCAGTCGCTTTCTCACCGCATCACGAAAAGGAATATTTTTCAAATAGCCGAACGTGACTTCATTCTGGGCCGTAACCCAACCAGCAGTTTCCCGGGTGGTGTCGTTCTCAAGCCATCGATACGGATCATTCACCGCCACACCGAAGTAGGTGTCTACGGTATCCACCTTGGCGGTTTGCGGGTATGGCCCAATGGCAATGTTGTCCTTCTTGGGGGCACACGAGCAGACAAGAAGAATCAGGATCGGAGCAAATGAGATTTTTTTCATAGTTTTTTTCTTGGCGTTGGTGAAAGTACAAGGCCTAATGGAATTAGCCAAGACCTTTGTGATGACTCTGAAACCTTGCGCTATGAAAAAACATGAACTGTCCGAATCCGCACGAATGACGGACCTTATCGAACCAATAAATCGGCTGTAGGCTAGGCGGCTTTCTGAATACGCTCGATGTTAAGCGATTTTTGATTGGCCATTTCAATGACACCCAGTTTGTTCAGCAACTTGATCACCTGATACGTGGGGTCGATTTCGTGCCACCGCACGCCGCCAAAGTTGGCACGTGAACCGTTCTTGTGGTGATTGTTGTGATAACTCTCACCCATCATCAGAAAATCAACGGGGAGAAAATTTTTCGACGTATCCCGTACTTCAAAATTGCGGTACCCATACTTGTGGGCGAACCAGTTGATGACGGCACCGTGAATGGGGCTCATGAGGAAGTGGATCGGCAGGAGGAGCCATAACCACCAGGTGGTGGCAAACTGAACGTAGATCAGCACATAGAGCACTCCCCAGAAAAGCCTGGAAGGCCACGACCGTGCGATGCGGTCAAACGTGTCCCACTTGGGCACCCCGTCCGTGAACCGCTTTTCCGGTACCATGCTTCCGTTGGCAATGGCTGAATAAATAGTCTTTGTCTTCCACATCATATTCCAGATTGTCTCGTCATAGGTCGGGGAATGTGGATCCTCAGGAGTGTCTGCGAATGCGTGGTGCATGCGGTGCATCACACCATAGCCAAACGGGCTGAGATAGTTGGAGCCCTGAAAAATCCAGGTCAACACGTAAAACACCTTTTCCATGGCAGGACTCATGGTAAATGCCTTGTGGGAAGCATACCGATGCAGGAAAAAGGTCTGGAAAAACAGGGATAGGTACCAGTGACCTATGAAGAATGCAAAAATGACGATCATTTCAAGTTAGATTTAAGTCCGGGCCCACCATGGCCGGTTCTAGCAAGACCACAGAGTCTCCGTTTTGTGACAAAAACGGGCTGGAATTTTAGAATTTTTTTTCGATGGCCGTCGTAATGTCCTTTTTGAGCTCCTGGATAAGCTCTACAGCATTTCCCATCTCACAGGACTTCCTGAAACTGGCCATGAACCCGGAAACATCCGGGAGGTCAAAATGCATCTTGGAGGTCTCCTCTCCCAGCTTTTTCCTGGCCCTGCACACCAACTGCCTGCAATGGGCTTTCTTCTTATCCAGGGCTTGCTGAATGGCCTCGTAATCAAAGTCAAAAACCTCCTTTAGCAGGTATACGGCACGTTCCAGCGGTTCCAGTTTGGCGTGAATCACCTTTAAGGCCTTGTCCAGATCCGCCTCCAGATCGAGGTGCGCCAGGTTATTTTCCTTGAAGCGATGCAGAAATTCTGCCACATTGATCGAATCCAGGTATTCCACCTTCTTTTTCTTCAATGCATGGAGGTGATTCAGGCAATTGTTAGTCACCGCCTTTATCAAATAGGCTTTGGTGTTCCGAATTTTGGCGCTCTCCACACTGAGCCATTTCAGGAACGTCTCCTGAACAATGTCCTCCGCGTCTGCCTTGCACCGCACCAGGTTATAGGCGATGCGCTGCAGGGTTGGCTGATAAAGCGCTATGGTCTGAGCGTGGTTCATGTAATCCACAAAGGTAGTGGAAATCGGAGCGATTTAGGTAAAAAACTTGTGGTGCAGCCTTACGCTTGTTCGGCTTGACGTCGGCTCATTTTAGTAGCCCCTTGAACTTATTCGGGTTACTTTTGTAGTTGAATAAAGGAGGCCCGGAATGGAAGCGCAAGTGATTCCCGAAGTACGAAGAAAGCCTATTCTGAAGCAGGAGGTGGCCTTTTTGATCCTCCACCTGCTCCCGCTGGGTGCGCTATGGACCGGCGCCACTTTGTTCGACTGGATGCTGTGTGTCTTCTTCTATGTCTTCCGGATGTTTTGGGTGACGGGAGGGTACCATCGGTACTTCGCTCACAAGTCTTATAAGACCTCACGGTGGTTTCAATTTGTCATTGCCTTTATGGCGGAGAGCTCGGCTCAGAAGGGGGCTTTGTGGTGGGCCGCCCATCACCGGCATCACCACCGCCACAGCGATACGCCCAAGGATCCTCACTCGATGAAGATTTATGGGTTCTGGTACTCGCACATAGGCTGGATTGTAGGGCCCGATTTCAAGGAAACGGATTTTAAGACCATCGGTGATTTTGCCAAGTATCCGGAATTGGTGTGGCTGAACAAACATTACCTCGTTCCTCCGACGCTTCTGGCCCTGACCATCATGGCCCTGGGCGGGTGGGTAAACGGCGGAAGCGTTGCTGCCATGTTCACCACGGCAGGATTCTCCTCCCTGTTCATCGGGTTCTTCCTGAGTACCGTCATCCTGTACCATGGGACGTTTTCGATTAACTCCATTATGCACAAGTTTGGAAAGCCGCGCTACGAGACGGGTGAAGAATCCAAGAACAGTGTATGGCTAGCTTTGTTGACGCTGGGCGAAGGATGGCACAACAACCACCACTACTACGAGGTTGCATCGCGCCAGGGATTTTTCTGGTGGGAAATAGACATCACGTATTACCTGCTTCGAGGATTAGGGGCCGTGGGGTTAATTTGGGACCTGAAGGAGGTTCCCAGACACATCAAGTACTCCCGAAACAAGGAGGAGGCCAGGGAACTGAAGCGACAATTCGAGCAAGGCAGGGTGCCCCTCGCACGCACGAAGGACACCGCCGTAGAGGTTGATCTTGATGCCTGAACAGACCATTTGCAGAATCAGCAATCGGGTTTAACTTTGCAGTCCCTTTTCAAATGGAAGGGGAAAGGATAGTAAGAAGCGGGAGTAGCTCAGTTGGTAGAGCACGACCTTGCCAAGGTCGGGGTCGCGAGTTCGAGTCTCGTTTCCCGCTCAGAAGACGGTAAATCACAAAAAGTGTGGGGTCTCTCACACTTTTTTCTTTTCGGGATGCCGAGGCACCCGAACGACATAACGACCAATCGGTAACACGTTTGGCCGCCCGGGTGGTGGAATTGGTAGACACGCAGGACTTAAAATCCTGTGAGCAGTAATGCTTGTACGGGTTCAACTCCCGTCCCGGGTACAAAAAGTACATCTAACTATCTGATTCTCAGATAAATTATTTCTGATTGGGGCGCAGATTGAGGCGCAGAAAGGGCGAAGAATCAAACTTAAGCTATATTTATATGACTTAAATCCCAGTCACTATGAAAACACTAAACCTAGTTTGCTTAGCACTTATGGCAAGTTTGAATTGCCTTGGTCAAGAAGCTGTGGCACCGGCGCAAGCACCTAAGCCTGAACCAACAACTGAAATAGAATATAACTATATGACCAAAGGCTACAGGGTTCAAATTGAATCTGGGCTTGACATGAAAAGTGGCTACCGATTCGAAGATGGTGGAGAATTTCCAATTGGAGATTATTCGTTTCGCACAATGGCCCTAATGAGAGAAGTGAAGAATGAGTTAGCCGGAATTTTGGTTGTTGCAAAATCAAGGGTATCTGGGAATACATATTACGTCGGAATTCCTATAGGAAATGACAGTCTAATGTCCAAATATTTGGAAGTATTAAGTCAATGGGATGCTGGTATACTCAGAGCATATAGCTTCTATACGTCTCTAACTTTAGTTTCAGCATATTCTTATGGACATGAACTTGAAAAGCAAGTAAAGAAGTAGTCCGATGTAGTGCCCCAATCGAATAGGGTCGATATTTACTTCTTCTTCTGAATGTTTTTAATATAGTGTTCCATTTTGGCCTGCCTATCAAGCTCAACCATTATAAGGACAATGAGTTCCTTCAAGTCATCAATATCGAAGTCCTCAAATATTCTATTGTAGTGGCTTTGATCGTTACCAAGCCAGGTTGCGCGTTGTAGAATGTCTTTAAGGTCACCAGAGTAGTAGTCCTTTATGACAACATCAAGCCACAACTTTTCAATCCTCTCTTTGTCATCTGGCTTCCCCTGTATCGCCCAGTCCTTGACAAGATATTCAATTGACTTTCTGTAGCCCATGCCTGCCAATTCATCTAGCCCGCTACTTTCCGCCACTAGGCTTTGTAAATATGTCTTAATGAATCTAGAATCCTCTTGTACGTCTGGATTCTTTGGCTTACCATTTTTCAAATCTAAAATGGGTTTTGGCCAATCTGGACCCTTTGGTAGACCATTTAGGTAGCGATCAAATTCATATGTTTCTCCAACGAATCTATAGTTTACAATAAACACTTTTAGACAATTCTTGTATGAGCACATCCAAAGTGTCAGCGCAGTTGGTGTACCATCAGTATCTTTTGTTGAGGTATCCCATATCTGTGTAGGATTATTCACCCTATGACAATGAGGGCAATAATTAGGATTTTCGAGGTAATACGCTCGTCCTTGGTGATTGAATTGCATAGTTAGGTTGCGAAGTAGAAATGAATTTAATGAGTTTTCTAACTGAATTCTATATGTTTTCTATGAATTTAATAAGATTCTCTGTGATTCCTCTGTGCAGTCTCTGTGAAAATGGCATTGATTTCTGTCTACGCTCTGAACCATATCTGTCACTTTTTTGTAGAAATCAGTAGGTCATAATCATTTAGAGTCTTGTAAAGCTCCATTTGTCTCCGTTTTTTGATCTCGTCTGAGAAGTATATGTCATAATCCGCAAGGCTTTTGGTAATGTACTTTGAGCAGTAATATGCACCCGTTACCTTTACTGCATGAACAAACTCATCGTTATTCTTATCGCGCTGTGTCTCGGCCTCGCCACGCGGAGCCAGGCACAAACTGTTTACTCGTCGGAAAAAGGAGAGAAGTACCACACGGCAGACTGCCGGCTCTCCGGAGATGCCTCGGAGACCACCTTGGTTGACGCCAAGAAAAAAGGGAAAGGCGCCTGCGGCATGTGCAAGCCGGAAACACATTTCAAGGACAAAGTAAAACAGTGCGCTGGAAAGACTTCTGAAGGGAAGCAGTGCAAGCGGATGACTGCCAGCAAGGAAGGTACGTGCTTCCAGCACAAAAAGCCGGACAAGAGCTAATTCCCGCATCCCTGTCCATTTGAAGTCCGGATAGGTTCCGGCTTGGCATCAAACCACAAGTCATGCCCAATGACCGCTTGGCAATGAATGGCGTTTTCGTGCCGTTTTAGCACACAAATTTGTACCGTGAAACATCGAATTTCAATACTATCGGCAGGCCGGTCCATGGGCGTGGCCTGTATCACCAGCGGGATGATTTTGTTTGCGTGCGATTCGGGCAAGCCGCCGCAGACGGCAGGGGGTGCAGGCCAGCGCGCACGAGGAGGACCGATGCTGGTGGAAGGATTCCTAGTCAAAACCAGTGTCATTAGCGAAGACGTGGAAGTTCCCGGATCCTTGCTTCCGTGGGAAGAAACCAAAATTCGTTCGGAGGTCAGCGGCCGGATCGTCAAGCTGAATGTTCCTGAGGGAAACACGGTACCGAAAGGATTTTTGCTGGTTAAGCTTTTCGACGACGACTTGCAGGCCCAGCTAAGAAAGCTGCAGGTGCAATTGCAGATCGCCCTGAAAACGGTTCAGCGTCAGCGCGAACTTCTTGCCATCAACGGTATCAGTCAACAGGACTTTGACCTCAGCGCCCTGAACGTCGACAACCTGAAAGCGGATATCCAGTCAACCAAAATCGCCATTTCAAAAACAGAAATCCGGGCTCCCTATGAAGGCCAACTCGGGCTTCGAAGTGTGAGCGCCGGCGCCTACATCTCTCCGGCCGATGTTATTACAAGCCTGCGTGACGTGCACCAATTGAAGCTGGAGTTTTCTGTTCCTGAAAAATACGCCCGGAACATTTTGAAAGGTGCCCTCGTAAAGTTCAGAGTGGATGGTGGAAAACAGGACCACACCGCTGCGGTGATTGCCACGGAAGGCAACGTAGAGCAAACCACGCGTACCCTCAAGGTGCGTGCACTGGTCAGCCAGCGCCATCCCGAGCTGGTCCCTGGTATTTTTGCTCGTGCTCTCCTGCAGCTTGGAAACGATAATCAAGCCATGCTCATCCCTACACAGTCGGTCATCCCGCAGGCCCGCAACAAACGCGTCATTGTATTGCGCAAAGACAGTGCAGTATTTCAAATTGTCGAAACGGGTATCCGCGACTCGTCGTACGTTCAAATCCTTCGCGGTATCAAACCCGGCGACACCATCATTACCACCGGCCTGATGGCAATACGCCCGGGGTCCAAAGTAAAGATTTCGTCTATGAGCCAGGTGAACTGATTGTGCCATGAACATCTCCGAATTATCCATCAAGCGGCCCGTTCTCACATTCGTGATGAATATCCTGCTGGTGCTTTTCGGCGCTATCGGTTTCTCCTACCTCGGCGTAAGGGGGTATCCCGCCATCGATCCTCCAAACATCAACGTCAGCACATCGTATTCCGGCGCTAACGCCGACATCATTGAATCTCAGATTACGGAGCCGCTGGAAAAATCCCTCAACGGCATACCGGGCATCCGGAACATCACCTCCAATTCCTCGGTCGGAAGAAGCAACATCAACCTGGAGTTCAACCTCAATGTGGATCTGGAAGCCGCCGCCAACGATGTACGGGACAAAGTGTCGCAGGCGGCACGCTCGCTTCCACAGGATCTGTCTTCGCCGCCGGTGATCTCCAAGGCGGACGCCAACGCGGACTACATCATCAGCATGACGGTTCAGAGCAACACGCGCAATGCGCTGCAGCTTACAGAGTATGCCAACAATGTGCTCGTGGAGCGTCTGCAAACCATTGAAGGGGTAAGCAGCGTGGGAATTATGGGCGAGAAGAAATATGCCATGCGCATCTGGCTGGATCCGGCCAAACTTAGTGCTTATAACCTGACGGCCCTTGACATCCAGCAGGCTCTTAACAGGGAAAATGTTGAACTCCCGTCTGGGAAAATCACCGGAAATGCCACCGAGCTTACGGTGCGAACATTCGGTAAACTCTTTTCGGAGGACGATTTTGGAAATGTAGTCGTCAAATCCACCGAAGCCGGAAACATTCGTGTACGCGATGTTGGTCAGGCGCTTGTGGGACCGGAGAACGAAGAAAGCAGCCTCCGCGAAAGCATGGTTCCGATGATTGCGGTGAGCATCGTCCCGCTGCCCGGCGCCAATTATGTTGCGATTGCCGAAGAATTTTACAAGCGTCTGGACGACATCAAAAGGGAAATCCCGGATGACATTAAACTCGATGTCTCAACCGACCAGACAAAATACATCATACGGTCGATTGAAGAGGTGGAAGAAACCCTGTTGATCTCGTTTCTCCTGGTGGTGCTTATTATCTTCTTTTTCTTCCGCGATTTCATGATCGCCGTGCGGCCGCTGATCGATATTCCGGTATCGCTCATTGCCACTTTCTTCATCATGTATCTGGCTGGATTCTCCATCAACGTGCTGACCATGCTCGGCATCGTGCTCGCCACCGGCCTGGTCGTGGACGATGGAATTGTCGTCACCGAAAACATCTACAAGAAACTGGAGGGTGGGATGAATAAATACCGGGCAGCCATCGAAGGGTCTCGTGAAATATTCTTCGCCGTTATTTCCACCTCAATCACGCTGGCCGTGGTCTTTCTCCCCGTGGTCTTTCTCCCTGGTTTTGTGGGAAGGTTGTTCCGCGAGTTCGGAGTAGTTGTGGCGGGGGCCGTTTTGATCTCCGCGTTTGTGTCGCTTACGCTCACGCCGGTGCTCAGCGTACTCCTGACGCGCAGCAATCATTCGCACTCCTGGTTCTATCGCGTGACAGAACCTTTTTTCGTGGGGATGGAAAACGGGTACCATAAGAGCCTTGCCGCTTTCATGAAAGTCCGATGGATGGCCTTCGTTATCATCGCCAGCTGCCTGGCTTCGGTCTATTTTATCGGCACCAACATCCAACAGGAACTGGCACCCATGGAGGACCGCGATCAATTCCGGATCAACCTATCGGGGATGGAGGGTACTTCCTTCGATTACATGGATACATACGTTGACAGGGTCACCCAGTTTGTTGTGGATTCTGTTCCTGAATACAAATCGGCTGTTTCATTTTCGGGTGGCGGAGGCGGCTTCGGGTCTACCAATTCTGGTTCCGTACGTGTGAACCTCGTACCCAAGGAGGAGCGCAAACTTTCCCAACAGCAAATCGTTGATCGTGTAAACAAATACCTCCCGTTATTCTCGGAAGGAAGGACATTTGTAACGCAGGATCAGACCATTGCCGTCAACCGCCGTGGAGGTCAGCCTGTACAGTTTGTTCTCCAAAACAATAATTTTGACAAGCTCAAGGAGGCCATCCCACGAATGCTGGCGGCGGCCCAGGATAACCCCGTACTTCAAAACGTAGATGTCGATCTCAAATTCAACAAGCCGGAACTGCTGGTAAAAATAAACCGCCTCAAGGCCACCCAACTCGGCATCAGTGTCCAGGATATCTCCCAGACCCTGCAACTGGCGTATAGTAACTTGCGGTTCGGCTACTTCACCAAGGATGGAAAGCAATACTCTGTGATCGGTCAGGTCTCCCGCATGGACCGGGATGATCCGGAGGATCTGAAGCGGCTCTATGTGCGTACCGCCTCAGGGCAGCTGATTTCCATTGACAACGTAGTGACCTTGGAAGAATCCACGACACCACCTTCCCTGTATCATTTTAACCGCTTCAAAGCTGCCGTGATTTCAGCCGGTCTTGCACCCGGAAAAACCATTGGTGACGGGATTCAGGCCATGCGTGCCATTGCCGACGCAGAGCTTGATGACACCTTTCAGACATCGCTTTCGGGATCCTCACGCGATTTTGCTGAAAGTTCCGGGAATACCTCGTTCGCATTTATCCTGGCGCTGGTACTTATCTACCTGATTCTTGCGGCACAGTTTGAAAGTTTTGCTGATCCGCTGATTATTATGTTTACCGTTCCTTTGGCTATCTGCGGCGCCTTCCTGTCGCTCTATTTCTTCAAACAAACGCTCAACATCTTTTCAGAGATCGGGATGATCATGCTCATCGGGTTGGTGACAAAAAACGGAATTCTCATTGTGGAGTTTGCAAACAAGAAGCGGGAGTCGGGTCTTTCGAAAATGGAAAGTGTGCTTACTGCATCCCGGCTGCGTTTGCGCCCCATCCTCATGACAAGCCTTGCCATGGCCCTGGGATCGCTGCCCATCGCACTTTCCCTGGGAGGCGCCTCCACCAGCCGCATCCCGCTCGGGATTGTCATCGTAGGCGGCGTCCTGTTTTCTCTGATACTGACTTTGTACGTCATACCCGCCATGTATTCCTACTTATCTCGCAGGAAGAAGCACATCGATTATGAGGGGTTGGGCGTTCAGCCACCGATGAAAGAAGTAGTTTATGAATCGTAACGCCGTCTGTCTCTTCTCATTCTGTATACTCCCCCTGCTCACTGCCGGACAAACCGTTTCGGTGGAGGATGTGGTGGCGCTGGCGCTTCAAAAAAATTACGACGTGCGCCTTTCGCAAAATACTGCTGCGGTCGCAGGCAATAACAACCGATATGCGTTCGGCGTCTTCTTACCAAACATCAACGCAACGGGCGCCTACTCCCGAAACAACGTGGACTCCCGGAACGTAACCTTTGGCGATGTGGAGACCCTCCGTACGGGGGCACAGTCGACAAATGTAAATGGATCAGCACAACTCGTTTGGACCTTATTTGACGGCACCCAAATGTTCGCAACCCGCAAACGGCTTTCCGCACAGGAAGCCTTAAGTAATCTGAATGTCCGCGATCAGATGATGAACACGGCCGCCAACGTGATCACCACCTATTTCAGTGTTGTCCGCCAGGTCCAACAGCGGAAGGCCATTCAGGAGCAGATGTCTGTGAGCGAGGAGCGCGTCAAGCTGGCGGAGCGGAAGTTGCAGGTCGGGACCGGCGGAAAGCCCGAATTGCTGCAGGCGAAAGTAGATCTTAATGCCTTTCGAACGGCGGCCATCCAACAGGAGACGCTTATCAGGCAGCTGAAAGATCAGCTCAATCTCCTGGTGGGCCTGGGGTTGCCCGATACCTTTGAAATCTATGACACTATACCGATCAATCTCCAGCTGAGTCTCGATGAGATCAGGCAAAATGTGGAGACCAACAACGCTACCCTTGTCGCTGCTAAAAAGAATATCCGTGTTTCAGAGCTAACCCTGCGCGAGAGCCGGGCAAGCCGGTCTCCGATCATTAATTTTACTTCTTCGTACAATTTTAACCGGCAGGAGAATGAACTCGTCACCAGCCCCATTGCGCAGAAGTACATTCGCAACCGAGGGTATAATTATGGTCTATCTGTATCCATTCCGATCATGAATGGGATGAACACAAACCGACTCATCGGCCAATCGAAAGTGAATATAGAGCGGCAAAAACTAATTTACGACCAGCAGACAACCATCGTCATGATTGGCATCCGCATTGCGTATACTAATTACGAGAATGCGAAACGAACCTTGTTGATTGAGGAGGAGAATATCCTGCTCGCCAAAGAGAACGTCTCCATCGCCCTGGAAGGATT
This sequence comes from Cytophagales bacterium, assembly GCA_034440075.1. Classification (GTDB taxonomy): domain Bacteria; phylum Bacteroidota; class Bacteroidia; order Cytophagales; family Cyclobacteriaceae; genus ELB16-189. Next base: position 110,961 of record JAWXBL010000003.1, read on the forward strand.
CCGACGGGGCATCACAACGTTTATTGAACTACGCACGGCGCAGCAAAGTCTTGCCGACGCATACAACCGCCTCATTGCGGCACGCTTCAATGCCAAGATCTCAGAGACAGAATTATTCCGCCTTCAGGGGTCTCTCCTGAATTAGATCACAATTAAATTTTTCCTGGAAATCTTACCGATCCACAAGGTCGGACATCTTGAATTTTTGAATCATGTAATAGAGAAAATTGAAGTTGAGGACCTCCCCTTCATTCTTCCCTTTTGACTGATCCTTGGGTGCCTCCGGCCGGGTCGTCCGGCTCACAGGCCGTGATTGTACCGCTACCGAATCACGTGCCCCCGACTGATGGCTAGGTTGATCATAAATCAAAGTCTTATCTTCGCTAAAGTTAATTTCCCGATGCGAAGGATCGGGCCCTTCAATGACCATCGTCCCTTCCTGCGCTTGGACAGAATAGGAAAGAAGGAGAACTGAAAAAAAACTGATGAGAAGATTTGAATACTTAACATTCATACTTTACACCGGAACTAGGCCTGATTTTGAAAACCAAATATACATATAAACAGACCAAATGATAGCGTGGGGTGATTTTCTTAAAGTGGATGTCCGGGCTGGTACCATTGTTCGTGCCGAGCCGTTCCCCGAGGCAAAAAAGCCTGCTTTCAAGCTATGGGTTGACCTGGGCCAAGACCTGGGCGTAAAGAAATCAAGCGCACAAATTACCGAGAATTACGGGATAGAAGAATTGACGGGCCGTCAGGTGGTATGCGTGGTCAACTTCCCGCCGAAACAAATTGCGACGTTTATTTCCGAAGTTCTTGTCACCGGATTTCCCGATGAAAAGGGCAACGTCGTGCTTACCTCCATCGATAAGAAAGTTCCAAACGGCGCCAGACTTTTCTAATGCAATTCAACGAGCTCCGTACAATCATTTCAGGGAAGGTGCTTCAGGCCGGGCAAGATCGCCCGATCGAAACGTTGGTGATGGACAGCCGCAAGGCGGTGATCAGCGAGGGTTCCCTTTTCTTCGCGTTGAAGGGGGAGCGGCACGACAGCCACCGATTGATTACAGAATTATTCAATCTGGGACTGCGCCAATTCGTTGTTGAGAATGCAGTTGACGTTGCGACTCTCCCGGGCGCCAACATCATCCTCGTAGACTCATCCATCGCAGCCTTACAGAAGTTGGTCATCCATCACCGGAATCACTTCAAGATACCGGTCGTTGGAATAACCGGAAGCAATGGAAAAACCATTATCAAAGAATGGCTGTACCAGGTCTTGTCTCCGGATCTACACATCATCAAAAATCCAGGAAGCTACAATTCCCAGGTTGGTGTGCCTTTGTCGGTATGGGGCATCGCCACTACACATGAGGTGGGAGTTTTCGAAGCGGGTATTTCAACCGTGGGTGAAATGGAGATGCTGCAGTCTATAATCCGGCCAACCATCGGAATATTTACCAACCTGGGAAGCGCGCACGACGAGGGGTTCTCCTCCCAACAACAAAAAGCGGAGGAAAAAGCAAAGTTATTCACCCACTGTGAGCGCACGATTTATTGTAAAGAGCATACGCGAATCGATCAGACGCTTACCCGGCTCGGAATCAAAACACTCTCCTGGGGGACAGACAAGAATGCCGACATCCACATACAAAAACTTGAAAACAACCAGTTTCAGGTCACCTACCTCAAAAAGTCCTTTCCACTTGCCATGCCCTTTGCGGAAGCAGCTTTCCAGGAAAACGCCTTTCACGTAGTTGCCTTCCTGTTGCTGCGCGAATATGACCCCGCTGTCATCCAGGACCGCGTCAATACCCTTCATACGGTTCCCATGCGCCTCGAATTGAAACAGGGGGTTCATCGAAGTATTCTCATTGACGATTCATACAACAACGATCTCGCCGGCCTGCAGATCAGCCTGGACTTACTCCGCAATCAGCAGAAGCAGAAAAAGATCCTGATCCTGTCGGACATTATGCAGTCGGGGCTTCCAACCGAGGAGCTGGTTGCGAAAATCAAATCCATGGTGGATGCGAATAACGTAACCCGGATGATCGGAATCGGACCTTTGCTCTATTCCAATCAGCTTGTGTTCCCTGGCGCATCCTTTCATCCGACGACCGAATCGTTCCTGGAAGTACTGGATGCGCACGAGGTTGCCGATGCCGTTGTCCTCATCAAAGGCGCCCGTCCTTTTCAATTTGAACGCATTGTCAAGCGTCTTGAGCGGAGGATTCATGGCACCGTTATGGAGATTAACCTGACTGCCATGGTGCACAATTTGAATACATTCAAATCACGACTCCACCGGAGCACAAAAATTATGGCCATGGTGAAGGCGTTTGCCTACGGAAGCGGGAGCGAAGAGGTGGCGAACCTTCTCCAGTACCACCGGGTTGACTACCTCGGTGTAGCATTTACCGACGAAGGGGTTGACTTGAGGAAAAACAACATCACGCTGCCCATCCTCGTCATGAACCCGTCGGAAGAAAGTTTCACACACTTACTCGACTATCGCCTGGAGCCGGAAATTTACAACCTCCGGATCCTGCGGGCCCTGATCGACCACCTGCACGGGCGTTCGTGTACCATTCACATCAAGCTTGATACCGGCATGCATCGCCTGGGATTCGAGGAGAATGATGTGGCGGCACTGATGTCCGAACTTAGCGCGCAACCAACTATTTCTGTGGCCTCCGTATTCACACACCTGTCGGGGGCCGACACAAAAGAGCACGATGCGTTTTCAGAGAGGCAGGTCGCACGCTTTGTGCACATGGCCGATGAACTGGACAAGGCACTTGGGTACCGACCCTTGCGACATGTTCTTAACTCTTCGGGGATCTTGCGGCTTGGCCAATTCCAATTCGACATGGTTCGGCTGGGCATTGGACTTTACGGTATAGACCCCACGTTCGATGGCATCGCCAACCTCAAGCCGGTTGCTACCCTCAAAACGATCATCTCCCAGATAAAACATATCAAGGCCGGTGACTCAGTTGGGTACGGGAGAAAAGGGAAGGCCCTCAAGGATACTGTACTGGCCACGCTGGCCATCGGCTACGCGGATGGATTCAACAGGAGTTTCAGCAATGGACGCGGAAATGTATTAATCAACGGTCATCTGGCCCCAGTCATGGGGAACGTTTGTATGGATATGACCATGGTGGACATCACCGGAATACCAGCGCAGGAAGGAGAGGACGCGGTTGTATTCGGACCGGAGCTTCCCATCCAACAGGTTGCGCAATGGATCGAGACAATCCCCTACGAAATATTGACCAGTACCAGCGAGCGTGTGAGCCGTGTATTTTACGCGGAAAGCATTTAGGAATTCGCGTCAGTTATATTTCACGTAATGCTCCCATTTGTCCATTACATCCCTGAAATCGGTGGGGAGATCAGAATCGAATTGGACAAACTTCTTTGACTCAGGGTGGACGAATCCGAGGGTTTTTGCGTGGAGCGCCTGACGCGGCATAATCTTGAAACAGTTGTCTACAAACTGGCGGTATTTTGAGAAGGTAGTCCCTTTGTGAATCTGGTTGCCGCCGTAGGTAGCATCGTTGAATAACGGATGACCCAGGTATTTCATATGGGCCCGGATCTGATGCGTCCTGCCTGTCTCCAACTTGCACTCGACAAGGGTCACATACCGAAATTTTTTCAATACCTGGTAATGCGTGATGGCAGTGCGCCCATTATCCGCTTTTGGAAATGCCGCTGTAATCCGTCGGTCCTTCAGGCTCCGTCCCACATTCACATCGATCGTTCCCTTCTCCTGCTCCGGTTCGCCCCATGCGAGTGCCCAGTACGTTCGTTCGATGGAGTGATCGTAAAACTGTTTTGCCAGATGGGTCAGGGCCTTTTCCGTTTTCGCAATCACGAGTAGCCCCGAAGTGTCTTTGTCTATCCGGTGGACCAGGCCGGGCCGCCCTTCATTTCCCTCCATTTGAGGCAATTGTTGGAAATGATAGGCCAGCGCATTGACGAGCGTTCCTGTCCAGTTCTGGTACGCCGGGTGCACCACCATGCCCGCAGCCTTGTTTATGATCAACAGGTGCGCATCCTCGAAGACGATGTTGAGTGGAATGTTCTCCGGTACGACGTCCGTGTCCCGCGGCGGCTCCGGGAAGGATACGGTAATAACATCATGGGGGTGAATCTTGTGATTGGGTTTTACAGGCTTCTCATTGACCTGGACAAATCCGTTGTGAATACCCTCCTGGATTTTCGTTCGCGTCACATTAGACAGCCGGTCCATGAGAAACTTGTCGACGCGGACCAGGCCCTGCTTGCCGTCCACCACGATGCGGTGGTGCTCAAAAAGTTCATCATCCTGATCATCTGCTGGTTCCTCGTATACATTTTTCACCCGGCAAAGATACAGGTGTCCTACACCTAGGTGTAGGACGAGTGACTGAAATATTTGTAAATTAACAGAGAATCCCGCCTCCATGAGAAACGGTGTAAGCGTCCTTGCGATCCTTTTGTGGGCCGCCCTGCCCGCAATGGCGCAGGAATTGACAGAGCGCCATTATACAAAGCTTGTAGTCCCATCAAAGAAAACCTTCCGGATACTGATTGACTCCGTCCAACTCGATACGCTTGTGATGGAAGACAACAGCAAATTGCGGTTTGACCTGCCCGAGACCATATTACTTGCGGAGAATGTTTTCGTGGGTCGCAACTGCCTCTGGGATGCTTCGGGTGCCCCCGGTAATAATGCTGAAAAGTCCAGCGTGGAGGTTTCCAAAGATGGCACGGGCGGGGGCGATGGAACAAACGGAAATTCCATTACGTCCATCGTCTTTTTGCACTCCTTGGGCAACCTGACTATCCGGACACGGGGAGGTAAAGGAGGTAGTGGAAAAAATGGAGCGGCTGGTGTTTCTGACCGCGGCCCGACACCAACCACCACCGATCAAAAACGCGGCGGCGATGGGGGGCCTGGAGGAAACGGAGGCCAAGGAGGTAATATTACCTTCTACTATGCTACAGCTGGTTTTCAAGTTGCCTTCAACGACACCAGACAAAACTCCGTTGCGTTTGATTTCGCAGGAGGGACCGGCGGACGGGGTGGACAGGGGGGACTTGGAGGGGACATAGGAAAAACAGCCATGCCCAAATATGAATACCCGCAAAAAGCCCAGCGGGGGGCGAGTGGACCGTCGGGAAAAGACGGAAATAATGGAGCGCTCTTCTTAGAAAGGCTGAAGTAGCTCAAGGCCCGTCGCATTCTGCTTGGAAATCCCTCTTCAATGAATCACCTTGTCATGTGGTTGCGAGGGTATTCATATTTCTTTTCCTGGCCGTTGTCGTCTCCTGCCAGGAATCCGGAACGCTCGATTCTCCATTTCATAAAGAAAAGGCACTCGGCGTTAACAACAACGAACGCCTGGAAGAAGCCTCCGGTCTTGCAGCCAGCGCGATGTATCCCGGATTCCTATGGTCTCATAACGACAGTGGCCATCCTCCGGTACTTTTCTTGCTGGACTCCGTGGGCCAAACCCGAGCCGAATTCCGACTGGCCAAAATAAAAAACAGGGATTGGGAAGATATCGCGATCGGCCCAGGACCCGATGGAAAGAAGTACATCTATATTGGTGATATCGGCGATAATTACGCCCGCTATCCTTGCAAGTATATCTACCGCCTGGAGGAGCCGTCCATCCTACAGGAGGGAAAAATCCATGCGTTTGACACGCTGATTGTCCGGCTTTCCGATGAAGTGCGCGACACTGAAACCCTGATGGTTGACCCAATCACCAACAACATTTACCTGGTTTCCAAGCGCGACAAGGATGTCGGATTGTATGAAGTCCCGTTTCCTTTCCTTCGCGATACCCTGGAAGCCAATCGCGTCGCTACCCTTTCGCTGCGCCACATCGTTGGCGGAGATATCTCCGTTGACGGCACAGAAATTCTACTAAAAAATTATGAACACATTTATTACTGGAAGCGTGGCAACGGTGAATCTCTTCGAGATGTCCTGCTGCGGCCTGGCATCAAGCTTTCCTATCACCGGGAGAAAATGGGTGAAGCCATCACCTGGGCCAGGGATGGTTCGGGTTTTTATACGTTGGGGGAAAATGCAAAGGGAGAACGTGCCCGGCTTTACTTTTATGCCCGCAAGGAACACGTAAAGGATTCAGCGCAAGCAATTCCCTGATGCGGCTACTTTTGGCGGATAGCCAGGTCCTGTACAAATTGCCTGAGGCCGTTGGCTCGCAATGGAACGCTTAGCTGATCAAGGCATTTGGATGCCTTTGACTTGTACCGGTTTACTGCTTTCTCCGTCAACTCCCGAACACCGAGCGCATCATATAGGGCGGCAACTGCTTTTACTTTTTTCGTTTTATCAAACTTCTTTGCCGAAAGCCATCGCTTAAGTTCCTTGCCCTTTGCTCCTTTAGCCCGGTTCATGGCATGAATGAGAAGGAACGTTTTTTTGTTGGAGATAATGTCTCCGCCGGGCCGCTTTCCAAACTTCTTCCGGTCCCCGTATACATCCAGTAAATCGTCCTGAAGTTGAAAGGCGATCCCCAGATTGATTCCAAAATCCCTCAGGATTTTCTTGTCCTTTTCGGGCGCATCGCCAAGCACAGCGCCAAGTTCCAGGCTGAAGCCCAGCAGTACCGCGGTCTTCAACTCAATCATCCGGATGTACTGATTTACACTCACCTTCCGGGAAGACTCAAACTCCATATCCCACTGCTGGCCCTCACATACGGCTGATGCGCAGGCGTTGAACAGCGTCAGCACCTCTTTCAGTTTCTTTTCTTCAAGCGACAGGAATCGCTCATAGACCTTTACCATCAGCACATCCCCAGCAAGAATCGCGGTGTTGACATCCCACTTCTGATGCACGGTAACCTTTCCCCGTCGGAGTGGTGCCTGGTCCATAATGTCGTCGTGGATTAACGTAAAGTTGTGGAACGCTTCAACAGCTGCCGCATAGGGGATTATTTTCTCGGCATCGTCCCGGTACAAGGTATAGGATAGGATGGTCAACAGCGGCCGTGTACGCTTGCCTCCCAGGGACATCATATAATGGATCGGGTCATACAACGAACGCGGACTGGAACCGAATTTTGATTTTCGGATTTCAGTTTCAAGTAACTTCACAAAACGGTCCATACTTATCGGCCCCTTTTCCGTTGTTTTCTTTGATCCTCCACGATCACAGGGCCTGTACTTTCAAATGCCAAATCCATCAGGCGGCGATCAATGTCAGTCTTTTTCACCCGAACCATCACTTCATCCCCCAGCCTGTAGATTTTTTTTCTTCGCCGGCCAATGACTCGGTAATTTTTCTCCTCCCACTCATAAAAGTCATCTTTCATGTCCGACAGTCGAACCATGCCCTCACATTTTGTCTCGATGATCTCAACAAATATTCCAAAGTCCGTTACGCCGGTGATGATACCAGAATACAGTTTGTCCTCTTGCAGACTCATGAATTCCACCTGCTTGTAGCGTATAGATGCCCTTTCCGCATCCGCTGCACGTTTTTCCCTCTCGGAGGAATGCACGCATTTCGACTCCAGCTCACTCTTGCTGACTGATTTTCCATTGTCCAGATAATGCTGCAACAGGCGGTGGACCATCATATCCGGGTAGCGGCGGATGGGCGAGGTAAAATGGGTGTAATGGTCAAACGCCAACCCAAAATGACCCTTAGCTTCTGTCGTGTATTTTGCTTTCGCCATCGCCCGTACGGCGAGCGATTGAAGTACGTTCTGCTCCGGCTTCCCTTCGATTTCATCCATCAACTTGTTCAACGACCTGGAAACTGCCTTCTCTTCGATATCCAGTTTATGTCCGAATTGCTTTGCGAATTCTGCGAAGTTGGTAACCTTTTCAACGTTCGGGAGATCGTGTGTTCGATACACGAACGTTTGCTTCTCACTCCCTTTCCCCATCTTGTAAATGAATGTCGCCACCGATCGGTTGGCAAGCAACATAAACTCCTCAATCAACTTATGCGCATCCTTCCGAATTTTCGGGATAACGCTGAGGGGCTTCCCGCGTTCATCCAGCTGAAACTTAACCTCCGTCGTTTCAAAATTCACGGCTCCCCGGGCAAACCGCTCCTTCCGCAATTTGATAGCCAGGTCATTCAGTAGTTTTAGTTCAGCGGCAAACTTCCCGCTGCCAGACTCGATCACCTCCTGTGCCTGCTCGTAGGAGAACCGGTGATCTGAATGAATGATGGTTCGTCCAAACCATTCCCGGTGAACCTTCCCGTGTTCATCCATATCAAAAACAGCTGCGAACGTCAGCTTCGTCTCGTTGGGCCGAAGGGAACACAAGGCGTTGGACAGGCGCTCCGGGAGCATCGGCACCGTGCGGTCAACCAGGTACACCGAAGTGGCCCTGTCAAAAGCATCCTCATCCAGATCGGTACCGGGCTTAACGTAATGTGATACGTCGGCTATGTGGACACCAACCTCCAAAAGGCCGCCGTCGAGCCGACGAAATGAAATTGCATCATCAAAGTCTTTCGCGTCATCGGGGTCGATGGTAAACGTAAGCACGTCCCGGAAATCCTTCCGTTTCCGGATTTCCTCATCCCCGATCTGATCGCTTATCTTTTCTGATTCACTCAAAATGTGAGGAGGAAACCGGAATGGTAAATCAAACTCCGCCATGATGGAATGAATCTCGGCCTCATTCTCGCCGGTCTTGCCCAGGACCTCAATAACTTTCGCCTCCGGATTCTTATCGCCATCACCCCACCGCGTTACCTCAAACAACACTTTGTCGTTGTGGGTCCCCGTTCCTACATTTTCCTGATGAATGAAAAAGTCCTGGTAAATCTTCTTGAAGTCGGGAATGATGAACGCAAACCGGTTAGGCGACATTTCCAACCGTCCCACAAAACGAGTTCGGTTACGGTTCACAATCTCTTCCACTCTTCCTTCCGGCCGCTGTCCTTTGCGCTGACTGATAATGGATATCCTGACGATGTCTCCGTGCATGGCAGTAGCCAGGTCCTGGGTCTTCACATAAACGTCGTTGTCATCACCCGACACGATATACGCGAACCTCGGATTGACGTGATCTACTTTTCCCTCCAGCGTGCTTGCCTTCTTTGTTGATGCATAGCTCCCATCCGCAAGCTGTGTTATTTTGCCGGATGATTCCATTTCGTCCAGCAGGCTGAACAATTCCTTGTTGGCCGATTTGTTCTTGGGAGAAAGTTCCCTTGCTATTTGTTTAAAGTGAAAAGAATCACCCAGATTCTCCTCAAAAAACAAAACCAATGATTTACTCATGGAGCCCGACTCCACCGCATCCTTCTTCTTTTTACGTTCGTTGAATTTTTTCTTTGACATACAAGTTTCTGATTTTAATCGCCTAGGTGGCGGAAAGAATATTTGCTGATTTCACCATCGGCGCTGCCTTCATCCGCAGGAAAAGTTGAGCCACCGTGACGACGTCCTGAACGCAATAAGCAGCAATTTTCTGGAGGTCCTTATCGCGATAGTACGTTTCGTTGACTTTTGACCCGTCTAACTCACCTTTGCTGGTTGGTATGTTGAAAAGGGTTGCCAGGAGATCCAGGGAGGTGTAATGTTTATAATCTCCAAATTTCCACATTTCAAGCGTATCCAGGTGCGGAATTTCCCACGACTTCTTTCCTGACAAGTTCAGCGCCTTTGGAAGGGGTATCCCCAGCACCAGCATCCGGCGGCTAAGATACGGGTAATCAAACTCTTTTCCGTTGTGTGCGCAAAACCGCAGTTGCCCCTGATCCATCTTCTCCAGCGACGCCTTAAAATCTGACAACAGGGCATGCTCTTCGTGACCGGCAAAGCACTTTGTCTTCAACATCCGCTCACCGGCTTCATCCATTGAAAATTTTGCAATGGCGATGACAACGATTTTGCCGAACTCAGCATAGATCCCCGCGCGCTCGTGAAACAGCTCCTCATCCGTTTGTTGATCGGCACGCTGTTTCATATAACCCGCCTTCCGCGCCCACTGGGATTTAAGGCGCTCATCCAGCTGCCCGTAGTGGTTGGTACAGGCAACAGTCTCAATATCAATAAAAAGAATATTCTTAAACTCGTCCATCAGCGGAGAAGAAATTTCACAACGAGCCCTGCAAACGCTTCCGGCTTTTCAGCCTGTACCCAATGTCCGGTATCCAGCGAGGCGAACTCAGCCTTCGGAAAAAGGGTAGAAATCAGCTGCTCATCGCCCAGTCCGTAATAATTGGATTTTTTTCCGCGAACAAAAAGAGAAGGCCCCTCATGTTTTCCAGAGTAAACCATGCCGGCACCCATGGCCTCAATGTTCCTGTCAATGGCGCCGATATTCACTTTCCACTCAAAACCCCCCTCTTTTTTACGGGATAGGTTTTTCATGAGAAACTGCCGTACATCCAGTTCTGGGACATAAGCCGATAGAATCCGGTCGGCCTCTGTCCTGGAGTGAACAGTCAGGGGTATTGCCTTAAGTCCATCCAGGATAGCGTCGTGGTGCACCGGATAGGCCTTCGGCACAATATCTACAACTACGAGTTTGTCTATCAATTCACCATGCTTCATGCAAAAATTCATCGCTGCCTTACCGCCCATGGAGTGACCCATCAACGATGGACTAGTGATGTCATGTTCCCGAATGAAATCGAGTATGTCATCAGCCATCAGGCTGTAATCAAAGGCATCGCTGTGAGGTGACTGTCCGTGGTTCCGCTGGTCAACCAGATACACCGTAAACTGTTCCGCAAACGTCTTGGCAATGGTAAACCAGTTGTCGGAGGATCCGAACAATCCATGCAAAATGATCAGCGGCGGCCCTTCCCCGGACTGTCTGAAAAATAACTTCATTGCTTCAAAGTTAATCATCCTGCAGGAACACGGGTTGAAGTGTATATTTGAAACCGCTTATGAAAACAAAAGACGGAACATCTGGGGTTCAGGGCATCTCCTTCCAGTCGCTGGCCAATCAGTTTGGGACACCGCTCTACGTGTACGACGCTGAGAAAATAGCCGAGCAAGTGAGGTCGATGCGGACAGCGTTTCCGGATATCCGGATCAAGTACGCAGCGAAGGCCCTGACAAATATCTCCATCTTACATCTCATGAAAAAACTGGGCACCGGGGTCGACGTGGTATCCATCCAGGAAGCACAGATCGCCCTGCATGCAGGGTTCCTTGCAGAGGAAATCATGTTTACACCAAACTGCGTGGCCTTCGAAGAAATCATCGAGGGAGTAACGCTCGGATTGAATATCAACCTGGACAACCTCCCCGTACTGGAGAAGTTTGGAGAAAAATATGGAAGCAGCTACCCGTGCATCCTCCGGTTGAATCCCGGCATTCTGGCGGGAGGCAACTACAAAATATCCACCGGGCACGGACACTCAAAATTCGGCATTTCCGTTCAGGCGATTGATAAGATCCGGGAGGCGGTGGGCCGGTACGCGATTCGTATTCATGGCCTGCACATCCACACAGGCTCTGAGATTACTGACCTGGATGTCTTCATGAAAATGGCCGACATCCTCTTCGGCCTTGCGCCGCAGTTCCCGCATCTTCAGTTTCTGGACTTTGGCGGCGGCCTGAAGGTTCCATACAAGGAAGAAGACAGCGAGACCGCCGTGGTGGAGTTAGGTCAGCGGTTATCTGCTGCCTTCCTGAAGTTCCGGGAGGTCCACGGACGTACCCTTGAATTATGGATGGAGCCGGGCAAGTATCTCGTGAGCGAGGCCGGCATTCTGTTGGTCACCACCAACGTCGTCAAAGAAACGCCGCACGTTACTTTCGCCGGTGTGGATTCCGGGTTGAATCACCTCATTCGCCCGATGATGTACGATGCTTACCACCACATTGTCAATGTCACAAACCCGGAGGGCATTGAGAAAACCTACACGGTAGTCGGCAACATCTGTGAAACCGATACCTTCGGACTGGACCGGACGCTTAACGAAGTCCGGGAGGGAGACCTCTTGGTGATTCAGAATGCCGGGGCGTACGGATATTCCATGGCCTCCAACTACAATTCACGCTTTCGGCCCGCCGAAGTGTTGATCATAGATGGGGAAGCAAAACTCATTCGCCATCGCGACACGATGGAACAGCTTCTCAACGGACAGGTTGATATCTTTCAATAAGAAGTTAGTCCGGCTGAGGTACCAGGATAGTGAAGGTGCTTCCGTTTCCGAGATACGATTTTGCAAAGACGGTACCCTTCAGTTTTTCCAGCGATTCTTTAACGATATAGAGCCCAAGCCCAGTCCCTTCCGATGTGGAGGAGGCCCTGTAAAACATATCAAACACCTTATCCAGGCTCTCTGAACGAATTCCCTGCCCATTGTCTTCCACATCGATCTGCACTTTGCCGTCCAGCTTTCGGTACGAGACCCGTATATACGGATCAGGTTTTGAGATATCGTGATATTTTACGCTGTTGGAGAACAGGTTCAGGAGGACCGTTTTCATCAGCGTGAAGTCCGTGTGGAATTTGAAATCTCCGCTACGGTCGTAAATAAGGCGGATGGAGGGAGCATCCTGCGCAAACTTCACGTCGCTGACCACTTCGTCAATCAATTGATTGAGGGAAACCGGGGTGAGGACCGCTTCCGATTTCTTGCTGCGAGACAGCACCAGAAAATCGGCGATCACGGAATCCAATTTTTTCATTCGATGCTCCATCATCCCGATGAGCTGGAGACTTTTTTCGTCTTTCACTTCCAGGCGAGCCAGATTGACCAGTCCAAGCATTGAAGCAATGGGGGACCGCAGGTCGTGCGAAGCGCTGTAAACAAACCGATCCAGTTCGCGGTTGGCTTTCTGCAATTCCTTGCGCTCATCTTCGAAGAGCCAGATCATCATTCCAAACCCTATTCCAAAAATCGTGAGCGCGTCGACAATCCCAAAATAGATTGGAAAGCCATAGGTGGACGTTATCGCGTTTTGAAAAACCACCGCCCCATAATATCCATTCGCAACGCCAAAAAATATCATCGACCAGGCCATGATTCGATATCCCTGTCCGGCACCGGGCCTGTTGATGTGGAGAATCAACCCGGAGATCACAAAACTCAGGCTCGCTAGAATAAATCGAACACCCACCCGCAGCATGTAACGAACCTCCGCACCATCCTGCTCGCTCCCTCCGATCATCACAAGGGTTGTGGAGAGGATTAGTGCCCCCCCAATCCAAAGCCAGACCACGCGCTGCGGAGTCCTGCTTTCGCGAATAACCTCCCGGATGCCTATATGGAAAAAGATCAAGAAGAGGAAAAATAAAAACAACGACACCACGCTATGACCCAGGCCCATGAAATAACCCAACAACGCCACAACAGCGGGCTCACCCTTTAGCACAAACAAGATCATGGAGCTTGAAAAGAAAATCCAGGACTTTGACCACGTACCCAGGTACTTTCGCTTGTGCCGGGAGCTAAAATTCGCAAAAATCAGAAAGAGAATGAGGCCGATAAACGCCTTCAGCAGGAGCGCGTCAAAGACAATGGAGCTACTGGCGGGGGTCATATCTCACATCAATAGGATACACCTGAAGGTTGTCTGGGATTGGTCTTACTGACGAGAGAAGTGAACCAGACCAGAGGTTCTAAAGTGGTGACGGAGGGAATTGAACCCCCGACACAAGGATTTTCAGTCCTTTGCTCTACCAACTGAGCTACGTCACCGGAATAAAGTCCGCCTTTAAAGCGGGCCACAAAAGTATATAAAAATAGAAACGGTGCAAATTCCTGAATTACGACCTCCATGCGGGGGAAATCAGGATTAAGTTGGTTAATTTGAAATCTCATAGAACTTTTCATGATTCAACAACTCGCCTTTCTCGTGACCCTCGTCTTTACCGGCTACTTTCTGCGGAGGCGAATCGTCCGGATCATGAGCAATATACGCCTGGGCAAGTCGGGAACAACGCCTGACCGCACCGGTGATCGACTGCGCAACATGCTGCTGGTCGCCTTTGGGCAGAAGAAAATGTTCAAAAGGCCCCTACCAGCCGTCCTGCATTTCTTTATCTATGCCGGCTTTCTCATTATCAACCTGGAGGTTCTCGAATTTGTAATCGATGGACTGGCCGGTACACACCGCATATTCGCTCCCTACCTGGGATCGCTGTACCCCGTCGCCATGAATCTCTTTGAAGCCCTGGCCGTGGGCGTTTTGCTGGCCTGCGTTGTTTTTCTCGTTCGCAGAAATATCCTTCGGGTCCCTCGTTTCTGGTCAGCCGAAATGACAGCCTGGCCGCGGCTCGATGCCAACCTCATCCTTATCACCGAGATCGTGCTGATGGGTGCCATTCTTTTTATGAACGCGAGCGACCAGGTTCTTCAAACACGGACGGATCACTATGTGTCAACAGGAACCTTGTTTTTCAGCTCCTATCTGATTCCCATCATTCAGAATGTTGAAACCCCCTCCCTGATTCTTCTGGAACGATTCTGCTGGTGGTTCCACATCATAGGCATTCTCGGGTTCTCCATTTTCATCACCTACTCCAAGCACCTCCATATTTTCATGGCCTTCCCGACCACCTATTATGCAAACCTGGAAGTCAAAGGACACATCATCAACATGCCGGTAGTCACCCGGGAGGTAAAGTCTATGCTCGGGCTGGGGACCCCTGAATCAGAGGCGCCTGCCGAGCCTGGGAGATTCGGAGCCAAAGACGTTAACGACCTGAGCAGAAAAAATCTTATGGCCGCTTATGCCTGCACTGAATGCGGCCGGTGCACCTCCGAATGCCCTGCTAACCTTACCGGTAAGAAATTGTCTCCCCGCAAGATCATGATGGATGTCCGCGACAGGATGGAAGAGGTAGGAACCAGCCTTGCTGCCGGCGGCACCGGTCTTTCTGACGGAAAGTCCCTGCTCGGCGACTATGTCACCAAGGAGGAGATCAATGCATGCACCAGCTGCAACGCGTGTGTAGAAGCGTGCCCCGTGATGATCAATCCGCTCGAGATTATTTTAGAGATGAGACGGTATGTAGCTATGGAAGAGTCGGGCGCACCGGCACAATGGAATTCCATGTTTCAGAATATTGAGACCAATTTTGCGCCCTGGAAATTCCCGTCCTCTGACCGGTTCAAATGGGCCAGCGAGTAATAAGAAACACTAACAGCACAGCACAATGAATATACCAACCTTGGCAGAAATGACTTCCCGTGGCGAAAGCCCAGAAATTCTTTTTTGGGTTGGATGCGCGGGCTCCTACGACGACCGGTACAAGAAAGTCACGAAGGCGTTTGTCAGGATTCTGCAGGCTTTGGATATCAAGTTTGCTGTGCTCGGTGCCGAGGAGTCGTGCACGGGGGACCCGGCCAGAAGGGCGGGCAACGAGTTCCTTTTTCAAATGCAGGCCATGAATGTGATTCAGCTGCTCAACGGATATCAGGTGAAGAAGATTGTTACTGCCTGTCCGCATTGTTTCAATACAATGAAGAACGAATATCCCGACCTGGGGGGGGCCTACGAGGTTATTCACCACTCTGTTTTTCTGCAGCAGCTCATCGAAACAGGCCGTATAAAAATGAAGGAAGGCGGAAGCTTTAAGGGAAGGAAAATAACCTATCACGATTCCTGCTATCTGGGAAGGGCCAACAATGTGTATGAAGCACCGCGCGCTGTGCTTGAGTCACTCGACGCTGACCTGGTTGAAATGAAGCGATGCCGCACTACGGGGTTGTGCTGCGGCGCCGGGGGTGCTCAAATGTTTAAGGAGCCCGAAAAAGGAAACAAGGATATAAACGTAGAGCGCGTCGGAGAAGCCATTGCCACGGGTGCAACAACCATCGCGGTGGCATGCCCTTTCTGCCTGACTATGATGAGTGACGGCGTGAAGGCCAAAGAAAAAGAAGCTACAGTTCAAGTCAAGGATTTGGCTGAACTTATCGCCGAAGCACAGGGTTTGTAAGGGAATGAAATCAACAGTTCGTACTGCCCTCGGGCTTGTCTTCCTTTGTGCCGCCTGTTCCGAATCCAGCGAGTCAGGAACGCGTTCGCTCTACGATTTCAACAAACTGATTGATACCCAAATTGAGCTGCTGAGCAGGAATAACTATATCCTGGAAAAGACCGCGGCTGTTAATGCCAGTCTATCCGACACCCTTTTCGTGCCCACCGCTAGTCATTGGAAAGGTGAATTGGATCTTTTCAGGCAGTTAGAGATCATCAACAAACCCATTTACGTCGGTGGATACCTCGCAAGCGGACCGGTGAAAGACTCCCGGAGCAATCTGAAGATTCAGACGTACAGCCACGTGTCCGCCCCACTTGCCGAATTGAGATTTTATTATCAGGACAGCCCCGAAAAGATCCGGAGAATCGAGGCTATCCTATCCGAAGCCAACGCCCTCTACGCGAGCAAAAAGACGTTGCGGCTCGAGTTTGAAGACGCGGAGGGTATACCGCTACTCCTGGCGTATAGCCTGGATGGGTTTCAAAAAGTGGCGCTGCGCGATACCGTGAGATTCCAAATGCGGGGCAGAATAAGGACCCTGTCGGAGGCCTCCCGTCTTTCACCAGAATGATGCGCACCCGTTCAATACACCTCCCTTAACACAAACATTGTGGCGAGAAGATCGTTTGCTGATCCCGGCGAGAAAAAACCCATCACGGTTTCAAACCTGAGAAAACTACTCGGGATATTCCGGTACACACTGCCGTACCGGGGAGTCTTTCTTCTAGGACTGGTGGCCCTTGTCCTTTCGAGCGCAACCGTTCTTTCTTTTCCATTCCTCGCTGGGAAACTGCTGGATGTTGCATCCGGGAAAAAAGATTTTTATCTCACCACGATAAATGAGGTGGCCCTTGCCTTGTTGGGCATTCTTCTCTTGCAAAGTGTCTTTTCCTTCATACGGTCCTATACGTTCTCCACGGTAAGCGAGCGGTCGCTGGCTGATCTTCGCCAGGCGGTTTACGAGCGGATCATCTGGCTGCCCATGTCATTTTTTGACAACCGGCGTATTGGTGAGTTGCTGAGCCGCATGACTGCCGATGTGGGCACGCTGCAGGATACGTTCACAACGACGCTTGCTGAGCTCCTGAGGCAGGTACTTGTTCTCATTATTGGTGTCGGCATTATTCTTGTCCTCACACCGCGCCTTACCTTCTTCATGATGCTGACATTCCCGGTGCTCGTGATTGGCGCACTGCTCTTCGGGCGATTTATCCGTAAACTTTCAAGAAAGACACAGGATCAGCTGGCGACCACTAACGTAATCGTGGAGGAAACCATGCAGTCTATTGCTGTCGTGAAATCGTTTACCAACGAGCTCTTTGAATCCCGGCGGTACAAGAACTCCATGACCGAGGTCGTGAACACAGCCCTGCACGCCGCCAAATACCGTGGGCTGTTTATCTCCTTCACCATTCTCGCCCTCTTTGGAGGAATCGTCGGAGTGATCTGGTACGGCGGAATGCTCGTCAGCGCCGGAGAAATCACGGTTGGCGAATTGCTATCCTTTGTTCTTTATACAACCTTCATCGGCGGATCCATTGCCGGCCTGGGGGATATCTACGCACAGATTCAGCGATCCATCGGTGCCTCGGAGCGCATCCTTGAAATTCTCGATGAGCCGGATGAAAGCAACGCATCGCATGACTCCCTCCGCCTTCGGGGTTCCGTAACGTATGACCAAGTTGAATTTTCCTACCCAACGCGGGCAGATGTTACAGTCTTAAAATCCATTTCGTTTTCCATTCAACCGGGAGAGAAGATTGCCCTCGTTGGGCCTAGTGGTTCCGGCAAATCAACGGTGATCAGCCTCCTGCAGCGCTTCTATGATCCAACCAGCGGATCGATCCTGGTTGATGGAAAGAATATCAGTCAATACGGTTTGTCCGCCTATCGACAGAACATTGGTGTTGTTCCGCAGGAAGTGATCCTTTTTGGAGGCACCATCCGAGAAAACATTGGGTATGGAAAGCCGGGAGCAACCGCAGAAGAGATTTACGAGGCTGCAAGGCAGGCCAACGCGCTGGAGTTTATCGAAACGTTCCCTGAAAAATTTGAAACACGGGTGGGAGACCGGGGCGTCAAGCTTTCCGGCGGGCAGCGCCAACGCGTTGCGATTGCGCGTGCCATTCTCAAGAATCCCTCGCTACTGATTTTGGATGAAGCCACCAGTTCGCTCGACTCCGGCTCCGAGTATCTTGTCCAGGAAGCGCTCGAAAAGCTGATGGAAAATCGCACGTCATTGGTCATTGCGCATCGCCTCACAACCATACGTAAAGTTGACAGGATCCTGGTGATCAAAGACGGCGAAGTCGCAGAGTCGGGGAGCCACCACGATCTCCTGGCGCTTCCTGATGGCATTTATAAAAACCTGCTTGCCATGCAGTGGGGAAATCAAGAGTAAACAACGCATGACGGTCCGTTTATCTTGCTGGTTTCCTTTGCCTTGCATTCCCGTATTAAAAAGGCGTAAGTTTCGAGGATTAACATTAATTTCTAGCTTTGATGCTTGAAACAGGTGATTATTGGGGGATATGAACCCATAATCACTTCTTTTTTACCCCATAAGTCAAAGAACACATGCTCTTATTTTCACTGTTCAGAAATAACAGCCAGGCAGAAACAATCTTATTTGGGGTATTCGCTGTAATCATCGTTGTTTTCCTCCTCATTGATTTAGGAGTTCTAAACAAAACAGCCCATAAGATCTCCACGAAATCTGCACTATACCAGTCCATGTTTTGGGTGTTCCTTAGCACTGTCTTTGGATACCTGGTTTACGTGTTCGATGACAGTGCGGATGGCGGTGCCGACGCACTACTTGAGTACTTTTCTGCCTACCTGACGGAATACGCGCTCTCAGTTGACAACATTTTCGTCATTCTCTTAATCCTGAAATACTTCTCGGTCAAGGAAGAATACTATCACAAAGTCCTGTTTTGGGGGATT
Source organism: Cytophagales bacterium (assembly GCA_034440075.1). Lineage (GTDB taxonomy): Bacteria > Bacteroidota > Bacteroidia > Cytophagales > Cyclobacteriaceae > ELB16-189. Next base: position 129,867 of record JAWXBL010000003.1, read on the forward strand.
CTTGGCGCCGTGTTTTTCCGGGGCATTTTCATTTTCGTGGGCGCTTACCTCATCGCTCAATTTCACTGGATCCTCTATGTCTTTGGTGTTTTCCTTATCTACTCCGGTATCAAGATCTATTTCGAAGACAGCGACGAAAAAATCGATCCGGAGAAAAATCCGATCATGCGCTTTTGCCGGGCTTACCTCCCCATCAGCGAGGATGAGAAAGGCGGGCAGTTTATTTTTAGGGAGAAGGGAAAGTTATTCTTCACGCCGTTGTTTCTGGTCATCGTCCTTATTGAAACGACCGACCTGATCTTTGCAGTGGATTCAATTCCAGCAGCCTTTGCCATTACCCAGAATGAATTCCTGATTTACACTTCGAACATTTTTGCAGTGCTCGGCCTGCGGGCCATGTTCTTCCTGCTCGCGGGGATTATTGACAAGTTTTACCTGTTACAAAAGGGGCTCTCCGTTATCCTGTTCTTCATTGGCGCGAAGATGTTGCTTGAAATTGTACACCTGAGTATACCCATCGTGCTCTCGTTCACGGTAATCATCCTGACACTTACGCTGTCAATCGTGTTCTCCATCACCATCCCCAAGAAGAACAAGTCGCTGGATGAGATGACCTAGGCCTCCAGGGTTTCCGCAATAAAATTTTTCGGAAAAATCTGCATCAGGACCGGAAGGGTCAAGAAGCGCTGCGGCAGCGATACAACGGCAAAGGTGGGGATTGCTTTCAGAACCTTAACGAGCATTCCCCGGAGCGACTGCTTCTCATTTTCATCCAACTCACGGGAACGAGCTTTCAGGAGAATCGCATGAAGTTCCTCCCACGACCGAACCTCCTGCATGAGGCGGGCCTTGTGCCTTGCCGCCACGCCGGCCATCCTCTCCACAAACTGGTGACTGACTTCCTCGTAACTTCTTCGCTCCTGCAGATCTCCAAGCTCTTTCCAATGTTCTAACACAAATCCATCCACGGCGAGCAAACTGTTCTCTACATCTTCGTTAGAGAACGAAAGGACATCGGCCAGTCGCCGCAGAAAAAAGATTTCCGTGTCCTCCACGTGCTTGTCCGCCCAAAGGGTCAGAATAGCAATCTCCAGGTAGTACTTCTTAAGAATCCACGAATTGTTGGTCGGCAAGTTTAGTTCCTCAACGGAAACGCCCTTTGCGAAAATTTCGCGGCACTCATTTCGCTTCGCGGTTGACAGCTGCGCGCTTTGCAAAAAGTAATCCAGCAGCTTCTTCTCCTCCTTTTCCAACGAATGGTTGGCGTGGGCAGCAGCAGCCATCACCCGTACCAGGGAAACCCGCAATTCTTCACGCTCGTACTTGAAGAAATCCGATACGAGCTTATCTGCGTTTGTGTGAATCCATTGACCAAAAATGAATATGTCTAGAAACAACAAGCTGTTTTGGAAAAAGCTTGCCCAGAAATTCCCACGAATGTCAATCTGACCAATGCGCTTTTCAAGAATTTGCTCCGCCAGTTCGACGGGTGACTTTTTCCGGCCAAAAACAGTGGTGGAAGATATAGCCGTCTCTGGAAATACATGGACGTAGAAATCTGTGATTCTCCCGATAGTCTTCATCATTACATCCGACATTTCCTCCGGATTGGTGATGGAGCGGTCATGAAAAAGCAGGGAGCTGCTGATCAGACTCTCCGCAAGCATGACCTTTAGCTTGTCTTTTGTCTTCCACGTTACTGTATCTGTATAGAGGCCGGAGGTCACCGGTTGGCCGTACATCAAACCGGTGGGTTGGAGCATGTGGTAGAGTGAGAAGTCCGGATGCGCTGCCCTACGTCCTTCCGGTGCCAAGGTTTGAAACAACCCTTGCCGGAATTCAAGATAATCTTTCAACCAACCCTTTGAACCTGGATTCATTTAAATGCAAAAAGGACGAGAAGTTATAAAATTCCAATCACCATCAACCCCCAACTATGAATTATTAAGGCCTAGGCAGTCTTCCACCCTTTTCTTCCTACTGTTTTGGCTGATTCCACTACCTTTTTTTCCAATGATTTCTTGTACCGGTCCAGCTTTTTGGCAATGGAAGCGTCGGTGGACCCTATGATTTGCGCTGCCAGAATCCCTGCATTTTTTGCTCCGTTTAGTGCAACTGTCGCTACCGGAACACCCGCGGGCATCTGAAGAATGGAGAGGACGGAGTCCCACCCGTCGATGGAGTTGCTGGACTTTACCGGAACACCAATAACCGGAAGGGAGGTAAGCGAAGCGATCATCCCTGGAAGATGTGCTGCCCCGCCGGCACCTGCAATAATTGCCCGCAACCCCCTGCGTCTTGCCGTGGTGCCGTATGACACCATGCGGGATGGAGTGCGGTGCGCCGACACGATCGTAAGCTCAAACGGGATGTTAATTTCATCCAGGAAAGCGGCTGCCTCTCTCATGATGGCGAGATCAGACTGACTTCCCATGATTATGCCTACAAGGGGTTTTTTCATGAAATGACTTTCAAGGTATTTTTTACAAAGTTGGCTTTCTTCTTCAAACTATCCACGTCATCATCCAGAATTGTGACATGTCCCATTTTCCGGAAGGGCCTCGTTGATTTCTTCCCGTATAGATGCACATAGACGCCGGAAATGGCCAATACATCATCCATGCCCTGATAGCGTGCTGGCCCCTCGTGACCCGGCTCACCCAGAAGATTGACCATGGCGCTCGGACTGCGCAGGCTGGTGTCGCCCAAGGGCAAGTTCAGCAGCGCACGAAGGTGTTGCTCGTACTGCGATGTGATGTTGCCCTCGATTGTCTGATGCCCACTGTTATGGGGGCGTGGTGCGATTTCATTGACTAGGACTTCTCCACCCGGCGTTACAAACATTTCAATGGCCAGCAGCCCAACCATATCCAATTCCTGAATGAGCTTCCTGGCAATCTTATCTGCCAGCTCCAATACATCATCCGTGATGGTTGCCGGAGCAAACAGGTACTCCACCAGGTTGGCTTCCGGATGAAAGACCATCTCCACCGGTGGGAAGGAAGCGATTTCGCCACGTTCATTACGGGCAACAATAATGGATATCTCCGTTTGAAACGATATCAGTTTTTCCAGAATACCCGGAGCGTCAAATGCTTTCCCCAGGTCGGCCGCTGAACGGATAATCTGTACACCCCTGCCGTCATATCCTCCACGCCCCAGCTTGTTTACACCCGGGAGGAATTCAGGATAATTCTTCACGTCGTCACGGCCGGTGGTAATTACAAAGTCCGCAGTTGGAATTCCATGGTCCTTAAAAAATTTCTTTTGCGAGCGCTTGTCCTGAATCAACGCAATGACGCGGGGCTGCGGAAAAACTTGTTTGCCGGCGCGCTCCAATTCCTCCAGTGCCTGCGTATTGACATGTTCGATTTCAATGGTGATGATATCACACCGATCGCCAAACCGGCGAACCGTGTCGGCATCGGTCAAGGCCCCAACGGTGAAAGGAACGAGTCCATGGCAGGGGGCTGTCGGATCAGGATCCAGTACTGAAAAGGGGATGTTCCAGTCCAGACCTTTCTGAACAAGCATGCGGCCCAACTGTCCGCCACCCAAGACCCCGATGTGCTTTTCAATCACGCCGGAAAGATAGGGGATCAAGCGAGGACTTGATACACCAGCAGCGCAGAAGCATAAGCAAGCCCGGTCATGTAAATCAGTTGGGCAAATGGCCATTTCCACCCTTTCGTCTCACGCTTCACTACAGCCAGTGTGCTCATGCATTGCATGGCGAAGGTGTAAAAGACAAGCAAAGAGAATCCAACGGCCGGTGTAAATCGCGGTCCACCTGTCACCGGATTAATCTCCGCCTTCAAGCGATCCTTGATCGTCACGTTGTCGTCAGTACTCCCCAAACTATAAATCGTGGCAATGGTGCTTACAAAAACTTCACGGGCAGCAAACGATGTAATCAGGGCAATGCCGATCTTCCAGTCAAAACCGAGGGGTTTTATGACGGGTTCCATCCACTTCCCAATCGCGCCGGCATAGGAATGCTCGAGTTTGTAGGCTGCCACCCTGTTCTCGTAAGCCTGCTCACTTATTCCGGATCCGCTCGTCGCTTCCCGCACCGCCTGCCTGGCCCCATTCATGGCATCCGGTGGGCCATAACTTGCGAGCACCCACAAAATAATCGAAACCGCGATGATTACTTTCCCAGCCTCAAAGACAAAGGCTTTGGTCTTTTCCACAATCGTAATCCCGACGTTCGACCATTTCGGCACACGGTACGCCGGCATTTCCATGATGAAATAACTTTTCTCTCTCACCCGCACAATGGCCTTCATAAGCAAGGCAGACAGCATGGCTGCAGTAAACCCAAGCAAGTATAATCCCATCAATGCCATGCCCTGCAGGCTGATAAGACCAAACACCCGCTCCGGGGGAATGATCAACGCTACCAGAATAGCAAATACCGGAAGCCGCGCCGAGCAACTCATCAGGGGGGTAACAAAAATCGTGATCAGTCTATCCTTCCAGTTTTCGATCGTGCGTGTGGCCATGATCGCCGGTATGGCACATGCCATGCCCGAAATAAGCGGGACTACACTTCGGCCGCTCATGCCGAATTTGCGCATGATCTTGTCCATTAGAAATACTACCCGGGCCATGTACCCTGTTTCTTCCAAAAGGGAAATGAAGGCAAACAAGATGGCAATCTGGGGGATGAAAATGATGATTCCACCGATGCCCGGCACGATGCCGCTGTGAATCAGTTCGAACAATGGGCCCGCAGGCAGCCGGTTGCTCAGGAAACTGCTAAGACCGGCAAATCCCCTGTCTATCGCATCCATGGGAATTTGTGCAAATGCAAATACCGATTGGAAAATGAGAAAAAGGAGAACGAAGAAGATGACGTATCCCCACACCTTGTGGGTGAGCACGCGATCCAGTTTGGTGGTTGCGCCATTCCAATCCTTTCTCGCGGACTGAATGATCACGTTGTCGAGCACTTTTTGAATAAACGCATAGCGCTGAATCGTTTCAGCACCCTGATACTTATACGGAAAGAAGTTTTGCCGTTGGGCAATTTCCCTGATAAACGCCCGGTCATCCGGTTTTAGAAACGGCATGTTATCAGACTGCTGCAGGTATTGGAAGGCCTCGTAGCCAGTGGCCAGGTTAAAGTGACGCTGGATCTCCATCAGCGATTCATGAATTCCATTAGCCGCTTCAAATACTTTTTTTTCTGACGGTTTTACCTCTCCGGCCAATTGACGCTTTAATTGGTCCATGCCGTGACCTCGTCGGGCATTAATCATGATGACAGGAAGGCCCAGTTGGAGCGCCAGTTTTTTGACGTCAAGGCTCAGCTCGGAACGGGCGGCCACATCCATCATGTTGAGAGCAAGAACAACCGGAAGCCCCAAATCCACCAATTGTGTAAGGAGGAGTAAACAGCTCTTCAGGTTGGTGGCATCCGCAATAATCGCAATACAGTCGGGGTAATCGGCACCGTTCCGGTCGGTGAGTGTCTCCACAACAATCTTTTCGTCGAGCGTCCTCGGATACAGGCTGTAGATACCGGGAAGGTCAATGATTTCTGCATCCGTTGCTTCATCGAGCCGGCAGGATCCGGTGCGCTTGTCTACCGTGATGCCCGGAAAATTCCCAACCTTTTGCTTGAGGCCCGTGAGGTAATTAAACAATGATGACTTCCCCGAATTGGGCTTTCCTACCAGCGCAATTTTCAGCCGTCTCCTCATTATCAGTTCAACAGGATGATGGTCGCCGCCTCCTCGAGCCGCAGGGAAAGGTCATACCCGGAAACATTCACGCAAACCGGATCCCCAAAAGGTGCACTGTAATTGAAATGCACCACGGTACCTGGCAGAAATCCCATTTCCAGCAACTTTGCGGCGAGAAGCTCATCTGTGAAGCCTGAAATCACGGCCGTTTCGCCCGGCTTCATCAAGGCTACCGATTTTGCAATGGAGGTTGGCACCTTATTTAGATTAAGTATAAATAATGGCGAATATAGTGGGTTGGGCCGACTATCTTGAAAATTGAATCAATTTGTGCCTGTGGCTCAGTTATGGGAACGAAAAAGCAGAAAAAGAAAAATTCAGGTAAAAGGAAAGCACCTGCAACTATTAACAAGAGTGCGAACAAGAGTGCTGAAAAGAAAGATCAGATGGCGGAAGATGCCCCTGATTTTGGAGGGATTCCTGATCGCAATCTCAAGAAAAATCTGGGGTGTTGATGAAAAAAAACCCCTTTCAACCCCGTGCGGGGGTTGTTCCTAAAAGTGGCGTATTCTAACCCTAGAACAAAGGGGCTCGAAGTGCCTGGCCAGGATGAAGGGCCTTCCGGATCTGCTCCATGGCCTGCTGGCGCCTCAAACGGGCTCTGCGCGGGGGCTCTTTCTGAAAGATTTCCCGGATGTAGTGCAGGACCCTCTCTTTCTGGGCAGTATCCATGGCGTCCAAAGACTCCAGAATAGCCAAATTGCTGGTCGTTTTCATAACGTAGTGGTTGTATACTTTAAACGTAAATCTATGCCCTGTGGTTCGTCCAGGTAACAAGCCAGTTACATGCCTCAACTACGTATTCCCCGGGTATTCTGGCCAACGTAAATTGCGAGGAACTCCAGGAATTTTACTAACTTTTCAACCCCTTATGGTCAAATTCAAAGGCATCGTTCGCTCTTCGGGTATTTTTGCAGCCTTGCTGCTGGTGCTGTTGGCTTGCGGCACCAAGCGTACCGAAACCACCGACAATTCTCTTGCCTTTGATTCTGTGAAACTTACCCCATACTCGGGATACACCGCCGTGGCTGTTACCCACGAAGTGGGCGACTTCAAGACCTGGCTACTGGCGTATAAGAGTCTTTCCAATCCGGAATCAAGGCTTAGTATTTATTCGAGTCCGGAGGATCCCAACCTCGTTACGATTTTTGAGTTGACGAAGAGTCATGCGGATGCGAAATCTGCTTTTGCCTCCGCGGAGTTCAAAGAAAATCTGCTGGCAGAAGGCGTGACGTCGGATCCGATCTTTAATTTTTTTGATGTAAAATTTCGTGCGCTTTCGACCACGCCCAAGACTTACCGCCTGGGGGTTTCCCACGAAGTGGAAGACTATGACCGCTGGAAAAAGATTTTTGATGAAGATGAACCCACGCGGGCCAAAGCCAACCTTGAACTTCGCGCCATTTCTACCAATGCTGAGAGCCCCAGGATGGTAAATATTCTTTTCGCGACCGATGATTTTCAAAAGGCCAAGGATGTGATCAATTCCGAAGAACTTAAAAAGCGCATGGAAATGGCCGGTGTTAAGACCGAGCCGGTCTTTATTGTATTCCGGGTTCCGGATAAGGAGCCACCCATGAATTAATCGCAGATCCCGAAGTACATTATTTCATCGGTTATGCCGTTCCGAAATAATTCGGCTATGATCTATTTTGAAAATCATTATACCAAATCAATTTTCTCATGAGTGCCATCAAAGAGACCATCGAAAAAAATAAAGAAGTCTATCTGGCTGAATTATTTGAGCTCCTTCGCATTCCATCCGTTAGTGCGGACAGCAAGCAAAAGGGGGCGGTACGTGATGCCGCCGTTTTCGTTGCCGAAAAACTGACACAGGCCGGCGCCGATCAGGTGGAGCTCATGGAAACCAAAGGGCACCCCATTGTATATGGAGAAAAAATGGTTGATCCTTCAAATCCTACCGTCCTCGTTTACGGACACTACGATGTACAACCTCCGGATCCGCTGGCATTATGGAATACGCCTCCCTTTGAACCGACTGTCCGTGATGGAAAAATTTATGCGCGGGGGGCATGTGACGACAAGGGGCAATTCTACATGCATATCAAGGCCTTTGAAATCATGCATGCACAGAAGAGCCTTCCATGCAACATAAAATTCATGATTGAGGGGGAGGAAGAAGTGGGCTCTGACAACCTTGGTGCTTTCGTGAAAGCGCATAAGGCCAAACTGAAGGCGGATGTCATCCTGATCTCCGATACCTCATTGATTTCTCTGGATCAGCCGTCGATAACCGCGGGGTTGCGTGGTCTTAGTTATATGGAAGTGGAAGTTACCGGCCCAAACCGCGATCTCCATTCTGGCGTTTACGGTGGCGCCGTCGATAACCCTGCCAATGTGCTCTGCCAGATGATTGCGTCCCTCCATGATGATCAGGGCCGCGTTACGATTCCTGGTTTTTACGACGCTGTGGCGGAATTAAGCGCCGCGGAAAGAGAAGGCTTGAACAAAGCTCCCTTTGATCTGGCTGCCTACAAGAAAGAGTTGGGGATCGAAGAGATCCGGGGCGAGAAGGGATATACCACCCTGGAGCGAACCGGAATCCGCCCTACACTGGATGTAAACGGTATCTGGGGAGGATACACCGGCGAAGGGGCAAAGACCGTATTGCCGTCACAGGCTTCCGCAAAAATTTCAATGCGCCTCGTCCCCCATCAAGACCCCGCGCAGATCACGCAATTGTTTACAAAGCACTTCACATCGATCGCTCCCAAATCAGTCAAGGTTAAGATAACAGCGCACCACGGCGGAGAGCCCGCTGTTACACCAACCGATTCGAAAGCGTTCAAAGCGGCCAGCAGGGCCTTTCAGGAAGTGTGGGGGAAGGCGCCGATTCCAACCCGCGATGGAGGAAGCATTCCCATCGTCGCTTTGTTTAAAAAGGAACTGGGATTGGATACCGTACTCATGGGCTTTGGATTGGATACCGACGCACTGCATTCCCCCAACGAACACTATGGCATCAAGAATTTTCTCATCGGTATTGAAACAATCGTGGCGTTTCACCAACAATTCGGAAAGGCCTGAGTAAAGCATAAAAAAAACCCGGACATTCCGGGTTTTTCGTATCAGTGAATACGCATGATCTGCCAGGCAGATCCCATGGGGTTTTTCGGGTTGATGCCCCCGCCTGATTCGCCTTTCCTGAATTCGTCCACTGTGAGCGCCCTGATTGGTTGGAAGATTTTATCAGACGTGATCGTCGAATTTACTTTCTTAAGTTTCTCAGTTCGCAATTGCTCAAACTTCAGGCTCGCCTTCCGGAGCTCATCGTCCAATGTAACGGCGCGATCAATCTGCGCATTTCCCGGTCGGCCCGGATAGGAACTGACCTGGCCGTAGAGCTCTGAAATCTGTTCAGCCAACTTCTCTTCGGTATTAATATAAAAATCACCTCCACGGAAAACGAGTGCGCTGTTATGTTCCTCGAGCTCCTTGATGAACGGGGTGACAATTTTCCCAAACTTCGGATTCTTCAATACCACGGCTTTTGCCTGACTGACCATCCCCTCCTGGGCAGCGTATATGTATGCAAGTTCTTCCGACTGTTCGTAAAGTTTCATCGTAACATCCTGCTGCACTTTCCTGTCTTCTGCGGTGTACGGCGAATTGTCAGGGTATTTGAGGGTGAAAGTGGTGAGGTATTCGTCCTTACCCTTTATGACTTTCACTTTGTATGTCCCCGCCGGGAGATTCGGACCGAAAATGGATCCAAACAGGGCTTGTGGGTTTTCAGACGGCGCTGCCTTGGGCTTCTCCAGCGTGGCCGTCATATCTACCACGTTGATTCCCGCACTTTTTCCAGCCGGAAGTTCCCGCAGCAAATTATCCTGCTGATCATACACCTCGATAGACATCTTGCCGAAGGTGTGACGTTTGTTCATGAAATAGACAATCTTCGCCACGCTGCTGGGATTCTCACCAACATAATCGCCATCACCCCCAAACCAGCCCCCTCCGGCGCCAGGATCTTTCAGGATTGTGGGTTTGATGTCAAAAAAATGCATCGATTTAGCCATAACCTCCGGTGTGAGCTGCCTCCACGGAGAAACATCGTCGATGATCATGAGGGAACGCCCGTGGGTTCCCAAGATGACCGCATCTTCTTTCGGATGAACGACAATATCGTGAACGGCAACCCGCGGAACATTATTCTCAAAGCGTGTCCATTTCTTTCCGCCATCCAGGGAGATGTAGAGTCCGAACTCCGTACCAAGAAAAAGGAGATTGGGGTTCACACGATCCTCCCGAATAATCCACGCATACCCTTCGATTTCAGGCGTTGCAAGCGGCGTCCATGTTTTGCCCAGGTCGGTTGTTTTATAAACATATGCTTTCATGTCGCCGTTGCGGTGATTGTCGAACGTTACGTAGGCCGTATTCCGATCAAAGTGTCCTGCCTCGATAGAGGAGCACCAATTCCCGGAAGGCAGGCCAATCATATTCTTCGTGACATTTGTCCACGTCGCGCCTTGATTATCCGTCACCTGAAGATATCCGTCGTCGGTTCCTGCCCATATCACCCGTTCATCCTTTGGAGACTCTGCCGCATAATAGATGGTCGCGTTGTTCTCCGCGGAAGAATTATCAATAGACAAGCCGCCGGTGAGACTTTGCCGCTGCCGCTTGGGGTCATTGGTAGTTAGGTCAGGCGATATTCTCTTCCAGGAATCGCCTCGGTCCTCGGACAAAAACAGGAATTGTGCGCCCGCATAAATCCGATCAGGTTTATTCGGACTCTGAATGATGGGTGTATTCCAGTTGAAGCGGAGTTTGGGGCCGCCCTTTTCAGGGTACGGCTTAATGTCTTTTGCCTGGCCCGTCTTCTTGTGATAGCGCGCCATGTGACCACCCTGGTATTCAGCATATACAATGTTGTTGTCTGTTGGATGAGGGAAGGTCCAAAATCCGTCACCTCCGTAGGTAACATCCCATTCCTTATTTGTAATTCCCCCTGGCTTTTGAGATGGTCCAAACCAGGATCCGTTGTCCTGGAGCCCTCCATAAAGATTGTAAGGCGTTTCCTGATCTGCAGCGACGTGATAGAATTGTCCAACCGGAAGGTTCATCCACATCTTGAATGTATACGCCTGATCCAGCGACTCGTACACACCGCCATCGGTACCCAGCAAAATGTGATTGGAGTTCGATGGATCAATCCATGCCGCATGTACATCCGAGTGTACGCTGCCGATAGACCGGAATTTTTTTCCGCCATCCGTGCTGATAATGGGTGTGAATGCGCATTTGACCAGGATGCTGTCATACGTTGGATCAACTGTCAATCTTGAAAAATAGAAGGGGCGAACACCGTTGTTAAAATCGCTGTTCACCAGTTTCCATTGCGCCCCTGCGTCTGTCGACTTGTACAATCCTTTGATATCCTTGGCCTCCACACTTGCATACAAAACACTCGGATTCGAAGGTGCCGCGGCAATTCCTATCCTTCCCAGCATGGTGGCTGGAAGGCCGTTGTGAATTTTGTTCCATGTTTTTCCCCCATCAATGCTTTTGAACAACCCGCTGGTACCGGTGAATCCGGAGTCAAAAAAATCCGGGTACCTCCGATGGCTCCACATAGCGGCATAAAGAATATTTGGATTTTTGGGGTCCATCTCCATGTCGGCGCACCCGGTGTTTTCATCGATATACAAAATGCGCTCCCAGGTTTTTCCTCCATCCACCGTCTTATAGACGCCTCTCTCCGTGTTGGCATTCCACAGGTGTCCCTGCACCGCCACATACACCACATTCCCGTTGTCCGGATGAATGATGATGTCACTGATGCGTTCAGAGTCTTTAAGGCCCATGGAACTCCATGTAGTCCCGCCGTTCACCGACTTGTACACGCCCGTTCCTACACTGACGGAGTTCCTTACCCACGGCTCACCCGTTCCGACCCAAACTGTATCGGGATGTTTCTGATCCAGCGTCACTTTGCCAATGGACATCGTGTAGTCGTCAAAGACCGGCCGGAAGTTGGCGCCAGCACTTACCGATTTCCAAAGGCCCCCACTGGCAGACCCGACGTAAATAATGGTAGGCTTCCGGTTTACCACTTCGATATCGGAGATGCGCCCGCTCATGGTGGCGGGGCCAATCTGACGGGCCCGGAGACCGCCAAGCAGGGCCTTGCCTGACAGTTCACTCTGAGCCTGGCCTGCCATCGTGATCGAAACGCCTACCAGGATACTGATGAGAATTTTTTTCATAGTGTCAATATTAAACGAGACCGACCTCGTAAATCCTTTGATGAAATATCAGGTACTTTACTTTTTTGGAAAAACAAATACGTTATCGTCAATGACGTCATTGACTGTTATCTTTTCGAGAACGATTTTCATAGCCACCTGCCCGTTTACTTTTTGTTCCATGGAAAATGGAAATATGAGGCCGCCCGCTTCCTGATAATCACTCAAATAGGTTTTTATCTCCATCCCCTTGGCGGGACCGGTTCGTGCAAACTGCGATACAACAATGGGCACAAAGTTTTCAGAATCGAAATAGTAAACTTCCGTGATGTCTTCCCGGTCGTTGTTCTTGTTGCGAACCAGTTTAATCTTATGACACTTGACGCCGTCTACTTCTTCCATGCCTTCCAACGTCACTTCGTGTCCCTTTTTCTTATAATCAATAAAATCATCCTGAAACTCTTCGTCTTTGACTTCCTTCGCCTGCTCATCATCCATCTTTACCGGGTCTTTGCCTCCGGCAAACGGATTGAGACTCCAGGCTGTTGTCCCATCATAGGCAACCGGGATCAATTCCGTTCCCTGCACATTGATAACCATTTTCTGCTTGTTGGGGGCCTTCTCGTAGATTGTCATCGGAAATTCCTGACCCATAAACGCCTTACCAGTTGACGTCCTGGACGCTAGTTTCATCCAGTTTTCAAGGCCGCCGGTATTGGTAAAATATTTCGCTAAAATCTCATCGGCGGTCTGTGCCTGAAGGACCAATGAGAGCAGGGATGCTGCGATTGCAACAGCAATTGATTTTCGGTTCATGGAAAGGATGGTTTGGTGGTTAGTTTATTCGATCGAAACTGGAAGATAATTATTCCTCATCTCAATTCAATGCCTTACGAAACGTAGGAAAATTGAATTTTGTTACCAGATTTAGCGCTTTTAGTTAGGGAGCGGGAACCAAACCATTTTAGTCGCACAAGCGTTACCTTTACAATCCATGACTAACCTCCCTATGCGAACCGTCCTGATCCTTTTATTCCTCACTACTGTCCAGGTCTCTCGGGGTCAGATTCTCACCCCCGCACACTGGACGCCATCGGCCTCTGCCTCCTCCGCGGCCGTGGGCACGGACATCGATCTGATATTCAAGGTGACCATTGACAAAAACTGGTACCTCTATTCCAGCGAATTCCCCTGCGAAGACGGACCCATAAAAACATCCTTCACTTTCAAGCCACACCCCAGCTATCAGCTCGTTGGGGGAGTGGTTGCCGTAAACCCGATCGCGAAGCACGACGACATCTTTGATTGCGATGTGAAAATATTCAAGGGCACCGGAGCGTTCCGGCAAAAAGCAAAAGTGCTCAGCTCTCCGCTTCTTATCGAAGGCAATTACGAATACCAGGTGTGCAGCGATGTGGATGGAAAATGCATCCCGTTTGATGATGATTTTTCATTCACAAAAATTACCGTCACTGGAAGTTCCCAGGCATATTCTCCGCCCATTCCGGTGATTCCTGATTCGGCGGAAGTCGTTGACTACAAGCAAAGCGCTTCCTCCGGACCAATACTGGACCCTTCGATCCTGGAAGGGGAGTCGACTATCCAGAAAGAGTCCCTGCTTGGATACCTGATTTTCGCTTTTATCCTGGGTCTCACCTCCCTCATCACCCCGTGTGTATTTCCCATGGTGCCGATGACGGTAACCTTTTTTCTAAAGGACAATCAAACGAAGCGGGAAGGTATCCGGAAGGCTGTAATTTTTGGTTTGTCGATCATTGTGATCTACACGCTTGCAGGAACATTGTTTGCCGTTCTGCTTGGCGCCGATGGGCTCAACGCCGTGGCCACGCACTGGGCCCCCAACCTTTTTGTTTTTGCGGCCTTCATCGTGTTTGCACTATCCTTTTTCGGATTGTTTGAAATTACTGTTCCGTATCAACTCGTCAACAAGGCCGACCGTCAGGCAGAAAAAGGAGGATTGATCGGAATCTTTTTCATGGCAGCCACCCTGGTGCTCGTATCTTTTTCGTGCACCCTTCCCATTGTTGGCAACGTCGTGGTGCTCGCCGCCGGGGGCCAGGTGGTGAAACCCGTGCTGGCTATGTTTTTCTATTCGCTGGCCTTTGCTATTCCTTTTACGTTATTCGCCTTTTTCCCGGAGTGGATCAAAAGCATGCCCAAGTCAGGCGGTTGGCTCAATTCGGTAAAGGTCACGTTGGGATTTCTTGAACTGGCGCTTTGTCTGAAGTTCTTCAGCATTGCCGATCAGGCATATCACTGGGGGCTCCTTGACCGGGAGGTCAACATTGCCTTGTGGATCGTCATCTTCGGGCTGCTTGGCGTTTACCTGCTTGGCAAACTGCCAATGAAAGGGGATTCGCCCGTGGAGCATGTGACCGTGCCCCGCTTGCTGTTATCGACCTTCATTTTTTCTTTCGTGGTATACCTCACCCCCGGGCTTTGGGGTGCGCCTCTGAAAGCGTTGGCAGGCTACCTTCCGCCGCTGTACACCCACGACTTTAATCTCGCGAAGAGTGATAGTGACGGCGACGCGCTGGCGGGATGTACACCCCCCAAGTATGCCGATTTCCTCCATTTGCCACACGGACTTCCCGGATACTTTGATTATGACCAGGCGCTTGCCTGTGCAAGAGAGCAAAAGAAACCGCTCTTTATTGACTTCACCGGTCATGGATGTACCAACTGCCGTGAGATGGAGGCCGTTGTCTGGAGCGACCCGAAGGTGCTCCGGCTTCTTCGCAATGACTTTGTTGTCGTTGCCTTATACGTTGACGATAAAATGGAGCTGCCTGAAAAGGACTGGTACGTATCGTCTTACGACAAGAAGGAGAAAAAAACGCTCGGAAAGCAGAATGCCGACCTTCAAATCACAAACCTGGAGAATAATGCCCAGCCATTCTACGTTTTGGTTGGAGCGGATGAGCGGCTTGTCGCCTGGCCCTATGGGTACGACAGGGATCCGGAAAAGTTTGCACAGTTTCTGGAACGCGGCAAGCAGAAATACAAAGCGCTTTACCCCTAAATTTGTAGCTTTGCGGCTGAATTCAAACCCTCTGGAGTGAAGAATTGGAAAAAGTTCATAGTTGGTTTCGTTGCATTCATTACCCTTGTCATCGTAGGAATCCCCCTCGTTGACCGTCTCTCGCTTTCGTATTCCCGGGAAGGGGATTTTGCTGTTGATACGGTTGCGCACCAAGAAACGGAAATTGAGCAACCCGTCATGCTCTACGGCATGAAGGTAAATCACCTGCATGTTGTGGAAGATGTGGTTAAACGCAATCAGCGCTTTGTAGATTTGCTGGCCGGATACTATGTGGCTCCGGGAAATATCCAAAAGCTGCATCTGGTGCCACGCCAGGTTTTTGACTTCCGCCGTATTGCCTACAACAACAAGTACGTTCTACTGGTTAACCGCGACTCCCTGCAATCCCTGCAGGCCCTGATCTACGAAACCAGCCCGACCGATTTCTTCGTCTTCCATTTCAAGGACTCTCTCCGCATTGAACCCGGAAGCCATCCACTGCAAATCCGGCAACGCGAGGTGGCCGGCGTCATTGGCTCCTCGCTGGCAGAAACCATCGCCGTGCAGGGAATTTCACCCGAGCTAACCAATCGGTTCGTGGATATCTTCGCCTGGCAGTTAGACTTTCAGCGGCTGCAAAAGGGGGACCGGTTCAAGCTGTTTTATGAAGAGCAGGTGGTGGAGGGCCGCGTGATTGGTATTGGAAAGATTGGCGGCATATTCTTTGAACATTTCAACAACCCCTACTATGCCATTCCTTTTGATCAAGGAAACGGCATGGACTATTTTGATAACGAGGGAAAGAGTCTTCGTAAAGCCCTGCTAAAGTATCCCATCGAGTTTACCAGAATCAGTTCCCGTTACAATCTTCGACGGTTTCATCCGGTAGCAGGTGTCTTTCGGGCTCATCGCGGAACCGACTTTGCCGCGCCTGCGGGCACCCCCATCCGAAGCGTTGGCGAAGGAATCATCCTCGAGGCGCGGTACGACGGAAACAATGGAAACTTTGTGAAGATACGTCACAACGGAACCTACACCACGCAGTACCTGCACCTGTCAAGAATCGCCTCGGGCATGCGCCCCGGCCGCAAGGTAGTTCAGGGTGAAACCATCGGATACGTTGGGAGCACGGGCCTCTCGACAGGGCCTCATTTGTGTTATCGGTTTTGGAAAAACGGTGTGCAGGTGGACGCGTTACGCGTTGAACTTCCTCCTTCCCAACCCATCCTGGATGAGTTCGTGACTGATTTTTCGAGTGCCTGGATTCACGTAAAAAGGAAACTGGACGGTATCGCACTCCCGGAGCCTCCGATCCTGGCATCGAGCAACTGATTGTATATCCCAATTGTCCAATAGCAGAAAGTCTGCGCACAGACCCAGAACACGTAGCATGCGACTAAGGCTTCTTCCCGTCCTTTTGATTCTTGCCTCCCTAGCGGGTCAGGCACAAAAGGTTGCAGTCGTGATGAGTGGTGGTGCTGCCAAGGGCTTTGCGCACATCGGTGTTCTGAAGGCGCTCGAAGAGCATGAAATTCCAATTGATTATGTGGTGGGCACCTCCATGGGCGGAATCGTCGCCGGATGTTATGCCGCAGGAATGAGTCCAGATCAGATTGAAAATCTCATGTTGTCAGATGAACTGCGTCGATGGATCAACGGTGATTTGGATGGGGGGTTCAACTATTTTTATAATAAGGATGACAACCGGCCTTCGTTTGTACGGCTCAACCTGCTGCTGGACTCCACCTTTAGTTTCAATTTAAATACCAGCCTGGCAAACGACATTGCGCTGAACTTTGCGATATCAGAAAAAATGGCCCAGCCCGCTGCCATTGCCCGCGGGAATTTTGACAGCCTGTTCGTTCCCCTGCGCGTCATGGCGTCAGAGATTTTTACCCAACGTGAGGTAGTCCTCAAGCGAGGATCGCTCGGTGATGCGTTGCGCGCTACGCAAACGGTTCCGTTCTTCTATTCACCCATCCGCATCGACGGACAGTATCTTTTTGACGGCGGCGTGTACAACAATTTTCCTGTTGACGTGGCTCAGCGGGAATTTCTTCCAGACGTGGTGATCGGGTCCAACGTCGCGAGCAAGATTTATGACGAATACCCCACGGGTGAAGATGATAAACTGATTTCCAAAAACCTGCTTTATCTACTGATGGACAAGTCGAATCCCGATCGGGTTCCTCCCTCCGGGGTTTACATTCAGCCTGATCTGAAGGGGCTTACAGGATTTGATTTCACCAAGGTAAAAGCTTTCATCGATAGTGGATACAATGAAACGATTCGGAAAATGCCGGAGCTAAAGGAAAAAATTCTGACTCGTCGTTCCTGCGAAGAAGTCGCCAGTCGTCGGAATCTTTTCAATAACCGTACCTCCCCATTATTAGTGGACAGCATCTTGATAAGTGGTCACAACAAGAATCAGAGAAGATTTATTCAGCGTCTTTTCAAGAGCACTCAGAAACCTCGCCACTTTTCGGATATCAAAAAAGGGTACTACCGACTCGTTTCAGACGACTATTTTCGCAACCTGTATCCAAGTTTTACTTTTGACAGCACAAACAATCACTTCAATTTCCTTCTTGCCAACAGGCCGAAAAATAATTTCCAGGTCGATTTCGGCGGAGTGATCGCAACACGTAATTTTTCCAACATATTCCTGGGGCTCAACTATTATTATTTCAACCGTCTCCTTACCCACATCCAGGCAAACTTTTACACGGGAAATTTTTATCAATCCGCCCAGGCGAAAGCACGACTTGATTTTCCGGGCATCAATCGTTTTTACATCGAGCCGGAGGCTACCTTCAACGGGTGGAACTTCGTTGAGGGTAATGACATCATCGTGAAGAAGTCCAACTCCACGATCCTCAAGCGGATCGACCGCAAGGTAGGAGCGGCCATCGGTATTCCTGTTGGAAGAAAGTTCAGGGCTTCCCTCGAAGGGTACTTCATCAGCAACAAGGATGAATACATCAACCGTGATGTGCTTGTCTCTTCAGACACCCTGGATGCACTCACCCTAACGGGAGGACGATACGGCATCAGCTTGTCTACCAATTCTCTGAACCGGAAGCAGTATGCCTCGTTGGGCAAATCATTCTTTTTTGGTCTTGACTATTTTGACCTGCGGGAAAATCTCATCCCAGGAACAACTTCCGCATTGGCAAAAACGGTGATCCCGGAAAACCGTAGAACCTGGCTGCGAGGAACGGTGATCATGGAGCAATACTTCAACGCCGGGATATACAGTTCGGGGTACTATCTGCACGGCAGCTTCTCTAATCAGCCGCTATTCGACAACTTCCAAGGGACCATCATCAATGCGCCAGGATTTTTTCCCATGCAGGATTCACGGACCTTGCTGCTGCAAAATTTCAGGTCCTTCAATTTTGTCGCCGGCGGATGGAGGAACGTTTTTACGGTGAGTAAGAAATTTGACTTCAGGCTGGAGGGATACCTCTTCAAGCCGTTGGAGGCCATCACGCAGGGCGCCAACCAGGCGCCTGAGTTGGCGGGTGAAATAAAGACCATTTTCTTTGCGGGCACCGCAGGACTCGTTATGCATTCGACCATCGGGCCAATCAGCCTGAGTGTCAATTACTATGACGACAAGAAAACCCAATTGGGCGTCCTTCTTCATGTGGGTTTTCTTCTTTTTAACAAAGCTTCTCTCGAATAGCCCCTGTTTCATCGGGCCATTTAGGCCCTCTTCATTTGATAATTTTTAATTATGTTTAACTCTTGATTTGTACCCCTACTCCCTTTCCTGTATGAAGCGAAATTTACTCACAACGCTGGTCCTTTTCGTTTGTTTTGTGAACGGACATGGCCAGGTAGTTCAATGGGCGTCTACGGTCGTAGACTTTTCCAGCGAGCTAACACCCGTTCAGTACTCCGCCCAGCAGGCCTTGGGGAAGCCAAATGTGCTGCCTGCTGCAGGCCAAAACCCAAATGCCTGGACACCCGACAAGCCCAAACGGGAAGAATTCATAAAGCTGGGTTTTGCAACGCCCATGCAAATCAGACAGGTGGCTATCGCTGAATCGTACAATCCCTCTGCCCTTTTTAAGGTCTTCGCGTACGACGAAAGCGGGGGCGAGCACCTGCTCCACAGCCTCAATCCCGGCCGGATTCCCGAACAGGGCCGAATGCTTAACGTGATGCTGGAACAAACGCCGTACAAGGTAACAGCCATTAAACTGCTGTTTGACGGGGAAGCCGTGGTGGATTATTTCTCCATTGATGCGGTGGCCATTGCCGATGTGAGCATCCCCATCATTGCAGATATTTCCATTCCTGAGTTGTTAAGCAAAGGGCTTATTATCCAACCGCTTGACAAGAACGTAAACAGCGACTACAGCGAATTGAATCCCCTGTTGTCACCTGATGGAAAAACCTTGTACTTCTCCCGGAAAAACCATCCGGAAAACATGGGCGGGGTAAATGATAAAGAAGATATCTGGTTTTCTGAGTTGGGGCCTGATGGCACCTGGACCCTGGCAAGAAACATGGGGGCGCGGTTTAACAACCCGGGGCCAAATTTTGTGAATGCAGTGGCTTCAACGCCCGACGGGCAAACCGTTCTGGTGCTTGGCAACAAATACATGCCGAATGGAAAAATGCTTGCCGGTGTCTCCATCAGCAGCCATGTCAATGGAAACTGGACATCGCCCAAAGCGATTCAAATTGAGAACGACTATAATTTCAACGAGAAGGCAAACTTCTTCCTGAGCAACACACGCAAAACCCTTTTGATGTCGGTGGAACGTGAAGATTCCTACGGCGGTCGCGATCTGTACGTAAGTTTCCTTAAAAATGACAGCACCTGGTCGGAGCCGCTTAATCTTGGCAATGTTGTCAACACCGCCAACGAGGAGTCTGCCCCGTTCCTGGCTTCCGATGACAAGACGATGTATTTTTCGTCGAATGGGTTCAGCGGTTTCGGCGCGTCGGATGTTTACATGAGCAGCCGTCTTGATGATACCTGGACGAATTGGTCGGAGCCGCAGAACATGGGGCCGGATATTAACTCAAAACTCGACGACCTATTCTTCAACATACCCTCGGGGAGTGAATTTGCATATTACTCCCGCAGTATTTCCGATGAGAATGCGGACATCTACCGTGTCAAGCTTCCCATCTACCGCACACCGGACCCTGTTGTCATTGTACGGGGCAAACTCATCGATTCCAAAACAGGGAAACCCATCAGCGCGAAAATCATTTATGAGCGCCTGCCGGATGGAAAGGAAATTGGCATTGCCCAATCCAATCCGGAAACCGGAGAATACGAAATTCACCTCCCCGGCGGCGTGAAGTACGGCGTTCGTGCTGAAGCCGAGGGTCACCTCTCTTCTAATCAAAACCTCGATCTCACCAGCTATACGCAGGACGGCATCGTGCGGACCGGCGACATCACACTGGCCCCGATCGAAGTGGCTGTGATCGAACCCAAGGCGATGATTACGCTGAATAATATTTTCTTCGACTTTGATAAGGATGTATTGCGCGACGAATCCTTCCCGGAGCTAAACCGGATTGTTGATCTGATGAAAAAGAACAGCGGCATGACCGTTGAAATTGCTGGCCATACCGATGCTACAGGACCTGCGGAATACAACAGGGGCCTTTCCAAACGGAGAGCAACGGCCGTGTCAAGCTATCTGAACGGAAAGGGAATATCTAAAGAACGTGTCTCCACCGTTTTCTTCGGAGAGGACAAGCCTGTGGCCCCGAATACCACGCGCGAAGGCCGTCAGAAGAACCGACGCGTAGAATTCAGCATTGTTAAACTTTAACCAAGTAAATGATTCGGACAACGCTCATCCTGGCCTTTGCCTTCTTCATACACGTCGCTGCATTCGCGCAGCAAAAGGACACGCTTACGTATGCGCAGGGAAAGATCTTTAACAAAGCCACCAAGGAGGCAGTTACCGGTAGAATTACCTACCACAGTCAGCCCTACGGAAACATTGTAGGCATCCTGAACGGCTCCAGCTATTTATTCCCCATGTACGGGCACGTCAAGTATTCCATCGAAGTACAAGCGCCGGGCTTTTCTGCCGCGAAGTATATGCTTGATCCTGCAGCTTCCAATGCCGATCGAAAAGTGTTGCAGGATATCGAATTGGAGGCAGCCACCCCTAATTCTATGGATGCCCAATCCGAACATCATGTAGGCAAGGTGATGCGCCTGGAAGCATTGATCTTTCAACAGCGTTCCTTCATTATCAGTCCTGAATCCTATCCGGAACTTAACAAGGTGGCCGAAATGCTTCACGGTCATCCGCGCATGGTCATTCAGTTGGAAGGTCATACCGATACCCGGGGAGATGCCAAGCTGAACATAAAACTTTCGGAAGAACGGGTGGATGCGGTGAGGGATTACCTGATCCGCCGGGGCGTGAGCAAGAATCGGATCCGGCTGCAAGCGTATGGTGGCTCAAAGCCGCTCAGCAACGATGATACCGAAGAGGCCCATCAGCTTAACCGTCGGGTAGAAGTGCGTATCGTTACAAACTAGGCGTTTTCCCATCCAGATCTCATTAGGCCATTCCTTCCAAATGGCCTATTTTTATTTCTCAAATTCTTTGGCGTGGAAACGCAAGTTATTCCAACAACTGAAACAGAACTTGCCGGGCACCTGCAGCGGCACAAGAAAAGGAGCGCGGAACTACGCCGTGAACCCGTATCGAATCGCGTGCAGCGACTTCGTGAATTACAGGCATGGATACAGGGCAACAGAGACCGCATCAAAAAGGCGGTTCACGCGGATTTTAAAAAGCCGCTTCTCGAAGTGGATACCTCTGAAATTTACCCCGTCCTGACAGAATTAAAACATGCGCTGAAGCACCTCCAACAATGGGCATCTCCCAGAAAAGTGGATGCCACCATCGCCTATCTCGGCACACGTTCGGAAATCCGGCACGAACCCAAAGGAAGCTGTCTGATCATTGCCCCATGGAATTACCCATTCAGTTTATGTGTGGGTCCCCTTGTTTCGTGTCTCGCTGCCGGCAATACCGTAATCATTAAGCCCTCAGAAATGACACCCGGTACGTCACGCCTGATCCGCGAAATGGCGGAGGAGGTGTTTGATACAGACGTTGTTTGTGTACTCGAGGGTGGCGTTGAAGTCTCGCAGCAATTGCTCGATTTACCCTTCGATCACATCTTCTTTACCGGCAGTCCCGCCGTGGGGAAGCTTGTTATGAAAGCAGCCGCGAGGAATCTCACTTCCATAACGCTGGAGTTGGGGGGAAAATCACCTACCGTGATTGACGATTCAGCGAATCTGCAGGACGCAGCCAAAAGAATTGCATTTGGAAAATTTATCAACAACGGTCAGACCTGCATTGCCCCGGACTATGTTCTGGTCCATCATTCTGTCAGGGACGAATTCTTAAAGCGGCTGGTGAAGGAAGTGAACACCCTGTTTGGGAACGGCGAGCATGTGGACGAAAAATCAGCCAGCTATGCGCGTCTGGTAAACGAAAGGCATTTTAACCGGGTGAATGAGTTGATTGCTGACGCCGTCAGTCACGGGGCAACCGCCGTCAAACTCGGCGAAATGAATAAAGAAACAAACTTTATCGCTCCTGTAATCCTGACCGATGTCCCCCCTGAAGCCCGTGTATGGGAAGAAGAAATTTTTGGGCCTATACTTCCATTGCGCACGTTTAGGTCGGTGGAGGAGGTAACTGCCATGATTAACGGTTTGCCGAAACCTCTTGCCCTTTACATTTTTAGCGATCGGAAAGCCTTCCAGGAAACAATCCTGCAAAACACGTCGGCCGGAAGCGTCTGCATCAACGAATGCATCCTGCAGTTCACACACCCCAATCTGCCTTTCGGGGGCGTAAACAACAGCGGCATCGGGAAGTCACACGGGTATTATGGATTCCTGGCATTTTCAAATGAAAAACCAGTCCTACGGCAGAAAGGAGGTTGGGCGGCCCCTTACTTGATGCACCCACCCTATACCACCGCCATGAAAAAAGTCGTTGATGTATTGTTGAGGTGGTTTTAGCCCTCTTTCCTTCCTGAATTCGTAAATTTGTAGTCCGCAACACAAACTGGTATGAAAATCCTCAAACGAATCCTTCTTGGGCTTGGCATCTTCCTCGTACTTCTGGTCGCTGCAGCCGCCGTCCTTCCCATACTTTTTAAGGATGACATCAAGGCAGCCCTTGATCGGGAAATCGCCAAGAACGTAAATGCCGATGTGGTTTTTGATGTCAATAATTTCAGTCTGACGGCGTTCAAGAATTTCCCGAATATCACGGCCCAAATCAAGGAGTTGGGGGTATTCAACCGGGCGCCTTTCGAGGGACAGTACCTCTTCGTTGTCAACCAGCTGGATATTGAAATCAACCTGGCGGATGTCCTTTTCGGAGACCAACTGCGGCTGAAAGGAATTACCATGCTCAAGCCGCGAATAAATGTGAAAGTGCTTAAGGACGGCCGGGCCAACTATGACATTGCCATGCCGTCATCCGATACGGTAGCGGTTTCTTCAGAGCCAACGGCATTTTCCTTTGGCATCGACCATTGGGCTGTAGTAGATGGTGATCTGGTTTATGAGGATGAATCCATACCCTATTTCCTCTCGTTGCGCGGACTGAACCACACGGGGAGCGGTAATTTTAACCAAGACGTTTTTGATCTTACCACAAGAACCACAGCCGACACGGTAACCACATCGATGGGAACCATGCAGTTTCTTAATCGTCAACGTGCCGAAATGGAAGCCGTCATCGCCATCAGTGATAACTATTCGACCTATACGTTCAAGGAGAACACTGCCAAAGTCAATGATTTTGTTGTCCACTTTGACGGCTGGTTCAAAATGAATCCGGATACCTACACCATGGATATTACTTTCAAGAGCCCTGCCAACACCTTTAAGAGTTTGCTCTCCCTGATTCCCGGAATGTATACCAAGGATTTCAAACGCATCGAGACGGCCGGTGAGCTGACATTTGATGGATTTGTAAAGGGCACCTATAGCGAAAAGCAAATGCCTGCCTTCCGAACCAATTTCGTGGTGAAAGATGCCATGTTCAAGTACCCGGACCTGCCCACCCCGGTCAGCAATATCGCCTTGGAATTGTTGATCGACAATCAGGACGGAGTGATGGAAAACACAGTGGTGGACCTCCGGAAACTGCACCTGGATTTCGGTTCCAATCCATTGGATGCCCGCCTGCGCGTAGAAAATCTCAGGAACTACAAGATGGACGGAAACATTAAAGCGAAACTGAACCTGGGTGAACTTTCCAAAATGTTCCCTATGGAAGGCATGGAAATGAGGGGACTCTACACGGTTGATGCTACCGCCAAGGGTGTGTACGACAGTCTCCGTAAGATTATTCCTTCGATCGATGCCTCCATGAGCCTGACTGATGGGTATGTAAAGTCCTCCAAATTCCCCGTCCCGCTACAGGACCTTGCCATGCGCGCGACCATAAAGAATACCAGCGGCAAAATGGCCGAAACAACCATCACCGTGAATCCTTTTTCGATGGTGTTGGACGGTGAAAAACTCACCGCTACGATGGTCCTGCAGAACCTCGATGACTATTCCTGGGACATAAAGGCCGACGGAGGTCTGGACCTTGAAAAGATGACAAAGATTTTTCCCCTGGAAGGGATGACCCTGGCGGGAAAGGTGAAGGCCAATGTTGAGACGCGGGGAAAGATGTCGGACGTAAATGCAAAACGTTACGACAAACTTCCCACGAGCGGCACCGCTTCCATTAAGGATTTTCGGTATAACACGAAAGACATGCCAGCGTTCACATTAAAAGAGGCCACAGCTTCTTTCGACCCTAAAAAAATAGAATTGAACAAGATGGAAGGCACTATTGGAAAAAGTGATTTTAACGTCTCGGGCAAGATTGAAAACTATATTGCCTACGTGCTCAATAACGAGACCATTAAGGGTGTTGTGAATTTCAATTCTCGCCTTCTGGATCTTAACGAGTTTATGTCTGACTCGGGAACCCCGGCAAAAGCTGACACGGCATCATTCGGAGTCCTCCCAATTCCTGAAAATATTGACTTCGTGCTGCGGTCCTCGGTGGGCACTGTGAAGATGATGGACTATACGATGACCAACGCTTCGGGTGATGTCATTCTTCGCAACGGTATTGCCAACCTCAGTGGTCTCAAATTCGGGATGCTTGGAGGCTCGTTTGTGGTAAATGGTTCCTACAACGCTAAAGACATCAAGCACCCAAAATATGATCTTGATTTGAAGATTGAGCAGCTCTCCATACAACAAGCCGCCCAATCATTTTCCGTGATCAGTACCTATGCCCCGTTCGCCAAGTTGATCAACGGGAATTTCTCCACCGATTTCAAGTTGAGCGGCGAACTCACCAACAAGATGATGCCGAACATGGCCACGGTGAACGGTGCCGGACTGCTAAAGATTGCTCAGGCCGCGCTGACCGGCAACAAACTGCTTTCCGGAATCAGCTCCCTGACAAGTCTGAACAATACGGAGAGTGTAAGTCTTAAAGATGTCCTTATGTCGGCAAGCATTGACAACGGCCGCTTTAGTGTGAAGCCGTTCGAGGTTAAGTTCGGAGACTACGCGACCACCATCAGCGGGACTACCGGCCTGGATCTCACGATAGATTATTCCCTCAAGATGATGATCCCCGCAGGCCAGGCAGGCGCTCAACTCCAGGGGTTCCTGAATCAACAAACCGGTTCCACCAATCCGACCGACAAAATCCCTGTCACCATCGGACTAGGAGGCACCATGAAAGATCCAAAGGCTAAACTGATCGCCTCCGAACAAAAGGAACAGGTAAAACAGGCGATTACTAATATGGCCACGCAGAAAAGTCAGGAGGCTGCCCAGCAGCTTCTTCAAGGAGCCAAACCGGATGATGTGCTGAAAAATATACTAAGTGCACCGAAAGCCGACACGACGAGGAAAGACAGTACGGCCACGCCTAAAAAAGACCCGGTCAATCAGCTTCAGCAATTACAGAATTTGTTGAAAAAGAAGAAGAACTGAGTCGGCCCACGAAGCTACTTTACTTTGTGTAACTCGTTTCCGGTAAAGAAACCGTCCTTGATTAGGTCGATCAGTTGTTCCTTGGTAGGGTCGATCTGGTAAAAGGTGTCCCCATTTCTCTCAATTTCTTTTACCCCTATCTTTCGGGACAACTTCCGCAGGATTTCTTTTCGTTTTGCATCGTCGTTGACCGGAATGGCCATGAATTCGATAGCGCCATTCGGTTTCTGTTTTACCAGCCGCAGAACCCACTGGTCACCTGAACGGAAATTCACGAAATAGTAATTCTGATAATACTTGATCACCAGCGAGTCGCTGATGACGCCCCGGCCCAGCCAATCTTTGTCTTTGGTATCCATGAAGTGATATCCCCAGGATTCAACGACCAGCGTATCGGTATTGTCTCCGTGTTCATCCAATCCAACATAATTTCCGTGCAGTCCTCTGGGGATTTCCGTCAACGGGGTAACTCCCCGCGGCTGCGGTTCCCGGAAAGAGACCTCCTTGCAGGAGCTTAGGAGGACTACCCAACACAAGATTAATGCTGCGTGCTTCATGCCTCACCCTTTGGTAAACAAATTTACACCGTTATCGAGAACTCCGATCAGCCTTTTTTAGCCCCTTTTTCTCCATTTGCTCCGTTCACAAGCTCCCCGATGATTCGCAGTCCATCCAGGGTCAGCTGGGGCTCCACCGACTGAAAAAATCCTCGAAGCGAGGTGATTATGAAGGAAAGCCCACCCGTAGCTATGGCCGGCGCCTCTTCTTTGAGCTCTGCGCGGATGGTCCCCACCATGTGCTTCACCAAGCCTTCGTACCCGATAACGATTCCCGACTGAATAGCGGTTACCGTATTTATTCCCAGGGCTGAAGTCGGCATTTCCAGCGGTACATCAAAAAGTTTCGCGGTATTCTGAGACAGTGAACGCAGCGCGGTACGCAATCCCGGAACAATGGAAACTCCCAGAATTTTACCGGTGCCGGAAACCGTAGTAAACGTAAGCGCCGTTCCAAAATCAACAACGATGCACGTCTTCCTGACTTTGAAATAAGCCGCGATCGCATTAGCAACGAGGTCCGAGCCGATCTCATAGGGATTCAAGACCTCCACAGGAAGCTTATCGTACACCCCCGGCCCCACCATCACCGGCTCACGCTTGAAAAGGGATCGAACAACATTGCGGATCTTCTCGGTGAGTGAAGGAACAACACTGCTGATCACCAGCGTGTGAACCGTCTCTACGGGAATACCGGTTTCAAGGAAGTGATCACGCACCTTGATGCCGTAGTAGAGTTCAGGTTGGTCCGGCCGCGAAGGGATCCGCCAAACGCGCCACGCTGCCTTATTCCAAAGGCCCATCGTGATGTCGCTGTTACCAATATCAAAAACCAATAGCATCGGGGAAAGATAAGTAAAATTCAATGACGTATATGATCGTTTGCGCTATCAACCGGTACTTCCAGATCGCTTGATCATGTCGGAAGCCTTTTCGCCGATCATTATGGTCGGCGCATTGGTATTGCCGCTGGTGATGCGCGGCATAATGGAAGCATCAACGACGCGTAAGCGGTCAATCCCTCTTACCCGCAGGGTTGGATCGACGACGGCCATTTCATCCACTCCCATCTTGCAGGTGCCGACAGGATGGTATACACATTCTGCAACTTCCTGAATGTGTCGAAGCCAATCCTCGTCAGAGTCTCTCTGCCGGGGTAGATGGGTCCGGATTCGCAGCGAATCAAACGCCGCGCTCTCAAGCACTTCAACCGCCTTTTTCCCTCCCGCCACCAGCACGTTCTTGTCGGTTTCATCAGAAAGGTAGCGTGGATCAATGATGGGTGGATCAGCCGGATTTGCGGTACGAAGGCCAATGTAACCCCTGCTCAATGGCCTAACCTGTGTTGGCAGAATCGTGTATCCATCCGATGAAGGAAAGGTGCTGAGATCGTACATGTCCACCACCTTCTCCTCCCCTGAATTGGTTGGTGTAAACTGGAATTGTATATCCGGCGTCCTGATTTCAGTCGATGACCTGAAAAAGGCAACACTTTCCAGGGGCCCGATTGACATTGGCCCGCTTCGGGTAAACAAGTACTTTATGGTTTCAATTACCTGACGATGCACAGGCAAATACTGATTGTTGCTGATCGGCTGGTTGCAGAGGCTGCTGACCGGATACAACAAATGATCCTGCAGATTTTTTCCAACGCCAGGAAGGGCCTTCTTCAATGCAATTCCATTCTTCTTTAATTCCTCTGCTGGCCCAATCCCGGAAAGCATAAGCAACTTGGGTGACTCAAAGGCCCCGGCGGAGACCAGCACTTCCTTGCGCGCGCTTACTATCAGCCGTCCGCCGCCCTCCAAGACCAGTTCGACTCCGGTTGCCACATCTTTTTCAATTAATATCGTTTGACACAACGCACGGGTTATTACCGTCAGATTCGCTCTGGACCTGGCCGGCGCCAGAAACGCGCGGGCTGCGCTCATGCGCTTTCCATTTTTCATGGTAAACTGAAACCATCCCGTGCCTTCCTGCATGGCCCCGTTCACATCCTGATTTACAGGGATCCCGCATTGTGCGCACGCCTGGATGAAGGTCTCACCAAGCAATGTGTGATGCCAATATGCCTCGGTGACATTCAACAATCCTCCCCGGGCATGAAATTCATTTTCAAACTGTTCATTGTGCTCCGACTTCATGAAATACGGGAGGATCTCATCGTAAGACCAACCCGTGCACCCCAGCGCCCTCCATTGGTCATAATCTTCCTTTTGACCACGGATGTATGCCATTGCATTGGTTGAGCTGGATCCTCCAAGCACTTTCCCGCGCGGGTGGTAAATCCGGCGATTGTTCAGGTGTTCCTGGGGTTCTGTGTGATAACAGTTCCAGTCAACGCTGCTGTGATGAAGCTTCATGTACCCTCCGGGGAGATGAATGAGCGGGTTCCAATCTTTTCCTCCCGCCTCCACCAAAAGGACCGACGTTGCCGGATCCTCTGTCAGCCGACTGGCCAGCACACATCCAGCAGAGCCGGCACCGATTACGATATAGTCATAGGACTTCTTCACAGAGCAGGGCAGTAACCGCATCGGCCAAATCCAGCAGGCATGCGTTTGATTATCGGATGGTTGCTACTTGTAAACCTTGGTGCCCAGACCTCCTGTATCTATTTGCAACCCTATGGATGCCGTGAGCGGCTGGTATGTGTAGAACGTATCTCCCATCGGCACGGTGAGACCCAACTGAAATATTCCATACAAGTTGCCGGCCAGATGAAATTTGAGTGTGGCCGCGGGCTCCAGGTAAAGTTTAGGGCTTTCCGCTGGCTTGACCGAAATCGCGCCGCTGGTAAACTCGGAGAAATCTACCCATGAAATCCGGGGTGTGAAGAAGATGTTGGTTCCGCGGTTGTTGGTTCCGATGGATGGTTGAAAGAATATTCGCTGGACCTTCCCCGTTGCCTCAACATTCACCTGTTGTCCAAAAAAAGGCGCGAAGAAATAGTAGACATCGTAATTGGTGCTTTGGCCCATTCCATATCCGGCAAAAAGTTCGTAGCGGACAGAGCGGCTTCGACCGTAATAGCCTAATCCAACCTCACCAAACAGGTTCTTTCTATCGTAATCCGGATTCGTTTTCTTCTGACTGGCATATGAAAATGACCCGGTCACGGCCACATTGTCGGTAAGCGCATACGCCACCTGGGCTTCGGCGCCGGCGCCGGAAATGAAACCAGAGAGTTGAGCTTCTCCCTGTTCTCTGAAAAGAGGAGTATTCCGTGTGCCTGGCAAGTATAACGGTGAGCAGGATGTCAACAAAAGGAAAGCAATGAGATAGCGCATGGGGCAAAAGGTATAAAACTTAACTTCGCTATAAAAGCAATTCGTATGAAATTCAACCAAGAGGAAGCAAATCAACTGATCTACAGACGACGGTCTGTTTTCCCAGCCGACTATAGGGATGAGTCTGTGCCTGACTTCATTGTCAATCAAATGCTTGAAAATGCCACACGTGCGCCCACACACAAGAACACGGAACCCTGGCGTTTCACCGTTTTTACAGGAAATGGTATACACCGGCTTGCCGCGTTTCAATCGGAGGTTTATAAGCAGGTTACGGTAAAAGACGGGTCCTTTCGGGAACAGCGGTACCTTGGCCTGCAATCCAAGCCCCTGCAATCAGCGTGCATCATTGCCGTAGGCATGAAGCGAGATGACAAGGAGCGCGTACCGGAAGTGGAAGAGATAGGCGCCGTATTCTGCGCAGTTGAAAACATGTACCTGACTGCGGCCGCGTATGGCGTCGGGTGTTACCTGAGCACCGGAGGGGTAACATACTTTGAGGAAGCCAAGTCGCTCTTCGGTCTGGGGCCGTCCGATCGGCTGATTGGCTTTCTGCATGTGGGAATCCCGAAGGTATGGCCGCAGGCCGGCGTGCGGCGACCCGTCGCAGAAGTTGCACAGTGGGTCACCGAATGACGATATTTTTGAATCTCGACGGGATAACAATTAGAAATTACTTTATTGCCGCATGATCCCTGACAAGCAATCCATTGCGGCCGCCCACGACCGCATAAAATCATTTATCCACCGCACGCCGGTGATGACCAGCGAATCCATTGACGCCCTGGCTGGCTGCACCGTGCTTTTCAAGTGTGAGAATTTCCAAAAAGTCGGGGCCTTCAAGGCGCGGGGGGCCATGAACGCGATCCTGAAGCTTGCTCCAGATCAACATGCAAAGGGTGTGGCCACCCACTCCTCCGGCAACCATGCCCAGGCCCTGGCGCGGGCAGCAAAAATCCTGAGCATCCAGTCGTACATTGTCATGCCCCGCACAGCTCCCGAAATCAAAAAGCGGGGTGTGCGCGCATACGGCGGGGAAATCTTCGAATGCGAACCAACGCTTGCTGCCCGGGAATCGACCTTGAAAGAAGTTATCGAAAAAACCGGAGCTACTGAAATCCATCCGTTCAATAATTACGATGTCATGGAAGGGCAGGCAACCTGCGCAAGGGAATTCTTCGAACAGGCACCAGGCCTGGATTTCCTGCTCGCACCGGTAGGCGGAGGCGGACTATTGGCAGGAACCGCTTTGGCCGCAAACTATTTTTCTCCCGCTACCGAAGTGATTGCTGGGGAACCGGAGGGATCAGACGACGCATACCGATCGATAAAAAGCGGCAAGATTGAACCCGCCCAATCCGACAGCGTCGCCGATGGCTTGCTGACCACTCTTGGCACCAAAACGTTCCCGATAATTCTGGACAACGTAAAGACCATCATTACCGTGAGCGACCAGGAAATCATTGAAGCTATGCGCCTACTTTGGGAACGGCTTAAAATTATTGTCGAGCCTTCATGCGCCGTGCCCTTTGCGGCAGTACTGAAAGAAAAATCGAGATTTGCAGGCAAGCGCGTCGGCGTTATCCTCACCGGAGGAAATGTCGACCTGGAACGCGCCGCCAAACTTTTTTCGGGAACCTAAAGCCGGTACTGCCTAATTACCCCCCTTACGGAGTTTGTCAAATTTGTTTTCCGCAGCCTTCTTCGGAAAAACATTGTCACTCATATTGACGTCGGCGGTTTCAAAGTTCGGGTCAACGACCAGGTTTATCACTTCCTTCTCCTTTACAAACACTTTTTTGATTTCCCATTCATTGTTGCGCCATATCTCTGCTGGCAGCCGCTCGATCTCTTTTGACCCATCCTTAAACGTCCATTCCAACACGACCGGAGAGACAAGTCCTCCCGTGTTCTTTAGGGTGATCTCATACAGATTCTTCCCCTCCAGCTTTCCGCGGATCGCATTGTCATCAATGCGGCTCAGGAAATTCCCATACGCATTATCGGGTGTATTCAGCACGCTGATCTCCTGGGCCCCCTGGCTGAAGTCTGTGGCCTTGGCCCGCGCAGAAGATTGAGCTGCCAAATCTCCCTTGGTGACTTTTACCCCTTTCTTTTCGGGATCAACCTTGGTGGATTTTACCCGAAACCACTTTACCTCATCTACCGTGAGATCGACGTGGTCGGTGGAATAGAACCAGCCGCGCCAGAACCAATCCAGGTCAACGGCAGAGGCATCTTCCATCGTTCTAAAAAAATCAGCGGGTTTAGGATGCTTGAAAGCCCAGCGCAGCGAATACTCCTTAAACGCTTTGTCAAACAACTCCGGCCCCATCACCGTTTCGCGAAGGAGGGTAAGAGCCGCCGCCGGCTTGTTGTATCCGTTGGGTCCAAAGCTGCCAGCCTGGTTATCAGACATCGCCATTACCGGACGCATGATCGACTTGTCGCCTTTCATAAAAGACACAATCCCTTTGGGGGTGTTGGAGGTAATATCGAAATCTGGATATCGCTCGCGGATCGTTTCTTTTTCGAGAAAGGAGTTGAGTCCTTCGTCCATCCAGGTGCTCTGGCGCTCGTCGGAGTTTACGATCATCGGAAAGAAATTGTGCCCTACCTCATGCACGATCACGCCGACCATAGATTCCAACGTACGCTGACTGTAGGTGCCGTCCGCGTTCGGACGACGGCCGTTGAAACTGATCATGGGGTATTCCATTCCGCCACCCACCCAATTCACCGAATAGGCGGTTGGGTATGGGTAATTCAATGTGCGTGCTG
Source organism: Cytophagales bacterium (assembly GCA_034440075.1). GTDB lineage: Bacteria > Bacteroidota > Bacteroidia > Cytophagales > Cyclobacteriaceae > ELB16-189. Next base: position 162,541 of record JAWXBL010000003.1, read on the forward strand.
AATAGACTTCCAGGGCATGGATGATGGCCTTCGTTGACTCCTTGGGCCATAACGGCACTGCTTCCCGCGAATAGAGGGACTGAGCAAGAATGGAAAAGTTATTGATCTTTACCGCTTGCGCATCCCAGATAAATTTTCGGGAGGTCGCAAATGCAAAATCCCGGACATTCTCCGCATGGAACACCCAAGTGCTCTTTTTCCTGGATCGCTCCTTCTCTTTCTTCAGGGCTTCCTCCGCAGTAACCACCCACACCTGCTTGTCATACGACTTTTGTGATCTTTGAAAGCGCTCCAGTTGATCTTTTGTCAGCACTTCGGCGGTATTCTGCAGCCAGCCTGAGGCCCCCACGATGTGATCCGAAGGGACAGTGATCCGCACTTTGTAATTACCAAACGTTAGGGCAAATTCACCGGCTCCAAGAAATTGTTTGTTCTGCCACCCTTCGTAGTCATCAAACACGCACATGCGCGGGAACCACTGAGCGATCGTGTAGATGTAGTTCTTGTCTTCAGGAAAGTATTCCATGCCGCCGCGGCCTGGAAACTTCATCCGGTCGTTGATGTTGTAAGACCAATCGACAGAAAACGTAAAGCTTTCTCCGTTTTTGAGGGGAGTTGGCAGATCTACTCGCATCATGGTATAGTTGATGATGGTCGGCAATTTTGCACCAGAAGCATCTTTCACCGAGCGAATCGTGAACCCACCTTCATAATCGATGGCACCCACAGACGTGGCAATAAACTTCGCCGGAATGGAATCCCGGATGGTGCTCGCAGCGGTTTCGCTTGTCATGCTTTTGGCTGCGTTAAGATTTTGATCCAGCTGAAGCCATAGGTATTTCAGCGCTTCCGGTGCGTTGTTGTAATAGGTGATCTTCTCCAGCCCGGTCAGCACTTGTGTCTCATCGTTAATCTCCACACTGATCTCGTAATCAGCGCGCTGCTGCCAGTATGCAGGTCCCGGCGCCCCGGAACTGCTCCGATAACTGTTTGGGGTGGGAAGGATCTGGTCCAACTGTTCAAATTTTCCTTCCCACTTTTTAGGTTGCTGAGCCCATGCGGATGAAGCAAATAGGATACAGGCGACTGCGAGAATATTTTTCATATACACAAGGTTACTGTCGATCAATTTTTCTTTTTCAGTTCATCAAACTTATTCACTGCCAGGGGCCTCGGAAATACGTTATCCATTTCGTTAATGTCTGACGTCTCCTTGCCTGGGTCGAGGACCACTTTCGATACCGCCTTCTCCTTCATGAATACCTTGGTGATCTTTTGCTCGTTGTTGCGCCATATTTCGGCTGGCAATTTCTGTATTTCCGTGGTGCCGTCTTTATACGTCCACTCCAGGATCACCGGCATCATCAGGCCGCCCTTGTTTGTAACCGTTACCTCGTAGAAATTCTTGTTTTCCATTTTGGAAATAAGGGCTTTGTCATCAACCCGGCTCTGAAATTCCCGGTAAAACCGAGGGTCTGTTGGAATGACCGAGAACGGTTCCGGCCCGGCGCTGAAGTCGTTCGGATTGTTTTTTCCGCCAGCCGCCAGATCTCCTTGCTTTGACGTCCTTCCTTTGTTCTCCACAGACTTTTCATCTTTTCGTACAGTATACCACTTTACGCTTTCGAGCGTCTGATCACAGGCATCCGTGGTGTAGAACCATCCGCGCCAAAACCAATCCAGGTCGACGGCGGACGCGTCTTCCATGGTGCGGAAGAAATCCGCCGGCTTGGGATGACGAAAAGCCCATCGCTGGGCATACTCCTTAAACGATTTGTCAAAAAGCTCCGGCCCCATGATGGTTTCACGCAACATGTTAAGTCCGGTGGCACATTTCGCATACTGCTCAGAACCAAACTGTATTACTTGTTCAGAATTAGTCATGAGCGGGCGCATGGTTGCATTGTCACCCTGCATGTACGGAACAATTCCGGAAGCCGGCCCGCGACGCTGCGGCATGTCGGGGTAGTTTTCCACCTGCGTCCGGTATTGTACAAAGGTGTTCACTCCTTCATCCATCCAGGTCCATTGCCTTTCGTCGCTATTGATGATCATGGGGAAAAAGTTGTGCCCCACCTCATGAATTACGACGCCAACCAATCCCCACTTGGTTCGTTCCGACCAGGTCCCGTCCTTGTTGGGCCGGGCGCCATTGAAACAGATCATCGGGTATTCCATACCGAGGGATGCATGGTGAACCGATGTTGCATGCGGATACGGGTAGTCGATTGTATACTTTGAAAATGTCGTGAGGGCGGCCTTCACGGCTTTCGTTGACTCCTGTTCCCACAACGGGTTGCCCTCCTTGGGGTAATAGGACATGGCCAGCGGCGTATTATTACCAACCTTCACCGCCTGGGCATCCCATATAAACTTTCTGGAAGTCGCAAAAGCGAAATCTCTCACATTCTCGGCCTTGAACTTCCACGTCTTCTTTTCTTTGGATTTTATCTTCTCGCGCTGAATCGCCTCAGCCTGCGAAGCAATGATCACCGGTTTGTCAAATGAAGTCTTAGCTTTTTCAAACCGCAACAATTGATCAGTAGTGAGTACTTCCTTTGGATTCTGGATCATGCCGGTCGCGGCTACGATGTGGTCAGCCGGCACGGTCAGGCTCACCTCATAATCGCCAAAGGTCAGCGTAAATTCCCCCTGCCCAAGGAACTGTTTATTTTGCCACCCGACGACATCGTCATAGACGCACATCCTGGGGAACCACTGCGCGATGATGTACGAAAAGTTTCCATCCTCCGGAAAATATTCCATGCCGCTCCTACCGTCGTTTGGCGTAGCGCCATGCATGCGGTCATTGATGTTAAAAGACCAGTCGACAGCAAACGTAAATTGTTTGCCGGGCGCGAGGGGCTCGGAGAGGTCCACCCGCATCATCGTATAATTTATCTTATAAGGAAGGGCTTTCCCAGCAGCGTCCTTTACGCTCCCAATTTTGAATCCCCCGTCAAAGTCAAACAGGCCAAGTCCGGCCGCCAGTCGAAGGGTGTTTGACGAGTCTCTCAGTACGCTTGTAGTCGTCTTACTCGTGTTGTTGTCTTTTGCGTTAATATTCTGATCCAACTGAAGCCACAAATAGGTGAGCATGTCGGGCGAATTGTTGTGGTAGGTGATGGACTCCGTCCCTGTGATGCTTTGTGTATCGTCGTGAAGCTCAGCTGTAATGATGTAATCGGCGCGCTGCTGCCAATATTTTGGTCCCGGGGCTCCTGAGCCGGTGCGGTACTCGTTCGGTGTAGGCAGTAACTGATCCAGCTGTTCAAATTTTCCTTGCCATCCGGGTCCGTCTTTTTTTGCCGGATCCTGCCCAAAAACAATTCCTGTGAAAAGGAAGAAACAAATTGTAGCAAAGGTTCTCATGAGGTAATACTAAAGTGGATGATCAATTTTAATTTATAGGTGGTGGTGTTATCCCGGTATACGGTCCTTGATCAACAAGATGGCCATCCCGGCAACAGCTGAAGAAACCACCAATTTCCAGTCTCTGCGGTTGATTCGCGCCCAATTGACGGCAATAAAACTAACTCCCAGAAAAATCCCAACAATTATTATCTGACCGAACTCCAGGCCGACATTAAAGGCAAACAACTGCATCACAATGTCCTTATCCTTCCCCAACAGGGCACGAAGGTAGTTAGAGAAGCCTAAACCGTGTATCAATCCAAAGAAAAGGGCCAGCAGGTAATTAGTATGGATGGCAGAATGTTGGAGGCCGCCCTCATTCCTGAACAGATTGGAAACTGCTGTGATCAAGATCGTAAGGGGGATCAGAAACTCAATCCAACCTGCATCCACAGTAATTAACTCCAGGGTTGCAAGGGCCAGTGTGATTGAATGTCCAAGGGTAAATGCCGTGACGAGAACAAGTACCCGCTTCCAGTCGCCAATTACATAAACCGCGCACAGTGCGAGTACAAAAAGGATGTGGTCATAGCCGTTAGCATAGTCCAGGATATGATCCCTTCCCAGAAGAAAGTAAAGCTGAAATGAGGACATCCCGTGGTTTTCGATAGCAAGTATAGGGCTATTTTCGCCTTTCAGGAACAGACCAAATGCTCCTTCTGTTTTACTACAGCAGAAGATTCCAGTTTTCCTCTTTACTTTTGGTGTCCTATGATGCTGCTCCATTTTTTTCTCATCGTATTGTTTCACCCGATTCATATTTCAGTCACGGAAATCAATTACAGTGAAAAGGACAAGGCGCTGCAAATTGTATCCCGTATTTTCATCGACGACCTGGAACTTTCCATCAAGAACAAGCTTGGCGCTGAGTCCCTTGACCTGCTCAACCCAGGGAGCGGGCGTTCAACTGACCAACTAGTACGCACCTATCTTCAGGAGCTATTCAAGGTGCGCCTGGATGGCAAGCCCGCGACTATTAAGTACATCGCGCACGAAGTGGAAGACGCGGCCATAATTTGCTACCTTGAAATCGAAGGAGTGAAAAAACTCAAGAGCATAGAGATTACGAACAGGGTCATTCAGGAAACGCATGCCGACCAATCCAATTTGGTTCACGTGACGTACCGGGGGCCTGTAAAGAGTTTGCGTCTTTTGCGTGACAACCCCACGGGCACTCTCGATGTGGGAGGAGCCAGATAGATCTTTAACGATGAAATTAAACGATGATGCGCACCAAGATTGTTGCTGGTAACTGGAAGATGAACAAGTCACTGGATGATGCCCGGAGCCTTGCCACCGAAGTCGCCACGCTTTACGCGAAAGAGATCAAGCAAGACACCATCGTAATCCTCTGTGTCCCTTTCCCATTCTTGAACCCCTTGAAAGAATTGCTGGCAAACAGTTCCGTCCAAACCGGCGCTCAGGATTGCAGCGCCCATGAAGGAGGTGCGTACACCGGCGAAGTCTCTGCAGCCATGCTAAAGTCAGTCGGGATCCCATACGTAATCATCGGCCATAGTGAACGGAGACAGTACTTTAAAGAAGACGGGGCGCTGCTTGCAAAGAAGATCGATCAGGCACTGGCCAATGGGCTCCTTCCTATCTTTTGCTGCGGCGAGCCGCTTGTTGTGCGGGAAAATGGAACGCATGAACAACTTGTACGCCGCCAGGTTGAAGAAGGTATTTTTCATTTGACGCCGGCCGAAATGGCCAACCTAATTATTGCCTATGAACCCGTCTGGGCGATTGGGACTGGGAAAACGGCAACCACGGATCAGGCGCAGGAGATGCATGCTGTCATTCGCCGACAACTTGCGGGGAAATACGGGGAGGATGTGGCACAAGCCACCCCTATTTTATACGGCGGCAGCGTCAAGCCGGACAACGCGAAAGAACTCTTTTCCTGTCCGGATGTAGACGGCGGATTAGTGGGTGGTGCGTCGCTGAAAGCGCGGGATTTTATCGATATCGTGAAGGGTGCGGAAGGGTAGCTGGCACTGATCCCTTTATGGCTTCTCAGCTTGTATCTTGAAGACAACTACTCTTTCATCCACTCAAACACAGTATAATGCTCCCCATCCATGCCGAGTGCACCATACACCAACTGAGCGGCCTCGTTTTTCTTGTCGACGTACAGTCGGATTCCGCGCAAATCCGGATCCTCCTCCACCAGCGCCCTAACGTGGTTGTATAAATTTTTGTAGATCCCCTTACCGCGCCAGGTCGCCATTACATACACAGACTGTATCCAGAGGATCGTACCGTTGCGCCAGTCACTCCACTCATACGTTGTCATCAGGCAGCCCACCAGCTCTTTGCCTTCCTCCGCCACATAGTATTTTCCCCGGGTCGGATCTTTAAGTAACCGCTTGACGCCTTGCGATAGTACCTGAATATCTAATTGTATGTCCTCTGTCTCCAGCGCCATCTTCAACTGGAAGTCAACGAGGGTGGGGATGTCAGAGAGTTTGGCTTCGCGGATGATCATGGGAAATTTGTTGAGGGCGTTAAGATGTGTGGACGTGGGGATGTGTTGAAGTTGGGATGTGTTGAGTGCGAATGTCAGTGCGCTCCAACATCAACACCTCAACACATCAGCACGTCAAAGAGCCTGTTTTATATCCTGAATTAAGTCTTTCACATCTTCAATGCCGACCGAAAATCTCAGAAGCTTGTCTGAGATGCCAACCTTGGCCCGCTCCGCTGGCGTTAGTTTGGCATGTGACGTTTTCACAGAGGAGCAAATGGTTGACTCCACACCGCCTAGGCTGATGGCCCTGCGGATCAACGTTAGCTTTTTCATGAATTTGTCAGGGTCCCCTTTGACTTCAAAGGACATCATGCCCCCGAATCCTCCTGTCATCTGTTTTTTTGCAATGGCATGACCGGGGTGCTTTTTCAATCCAGGGTAATACACATTACCAACACGTGGTTCCCCGGACAGAAATTCCGCCAGGGCAAAAGCGTTTCCATTCTGTTGCCCTACCCGAAGTACCAGTGTCTTCAGGCTCCGCTCTACTGTGTAACAGGTATGGGCATCAACGTTGCCACCAAAATGCATTCCACTCGCTTTGATCCGTTCTGTTAATTTTTTGGAACTCACCATCACCCCACACATCAGGTCGCTATGGCCCCCGATGTATTTGGTTCCGCTGTGCAACACGACATCAATCCCCAGGTCGATCGGGTTTTGATTGACAGGCGATGCAAACGTGTTGTCAATCATGCTCACGAGCTTGTGTTTTCGTGCGATTCGACTTACGGAAGTGATATCGGTGATCTTCAGAAGCGGGTTGGAGGGTGTTTCAATGTAAATGACTTTCGTGTTTTTATTTATGGCTTTCTCAAAGTTTGCCGGGTTAGATGCATCGACCATTGTATAGCCGATACCGTACCTGCTGAATTCATTCATGGCCGCGTGGTGTGTGCCGCCGTAGAGATCGTTCTGCATCACTACATGATCACCCGCTTTCAACATCGCCAACATAGACGTCATGATGGCTGCCATACCGGTGCTGAACATCAATCCGTCTTCTGCGTTTTCAAGTGCCGCCATCTTTTCCACAACGGCTTTCTGGTTGGGTGTGTTGAAATATCGGGGATAGCGAACTTCCTGCTCATAATCATAGGCAGATGCAGGATAAATGGGGCTGACACGTCCTCCATACAACCTATCACCTAGCGAACCAGCATGAACGGCGAGTGTGTGTTTTGAGGAAGATTTTTTCATACTGCAAGTAACAAAAGGATCAACCGCATTGGAATCTCCGCCGCGCATTATTTCACATGCAGGGTCTAAAACGGGCGCCCGGCTGTTTTTTGTTAGAAAAAACCGATATTATCAGACTGGAGGCACCAAGGGAAAAGGATGCTAGAGGTTTTTGTTCGCCGGATACAAAATACCTGATCCTGGGAACGACCCTGCACGTTGCCACTCTTATAACTTTCGCTTTGTCTATCTCGAAGATTTCGCATATTTAACACTCTAACCCAACCTGTATGAAAAAGATATTACTCCTAGCGCTATGTGTTACCCTGCTGGTTCCTTCGTCGGTTCAGGCACAAAAATCTAAAGGAAAGGCAGAGCCATCCCCTTCGCTCAACGCGGATCAATTCAAAGGCCTAAAGTGGCGGACCATCGGCCCGTTCCGCGGCGGCAGGGCCAATGCCATCGCCGGAGATCCAACCAATGCCATGGTGTATTATGTGGGCTATACGGGCGGTGGGGTATCAAAGACCGATGACGGCGGCACGACCTGGAAAAATATCTCCGATGGCTTCTTCAAAGTTGGATCCATCGGCGACATCGCTGTATGCGAATCAGACCCTAATGTGATCTATGTTGGAACTGGCGAGCATGCCGTACGCGGTGTTATGACCTCCTACGGCGACGGCGTTTACAAATCAACCGATGCCGGAAAAACCTGGAAAAATGTCGGGCTGGAAAAAACCAGACACATCTCGGATGTAATCATTCATCCAAACAATCCGGATATTGTTTATGTGGCAGCGCAAGGTCCTGTTCACGGAGCAAGTTCCGATCGTGGAATATATAAATCCACTGACGGTGGCCAGACCTGGAAGAAAACCCTGTTTGTCGACGACAACTCCGGAGCTTCCTCCCTGAGCATGGACATGACCAATCCGCGTATTCTCTACGCGGCAACGTGGCAGCATCGGCGCTATCCCTGGAAAGTGGAAAGCGGCGGCCCGGGGTCCAGCCTCTGGAAGTCTACAGACGCAGGTGAAACGTGGACAAAAATTAACGAAGGCCTGCCCAAGGAAGTGGGTAAGATGGGAATCAGCGTTTCCCGCGCTAATCCCAACCGCGTCTTTGCCATTGTGGAGGCTGAAAAATCGAAGGCCGGTCTGTATCGGTCTGACGACGGCGGCAAGAAATGGACCATGCTAAGCAACGACCAAACCATCACCTCCCGATCCTGGTATTACATGGAGGTTTTCGCTGATCCGGTTAATGCAGACATTGTGTATGTACTGAACGCGCCGATGACCCGCTCCATCGACGGAGGAAAAACGTTTACCACCATCCGCGTAGGACACGGTGACACGCACGACCTGTGGATCAGTAGTAAGAACAATCAAAATCTGGCGCTCGGTGATGACGGCGGCGGCGAAATCTCCTATAACCAGGGCCGCACATGGTCGCCGCTCAACAACCAGGGCACCGCACAGTTCTACCGGGTGAATGTGGACAATCAGTTCCCATACTGGGTTTATGGCGGTCAGCAGGACAATTCCTCTGTCGCCACACCAAGCAGGAACGGTGGGTTTGGGATCTCAGAAAAAGACTGGATCAATGGCCCCGGTTGCGAAAGTGCATGGGTTGCTTTCAACGACTTCAAGAATCCCGAACTGTTGTACGGTGGCTGTTACCAGGGACAAATTGATGTCCTGGACACACGCACCGGCGAATCAAAAGATATTCAGGAATATCCATCGATCAATCTCGCTCACGCGCCGAAGAAAATGAAATACCGTTTCAACTGGAATGCTCCGTTGATCAACTCTCCTCACAATGCAAAGGTGATGTATCACGCCGGGAATGTTCTCTTCAAAACTTCAGACGGCGGCATGAGCTGGTCCGTCATCAGCCCCGACCTTACCCGCAACGACACCACGAAACAGGACATCAGCGGCGGGCCGATCACCAACGAAGGCGCGGGCGGTGAGAATTATAATACCCTCTACTACGTTGTGGAGTCACCTGCTGAACAAGGGGTTATCTATACGGGCAGTGATTGCGGCCTTGTTCACCTCACCAAAGACGGCGGAAAGACATGGGTCAATGTTACACCCGCAGGCCTCGGGGAGGGAATGATCCACTCCATGGAAGTATCCCCGCACGACAAGGGAACCATCTACATTGCAGCCTCCCGCTACAAGTTCAACGACTATTCAAACATGACCTACAAATCGATCGACTACGGAAAGTCATGGACGAAGATCGGCGCCGGTGTTGACAACGATGATTTCATCAAGGTCATCCGCGAAGACAAGAAAGTAAAAGATCTTTTGTATGCCGGGGCTGAAAGAGGATTCTATGTCTCCTTCAACGGCGGTGTTACCTTTTCAAAGTTCCAGCTGAACTTCCCGGTAGTGCCAGTTACTGATCTGATAATTAAGGACAACGACCTGATTGCTGCTACAGCCGGGCGCTCCTTCTGGATTCTCGACGACCTGGGCGCCATCCAGCAGAGTAAAGGAAATTTCGGTGACGCAACAGTAAAACTTTTCACACCCAAGCCAACGTACCGATTGTCTTCTGTAACCATCCCTGAATATTTCGGGGATATTCCCGGGCTTGGACGCAATCCTCTGAACGGTGTTATTCTCGATTACTTCTTAAAGGAGAAAGCCGACACCAACAAAGTAACGCTCGAGATCATGGATATGGCGGGCAAGGTGATCCGTAAATACACGAGCAAAAAAGATGAGAGCTTCAAGCCTTATCCGGGCGGGCCTCCCGCTGCGGAAACCATTCCGGCAGAAGCTGGAATGAATCGCTTTGCCTGGGATTTTCGGGTCGAAGGGTTGAGCGGCGTTCCGGGCATTTATGTGTATGGCGATTACCGTGGGTACCGCGTAGCACCAGGCAAGTACATGGCCCGGATTACCACACGGGGACAGCGCACGGAAACTGAACTGGAGTTGATTTCAGATCCCCATGTAACGGCATCGGCTGCAGAATGGGCAGCCCAACAGGCGTTCATGAAGCAAGCCGGTGAACAATTCGAAGAACTTCATAAATCAGTCAATAGCATGCGGCAGGTGAAAAAACAGGTAGAAACCTACAACGAGTCACTGAAGGGAGTGACCGAAGCGAAGGATTTTGTAAACATGGGAAAAGACCTGAACAAGAAAATTGACAAGTGGGAATCCAATCTCATCGAACCCCGGTCAAAAAATTTCCAGGATGTTATCAATTTTCCAAACAAGCTCAACTCCGAGTTTCTCCAGCTTCGCGGTGTCGCCGATCAGCACGATCCCCGACTGACGAAAGGAGTCCAGGACCGGGCGCAGGATGTGCAGGGAGATTGGGCGAAGTACAAGATGCAGATGAATCAACTTATCGAGAAAGACATCGCCGATTACAACCGGATTTTCAAGGAAAAGAACATGCCGGCACTGATGCCGGAGAAGAAGGACGTAGTCAATAACTAAAAGAGGTACCAGGATAATCGAATTTCATAACGCCCAAAAAGTTTAATCCATGATGAAAAATATAGTGTTGCTCGTTCTGGCCCTCGGTGTGGCTCAGGTTGCCCATTCGCAAAGAAAAGCTTCGGCATCATCCACGACGACGTATGACCAGTCGCTTTATGCGGGCATGCGGTGGCGGGAGCTGGGCCCGTTCCGCGGAGGTAGATCCACTACCGTAACAGGAGTTCGGGGAAATAACAACCTGTACTACTTCGGGGCTGTGGGGGGAGGCGTTTGGAAGACGGAAGATGCCGGCCAGACCTGGGGCAACATCACGGACAATTATTTTGGAGGCACCATTGGCGCTGTCGCCGTTTCAGAAAGCGATCAGAATGTAATTTATGTCGGGGAAGGCGAGCAGGGCCTGAGGAATAACGTCTCCAGCGGTTGGGGTGTATGGAAGTCCACCGATGCTGGAAAATCCTGGAAACATATCGGTCTTAATGACTCGCGCCACATCTCTCGTATTCGAATTCATCCAAAAAATGCAGATGTGGTATACGTTGCTGCGATGGGCAACCTGTGGAAGCCCAACGAAATGCGCGGAATTTTCAGAAGCACCGACGGAGGAACCACATGGAAAAAGATTCTTTATGTAAGTGACAAGGCAGGAGCCGGAGACCTCATGATGGACCCCAATAATCCGCGCATTCTCTACGCTGCCACCTGGAACATGAAACGGAATGGATGGCGCATGGACAGCGGGGGGCCGGATTCAAAACTCTGGAAGAGTTCCGACGGGGGGGATACCTGGGAATCACTTTCCGATAAACCCGGCATGCCAAAAGGGATCAACGGGGTAATCGGTGTCACCGTATCGCCGAAAAACTCGAGCCGCGTCTGGGCGATTATTGAGAACTCGGAAGCGCCGGGAGTGTACCGATCGGACGACGCCGGAACCACCTGGGCCCGCGTGAATCAGGATCGCGCCTTGCTCCAGCGCGCCTGGTATTATTGCCGCATTTACGCCGACTCACAGAATGAAGATAAGGTGTGGGTCATGAATGTCAGCTATGGGGTTTCTAAAGATGGCGGGCGCACCTTTGAGTTGAAGAATGCGCCGCATGGCGACCACCACGACTTGTGGATTGACCCCGACAACAACATGCGGATGGCCATTGCTGATGACGGCGGGGCGCAAGTCTCCAATGACGGTGGAAATAATTGGACCACCTACCACAACCAACCCACTGCACAGTTTTACCGCGTTACCACCGACAACGCGTTTCCATATAATATCCTCGGTGCCCAGCAGGACAACACCAGTGTGCGTATCCCGCACCGGACCGACGGAGGCAGTATCGCAGAGCGTGATTGGATCGCACTCGCTATCGGCGAAAGTGCTCACCTCGCCCCAGACCCGCTGAATAATAAAATTATTTACGGAAGCGACTACAAGGGGTACATGAGCATGCAGAACCTTGAAAACGGCCAGGAAAGGAGCACCAATGTGTGGCCCTTTCTTCCCGCCGGCTCCGGCGTGGAGGTCATGAAGTATCGTTTCAACTGGAACTACCCGCTTGTCTTCAGCAAGCATGATCCTAAAAAGCTATTCGCGGGCTCCAACCATTTGCACGTTTCCACGAATGGGGGTTCCAGCTGGGAAGTCATCAGTCCCGACCTCACACGGGCAGAGCCTGAGACCATTAAATCTTCAGGGGGGCCCATCACGCAGGACAATACCGGAGCGGAGTACTACGCCAACATTTTTGTGATCACCGAGTCCCCGAACACGAAAGACGAAATCTGGACCGGATCGGACGATGGCCTCCTCCACGTCACCGTTGATGGGGGGAAAAACTGGAAGAATGTCACCCCGCCCATGTCGCCCAAGTACAACATGATGAACAGCATCGATGTCAATCCCTTTGTGGTGGGTGGCGCTTACGTAGTTGCCAGCTCCTACAAATTCAGTGATTACACTCCCTACATTTATAAGACAACAGACTACGGAAAAACCTGGACAGTCATTGCAGACGGAATCCCGCGCGAAGAATTTGTCCGTGTGGTCCGCGCTGATCCCAGGCGCAAGGGGCTCTTGTACGCAGGAACCGAAAAGGGGATGTGGGTTTCTTTCGACGATGGAGCAAGCTGGAGCAAGTTCCAACTCAACCTGCCTCCGGTGCCCATCCATGACCTGGCCGTCAAAAACGATAACCTTGTTGCTGCTACGCATGGCCGCAGCTTTTGGGTAATCGACGATCTGACGCCCCTTCATCAACTGAGCGCCGACATGGCTTCCAAGGATATTGCGCTCTTCAAGCCCATGCCTGCCTACCGCATGCCCGGCGGCGCCTCCACCCAGGCAAACCGGAAAGTCGAGGGTGAGAACCATCCGGGAGGAGTCATCGTGCATTTCTACCTCGAGAGCATCGACGAGGACGGTGAAACTAAACTAGAATTCCTTCAGGCAAATGGGGAAGTGATCAAGACCTACTCCAACAAGGCGAAGGAAAAATCAGACCTGCTCACCGTAAAACCGGGGGGCAACCGTTTCGTATGGAACACCCGTTACCCGGGCTACAAAACTTTCTCAGGCCTCGTGTTCTACGGGTCGCCCAATCTTGGGCCGAAGGCCGTTCCTGGAAAATACAAAGTCCGGTTGACCACCAAAGGAGGATCCATGGAACAAGAATTTGAAATACTGAAAGATCCCCGGATACAAACCACTCAGGAGGACTTTCAGGCACAATTTGATTTTCTCGTAAAGGTGCGCGACAAGGTGAGCGAAGCGAATCAGGGTGTTATCGATATCCGGAAGGTCAAGGATGATCTCGGTGCGCTAAAAAACAAGCTGGGGACCGATCCGCAATACAAAGACCTGCTGGACGGTGTGAAGCAATTTGAGCAAGCCCTTACAGCACACGAAAATGCTATTCACGAAACTCGCAATCGCAGCGTTCAGGATCCACTTAATTATGGGATCAAGATGAACAACCAGCTGGCACACCTCATGGTAGAGCAGGCCGCCGGAGACTTTCCGCCAACCAAACAAGGGGAAGAAGTACGTCAGATGTTGACAAAGAAGGTCGACGATGAGTTAGCTAAGTTGAAGACAACCATTCATCAAAATGTGGACCGCATCAATCAGATGGCAAAGGAAAAAGGGGTAGAGGTGGTCACCGTGCAGCGCAAACCCTCAGATATGTAACTACCGGAGCATGAACAAGGCGGTCAATCAGTTTTTCAACAACTGTAACTAGTCCCGCCACTTGCTCTCCAACTCCATCGCTCGTGGAAGCAGGACCTCGTCTTCCACCAGCGCATGTACGGCAAGGTCTTTCTCAAAAACCTGAAGTTGGGACAGCAAGATCCGGTACAGGGTCTCGTTAGTCGCGGGGGGAGAATAATTGACGATGGTCTCCCGAACTTCCGTCAGGTCTTTTTCCGTATCATGATGCTGTACCAGAAACTCTTTCAACGAATACTTTGCCGGGTAAGCCTGGAACGACGCCCTGCCGTCGTCCACTTTTTCGAGGTGTAGTATATACGGCAACAGGTGTTTCTCTTCGATCTCAATATGCTGTGAGAGATGAGTCTTGTACGATGCGTAGAAATCACTGAGGATCACCAGCAGCGGATGCGCCACGGGGTAGCTCCGAAGCAGCAGGTGGATGCTTTGCTCAATCTCCAATAGCTTTTTACTGAGATAGTATTCGTGAGTCTTACGTATATAGTCTATAACAATCTCCAGTTTAAACCGGTTGAACTCTGCTTTGCTAAAGGCCTTCAAATCATCAAAAATCTTTAGAAGCGAAAGGACAAAATCCGGGTTGACCCCCAGGCTCATCAATTCATCGTAGGAATAGACCATGCGATGCGCATGACTCACATTATAGCGAAGCAACAATTGGCGCAGGCCTTCATTCTCGGCAGGCAGTGGAGATGTTTCCTTCATAGATTCGGTAACCGGAAAATTGCGAATATAATAGTGCATTCGACATGACTTTTGTCAGGTAGTGGTTTAATTCGGGACAACCAACTGCGAATATCCATCCTCAAAGCGACCGATCGTCGCCGGAATGTGCCTGTTGAAGGATTGAAAGCCACTTCGTACCTTCATTACCTATTAATCCTATCCCCAATGAATTCGCCCTCCCCCTTTGCCAACAAGCTTTTTCAATTCCTGGCCCTCGCAGAAGGCATTCTTGTTGCTGTTCTTATTTCGGGACTTGTGGCACGCTCCCTGCAAATGAGTCTTGGTGCTCAAATGATGGTCCTTTCGCTCGCCGGCCTGGGTGGCATTTATTTTCTTTCAGCCTACAAGCCACCCGCTTTGGCAGCGACGACAGAGTCCGATTCCCAAGAACAAGAACGCATTGGATTCCTTGACCTTTTACTCCAAACGATTATTCCTAAATTAATCTGGATCGGCTGCGCCGTTGGGTCCATCGGGTTGTCGCTTTACTTTACAGAGACCGGCAACGAGGGCTATACACTGATGCTGATGATTCATGCGACGGTGGTTGCACCGGCAACCCTTCTCATCTTCTTCGGCGCCGTCCGCGCTGTGAAGGGCGCAAGCTTGCTCAGTCCTGTTCTTTACCGGGCCATTCCTTTGCTGTTTGCGGCATTGTATATCCTTCGCGGATGAACCGGAGAAATAGCGACCACCGGTAAGAAGCGGTCAAGCAATACTTTCGGCTACAAAGTTGTATCTTCACCATGTTGGCACCGGTCCGGTCATGATGAAATACACGTTTGCTTTTATTTTTTTTCTCAGCAGTTTCGTCTGTGCGCAATCTGACAATGTAAACGTCCTGCCGGAGGGGTTGTCGGAAAAGACATACTCTATAACGATCACGGTCAAGAATATCAGGAACAAGAAAGGGGTACTTCGATTTAAGTTTTACGATGACAGCACCCCCTTTCCACATGAAATGGGGTTTCTCAAAGAAGTGATCCCAAAAACCGCCGTCACCGGCGACTCCCTTCGAATTACCTTCCACGGATTCCCGTCGCGACGGATGGCCATTGCTCTGCTTGACGACGAAAACGATAACGTGAAACTGGATATTGGCTGGATTCTTCCGGTTGAAGGACATGCCTTTTCCGACTACTATCACAAATCGCTGAGGCGGCCAGTCTACGAAGATTTTTCTTTCTATCTCACTGGAGACAGGATCGTAGTGATGCCCATGCGTTATTATTGAGGTCTCTATTCTTTTCGGCTGTTCCTGTGCAGCCACGTTTCCCAGTTCATGCTATGAGCAGCCTGATGCGCCTTGCTACTGAACATAGACGCTGATCTATTGCGGAGCGTCCATCGCCTCGAACTCCAGTTCAATCCCTCCTGTCCATCCGGAAATAAGATTATAAATGGCACATGCGATGGCTGTAAATACAAATCCCACAACCCCATAGATAAAGGGAAGGAAAATAAGTACCATCCCCCCACCAAATGGGAATGGGGAGACGTCTGCCCGATCCATCATTGGTCCCATCATGGACATGAATAGTCCGATCGGGATCATAATTATGGCGGATACCAGAAAATAGATCACGGCTGTGACTTTGGCCGTCTGGTAGATCCCAAAGCGCTTGATTCGTTTCATGGTTTAAGTAATTAGTTGGAAATTCGTCTTTTGTATTACACAGTCCCGCTGCCTTCCCGCTTCCCCATCCAGACTAAGCGCCGATCAGTGATATCGAATGTCCCCAATTCCCTGAAAAATTGCTATCCCGGAGGGCCTATCAAAATGCCATGCTTTTCGCGATACGCCCTCCATCCTTCCAGCATTTCCTTCATTCGCTGAGGCTGCGAGACCCGCAGGTCCGTGGTCTCAGCTGGATCATTCTTCAGATTAAACAGTCTGAATGTTTCTTCCCGGTGTGGACCCTCGATGTTGACAATCTTCCAATCGCCCTTTCTGAAGTATGCACGACCGTTGAGCTCCAGGCCAACCACATAGGATGAGTCATGTACGTGGTTGCTGCGGCCAGTGAGGTAGGCGTTCATCGATTCACCGAGCATGGGAGCAATCGGCCTTGAATCGATTCTTTCCGGGTAGGCCACACCGGCCAATTCCAGAAAGGTGGGGGCAATATCCATCACGGTAACAAACTCATCGCGGATCGTCCCGTGTCCCTTTACTTCGTGCCCACTAACAATAAATGGCGCTGCTATCCCCCCCTCTGTTGTGTAATACTTATGTCCATGAAACGGCGCCGTCCCTGCTTTCGCCCAGGCCGTGCCATACGAAATAAAGGAAGTCGGGCTCCCCATGTTATCATAGGAGTTATCATAGTTCCGTTGTAAAAACGCGGCGTGAGGTGGCTGATCGAAGAAATCCTCATTCGCCGCGCCGTTGTCGGACATAAAAACAATGATCGTGTTTTCAAAGAGTCCATCATCCTTAAGAAATTTTACCAGCCGCCCGATGTGGTAATCCAGGTTATCCACCATGGCCGCGTATAGCTCCATCTTTCTGGATTCAATTCTCCTTTCTTCGACGGTGAGATCGTTCCACGGTTTAACGGTTGGCTGCTGTGGAGGAAGTCGTGAAGCGGCGGGTACAAGTCCAGCGGCCTTCAAGCCATCAAAGCGCATTTTCCGAAGCGAGTCATAGCCCATGTCGTATTTTCCGCGATAGCGATCAAATGCTGCAGGGACTTGCAGGGGCCAATGCGGCGAGGTATAAGCAGCATATGCGAAAAATGCATTGCCATCCTTGCCGGTCTTGATGAACTCGATCAACTTATCCGTGTACAACTCCGTTGAGTATTTCCCTGTGGGATACGGCACCCGTGTTCCGTCGGCACTGTAGAATGAAATACTGTCACGGCTTTCCAGCCCGATGCTGTTGTAATGGTTGCCTGCCCCCTGCAGCAGGCTGAAAGAGCGCTCAAATCCCTTGCTGGCGGGGCTGTGTTCCTCTTTCTTCCCTAGGTGCCACTTTCCCGCCGTATAGGTGTGATACCCTGAATTGCGAAGCAGCCGTGGCATTGGAATTATCCGATCAGATAAATATCCTTCGTATCCGGGCTGCCCATTCTGCCACGATCCCGGGGATGCCCCTCCCTGCCTGCCCATGCCTGCTACATGATTATTATTTCCGCTCAATAGCATCGCCCGTGAAGGTGCACAGGATGGTGCAGTATGAAATTGTGTAAAGCGGACGCCCCGTGCGGCAAGCGCATCCATGTTAGGGGTATGAATTTCTCCACCGTAACATCCCAGGTCCGTATAACCCAGATCATCGGCCACAATGAGCAAGATATTCGGACGTGCTTTTTCAGGGGAGCTGCAGCCAGCCATCAGTGAGGCGCCGATGATGAAAAGCGAAAAATATCCGACGGATACGCGCATGACTATTGTTTATCCAATCGCCAGTCCGGCGGCTAGCTCTTTTTCAGTTCAGCAACACACTCAATTTCGACAAGCGCCTCCTTTGGCAACCGACTAACCTCCACGGTTGTCCGTGCGGGCTTGTGCTCGCCGAAAAATTGCTCGTACGCTTTGTTCATGCGCTCAAAGTCCGCGAAGTTCTTGAGAAATACGGAGGTTTTCAGCACATGGGTCCGGTCACAGTCGGCCGCTTTCAGCACGGCCTCCAGGTTGGCGAGTACCAACGTAGTTTGCTCGGAGACCGTTGCTCCTTCGATCTGCATGGTTTCCGGATTGAGTGGGGTTTGCCCGGAGCAAAAAATCAGATTACCTGATTGCCACGCATGGGCATACGGACCGATAGCCTTGGGCGCCTGTTCTGCAAGAATCTTTTTCATGTCACAAACATACGAAGTCAAACTGGGTGCGTTGATTTTTTCAGTTCTTTTCCATACATTCGATACACATTAAATTTCAAGCTTATGAAAAATTCATTCCGCTTCATTCCGCTTCATTCCTAGCATTTCTTTTACTTTATTTTTTAAATTCAGATTACGCATTTTCTCAAAATCTCAATTGGATAAAACAAATCCAGGGCAACGGCTCGGATTATATAAAATCAATGACTACCGATGCAGGTGGAAATATCTACGTAGTGGGTGCTTTTACAGGCACAATCGATTTTGATCCGGAGGCAGGGGTTGTGAGCGCCGGACCTGCCTTTGGCAGCGACATCTGGTTTGGCAAGTATACCAGTACCGGCAGCTTGATTTGGGCAAGGGCCTTAATTGGAGGGGATGACGATTTCGGCAAAGATATCAGCCTGGACAATTCAGGAAACATTTACATAACCGGCTACTTTGGAACGCAATCCCCCCTGGATTTTGATCCTGGAATCGGAACCGCGTCGCCCACCGTTCCAAAAGGACTGTTTTTTGCCAAATACAATAACAGCGGAACATTTCAATGGGTGAGGACGATAGGTGGAAGCACAGCAATTGGCGTTCGGTCTAATGCCATAGCCATTGATGCTTCAGGTAACTGTCACATTGCCGGCGAAATGTCGGCATCACAAAGTACGACCTATGACTTTGACCCTGGGGCTGGAACAGCCAACTTAAACACCTCCAATGGTTCAGTTTTCTACGCCAAGTACAATAGCTCTGGAAATTTTCTTTGGGCAAAGAACGTGGGGCGGGCAAACTCAGGGAGTAACGCAAACGACCTTGCGCTGGACGGGTCCGGCAATGTTCATATAACAGGTTTTTTTACAGGCAGTGCCGATTTCCATCCATCTGCCACCTCCCCCATCCTGAATAGTGCCAATGGCAGCGCTTTTGTGTGCAAGTACAACTCATCTGGCAATTTTGTGTGGTCAAAACAAGTGACCGGCAGTAATGGAGATATGGGTATGGCAATGGCTACGGACGGAACCAGTAATGTTTTTGTTACCGGCTCACGCTGGCTGAATGGCGGAAATGTCCTGCTTGCCAGGTTCAACTCCGCCGGAACTCAAACTCACGTACTTAATATCGGTGGAACCAGTTCTGATACGGGGCAAGCCTTAAAAGTTGATGGTTCGGGCAATATTTACATGGCCGGGTACTTCGGGGGAAGTAATGTGGACTTTAATCCAAACTATTTACCACCCAGGACCCTAACAACAGGTTTTCTTGATTTCTTTATTGCCAAATATTCGGCTGCCGACCTTTCCTGTCAATGGGCCAAAAACTACGATTTGCAGTTGACCTTCACAGATTTTGAAATAAATGCGGTTCATATTTCAAGTGGCAAGCTTGTGGCAGCTGGAAATTTCAGGGGCAGCGGGGATTTTACCACATGTGGTCCTGCAACCGTGTTCAATGCAACAACAGTGGATGGATTTCTTGTTGGTTACAATATCACTGACCCCGGAATAAGCATGAGCGGGCCGGATGCCATCTGCAATCCCGGTGAAATGTCCTTTGCGGTTTACAATGTCCCTATCGGCGCATCCGTAACGTGGTCAATAACCCCTTCTTCCTGGGTCTCATCCTCAAGTGGTTCAGGAAGTACTTTCGTAACCAATTTATTGCCGGGCTCCGGACCTGGTACACTCCTGGTCACTGCCACCATTTCCGGAGCGTGTGGTAACATTATCCAAAGAGAGGTCCAGGTCGGCGTGCCAGAAGCGTTGTGTACGCCCGAGATTTTTGCTATGGAACCCTGCAACACATTACACGCTGCCACCTGTAGCGGGGCTCCAATCTATAATTGGTACATAGACAGCAACCTGGTCGTTACCAGTCCATTTCATGACGTCGGCATCTCTCTGCTAACCAATCCACCGCTTGGTGCCGGCGCCCATTCTTTGTGTGTAAGTGCCCAAAACGGATGTGGCGAATCTCCATGGTCGTGTACTACTTTTATTACGGGAGATTGCAGTTTCGGTCAGTTTGGCCTGGGATCTCCAAATCCGGCACAAAAAGAACTAAGCTTCACCATGGAGAAATCAGGCTTGACAACGCTTGATTATTCATACACCTATCAGCTCCTTGACAGGAACGGGGCTTTTGTAAAAGGTGGTACGACAAACAAGAACTCCATTACTATTGATGTGCGCGATGTTCCCAGGGACACGTATTACTTTGAAGTTTGTGCCGGTGAGAAGCTGATAAAACAGCGGATTGTGATCAATTAGACCGATCTTAAAATCCTCACCTGCCCCTTCAACATAATATCAATCTTCGCCATTCGTTGATTACATGATGAGGATCGCTTTTGGCTGTTTCCTGCTTTGTGTTAGCGCCACAAGTTTTTCCTATTCA
>JAWXBL010000004.1:0-73998 GCA_034440075.1 Cytophagales bacterium
AAGCACGTTATCCATACACTTGGCTACAGGCCCACGAGCATTTCGTCTTGCTTAAAATGGTCATGGATACCGTACATCCGGAAGTTTACCATAAGTGGTGCCTGGCTATCGATTATGTATAATGTCATTCGTACCTTCGTTTTGATGTTCGCAGAGGGCAACGCGTCATAGACGCGCGCCATCGTGGTTATCCATTCACTTGGCAATAGGCCCGCAACCTTCCCTCTTGGTCAAAATGGACATGGATACCGTACACCCGGAAGTTTACCATAAAGGGTACCTGGCTATCGATTATGTATAAGGTCCTTCGTGCCTTCGTTTTGATGTTCGCAGAGGGCAACGCGTCATAGACGCGCGCCATCGTGGGGAAGCATCAGAGAGTTCGGGGGTTTTCAAAACAACCGCTTCGTCATAGCCACCTTCACCGCTCCAAGCTTCGTTGTCACGTGCAGTTTTTGATAGGTATTCTGAATATGCTTCCGTACCGTGTTGGGACTGATAACCAGCTTTGCCGCAATCTCCTGGTAGTTGAGTCCTTTGACAATAAGCTCCAGGATCTCCAACTCACGGGCGGTTAAATTGGTTTCGGCTTTAGCAGTTTCTTCTTTCTCCATTTTTACCGCGCGCAGCATCGCCAACACTTTACGTGCAATGCGCGGCGACATGGGAACGCCTCCGTCCTGAAGCACCTGAAGCATCGAGTCAAGAATATTTTCAAAACTCTCATCCTTGAGCAAGTATCCGGAAGCCCCGGCTTTCAATGCATCAAATATTTTTTCATCTTCATCAAATACCGTAAGGATGAGGTATTCAATATCGGGAAACGCGGCCTTGGCCAGGCCCACAGCCTCAATGCCATTCATAACCGGCATTTCGAGATCCATCAACACTATCGCAGGTCTTTCTGATTGCGGCAATTCTTTTAACTTTTTAAGGAAGTCCTCACCATTCTCAGCAAGCAGCACCACGCGTGCTTCGGAGGACTGGTTAATTTTTTCCGCCAGCAGCTGTCGCAGGTATCGTTTATCATCCACAATGCCGATCTGAAGCTTCATAAAGTAAAATTCACTTTAAAACGGGTGAATCGGGATAATGCATTTGGCGTATTTCTCTGTCATGAGGATAATGGCATGTTGACTTTAATAGTTGTTCCCTGCCCGGCTTCGGAGGAAATCGTAAGAACGGCATCGATCTCTTTTGCTCGAAACTGGATGTTCTGCAAACCGTATCCGCCTTTTCCATTCTGTTCAACAGGAATTCCGAGCCCGTTGTCCCTGATCGCCACTTCTAAACAACCACCGGTATGTGCAATGCTTATTGAAAGCAATGTGCCTTGACTGTGTTTGATCGCGTTATTGATTGCCTCCTGGGCGATCCGGAACAAGTTCAATGCCTTTGACGGGTTAACAATATGATCTGCGTTCAATTGTTCGGAGAAGTCAAGCTGCATCGTTTGTTCAGGCCGCAGCTGCTTCATGGCAAATTCTTTTACATGGTCGGTGAAGTCAACCAACGTTATTGTTTCCCTGTGCAACGCCCATATCGTCTCACGAAGGTTGCTCATAGTCAATTTGGCGGTATCACGGGTCTCGGCGAGTTGTCCTTTCGTGATTACTTCCTGCTTCCCGTCCAGCTGGTTGATGATAAAAGTAAGTTGTGACCCGACGTGATCGTGCAGATCGCGGGATATCCTGCCGCGCTCCTGCTGGATCTTCTGGTTGATTTCCAATTGGCGCAACCTGGATCTGTAACGCGACTTCACAATCCAGACACTGACCAGTACGATAACAACAACCGCTGTCACTGCCATCAGGATGATAAACCATGGTTGCAGATACACAGGCGGAAGTACATTGACCGTGACAGCGATGGCCTGATCATTCCATACTCCATCGCTGTTGCTGGCTTTTACTTTAAATTTATACTGGCCGGGTGCCAGTCTGGAATACCGCGCGAATCTTCTGACGCCGCCCAGGACCCACTCTTTATCATGGCCCTCGAGCATGTAGGCATATTGATTATTCTCCGGTGACGTGTATTCCAGGCCAGCGAATTCAAACGAAAAGGTATTCTGGCTGTAGTCGAGGTCAATCTGTCTTTTATAAATGATGGCGGTGTCGAGCGTGTGAGGTTTGTCGTCAACCATGAAATTTGTGAAGACGGCTCTGGGAAGATTTGGGTTAACCCGTATGGCGGTAGGATCAAAAACATTGAAACCGTTTAATCCACCGAAAGCAAGCCTACCGTCTTTCAATTTGTAAAAGGCACCAGTATTAAATTCATTGGACTGGAGCCCATCCAGGACGGTATAATTCTTAATGCTTTTGCTTTTGGGGTCGTAGCTTGCGAGACCTTTATTGGAGCTTACCCATACCTTCCCATCGTTTCCCGGCAAGGCAGCATAGAAATAAGTATTTGCAAACCCATCCTTCTCATTCAGATATTCAGCCTTGCCTGTTTCTGGATTGAAATATATCAGCTCCCCCAAGGTGGCAATCCAGATGTTGCCAAACCCATCTTCACAAAATGATTTGACAAGGTTCTTGGTAATGTTCTCCATGCCTTTGGGTGCCGAATGATTTTTATCCACCACATAAAATGACCGCTGTGTTCCTATCCAGATTCGCCCGCGTGTGTCTTCATAGGTAACGGTAGCAAAAGGTGAACTCGTAAGAGACCACTTCATGTCGATGCGGTATTGGCCTGCAGTTTGTTTAAGGTGAAAGACACCGTTATTAGTAGTAATCAGCACTTCGTTATCTCCTGTTCGGAGCAGGCTGGTGATAGACGCCGGATTCTTTTCGGCAAGAAACTGAAGCGGTACAATGCCGTCATTGTGGAGGGCGAACAATCCCTTTTCGTTTGATATGAGAATTTCTCCCCGTGGCCCCATAGCAAGCCCGGTTGCATTGTTTTTTCCGGGAACGGAAAAATTGCTGATCCCGCCCGTACCATCGATGATGTACAGGCCGTTGCCAAAAGTGCCGGCATAGAGATTGCCTGCCTTATCTTCCATAATGGCTTTCACCAGGTTTCCGCCAAACGCATTGGTTCCGATCTTCAGGTCGAAGAGATCGAACTTGTTTTTGTGTGTAGAATATTTCTGAACACCAAATCCGTTGGTCCCTATCCACATGTTGCCGGAAGAATCCTTAAAGAGTGATTCAATGTAGTTGTAGAGTAATCCGTTTTCACGGTGCTTTTTGTTTGAAATGTTAGTGACGGTTCCGTATGGGATATCCATAATGTATAAACCATTGGTCGTGGAGCCGATCCAGAGTTTTCCATGCTGGTCGAAAGCACAGGAGGTGAGATCTATTCCCTTGAAATGGTCTTTATAAACCTTACTTTTCAATGTTTTGGTGTCGAGGTATGATAGGCCGTCATGACCTGGTATCCAGAGATTACCGTGTTCATCCACCGCAAATTTGTTGGTGGTGGAAATTCCATCGTAGGATGGATCCAGTATTTTGTTGAAGAGAAACGTGTATTGTAAGGTGGAGAAATCAAATACGATCATGAGATCAGCGGTAGTGCTGATGAATGCCTTTCCCGCTATGGTTTTACCGAATCGCGAATGGTTTCGGGCATGCTTCAAATATTTTTCCGGCGGTGCGTAGGCCGCCTCTTCTTGTAATGTCTGGGTGTTGAAGCCAAGGATGCCGCGGTTTTTTTCCCATGCCCAGACCCTGCCGCCCGATTCATGCAGGGGGAGAAGGCCCTCATCTTCGGAAGTGACCTCCGGAAGCCGATATACCTCTGAGAACCGGTCCTGGCGGTAATGGTACTTACTCAAACCTCCCCGATGGCCGATCCACAGGTCACCGGAGCTGTCTTCAAATATATATACCGGATGATTGCTGATAAATGAGTTGGTATCTGCTTTAAGGTTGCGATAAACTTTAAAAGTATACCCGTCAAATTTGTTCAGGCCGTCGGGCGTGCAGAACCAGACGAAACCCTTTGAATCCTCAAAGATGTTCCAAACAGTGCTTTGTGAAAGTCCGTCTTCCACATTGTAATGATCGAACGTCGGGTCGGGGTGCTGGGCACCGCTTTCTGTAAACGCAAACACGCACAGCAGTAGGGCAAAGGTAATTTGTCTCGGTTGTGGCCGGTGCCCGGGGCATTTGACAATCATGTGTCTGGAGAGGATATGAGAGCAATATACTACAAATGGATTATGGTGCGCCCTTGCATGCAAACCCAACTTTGGGCGTGCCGCAAAACTTTAATCATATTAAAACCACCACTATGAAAAATTCTGCAACCCGTTTGTTTTCCCTTGTTTGTCACGGCTGGCTGTTCCGAAATCTGGTAAGCCTTTCATTGATTTCGGTAATGCTCGTTTTTACCCACGATGCGTATTCACAGGGATTGCTGGGCAAGATGGCCGCCAAAATGGCAAAGAAAGTTGGGGGTGTAAACACGGTTTCAGTAGCTGCCCTGGATGATGTTGTGCCTACTATTTCAATTGAAGGTAATCTCTACCCCGCGGAGTTGGGAACAATCTCCCAATCATTTTACGAAGGCTGGAAAACAGGGGGTGATATTGTAGGCATGTCATTCTTCAGCAAGGGCACCACCAGCTTTGTTAAGATCGACGGCACCGTAACAATCAACGGGCAGCCTGTGGAGTATGCCGCTGCCGGATCTTACGGACTGATCACCAGTCCAAGTGATGCCCCACGGAAGGTGGAGATCACGACTTCCACCGGACAGAAATCAAGCTTTACGTTAATGCCTTCCAGTCAACAGGTCAAAATTTTATCAGTGAATGGGCAGAAGGATAAAATTAGCCTTGATCTTACAAAGGATGTGGTGCTTGAACTGGAGGGGAAAGGAATTTCTGAAAGCACACTAATGCGGGTGAACATTGCCATCAACCAGGTAGGAATAAAAAGTTTCTATGGTGTATGTTATGTCAAGTACGGGTCTAGAGTAACCATCCCGGCTGCCGCATTCCGAAATATCAATATCAAGCCTGCCGGTGAGGCCATGTACAACTACAAAAAGAGCTTTCTCGGCGTAGCTATTGAAACCGCACAAGAAGCAACCGCTGTGAGCGGTGCTTTTCCGAAAATTTCCTACACCAGTGCCTATACGGACGGCAAATTTATAAACGTAAGTGAGGAGCCGAACCTCAACAAAGGATTGGTTGCGAAAGGCAAAAATGATTTTAAAGAGGGGGAAGTAAATTACGACCTTGGCAAGCCAAATGCCTTCTCCAGTCGCCCCTCGGCGATGATCAAAAAGATCGGCTTGTTGTCCTTTGTTGTGGCGGGTAAAACCATCGGCGGAGAATCTGTTATCGAACAGGAGGAAAATATTCCTAAAGGTGAAGCGAAGATTACCAGGACCACCACAATTACATTTCCGGCTCAGACCAATGAAACCTGGGATGCCATGCTGGCAAAAATATATCCCCAATTGATGACCATTGTGAAGTCAGAATTGGGAGCGGAGGTACTTCCCGCTGAAGCGGTGCTGAAAACGGGCACCTATCAGTCCATCAAATCTTTTTCAAAAGCAGAGCTCAACAACGAAGGAGAAGTTTTGAGAGGGTATGCGCAAACAAAATTATTGCAAGGCATTCCTGCTGGTCAAGGTCTTGGCGTAAACGGGCCAAACGAAAAAATGCTGAACGAGTCAGGCGCTGATGCCCTGATGAACATTACGCTCGGCCTGGAAGTGCAGCAGGACAAGGATTTCGGCATATTGGTGCCGACACTTACATTTGAGATCATCGGCAAAAGCAATGGCCGGGAAACGGAAACGAAGTATTACACGGGAACTGTAACGGGAAAGGGGATCCACTCCACGGATATCGGTTTGAAGATCGAATTTTACTCATATATAGCCCCAATGTCGGATATGAAAGGGAGAAATGATTCCAAGGTCTACCATAATGTCGGAAAAATTACCCCCGAGGAACTGGATAGACTTGTGCGCTGGTCTGATCTATTGACAACTTTCGGCAAGGCGTTGAAAGAAATCAAGGAAAAGGAAAAAGCGAATGGTGACTACGAAGTAGTATGGGATTTGCAGAAGTAGAAATACGGATGAAACGTATATACAAAAATGCATTGGAGAATGAATAACCTTTTGGCGCTCTAAGCTCCGGGAAAAGCTCCCTTTGAATGAATCCTGACTTGCGAAGTTGGGATTCTTTTTTTTGTCAATGATTTTAAGGCTTTGGTGGCAAGGTGTAGCAGAGATGGATGCGGCTGAACTATTCTCATCCCCCATGGTTATCTTTATGATTGAATCCCATGAAATCTGTCCTAATCATACTGCTCCTGGTGCCCTTTTCTCTCATCGCTCAAACGGTGGCCATTCGCGGTGTGGTGCGTGAAGGGAAGGAGGAATTGCCGATGGCGCACATCACCGTATTGCCGGATTCCACGACGGCAGTGTCGGATGCAAAAGGAAGGTTCGCTTTGTCCTTGCGACCCGGGTTGAAACAAGTTGTCGTTTCATACACGGGCTTTGAAACAACGTTGTATTCGTTCTTCCTCTCGCGGGATACTACCCTGACATTTGCGCTTCGGCCCCGGAGCGATGAGCTGAATGCCATCGTTGTCACGGCAAATCGGGCGCAAACGAAATTGTTCGAATCAACACGCTCCGGCACGAACATTCTTTCATCCGAAGAAATCAACGCCATTCCCGTTCTCGGCGGGGAAGCCGACCTGATCAAGGTGTTGCAGCTTCTCCCGGGAACCATCCGTGGAGTAGAAGGGACCTCTGATATTTTTGTTCGGGGAGGTGCGGCTGATCAAAACCTCGTATTGCTCGATGAAGCCACCGTGTACAACACGAGCCACCTGTTTGGGTTTGTCTCCGTGTTCAATCCCGATATTATCAAGTCTGTTGAATCCATCAACGGAAGTTTTCCGGCTACCGTAGGAGGAAGATTATCCTCTATCCTCCATGTAAATACCCATTCGGAAATTGCAACAAAGACCCGGGTGTCCGGAAATATCGGATTGATTGCCTCGCGTCTGTTTATTGAACAGCCCATCATCAAAAACAAAGTCAGTGTGTGGGTGGCGGCCCGCAGAACCTATATCGACCAGGTGGTTAAGCTTGTGAATCAGCAGCTTCCGTATCTGTTTTACGATATTAATGCGAAGCTGTCGGTTCGACCCACCGACCGCGATCTCCTTTCCTTTTCGATGTACAGCGGCGATGACTTACTCGACATATTCCGGGACCGCAACAATGACGGAATTGGATCCCTTACCTCCTTTCAGTCAGGGAACACCAGCCAGACGTTTCAATGGACCAGACAATTGTCAAAAAAATGGTACAGCACATTCACCGCACTCCGAACAGCGTATCAGTACGACATACAGAACGCCTTCCGGACCAACCGGCTTAAAACGTTTTCCAACATTACCGATGTGGGCGCCAAGGTATTGTTCGGTACCAACGAAGGGGTGGGCAAGGGCTCGGTCAAATTCGGCCTTGACTGGACACACCACAACGTAAGTCCAAGCGTGGTGAGTACAACCGGTCTCATCGCGGAATTTCTCGCCGGCGGGACAGCCCCCGGGCGGGCCATCCACGAAATGGCGCTGTTTGGTCAATACGAACGGTCATTTTCTGACCGGTGGCTCCTTACCGCGGGTTTGCGAACTTCTTTTGCGTTCACCGGCGAAAGAAATTACGTGATCCCTGAGCCGCGGTTTTCTGCACGGTATGAAATCAACCCAACGCAGGCATTGAAGTTCAGCTACTCTCGGATGGCCCAGTACCTTCACCGCATATCTAATTCCGCAGTGACCGCACCGACAGATATTTGGTACCCTGTTACAAAAGACATCCAGCCCCAAACGGCACATCAGTTTTCGGTAGCCTGGCAGAAAACATTACCCAAAACTGGCGTTTTTATTAGTGTCGAGTCGTACTACAAGCCCATGAATAATTTGATCGGACTGGAGGAAGGAACGAATCTGTTTTTTAACACCGATTTTGAGAAGCGTTTGGTTCAGGGAAAAGGCAATGCCTACGGATTTGAGTTCCTCGTGAAGAAGGAGCTTGGAAACCTCACAGGTTGGATAAGCTATACGTTGTCGTGGTCGAACCGTCAATTCGATGCCGTCAACCAGGGCGTGTGGTTCCCGTCCCGGTACGACCGCAGACACAATGGAGCCATCGTGACGCAATACGCGCTACATCCGCGCTGGGCGATCTCAGCGGTCTGGGAATTTATATCAGGTTCAAAGTTCACCCCGGTAATCGGTCAGTACGGGGTGATGGCGCCGTCCACGACCGGGCTGGATTTGATTCCCATATATGCCCCGATCAACTCTGTCAAGCTGGCCGATTCGCATCGCCTTGACCTCGGGGTGAAATTCAAGAGTAAACCTGAGAGGAAATTTAAGACCGAGTGGTTCGCTGGCGTATACAATGTGTATAACCGGGCCAATCCGGTGGGGATTACAGTCCAGATAAACGAAGATGGTTCAATGAAATATGAGCAACCGGGTCTTTTTGGCCTGCTGCCCTTTATCAGCTATGGATTCAAATTTTAACAAAAAACATCTTTTTGCGTTGGCGATCATGGCGATGGTCGCCCTGGCCGGATGCCAGCCGGATCCGTTGCCGGTGGATCCGATACCGCAGCTGAAACCAAGAATTGTGGTGTCGTCTCAACTTGTTCCGGGGCAGACGGTGGCCATCCTGCTTACAAAAAGTTTTGGTGCCTTGGATGCAAACGGGGACAGCGATCCGGTGTCCTTGATCAATAAGATCGCTATAAACGATGCTTCGGTGATCATTGAAAACAGCGTGGGGGAGTATACACTTACTTTTATCGGCAACGGTGTGTACGGCGGTGTTTCAATTCCGTTGGTCTATGATGAGGTGTATACGCTGAACGTAGAAAGCCCTACCATGGGTAAGGTAACGGCCTCGACCTACGTAAAGCCTCCGGTGCAGTTCGCAACGCTTGGCGGCAAGTTTGAAGACACCGGATTTGATTCACTGGCGCAGGTACATTTTTCCTTTCAGGATCTGGCTGGAAAGAATTACTACCTGCTGAATGCGCAGCACGTAACGGCGGAGGAACCGCCGGAGCCGACGGAGTTTCTGAACCCCAAGCTTTCAATCCATCTTTTTGAAGATGATCCGGCGGTAGACGGCCAGCTGGTGGTTGATTCAATCAAGGTCATTTTTCGCCGGGATTCCTATCCAGGAGATTCGCTGCTGGTTCAGCTGTCCAACATCAGTCAGGACTACTACAAATTTCTAAAGCTCCGGAAAGAGAACCGGTTTAACTTTTCTGATTTCGTCGGCGAGCCGATCAACTATCCCACCAATGTGCAGGGTGGGTTGGGCTGGTTTACACTGCATATACCGGATGTACGGGTGATAACGATTGATCCGTAGGTATTACGCTCCTGCACCTATTCGTGAACTCTGCTATCTTTAGACGTTAGAAGAAATTTCATGCTCACCCGAAAAACATTCCTCCGCCAAACACTTCTCGCCTCAGCAGGCGTTGCGTGGATGGGATGGAACTACCGGAATGATCCCGGAAACCACCCAGCCGGCCAGATTTCATTCGATTTCCACGCCCACCCCGGTGCCTTTCACCAGCGGGGTTTGGATTCGTATGCAGGAGAGGGCATGTTGTCGAAGACTGTTGCTGAAATGAATCAGGCCCGTCTGTCTGGAGCCTTCTTCAGCATGGTCGTTGACATGCTTGTTAATAAAGTGACGCCCACCGGTGTCGTGCCGGCCAGGGAATTTGACAAGGGCGAAGCCTGGCGCGAATACAAGCGGCAGCTGGGTCAGTTGAAAGTGATGTGCAAAGAATTGGGGTTGCGTCATGCCACCCGGTCCGGCGATCTTAAAGCCGATGCAAAGGCAGTAGCCGTTTTCTTTGCATGCGAGGGCGGCGACTTTCTGGAAAGTGCGGATCAACTGGATGAGGTTTATAAAGATGGTGTGCGGTCAATCCAACTGGTGCATTACGCGCCCAACCCGTTGGGTGATTTGCAAACCTACCAGCCTCAACACGCCGGCCTGTCGGCGTTAGGCAAGCAGGTTGTTAAGCGGATGAATGCCCTGGGTATGGTGATCGATGTGGCGCATGCATCTTATGAAACGGTAAAGCAAACGGCAGAAGCATCGTCGGCACCCATCATCCTCTCGCACAGCATCCTGAAAGTAGAAGCGGACCGGCCGATTGCCATTCGGGCCATTACCGCCGACCATGCACGGCTGGTGGCCAATACCGGCGGAGTTATCGGTGCCTGGCCGTCGGGATTCAGCACCAGTTTTGATGACTATGTAGACAACATCATGCGATTAGTTGATGTGGTAGGGGTAAATCACGTGGCCCTGGGAACCGACATGGACAGCAACTTCCGCCCGGTGCTGGACAGTTATTTGCAGTTGACGACACTTCGCGATGCGCTGGTATCCCGGGGTCTTTCTACTTCAGAGGCACAAAAAATTATGGGCGGAAATGCCGTCCGCGTGCTCGAAAATTGCCTGAAGGGGTAGTGTTTATCCAATAAACTTTCAATGGCGAACGATGACCTTGTGCACCTGGTTGTTCGTGCGAAGCAGGTACAGGCCTGACGGCATCGAGGCCACCGGAATGGTCAGCCGGTCGAAACCTGAACCCTCAAACATCTTTTTCCCTGTTCCGTCAAAAAGCGTGACACGGATATTTTGTTTTTCCCAAACTACCTGTATGAAATCGTCGGCAGGCACAGGATACACGCGGGGGACATCGGTGGCTTCTTCCAGACCGGTGATCAGCGAACAGTCCGCCCACGGCTGACCTTCAATAGGCTCCTGGGGCGTCATGTCCTTTCCGGTAAAAGCTGCATAGGTAGGCAGATACTTGGTGCTTCTGAAAATGGGAATAGAGGCAAAGGTGCCGGTGGGAAAAAAAGTACGACCTACCGTCCCGCTGTTGGTCAGCGGACTCTTATATTCCCAAACGATTTGATTTCCAGGATCTATTTCAAAAGTGGTTCCCTGCAGCGAAGAACCTATAAAGAGGTTTCCATTGGGAAGCATCTGAGCGCTGCTCATGATACGGGAGAAAAAATTCGATGTGGGATTCATTGTGAACGTGCGGTCAGGCGAGAGTGGACCAAACACACCGCCTGTGAGTGTGTAGCTGCCGTTGGGATTCTTTGTGGGATTGAGAATTTCCACGGAGGAATACAATCGCTCGGGACCGTTGTTAAAATAAATAATCTTTCCTGCATCGGGCAGACCGGCGGCTATCCAGTGGGTATCGTGCTGGCCGAACAACCGTTGATCGTTGACGGTCCCCTTCTTGTAGGCCAGGGGATTGCCCCACCGGTATAAGAGGTCACCCCCCTTGTTGGCAGTGCCACCGCTGTGCGTGGCTGCCTGGGCGGTGGAAGTGCTGTGATCGATCACCCACAGTTCGTTGAACGAGTGTGCAGAAATCATGATCTGGTCCAGTTGGACATTGTATGCTAGGGCATTGGCATGAATCCAATCCTTCTGCCCCTGCGAGGTATAGTTCACATCGATTAGTTCCGGCCGATCCCCAACCACCCCGTAGTTTGATTTAGTGATATCGAAATCCTGAATGAGATGATCCCAGGCGTGCCACTCCCATACGATGGTTCCGCCAGCGGGAAAGATAGGCTGTACTTCAATGATATGTTCCGGCCAGACCTCGCCGTCAGGAATGAGCGCTGGATTTCTGCCTGCAGCAATGGACTCAGATTGTGTTTTTACTTCCCATGCGAGAATCAGAATGTTGCCGTTGGGAAGGATTTCAATATCGTGATGCTGCCGTACGAAATTGGTGTTGTACGTGTACGACCAAAGCACCGTGGAGTTCCAATCCAATATTTCAACACCACCTCCCGATCCGCCACCGCCGTCGACCACGGCATTGGTGAGCAAGTTGGTGCGCACCAGGTGTCCGTTAGGCTTCAGGTAAATGGTGTGTGCTGCGGCATATTGACTATCCCACGTATTAATGACCCGGCCGCAGTTGTCAATGAGGTAGGCTTTTTTTGTATTCGTGGGATTGAAAAGCATGTATCCATCCTCGATCCCAGGGAGAATCGTTTTTGGGCCGGCGATTTTAGTCTGTGCCAGGGTTGAAAACCCAAGGAGCATCAGGATCAGGAAGATGGGTGTTTTTTTCAAGCTCATAGAAATGGGGATACAAAGGTAGAAAAATCGGCCCGATGATGCGGATGCGGTACTTGTTGTATTTTTAGCGACCTGATTATCAGCATTCCATGATAGAATTACATTCATCCCATCCTGCCAAAGACCAGGTCCGTTTTATTGTGGATGGTTTCCGCGATAGAACACTGCCGAAGGAACAGTGGACCCACGAGGCTCACCTGGTCACCTCACTTTGGTTCTTTTCTAACCATACCGAGTACGAGGCGATCTCTTATTTGCGAAGCGGGATCATTACATTCAACTTCCAAAAAGGCGGTAAGAACACGCCGACAGATGGCTACCACGAGACGATGACGTTATTCTGGTGCAGGATTATTTGTGATTTCGTTGAAGTAAATAAGAACATGTCATTGTCTGAACTGTGTCAATCGTTCTTGGGAAGCGAGCAGGCATCCAGGGATTTTCCTTTTCGGTATTATTCGAGGGATCTCTTATTGTCCGTTAAGGCCCGGGCCATCTGGGTTGAGCCCGATCTTCGGCAGTTGGATTAACCATTTGTCGGCTGGCCTTTCCAGCTTCCATGCTTTCGCATAAAGTAAAACAGTGAAAGCGTCATCAGGAGTGTACCTGCCACCGAAAGAACATATCCTGTGGACATGAAGAAATTCAACCAGCTCAGCTGGGTGTGCCCAAACTGTTTGTAAAATAAAACACTGACGCTCCCAACATACCCGAACGAGTCAGCGAGGTTGATCAGGAAGGCCACGGTGCCTGCATATTGAAAAGCAGCCAGCAACCGATCGAAAAAAATACTGTTGAATTGGATGTATCCGAAGTACAACCCCATGCCCACCAACGTCATCCAAACAGGCGCTGAAACCAGTCCTTGCTGAAATGCAAACGTGCTGACGCCGGTCATCACCATGCCGAAGATTACCATGAGATGGTTGATGAGCAGCGCCCTGCGGTTGTTGCGGATGACCATGAGCACGGCAATAGCCACGAGGACGGTGATGGACACCGGTATTTCTGTTTGCGTGAAAATTCCGGGTTTGTCGCCGTATCCCAGCGACTGCCAGATCTCTGCGGAAAAATTGTCGCGGAATTCGCGGTATATGGTGAGCAGCGCATACGACGCTATGAGGAGAACGAGCCCGGGTCCAAATGTTTTCACAAAGGCCATCCTCGCCGGCCCGGACATCGGCTGGCGTTTCGAACGTAAGGCTTCGTCCTCAGCGCTTGGCGGAGGCAGCTTGTCGATCAGCCAGAGAAATAGAAGCAGGGGAGCGAAAAAGATACAGGCCGAAGTGAACGGCATCCAGAATTCAGAGATGCCCCAGTCGCGCATGACAAGCCCGCCGATGGTCTTAGCGAACCCGGCAGAAAAAATGAAACTAACCGAAAGGCTGGCGCCCAGCACTTCCGTGTTGCGTCTCCCTTCGAGGTATCCAAAAACCAGACTCCAGACCATCCCGAGCGGAAGACCGTTGAAGAAAAGAAAAATCAGGTTGTAGGGAGCAGGAGTAAGGCCGAAGAAAAGCCACGATACTGATGCAACGCTGACCATCACAAGGATGCCGCGGGTGCGGTATGTAGTCTGCATCTCCGATACCACCTTGATGCCGATAAACTTGGAGATCATGTATCCGATCACCTGAAACGTGACCATCCAGATCTTAAAATCCACGCCCCAATACGCCAGTCCCTCATACGTTGCAACACCAAAGGTTTTGCGCAAGGCGAAGATGCAGGTGTAGAGGCAGAAGGCAACAACGGATGCGTACAGCGTAAAAGAAACCGCGTGACTTCGTTTCAGCCAGGCGGTAATGGGATGTTCTGATTGCATGGTGGTTGTTCGCTGCGGTTAAAGTAAATCATTTTTTACATCTTCACAGGCCGTATCTTTAAAAAACGATGAACGCGATGAAACAACTTCTTCTGATTGCGGGATGGCTCTTTGTCGGGGCAACTTGCGCACAGCCTCCGCTGAAAACCGGGAACGTCATCCTGGTGACTTTGGATGGCATGCGCTGGCAGGAGGTATTTGGAGGCGCTGATTCTGCGCTGATGAAGCAGCAGAAATTTCTGAAAGACGAGCATCTTGCGGAGAAATACTGGCGCTCCGACCCGGCCGCGGGAAGGGCAGCACTGTTTCCCTTCTTGTGGTCAACAGTAGCAACGCAGGGTCAGGTCCACGGCAACAGGAATGTGGGAAGCAAGGTCAACGTGACTAACCAGTTGTGGTTTTCCTATCCGGGTTACAACGAGATCCTCACCGGATCGGCTGACGACGGACGAATCACGAGCAACGATAAGAAAGAAAACCCGAACGTAACCGTCCTGGAGTTTATCCATGATCAGCCTGGATTCAAGGGCCGGGTTGCTGCTTTTACTTCCTGGGATGTCTTCGCGTGGATTATCAACCGAAGCCGCAGCGGAATTTACGTAAGTGCCGGTTTGGAAAAGCCCTCCGGTCCTGTGCTTACGCAGCGGGAGGAATTACTCAATCAAATGCTCGCCACCACACCCAATCCGCTGGGTGATGTTCGTCTGGACGCATTCACTTTCTACTATGGAATGGAATACATGAAATCAAAGAAACCCCGTGTCGTGTACTTCGCTTTTGACGAGACGGACGACTTCGCACATATGGGAGAATACGCCGGATACCTTAATTCCGCTCACGCGGCCGATGGATTTCTGAGTGAGTTATGGAATTATGTTCAATCAGATCCTTTCTACGCTAACAAGACTACACTGCTCATCACTGTCGACCACGGCCGGGGAACGTCCGCGACGGAATGGAAGAGTCACGGAAAGAAGATTGCGAACGCGGATGAGATTTGGTTTGCGGTCATCGGACCGGATACGCCAGGAACCGGGGAGCAGCAGACCGGGCAGTTTTACCAGAATCAGTTTGCTACAACGATCGCAAAGCTACTGGGAGTTGAATACCAGCCGGGCGGGAAAGTTGGAGAGGCATTGCCAGTTATTGTACGACGTCACTAGTGCCAATGCCCACTTGCATGGCATAGGCTTCTAGCGATTAGGAAAATGAATGGAAGGACCTATTAAGAATCTTTACCACGGCCCATAATCGTTTCTTTTGACCAACCATGGACAGATTCTCGGTGGCGCAATAGGCACATGCGATATCCGCACAATCCCTTCACTACACCGAGGCTAGGCGAGAGCCAAACCCGCTTGTTACATTAAACGGGCTTTTATTTAAGTATTTGCTTAAATAAGTAAACATTTTTATCTAGCTTTCGTTTAAGCTACTATAAACATTTCAAATTATGAAAAAAAATACCTGTATCCGTGTTTTTGCAGACCAGAACCAAATCAAACAATGTCGGGAAAAAGTATCTGTGAATGCGAAATCATTTTCTCAGCTCGGGAGTATTCTTGCCCTTGCAGGTAATGAGGTAAGACTTAAAATTCTCTATCTGCTCGAAGAAGAAAATGAGCTTTGTCCTTGCGATATAAGTGACATTCTTGGTATGAGTGTACCTGCAATTTCACAGCATCTCCGCAAGCTTAAAGATGGCAACATTGTTGAGGCCCGGAAAGTCGGACAAACCATTTTTTATTCACTCCGCTCAGAGCACTTGAAGATATTAAGGCAATTCTTCAAGGCGATAAATCAATTGAATCAAAATCCTGTAACAATATGAAAGCAGAAAATCAAAATGGGTTAATGTTTGGTGTATTTACGGCTGTTGCTGCATCCCTTTGCTGCATTACTCCGGTATTGGCGTTGCTTGGGGGGATCAGTGGCATAGCTTCTTCCTTCTCATGGGTAGAACCTTATC
The DNA here is from genome assembly GCA_034440075.1 of Cytophagales bacterium. Taxonomy (GTDB): domain Bacteria; phylum Bacteroidota; class Bacteroidia; order Cytophagales; family Cyclobacteriaceae; genus ELB16-189. The sequence goes on from JAWXBL010000004.1 coordinate 15,963, forward strand.
GCCCTTACCTGATTGGAGTTACCGTTCTTGTTTTTGGTTTTGCCTGGTATCAAAAGCTAAAGCCACGCAAAAAGGAAGAAGTAGATTGTGCCTGTGACCCGGATGACCTGTCTGCCGGCAAGGCAGGAAAGCCTTCTTTCTTGCAGAGTAAAAAATTCCTCGGCATCGTTACAGTGGTAGCTGCATTGCTAATTGCTTTTCCACACTATGCTCATATTTTTTATCCGAAGAGTCCGGTAGCCAATGTTGTGTTTGTGGAGAAGAGTAATATCCAACAGGTAGAGTTTAAAATATCGGGCATGACATGTCAGAGTTGTACCGAACATGTAAACCATGCCCTTGATGGCGTACCCGGTGTATTGGAGCATACAACATCGTACGAGCAAGGTACCAGTATCGTAAAGTTTGATGGAAGCAAAGTAGCACAACAAGCCTTGATTGATGCTGTCAATGCTACTGGCTACACCGTAACAGAAACGAAATCAATAGAAAACTAAAATCAGAAAAATCAATGAAAACAATCATCTACGCCTTTTTGTCAGCCGTATTGGTATGCGGTTGCAATTGCAAAACTGCTTTTGCACAAAGTCAGGATAAGACTTTTGGCGGTGCCACTACTAAAGTGATCGACCTGAAAGTAACAGGTATGACGTGCCAGGGTTGTGCCGACCATGTCACAACTGCTTTATTAGAAAAGAAGGGAGTTATTAAGTCGCAAGTAGTACTTGCGGATAACTCAGCCGGTATTACGTATGACTCAACATTAATAAACGAAGCAGAAATTATCAAAGCAATAGAAGAAGCTGGGTACAAAGCAGAGTCCAAGGATTTAAAGAAAATAAATGACGATAAAATTGCCATCAAGGGCACTCCCAGCGCTTGCTGTGTGCCTAAAAAGAAGAATTAGATTTTAATCGACCATTAACAAATTAATTTTATGGAGAAAAATAAGAACGGCAATGTTGAAGCAATTGCTTTGGAAATAAAAGGTATGACCTGCGATTATTGTGCTGTTTCTATTGGTAAGCGATTCGAAGGAAAAAAAGGAATTGTGTATAAGCAAATTAGTTACTCGAATAAGAAAGGCGAATTTACGTTCGATGCTTCACTAGTTTCCAAACAAGAAATCATTGACACTATCAATGCAACCAAGAGTTACAGTGTGAGTGGCGAAATTTCTAAAAACGAATCTTCAAAGAATCATTTTGACCTCATCATTATCGGTGGTGGATCAGCTGCTTTCTCCGCTGCTATCAAAGGAGAAGAACTTGGCTTGTCAATGCTTATGGTAAATGCCGGACTTCCCTTTGGTGGCACTTGCGTAAATGTGGGATGTGTGCCTTCCAAAACTTTAATACGAGCTGCGGAAACAGTATATCATTCGAGTCATTCTAATTTCGCAGGCATCAAACCAAGAGGAGCGGATATTGATTTTGCGCAAGTCATCAAGGACAAGAAAAAGTTAGTCGCTACGCTACAAGAAAAGAAATATATGGACATAGTGAGTGATTTTCAAAACCTGACAATGCTTGAAGGCTGGGCAGAATTTAAGGATGAAAAAACGATAATCGTCAATGGAAAGGACGAATACAAAGCCCTGAAATTCCTGATTGCTACAGGAGCTACTACCCATATTCCAAACATTGAAGGTCTAAGTGGAATTAATTATCTAACAAACGTTTCTCTTTTTGACGTAGAAGAAAAACCCGAAAGCATCACCATTATGGGTGCAGGATATATTGGTTTGGAAATAGCCATGGCATACAATCGATTAGGGGTGAAGGTCAGGATCATCGAATTTACAGATCGGGTATTACGAACACAGACACCCGATATCAGTGAAGCATTAGAAACTCAAATGAGAAAAGAAGGCATTGAAGTACTTCCTAATTTCAGGGCATTAAAATTTGAAAGCCACGGAAGTGAAACTATTATTCATTGCAAATGTCCAGACGGCTCGTTTACTAAAATTACAGAGAAAGGGAAAGTTGTCATTGCCACAGGGACAAAACCCAATACAGGCAAGCTAGGTTTGAAAAATATCGGATTGACCTTGACCCAAACCGGGCACATAGCTGTGAATGAAAAATTGGAGACCAATTTAGCCAATGTTCATGCTGTTGGTGATGTAACCAATACTCCAGCATTTGTTTATACGGCAGCATTTGAAGGGAAAATTGCCGTTGAGAATGCATTTTCAGGAGCAGGAAGTAAAGCAGACTATGCCTCATTGCCCTGGGTAGTATTCACAGACCCGCAAGTAGCAGGTGCAGGATTAGACGAAGCGCAGGCAGAAGCTCAAAACATTCCGTTTGAGGTTTCTAAATTAGAACTTAAAGACGTACCGAGAGCAATTGCTGCCAATGACACAAGAGGATTTATTAAACTTATTCGCAATACGGATACAGATAAATTAATTGGAGCAAGGGTAGTCGCACCCGAAGGAGGAGAACTGATTCAGCAATTAAGCATGGCCATCAAATACGGCATAACGGTAAAAGACTTGGCGGAAAGTTTTTATCCCTACCTGACATTAGGAGAAGGTATCAAATTAGCAGCTATCACGTTCGGTAAAGACGTTTCCAAATTGAGTTGTTGTGCCAGCTGATACTAAGTAAGAACAAAGACATTGGCTATTTCCTGTAATCCAGTGCTGGCTTGCGATCGCCAATCAACGACTCATACGCAAAGTTGTCGCCCTGACGCTTCCGAAGTTCCTTCCAGGATTCGGTAATTACAGCTGCGTTGTCAAATAAATCGGCGGCTGTCAACGCCATCGTTTTGGCCGCAACCAACATTCCTTTGCGCCCTATCGTTGTGCCTCCAGCAGCAACGGCCTGCCAACTGTGCGCAGCCGTGCCCGGAACCCACGTCGCGGTGCTCAACCCAACGGTCGGGACCACCCAACTTACGTCGCCTACATCGGTCGAGGCCGGGAAAGCCGTTTCGCTTACCACAAACGGACGGATTTCATTGGTGGACTCCAGGGATGGAACCGATCCGGTAAATGACTGCTGTATTTTCGTTGCGAAAGCTTTTTCATCCGCAGAATAAACATATCCGCCTACGGCGCGCAAATTGGCATCCATAATCTTGGCCAGCGCCGCATTGGGAACGAGGTTGAATACGCCGCCGGTGACTTCGACCTCCACCCGGGTATCTGTTCCCATGGCTGCACCTTCCGCCGCACGCACGATACGATTCCAGATAGCCTTCACCTCTTCTGCTTTGGGATGCCTCACATAATAATAGACTTCTGCGAAAGCGGGGACCACATTCGGTGCTTCGCCACCGCGGGTGATAACATAATGAATGCGGGTGTCGGAGGAAACGTGCTCACGCATCATGTTCACCATGGCATCCATTGACTCGACGCCATCCAGCGCGGATCGACCACGTTCGGGAGAGCCGGAAGCGTGCGAAGCCACACCGTAGAACCTGAATTTTCCGGTCTTGTTGGCCAGTGAAGGCGCTGCCCCTGCGCTGTTTTGAGCTCCGGGATGCCAGTTGATGACGGCGTCCACATCCTTGAAAAGTCCGTCACGGACCATATATACTTTTCCTGAGCCCCCTTCTTCCGCAGGCGTTCCATAAAATCGAAGGGTGCCTGCTTTCTTGTTGGCAATCATCCAGTCCTTAACGGCGATGGCGGCAGCGGCCGAAGCCACGCCAAACAAATGATGTCCGCATGCATGGCCTGCCACTTGTCCCGGAATTGGTTTTACTTCGGGAACCGCCTCTTGTGAGACCCCGGGAAGGGCATCGTACTCGCCGAGGATTCCGATGACGGGTTTTCCGGTTCCGTACGAGGCGGTGAAAGCCGTGGGCATCCCCGCGACATTGTCCTGGACGGTAAACCCAGCCTCTTTAAGCATCTGCTGAAGAAGTGCTGAACTTTGCTTCTCCTGGTATCCTACTTCTGCGAACTCCCAGATTTTCTGGGCGGCGGCAGCATAGGCATCGGCCCGGGAGTCGATAGTTTTCGTAATGTCTTGTTTTGTTTTTTGAGCGAAGACGAGTGTGCTGGTTGCGAAACAAAGCACGAGCAGGGCTGGGAGTTTCATAATCTTTTGATTTGTTCAAACATATAGAGTAAAACACAACTTTGAAAGCGGTCTCAGGATCAGCGGCATTCCCGGTCAGGAGGAGTATAGGCCTGTTCGGTCGGCGTTTCAGGCTGCTGGCGGTTTACTTTCCGCTCCACCCGAACTACGATAACCAGAATCATGATGAAAATCAGAATGACCAGAAAGTACATGAATACCCGCAAGATTTTCTTCAGCCGCATTTCTTCGCCATGGCGCTCCAGGACTGCGCCGTAATTCCGAAACCGCTCAGCGCCCCGCCCCGTTAGTTTTTGCCTTCGCAACCGGATCTCGTTCTTACTCATTGTACTTCAGTTTAATGTTGAAATTCTTTCGCAATTTGTCCAAGGCACGGTACGTGCGCATCTTGGCTCCGCTCTCGGTGATATCCAGGATGTAAGCAATTTCCCGGAAGTCCTTGTTTTCGAAAAAGCGCAACTCCAGTACTTGCAACATGTCCGTAGGCAAATCCTTCAAGTAGGCAAGAAGTCGCTGAATCACCTCTTCGTCCCATTCGCCGGGATCCGTGACCTGCTCTACCAGCTCACGTATGCGAAGCTCTTCGATGCTGAAGACTTTACTGCCTTTCTTTTTGCGATAGTATTTATTGACTTCGTTGGTGGCAATACGGTAGAGCCATGCAGAAAAGGGAAGTCCCCGGAATTCGTACCGCGGCAGGTGATGCAGGACGTTGACGAACGTCTGCGAGCACAGATCGCCTGCTGTTTCATCGTCGCCGGTTTGCCGAAGAATGAAATAGAAAATGCGGTCGAAATACTTTTCATAGAGGACGGCAAATGCCCTCGGGTCACGCCTGGACCGCTCAATGATCTCATTCTCCGCATGAATTTCATCGTCCCGCATGGCTGTTGGGTCTAATGTAATAATGCAATCCTTTCTGCTAAGACACAAACAGCCTCGGAGGAGATGGAATGCAGGTGTTCGGAACCATTCCGCAAGAATTCACGTAACTTGAGGTAACGGTTTGAGTGCAATTATCCACCATATTGAAGGTATGTTCCGGAAACGGTTTTTGGCAGCCATAGGCGTGATCTTCATGCTGTGTGCAGCCACTTCTGCTACTTCACAACACTACGCGTTGCGTCAGTATACGGCGGTAGATGGCTTGCCGCAATCCCAGGTTAACGCCATGGTGGAGGACCGGTACGGATATTTGTGGATGGGCACTTCTGGCGGAGGACTGGCGCGGTTCGATGGACGCGAATTCAAGGTTTACTCCACGTTTGATGGCTTGCTCAGCAACATCATCACTACACTCTTTATCGACTCCCGAGGCTCGATCTGGATTGTTCACCCGCAGGGGATTACCCGCTTCAACGGATTGGACTTTAAGAGATTTCAATCATCGGCCTCAGGAGACCGGCTAAAGCGAATCCGCAAACTGGTGGAGTTTCAGGATACGATCTTCATGTTCTCCAACCCGGGCATGATCGGCCGCATCTACAACGACTCGGTGCACTTTTGGTCGAGACCCATCCTTCCCGGAAAATCTATTTTCTTCACCCATGTTTCGGCGAGCGGCATCCCCTGTTTCTACCTCAACGACAGTTCGTTTGTAATTCCATCCAACGCCGGCTACCGCACCTTTTCTCATGCCCGCGTATTCAACACGGCCTACAATATGTATAACCGCGCCGATGAAATCTGGATCGAATCAGACAAGGGTACGTTCGCGCTCGACCTTACGACCGGGACCTTCAGCCCACGCACCAAGATGATCAGCCGGTACATTATTTGTTATGACGAACCGACAGCAACGTATTGGACGCGGGACGAGCGTACCCTTTTTCGGGAGCGTGTGGTCGGCAACCACGTGGAACTGGACACGGTGCTGCAGGACATCCCCATCATTCAGGTACTTCTTGACCGCGAGGGGAATGCCTGGTTCGGAAGCGCCGGGAACGGGTTGTACCGTTTCTATGCAAAAGATTTCAACAAGCTGTCGCACCGTACCCGGCGCATCATGGCCGTGCATGAGGATGCTGCGAAGAACCTCTGGATTGGCGGAGCGCAATTGGTTCTGGTCCGGGGAGGGAAGGAAAAAGCATTTCCGTTGCCCAACGGCAACGACGACGCCGTGCGCACGATCCGCTCGAGCCCTTCCGGTACTGTATGGGTAGGATCTTATTCAGGCCTGGGGAGGTACGTTGAATCGGAGGGCCGATTCAACTGGTTTACACGTGAGCACGGTCTTTCGAGTGCCTATGTGACCGCCCTGGAATTCGACGGCGCGAATAGAATGTGGATAGGGACAACGGGCGGCGGACTGAATGTGTTTGATGGGAAGGCCTTCCATCCCTTTGTGACAAGCCAGCCGGGCCTGAAGAATATTGCTTCGCTTTGCTACCTCCCTTCGATGAACACGCTGTTCATCGGAACAGAGTTCGGCCTCCATGCCATGAAGGATGAGAAGTTGGTGAGTATCCCGTTGCCTGAATTCGAAAACACCACGATTCTGTCGCTCGCGCCGTTTCGGGATTCCCTCCTTCTGGCCGGTTCGGGCGGCGCTGGTGTGGCTATTATTGATCCGCGCCGCGCCACCCATACGTTTATCGGGCCGCGTGAGGGATTGCCTTCCGGCTTCGTGTTTTTTGTCAGCGTTGATGATGAAGAGCGGGTATGGATCGGTACGGAAAAGGGAATTACGCGGGTCATGTTGAATGACAATCTGGAAATTTCCCAGACACGCGATTTTGGATTTAACAACGGCCTTACGGGAATTGAAACGAACCAGAACGCATACTTCCTTTCTCCACAGAAGAAATATTTTGGACTCATCGATGGCCTTTATGAATACCATGAGAGCGAAAAGGCCACACGCCATTCATACCCCGTGCATCTCACGGGGATCGAAATCCAGTTCGGGGAGACTCCGGTGCTTCCATATGGAAGGCCCGCAGCCGGGTTCTTCAATCTACCTGCGTCCCTGGTCCTTCCAGCTGACAAAAACCACGTTACGTTCTATTTCAACCGGGTCGACAAGTGGTATCCGAATGCCGTACGTTACAAATACTTCCTGAAGTCTTTTGACAAATCATGGTCACTACCTTCCGCAATGGGACGTGTGACCTACAGCAACCTTCCCACGGGCAGCTATGAATTCCAGGTGATCTCCACCAATAAGGAGGGGAGTTGGGATGAACTTCCGATTTCATACCCGTTTACCATCGAGGCCCCTTTCTACCAGACCGCGACGTTCTACCTGCTGCTGGGAGGGATGGCCTTTGGATTAGTGGTGCTTTTCATTTTCGCCCGGATGCGTCGAAATGTTTCACGCGCGATCCAGGTGGAACACATACGGCAGCAGGAGCAAGAATTTCTACGAAAGGAAATTGCCAGGGATTTTCATGACGACATGGGCAATCAGCTTACCCGCATTATCAATTATGTAAGCCTGATGCGGCTCAATGGGCAGGGTCCGGGCCAGGATCTTTACCGCAAAGTGGAGGAGTCGGCAAAATACTTATACAACGGGACGCGGGATTTTATCTGGGCGATCGACCCCGTCAACGACGATTTGGCTAAATTGTTCCTGCACATTCGGGACTTTGGGGAAAAGCTATTCGAGGAGAAGGGAATCCATTTCCGGGCGTTTAACGAGATTACCGAAAAGGTGAGGCTTCCGTACGGATTTAGCAGGGAAGCAAACCTCATCTTCAAGGAAACGATGACGAATGCCTTCAAACATTCGGGCGCAACCAACGTTTCATTCTATATGCGCCTGGTGGATGGTGGATACCGGATGGTGCTTGAAGACGACGGCGTAGGACTGGATATTGAGCAGGTTCAGGTCTCTAACGGGATCAAGAACATAAAGGCACGGGCAGAGAAGATAAATGCCTCCCTGCAGTTCGACACGCCGACGGATGGCCGGGGAACTAGGGTTCAACTTATTTTTACATTAACCAAAAAACAGAATTATGACACCGCATTCCAAAAAACGGATCCTCATCGTAGAAGATGATGCTGAGATTCGCAACAGTTTCGTACTTATTGTCAATAGCTCTGAGAAATTTGCGGTCGTCAATGCATACGGCAATTGCGAAGATGCAATCAAGCACCTGAACCACGATAAGCCCGATTATGTGCTTATGGATATTGAGCTGCCGGGAATGAACGGCATTCAGGGCACTCGCGTCATCAAGGACAAGAGCCCCGCGTCAGAAATTATTATGGTCACCGTGTATGAAGACAATGAGCTCGTATTTGAAGCGCTGAAGGCCGGCGCGACGGGCTACATTACGAAGAGTTCTAACCACCTGGAGTTGCTGTCGGCGCTGGAAGAGATCTCAAAAGGAGGCGCTCCCATGAGCAGCAAGATTGCCCGCCTGGTTATCGATAATTTTCACATCAATCCTAATTCGCCGCTCACCAAACGCGAAACGGAGATATTGTCATTGATTTCGGAGGGGAAAACCTACACACAGATATCGGAGCAGTTGTTTATTTCGAAGGAAACGTCAAAAACGCATATCAAGAATATTTATGCGAAGCTGCAGGTGAACAGTAAATCACAGGCGCTTGCGCGGGCTGCTCAGGACAAGCTGATTTGACCAGCGTCTGTCCTTCAGAGTCCCCTTCGGGAGACTCTGAGGTGAAGTGAACAGTAAATCACAGGCGCTTGTCCAGGGTGCGAAGGTTAAGCTGATTTGACGGCGCTTAGGCTACCTATCTTCTGTCCCCGCAGAGTCTCCCGCAGGGGACTCTGGGGAACCTTGAACTTCCATTTCCACGCATAGTCTCCAATATCTTTCTTTGCAGTGTCTCCCCAAGGGAACTCTGCGAACCCTGAACTAATCTGGAATTCCTTTCTGTCCCTGCAGAGTCTCCCGCAGGGGGCGTCGTAGGCATTGGCTAAGTCAAACAAGTCCCTCCATTCATGGCAGGTAATTCGTTATAAACAGAACTATGTCATCATGCCCAACCACCTTCATGCGCTCATAGCTTTCAGAAATACCAAGGGTGAATCGATAAACAAAATAGTTGGAAATGGAAAAAGATTCATGGCTTACGACATTGTAAGCCGGTTGAAAGAATTGAATCGGATTGATGTTTTGGTGCAATTGTCACTCAAGGTCACTCGAAGGGAAAAGAAGATAGGGAAAATTCATCAGGTGTTCCGGCCATCATTTGATTGGAAGGAGTGCAAGACATTGCAGTTAATTAGGCAAAAGCTCAATTACATCCACTTAAACCCAATCAAAGGAAAGTGGAGGCTGGCAGGGCAGTACTGGGAGTATCCACACAGTTCGGCCATTTTTTTTGTTTCCGGAAAGCAGGGTGTTTATCCTGTATTGGATATTGGGGAGCTAGAGGATATAGATTTGACCGTTCCGTTTACTGCAGAGTCCCCTGCGGGAGACTCTGCAGTAAAGTCGATGGGCCGTGACTTCCTCAGAGTCCCCTTCGGGAGACTCTGAGGTGAAGTGAAACGGCAAGTCACAGGCGCTTGCGCGGGCTGCTCAGGATAAGCTGATATGACTGGCGTTTAGGCTACCTATCTGGCTGGCCGACAGGCAAATATCCCTTATGAAGTGTGATTTATCGGGAGGGCGAAAGCCGTATCTTTGATTATCAATTTTGGGTAAGGTTGGGTGGCTGATCCTGGGTTCATGGGTGGAATTAGGCGGCCACCTTCCTTTTTTATTCCGTTCATCCTTTTGTGAGTTGAAATCTCATCCCTGATTCCTTAGCTTTTGGGGTTTAACTTACTTATGAGAAAACTCCTTACCCTCTCCTTCATCCTTGTTGTATTTGCAAGTCACGCGCAACGAAAGAAGCAGATTGATCCGCCTGCGGTAGCGACATCGCAGCCTGCTCCCGGTCCAGCCACCATCGATGGTAAAACGGCAGGGATGAAAAAGCACCCCGGTTTTTTTGATTATTACTATGATGAGAAGCAGGACAAGATCTTCCTTGTCGTCGACAAGTTTGATTATGAATTCCTGTACGTAGAATCGCTGACGGCAGGAGTCGGGTCCAACGATATCGGGCTGGACCGAAATCAACTGGGGCGCGATCGCGTGGTGAAATTTGAGCGCAAAGGCCCCAAAGTCATGCTAACGGAAATCAACCTGCGGTTCCGTGCCACCACCGAAAATGCGGCGGAACGAAAAGCAGTGGCTGAAGCCTTTGCCTCTTCCGTACTCTGGGGGTTCACCGTTACCGCCGAAGAAGGAGGGAAGGTGCTTGTGGATGCCACCGATTTCTTCCTGCAGGACGCACACGATGTCATCGGATCTTTGCGCGGCGCACAGCAGGGAACGTATGCACTTGACAAGTCCCGCTCCGCCTTTTACCTGCCCCGAACGAAAAATTTCCCGCAGAATTCTGAAGTGGAGGTGACCCTCACGTTTACCGGTCAGCCTGCCGGAGCCTATATCCGGAGTGTGGCCCCAACCCCGTCGAGCATTACAGTAAGGGAGCACCATTCCCTGGTGCAACTCCCCGATAACAATTACAAGCCCAGGAAGTTTGATCCGCGCGCAGGGTTCGGCAGCTCGTCGTATTACGACTATGCTACACCGATCAGCGAACCGCTGGAGAAGCGCTTCATCAGCAGACATCGCCTGAAGAAGAAAAATCCTTCGGCTGCTGTCAGCGAACCGGTTAAGCCAATTACTTACTATCTCGACCCCGGCACACCGGAGCCAATACGTTCGGCGTTGCTGGACGGAACCCGCTGGTGGAACCAGGCCTTCGAGGCGGCTGGTTACAAAGATGCCTTCCTGGTGGAAATGTTGCCGGAGGATGCGGACCCAATGGATGTACGCTATAATCTCATCAACTGGGTTCACCGGTCAACGCGGGGTTGGTCCTACGGTGCTTCGGTATCCGATCCGCGAACAGGCGAAATCATCAAGGGACATGTTACGCTTGGCTCGTTGCGGGTTCGGCAGGACTTCCTCATTGCAGAAGGCCTCCTTGCTCCCTACGAGACTGGCAAACCGGTTTCTAAAGAAATGGAAACGCTGGCTCTCAGCAGGCTTAGGCAGCTTGCAGCCCATGAAGTCGGCCATACCATCGGGCTGGCTCATGCGTATTCTTCCAGCGGCGAGAACCTCGCGTCGGTTATGGACTACCCACACCCGGTTGTGAAACTTGTTAACGGCAAGATTGATGTGAGTGAAGCATACGATACAAAAATTGGTGCCTTTGACAAGGTTATGATCGCCTACGGCTATCAGGATTTTCCGGAAGGAACCAACGAGGACAATGCCCTGAATGATATCATTCAGAATTCACTGAAGTCAGGCTTTACATTCCTTTCCGATCAGGATGCACGGCCTGCCGGGAGCGCCCATCCCTACGCGCACCTCTGGGACAACGGAAAAGATCCGGCAGCCGAACTAAACAGGTTGCTCGACATCCGGGCGGTGGTGATGCGCAACTTTGGAGAAAACAATATAAGGCCCGGCGCACCCATGGCGACGCTGGAGGAGGTCCTCGTCCCCATGTATTTTTTCCATAGGTATCAGGTGGAAGCCGCCTCCAAAGTAGTTGGAGGGGTGAACTACCGGTATGCCTTGCGTGGCGATGGACAACCTGTCGCGGAATTGCTCACTCCCCAGCAGGAGTTGAATGCGCTGGAAGCGCTGATCCGCAGCGTCCAGCCTTCCACGCTCATGATTGGTGAAAACATCCTGAAACTCATCCCACCCCGTCCGCTTGGCTACACACGGCACCGCGAACTCATTAAAGGAAAGACGGAGATGACCTTTGATCCGCTGTCGGCAGCTGAGACGGCTGCCGACATGACCTACAGCATGGTGCTCCACCCGGCGCGCGCGAACCGACTCTTTGAGCATCACTCCCGCGACGCAAGGCTTCCCTCGTTGGAGAGCGTGATCGACCGGCTGTTGCTCTCCGCTATTAAGGCCACCCCCAAGAATGGGTATGAAGGCGCGGTGCAAATGGCTATCGACTATGCCTTGTTTACAAATCTTGCAAAGCTGGCACTTAGCCCCGATGCAGGAGCCCCGGCGCGTGCAATTACAACGATGAAACTGCGCCAGCTCAAGGGATGGCTTACGGCCCGTCCAGCCGGCACAAACGAGGAGTGGTCAGCATTTTATACCTATGTCGGGGAGCAGATCGGACGCCTGGAAGACGATCCGGAAGAATTTAAGATCAAGAACGCATTACCGTCTCCTCCGGGTCAGCCCATCGGCGATTATGACCCAGATTTTTGTACAAGAAACTAAACGTTAAATCCATCCTAACACATGAAGAAATTTATTACAACCCTGGTACTGCTTGGTATCGTTTCCATGGGATTCTCCCAAAAGCTGAACATGGAAAAATTCAAAGGCATGAAGCCCCGCAGCATTGGCCCGGCCAGCATGAGCGGCCGTATTACGGCAATCGACGCGGTAATCAGTAATCCAGACATTATATATGCCGGCGCTGCTTCAGGCGGCGTTTGGAAGTCAACCAGCGGAGGAGCCTCCTGGACGCCACTCTTTGATAAAGAGAGCACGTTGTCGGTAGGGGCGATCGCCATCCAGCAGGATAACCCTTCTGTGGTGTGGGTTGGAACCGGTGAGGGGAATCCGCGCAACAGTCTGAATGGCGGCGACGGCATTTATAAGAGTCTTGACGGCGGAGTGACCTGGAAAAAGATGGGACTTGAAAAAACCCGTCACATCCACCGCATCATCATTGACCCTAAGAGTACCAATACGGTGTACGTGGGTTCTATCGGATCCCCCTGGGGAGACCATCCTGAGCGCGGCGTATACAAAACAACAGACGGTGGAGTAACCTGGTCCCAGATACTATCGGTTGACAGCCGAACCGGCCTTGGTGAACTTGTCATGGATCCGGCCAATCCGAACAAGTTGATCGCCAACATGTGGGAACATCGGCGCCAACCCTGGACATTTAAGTCGGGTGGACCCGGATCAGGTCTCCATATTACGTATGACGGTGGAAAAACCTGGAAGAAGATCACAAGCAAGAATGGTCTGCCCGAAGGAGAACTGGGACGGATGGGTCTGGCCATTGCACGCAGCAAGCCCGAAGTGGTATACGCACTCGTGGAGGCTAAGAAGAATGCCCTCTACCGTTCTGAAGATGGCGGTGAAAAATGGACGATGATCAATGACAAGAGTGAAATCGGCGACCGGCCGTTCTATTATTTTGAGATTTATGTTGATCCCAAGAACGAAAACAGGGTCTATACTATTTACTCTGGCGTTAACATTTCCGAAGACGGCGGGAAATCCTTTTCAAGGACACAAAGCGGCATTCACCCCGACCATCACGCCTGGTGGATTAATCCGGAGAATCCGAATTTGATTATTGAAGGCAACGATGGGGGCGTCAACATCAGCCGCGACCGGGCACAGACGTGGGCATTTGCTGAAAATATTCCTGTTGGACAGTTCTATCATATCAATGTCGATATGGATCAGCCTTATAACGTGTATGGCGGGCTTCAGGACAATGGTTCATGGGCTGGTCCAGCGTACGTTTGGCGCTCCGGTGGTATCCGCAATTCATACTGGCAGGAATTATTTTTCGGCGATGGGTTTGATGTGGTATCTGATCCAGACAACAGCCGCTATGGGTACGCTATGTCGCAGGGCGGCAACCTGGGCAGGTATGATCTGGCAACGGGTCAGACAAGTTTTATAAGGCCGACCCATCCCGATGCAAATTTTACTTTGCGCTATAACTGGAATGCAGCCATTGCTCAGGATCCGTTTAATAACAACACGATTTACTATTGCAGTCAACTGGTGCACAAATCCACCAACAAGGGTACGACGTGGGAAATCATTTCCCCTGACCTCACCACCAACAATCCTGACAAGCAGAAGCAGTTCGAGAGTGGCGGACTGACGATGGATGCAACCGGTGCGGAAAATCACTGCACGATACTCACCGTCGCGCCAAGTCCGGTAAAGGAGGGCGTGATCTGGGTTGGCACGGATGATGGGAACGTACAACTCACGCAGGACGGCGGCAAGTCGTGGGCCAACGTATCCGCAGGAATCGCGGGAATGCCGAAGAACGCATGGGTGGCACAAATTCAACCGTCGCGCAAGAATGCCGGCGAGGCGTTCGTAGTAGTAAATAATTACCGCCAGTTTGACTACAAGCCTTATTTGTTCCGTACCCGTGATTTCGGAAAAACATGGGAAAGTCTGGTTAGTTCCGCCCAGGTAGGTGAAAGCAATTACACGCTCGCTGTGGCACAGGATCCCGAGGAGCCGAAGCTCCTTTTTCTCGGTGCTGAAAATGGTTTGTTTGTGAGCATCGATGAGGGAAGGAACTGGACTAAATGGACGAATGACTTTCCAGCGGGCGTTCCGGTTATGGACCTGGTCATCCATCCGCGTGAGCATGACCTCGTGATAGGTACTTTTGGACGCGCCATTTGGGTATTGGACGACATCCGTCCGCTACGCGAACTGGCAAAGTCCGGCGAAAGCGCCATGGCAGGTGTTGTCAAGGTGTTCCCTGCTCCCGATGCATTTCTGGCTTCGGTCCAACAACCGTCCGGCCCGCGGTTTGAGGCTGACGCGATTTTCAACGGACAGAATCGTCCGTTGGGTGCACGAATTACTTACGCGATGAATAAGCCCGAAGAAAAGAAAGAGGAGAAGGTTACAGCGAAGCCTGATACAAAGTCGGGAAAGAAAACAGCCGAAGCACCTGCAGCGAAGCCAGAGTCAAAAGGAGACAAGGGGGCTGTCAAATACGATTCCGTCAAGCTGGAGATTGTGAATGGAAAAGGGGAGGTCATTAACACCATTCGCCAAAAGGCCCCCGAAGACAATGGGATGCAGCGTATGACCTGGAATCTTACCGAAAAGAGTGAACGTCAGCCTTCCCGCGAAAAGCCGCGTGAAGGACAGGGTGGTGGCGGAGGATTTGGTGGTTTTGGGGGCACCCAGGTGCTGCCCGGGACCTACAAACTTCGCCTGTCATACGGAGGTCAAAAGGATTCGACGATGGTATCGGTAAAAGCCGATCCGCGATCCGATGCTCCGGTATCCATCCTGGAGGAACGCTTTGCAATGACGAAAGGACTCCAAAAACTTACCAAGGTAACGTCGCTTGCCACCGAACGCCTTCGCGAAAGCAAAGAGGTTGTGGAGGACTTTGAAAAGCGAATCAAAGACAGCAAGCGAAAGGATCTGAAAGAAGCGAGCGACAAGACCAAGGCGATGAAGGATACCATCAATTTGGTTTTTGATTACATCCTGGGAAAGGAAGATAAACGGCAAGGAATCGTTCGCAGTCCTGATCCGAGCCGATATTCGTACGTTCAGACTGCCCAGCAATATGTTGGGCGTTCACGCAACCTTGTCAGCGAAACGGATCATCGGGTGATGAAGCATGCAGAAGACAAGATTGCAGAGATTGTGAGCCGGGTAAATGCGTTTTACGAAACAGCATGGCCCGCCTACAAAGCAGCTATGGAAAAGGTGGAGTTGTCTCCGTTTAAGGCGTACGAACCCCTGAAGCAAAACTAAGTTGTTGGCACGAGGGGTTGGCACATCGTTCCTGAAAGCGCGCTGCTGCGTAGTGGTGGCAGACGTATGATCAGGGTATCGGGCCAGGCATATCAGTATCCGGGCAGCAGGCGTATTGCCTTCCAGGATTTTGATATTGGCGCAGGCGCCCACGGTTTGCTCTTGGGTGATTCGGGGAGCGGCAAAACCACGCTCCTGCACCTGGTAGGTGGGCTGCTGCGCGCTCAACAGGGAACCATTGAGGTGCAGGGAACGGACCTTGCGAAGCTCTCGGAATCCAGGCTGGATGATTTTCGCGGAAAGCATGTTGGGTTTGTCTTCCAGAAAAACCACCTGATCACGGCGCTCTCCGTTGAAAAGAACTTGTTGGTAGCACCCTTTTTTGCGGGACTTCCTCCGGATCTTGTCCGCGTGGAGGAAATACTCCGCTCGCTGGGGATTGAAGAACAGCGGCACGCACGGATACGCGAACTGAGCCACGGGCAAGCGCAACGCGTTGCCATTGCCAGGGCATTGATCAACCGTCCCGGTGTGATTCTGGCGGATGAACCGACTTCTGCCCTCGACGACAGAAACTGCGAAAAGGTGATCCGGCTGCTCATCGATGCATCGGAGAAGCAGGGAGCCACGCTGCTGGTGGCAACGCACGATCAACGGTTAAAGAAAATCATTCCTCACCAGATTCAACTGTAGCATCGAATGAACCTTTTTCAACTGGTATGGAGTTACCTCCGGGCACGGCCTCTTACTACGGCTCTGAATATTTTTTTGCTGGCGCTTGGAATAAGCGTGATCACCGTTCTCCTGCTTTTCACAAACCAAGTTCAGGAAAAAGTTAGTTCGAATGCGAAGGGAATTGATCTGGTCGTGGGCGCCAAAGGAAGTCCGCTCCAACTTATTCTCTGCAGCATCTTCCATCTGGACTTTCCTACAGGAAACATCAAACTGTCGGACGCTGAGAAGATCGTTCGCCACCGGTTGGTGAAGAAAGCCATCCCACTCGCTCTCGGTGATAGTTATGGTGGATACCGAATCGTGGGGACCACGCCGGAATATCCAGCGTTATACGGGGCAGCATTGGAGACAGGGGCGTGGTGGGAAAAAGACCTGGAGGTAACGCTGGGGGCGGTTGCCGCCGACCGCACTGGCCTGCGGGTAGGTGACACGTTCACCAGCGCACATGGACTCACGGGAGACGGACATGGACATGAGTTGAGTCAATATGTGGTCGTGGGAATCCTGCAGCGGAGCCAAAAAGTGATTGACAACCTACTCTTTACAGGCATCGAGAGCGTCTGGCGGGTACATGAGATCGGTGAGGCCGATTCCATCACCCTGCTTCATCCTTCTACACTTGTTTCCACGCGCGAGGCAGGAGACTCTACCCTTGAAATTACTTCGTTGCTGGTCCAATACCGCAACCCGCTTGCCATCCTTCAGCTTCCGCGATATGTAAACAATGTCGGTAACCTCCAGGCGGCTTCCCCCGCGTTTGAGACTGCCCGGTTATTTTCAATACTGGGCGTCGGGGTGGATGTGCTGCGGGGCTTCGCGCTGGTCCTGATCCTGATCTCGGCAGTAAGTATTTTCATCGCCCTCTATAATTCACTAAAAGAGCGCAAATATGATTTGGCCATCATGCGGTCCATGGGCGCCGGGAGGCGAATGCTTTTTCTTTCCATGATCATGGAAGGAGCGGTCCTTACCCTGCTGGGGAGCGTAGCCGGCCTGTTGATGGGGCACAGTGCCCTGTATGCCTTTACATTTCTGGCGGGGGACTCTGCTTCGGGGCTAGATCCACTTGCTTTCTATCCAGCCGAAGCCGTATTGCTTGGCGCCAACCTCATGTTGGGGATTTGCTGTTCGCTCCTTCCGGGGATACAGGCCTACCGTACTGACATTCACCGTGTGTTGGCCGGCAACTGAAATGGAAAGTAATGTTTGTTGTATAGTTTTGTCGCTAAACAGGCTCTCATGAAAAAATGTACCCTCATCCTTTTTGTCATCACCAGCTATGCGTCGGCACAAACTCAATCTGACGGTTGGGCATTGTTTGCCAAGACGAAATTTGAGGCGAAGTACAATACCAAGTCTGCGGAGTATTTTCTGTACCCTATATTTTCGACAGAGCTGAAAGACCTCGTGGGCAAGGAAGTTAGTTTGGAAGGGTACTATCTACCGATCGATATCGAGGGGGACGCATACATCATCCTTTCAAAATATCCGTATAGCCAATGTTTTTTCTGTGGAGGTGCCGGCCCGGAATCCATAGCCGAGGTGACATTCAAAGCAAAACCCGGCAAATTCCAGATGGATCAGTTTCTGCGGGTCAAAGGGAAATTGAAATTGAATGAAGGA
The DNA here is from genome assembly GCA_034440075.1 of Cytophagales bacterium. Taxonomy (GTDB): domain Bacteria; phylum Bacteroidota; class Bacteroidia; order Cytophagales; family Cyclobacteriaceae; genus ELB16-189. Next base: position 33,913 of record JAWXBL010000004.1, read on the forward strand.
GATATCGAACACGGCAACTTTATTCTTGTCGATGCAGTGATAGTAGGTAAGTAAGAAAGATCAGACCTTCTGCAACGCAGGATATTTCTGCTGCAGCCACTCAAACGAGCCGAAAAGCAGTCCAGAGAATACGAGGTTTCCAATCGCCATATTCCTAAGGAATGGTAAGGCTAGGTAAAGGCATTTGATCAGTCCGGTTAAATCTTTGGTGAACGGAAGGCCGGTGGTGATATCTATGCCGCCGCCAATCCAAACGCCAAGATCAGCAATAAGCCAGTGGAGAAACGCAGCGCCGATCGCTGTAGTTATGACGCTGAATATGGTCACCCGCTTCATAAAATATCCAAGCATTACGATCAGGGCAAAACTTCCATATATCCAAAGCATTTCGGAGTGGAAAAAAGTCCAGGTGTCGTAATAGTACATCCGGTTTATAAAAATATCGCTTATCCACAGCACCAGCATAGGTACCAGAAAGGCTCTCCACCTGTCAGCAAAATAGCAGCCCCCAAAGAGGGCCATCGCCCCAATTGGTGTGAAATTGCTCAAGATGCTGAACGTGGGGCTTGATTGTAAAAGACGGAATACTGCCGCACCAAGTATCATAATGATAAGAAGTGTGGTTCGTGGTTGTAAAGTTTTCAGTGACATAATTTAGAATCTATAGTTGAATCCTACCATCATATTGATCTTGAGTGTGTTGTACCCATAAGTTTCCATGTAGTCCTTATTCATCAGATTTTTTACGTCTGCGAAGATTTTAAAGTTGTCATCTATCAGGTTATATTCCATATATACGTCAAGCAGTGAAAAGGTGTCAAGGCTTACGTTTTCAGTGGTAAAATTCGATAAATTAAAGTACAAATCCGAGCGACCGGAGAATGCCCTGAGATTGGCGCTGACGAAAAGTTTTCTCGTTGCTTGATAGCCCACAAATACTCCAACGGAGTGGCGCGGGCGCCGGAAGAGATTATTGTAACTGGTGTCTTTTAGTCCACCCTTGTCAGTCACTCTACCGTCTATATATGCATACCATGCGCGGAGGTTCAGGCCTTTCCTGACTTTTACATTCAGTTCGATTTCAATGCCGTTGTCATCCTGTTCATTGAGGTTGATATACTTTGACTGAAAGGTATTTGGGTCAAAAGAATAGAATATCAGGTCAGAAATTTTCCGCTTGAAGGCCGTTACCCGCGCATCTAACTTGCCCGATAGGTTAAAAAACTGAATACCCCCCTCAAAGCTTTGGCTTCTCTCAGGTTTCAGATCGGGGTTTGCCCCAAATGGACCAAAAAGCTGACCCAGATTTGGAGACTTAAATCCGGTTGCAACATTGGCAAAGACTTTTACTTTTTTATTAATCAGGTAAGAAGGATTGAAACTGTATGTAAAAACATTTCCGAATTTGGAGTGACGATTGTAGCGACCACCAAGCTCGGCAGAGAAGCCATGGAAGTTTTTTATGAATACCGATCCATAGGGACTTGTGAGCGTCATGGAAGGATTCTTTTCTATAGCGGTTGTGTCGATTATCGAAATATCCTGGCGACTTACACCAACAAGAATTTGAAGGTGCTCACCCAGATTGTTATTCCAAAATATTTCGGCGTGACTAAACCTGCCTTTGTATACATTCAACCCAAAGTCAGTATCAAAAGTGCGATCAGTTCGGTCATAGCCATAAAGCAAGTTAACAGCTCCGTTTCTGAGGACATATTGTGCGCTGAACCCAGCATTCAGCAGATTGGAACTGTAGAAGTTTTTCCTGGAGTCAGTAAATGAGCCCGCGTCATAGCCGCCCCGGAAGTTAGTGTACCTGACATAAGGTCGGAGGGAAAGCGATTTATTTAGTATTAAGCCAGTATTGACCTGTATAGCATTTTGGTCATATCCATCGTTATCAAAACTTGAAGACCGTGTGGAGTCGATCGCCTCGCTGATACCATTTGTCTGATATCTTGAATAGTTGACCGCATACTCAAAGTTCTTTGAGCTGCCTGTAATTCCACCGTTTCCGCGGATCGTATTGTATGAACCATATCCTGCTGATGCAAATCCTTCTATTGGTTTGCTTCCCTTCTTTTTTGTGATGATGTTGATAACACCAGCAATTGCATCGCTTCCATATAAAGTAGATTGGCTGCCTTTTAGAATTTCTATTCGTTCAACTTGATCGATGGGGATCAGTCTGAGATCGTATGCTCCCCCTCCCAGTGAAGAAGGATCGTTCAAAGGTATGCCATCCAAAAGCACCACCGTATAATCACTCTTTGCGCCACGCAGGAAAACTGACTTGTCCTTACCCGGATTGCTATTTGCCCCGTTGATAATTAGCCCTGTTTGCTCGTTTAGCAATTGTGAGACGTCTTTGCCTGAACTTCTGGCGATTTGAACTTCATCGATGATCGTGAGAACCTTTGCTGTTTCATTCACATCTTTCGGGAATTTAGTGGCTGTGATGACTAAGTCCAACAGCTTGACTGAGGATAAAGAATCCTGTTGGGCTTGGATTTGATTTGATGCCAGACACGTCATTGCAATCAATGAGATTGCCCATACTGTACGCTCTTTTTTCATGACCAATTGGTTTACATGTTTAGAAAAAAGAGTAAAAAACCTGATTGAAACTTTGGTTGTGCGAGCGTACCCTGGCGCGCAAAAACAATGTATCACAGCCGCCTTTTACCCGAAGCACTGAATAAACAAATTGTACAGGCAGGTCTCCTGGCTTCCCCAGCATTTGCAGCCTTCTCATGATGCGAATGCATCACAATGGCACTGTTTGCAAATGCGCAACTTCAGTTTCCTGAAGTTGGGGTTACAGTAGCGGGAACTGCCCCCGATTTTCACGGGGTTCCCTTTTAATCCTATGATCTTGTGAAGAGCATAAGAACCAATACGGACGCAAGTAAATGTTTTTCCAAGACTTTTAGAAATACGAAGAAAATCCAAACTGGAACCCAGCCGTCTTGGACGCGGGGTTACCAAGTAGATCACGCTGCCAGTTATAACGGTAGTTGAGCCGGATGACAGTCTGCGGATGAGGGCGCCAGCTAAGAGATGGAACAACGGAGAGGAAATCCTCAAAGATGTTCCCGCCGGTTTCGTTAAACGAGCCAACATTCCAGTCTACATATTCGAGGCGCATGGAGAGGTTGATGACGGACTGTTCAAACCCAAATACCGGCTTCCGGATGATGGGCTGAACGATATCGAGAAATCCGCCCATCTGACGATTTCCGTATTGCTGCGAATACGTGTCGGGTACATCGACATGTACAAAGGCCCACTCGGTGAAGATATATGTGCCCGTTGGTCTGAACGTGGTGTTGAAATCGACAGCCCAGGTATCTACCCTTCGTTTCTTGTCCAGGACCAATCCGTCATCCTGGAATTTGTTGTAGACACCACCCATGTAGGAAATTCCCAGTTCACCGATCCGTTTGTTCCGCACAGCAACTTTCGTGGTCAGCAGGGGTTCTCCGTTGAAACTTTCTTCAAACCGATCCCGGTTTAGTTTCGTGGCCGGGAGAAACGTTTTGTTTTGGTTGTTGGAGAGGATGTTGTCATCGAATCCGTTTGAGAGATAAGCCTCGTACGCATACACCCAATCCTTCTGGTACTTCTTGCCGTAAAATCCAAAGCCTACGTTGCTCCAGGTAGCTGGGAGGAGTTGAGTGGCAGAAATCGGCCGGTCGATGAATTCCCATTTGGGGCCGTCGTGGTTCTGGTTGAAGGCACCGATGGGGTTCATGATAATGCCGCCACGGAAATTCAGGAGCGGCTGGAACTCCATATCAACGGATGCGAATTCGATGTTGATTTCTTTGGTCCCATCTTCAAATTCTATTTCGGAAAGGAACTTGATGCGTTTGTAGATGGTCGAGGCAATGAACAGGGTCAGACGCTTCATTTGAAATTGATGTCCTTCGGTTATACCGTCGGTGCCAAGGTGCTGCCAGTTTGCTTCCACGTAACCGCCCAGCGAAACCGGAGACTTTCCTACATCGAGGAACGGCCGGTTGTAGACGGCGTCCATATTCAGCAGCAGGCGCGATGTATCGGTGGAAACCCGCTTGAACAGGGTGCTGTCGATTTGACCGTACAGGGCCGTAGCGGAAAGAAAGATGAAAGTGGACAGAAGCAGGCGTATCATGGCTCAGCTGAGTTCGATCAATAATCTTTCCTCGTCAACTGACACGCGAAACGTTCGGAGGTTTTTATCGGCGGGTCCGGAGGTGACATCACCCCGGCTCGAGAACTCACTTCCATGGGCCGGGCAATGAAGGTGATCTCCGGCGGCCTGGAGCTCCGTACCCTGGTGGGAGCATTTCATGAGCAGGGCTGAATACAATTGATCTGAAAAACGGTACAAGGCAATCGGATATTCCAGGGAGTCGTTCCGCACAATGACATATTCCCTGTATGTAATGCCCGAGTCTTTCATTATATGAAACTCCTGCTTCATTACTGAGATTCCGTTGGGCTCCATGGTTCCGGTGACATACCGTGTCGGCTGACATCCTGTGACGACTCCGGCCAGCAAAGGAACTCCAAGGCATGAGGTGCAGGTTATCTTAACAAAATGGCGGCGGCTGATCATAGGCTTTCGAGAAAGCGGATCAGTTGCTTTCTTTCAGTTTCTGTCCGCGCAAGAAATGTATTCCTGCTAGCTGTGGCCTCGCCACCGTGAAGCAGGATGGCTTCTTCCATACTTTTCGCGCGCCCGTCGTGCAGGAGGAAATGGTTTCCTCCCTGGGAATTGCGGGCCAGGCCAAGCCCCCACAGGGGAGGAGTACGCCATTCGGCGGTAGTGGCTGAACCTTCTGTGTATCCGTCGTCCAGTCCGGGCCCCATGTCATGCAGCAATAAATCCGTATAGGGAAAGAAGGTCTTTTGAGATAGGGCAGCAATGCGACTTTTTCCGGTTGTAAGTTGTTGGGTATGGCACCCACCGCACCCAACGGCGGTGAAGATCTGCTTGCCGGCGAGTATCTCCATTTCGCCCTGGCTCCTTGGTACTGGCGCCTTCAGTGTCTTCAGGTAGAATACAACATCGAGGATTGTTTGATTGGAAATTTCGGACTCTATCTCCAGCCCGGTGTACGTGTCGATGGGCTCATAGGATGAAGCAATTCCGATGTCTTCATTATAGGCGGTGGCAGTTTGTTGCAGCAGATCATAAGTAGCTCCTTTCTTTCCAAAGCGCCCGATGTATTTCCCTGCCTGCGGGACGCTGTTGGGCCGCAGGGTAAGATAGTTCTTTACGGTAACCCAATTAGGAACCCCGCTGATTCCATTGCCATCCAAATCGTTCGGATCAGCGAGCGTCAGAATCGCGGCATCTTCCACAGCGTCCAGGAATCCCAATCCCGTGTTGGCAGGAGGCATCAGCCTGGTAAAGGTTGCGGAAGGTGGGATTTTCTCCGGAGTAAATCCTGGGATGGCACGGTGCTGAAGCTGTGGTCCGCCGCGATCCAGAAAGGAATTGCCGGTTGCATCGGTTTGCCCGAAACGCGTGAGTGTTGTAAACGGGTGGCCTTTCCCGTCCCCCGGGTGACACGTTCCGCACGAGGTAGCGACAAACAGGGGTCCCAGCCCATTCTTGGTGGTGAACACCTCGTCATTGAAGGCGATATCCCCGCGGATGAATAGGAGGTTCTCCGCCGAGGAAAGCCCCTCGACGGGACCGTCCAGAATCTTGTCGTCCGCCGGGCCGGCAGGTTCAAACTCTGCGCACGACAGACAAACAACAGCAAGCACGACGGAAAGGCGTATTCCCATGATAACTATTTAGAACTACAAAAATAATAATTTAGACGGATCTAAAAAATGAATCCGGGAATGGATCGTGTCGGGGATATGGAATGCTTAAAAAGCCCTACTTTTGGGACATGAAATACAGTGGCCCAATCACGTCAGACGGCTCCTTCCTTGTAAGGATGGGATCGCTGTTGATTGTGTGCGGCATGCTCGCCAGTCAGGTGGGCCTGAATTTTTTCCACAACCATCGGAATACGGCAGAAGAAACGGCACGCATCGTTTCCGTGCATGCTGGGGATTCAACTGTTCCCTGTTCAATTTGCGCACTGGGAGTAACGGCATCGTATTTTGTTGACGGATTTATTCTGTCAGTTCCTGGAGCCAATCCTGTTGAGTTCCAGGGGATGCAGGCGATGGCCACGCCACTGGTTCCATCCGCTGCTGCATCCGGCCGCGCACCTCCTGCGCAATAGGGTCATTGCTACCGCGACTTTAGCGGTACCGGCTCCTGCCTGATAGGCAGGTTCTTCCTATTTCAAGAATTGTCTTCTAATGAGCGCACGTTTATTCTATTTTTCGCTGGGATTCTTTGGATGCTGCTTGTATCTGCCTGCTCAACCTTGCCAGGAGCGGATAGAAGGGAGAGTGCTGAACGAGCTCGGCACTCCGATGGTGACCGTTTCAGTAGCGGTGGCATCACTTCATCAGGGAGCGGTCACCGACAGTCTCGGCCAGTTTACGATCAGGAATTTATGTGCCGGTGAATATATGGTGCAGTTCCGTCACCTGGGGTATAGGCCCCAAACCGTGAAGCTTGGTACAGGCGGCACGGATGCTTTCCTCATTATCATGGAGAGCGAGTCGGGGACGCTCAAGGAAATTATTGTCCATGAGGAGCATGATCATCTGGAGGGAATTCAGAACTACACGATATTGGGAGAGAAGCAGCTTAGTGAATCAGCAGGGAAGGCATTGGGTGAGGTTCTGAAAGAAATTCCCGGCGTAAGTTCAATTCAAACCGGCCCCGGTATTTTCAAACCTGTCATTCATGGTGTTCATAGCCAGCGTGTTCTTATTCTCAATCATGGAATCCGGCAGGAGGGCCAACAATGGGGCGCTGAGCATGCACCGGAGATCGATCCATTCATAGCTTCCAACATCCTCGTGATCAAGGATGCATCGGCTATCAAATACGGCACAGATGCGTTGGGCGGTGTAATTGTTGTTAACCCAGCTCCATTACCCGATCGGCCCGGGTTAGGAGGATCCCTGAGCACGGTCGTGCAAAGCAATGGAAGGCAAGGGGCTGTTTCCGGTATGCTGGAAGGCGGCATTCGGAATGCTCTGGGTTGGGGGTGGAGAGTGCACGGAACGGCCCGCGGATCAGGTGACTTTCATGCTCCTGATTATTCACTCACCAATACGGGAATTCGTGAACTGGATTTCTCGGCGACGACAGGGTATCACAAGGGGGCGTTTGGTGCTGAAATCTTCTTCAGTCGTTTTCAAACGGAGTTGGGCATTTTGCGCGGGTCGGCGGTTAGCAACCTGAATGATTTGTTACGGGCCATGGAGCAGGAGCCGCCGCAGGGGACGACCGACTTCAGTTATACCCTTGCGGAGCCCCGCCAGGAGGTTAGTCATAATCTGCTCAAGATGAATGCGCATTGGGTGCGTCCAACGGGCTCGTGGAGAATTCAGTACGGGTACCAATCAAATTTTCGCAGGGAGTTTGATTTGAGGGTCGGAGGCCTTTCAAAGATTCCGGCCATCGATCTTCAGTTAATAACGCACACGCTTGAAGTAGAGTGGGAAAAGCACACCAGCACGGGGCACCAATTTACGTTGGGAGCCAACGGGATGTATCAGGACAACCAAAATGTCCCGGGGACGCAGCGAATTCCATTCATACCCAACTATACCAACATTTCCGGGGGGCCCTTCGCCGTTGCAAAGCTCAACCTGAACCAATGGATGGTTGACATTGGCGCCCGGTTCGATTTCAGAAATTACGACGTCATCGGTTACGATTTCAAGAATACGGTTTACACGGCTGACTTGCGATTCAGCAATGTCAGCATGACAGCAGGTGCCATCCGTCCGCTGGGCAAAACGCAAACCCTCAAACTCAATGTTAGCAGCGCCTGGAGGCCTCCCCATGTCGCGGAATTATACAGCCTCGGTACTCATCAGAGTGCGGCGGCTATCGAGTATGGACTGTTGCTTAACGATTCTACCAACGAGGTCATGAAGATTTCCGATGTGCCGTTCAAGGTGGAGAAGGCATGGAAGGCAGTGGTGACGCATCAACATACTGGACGCCGGTTTCAGGTCGAGACCACCTTGTATGCCAATTTCATCCAGAATTATATCTACCTGAGGCCAACCGGTGTTACCCAGAATATCCGTGGGGTTTATCCCTATTTCAGGTACACGCAGACAGATGCGCTCTTCCTTGGCGCGGATATTTCGGCTTCGATGCAGGCAAGCAGCCGCGTGACAATCAGCTCGAAAGTTTCTCTGCTCAGCGCTTCAGATTTTCAAAACAATGATTTCCTGGTATTTATTCCTTCGAATCGTTTTGAGCTTGCTGTACGTTACAGTGCGACCGGATCAAATTTCTATGTAGAGCCTAAAGTCAAATACGTGTCACAGCAGTACCGGGCGCCGCGGGTCATCACGGTGCGCGAAATCCAGGAAGGTGTTGCTGCCAGTATTGATCCACTGTCGGGCAGTCAGGCCAACTTTGATTTTATGGCTGCCCCCGATGGATATGCATTGGCAAGCCTGGCGGCAGGGATTTCCCTTCCATCCGGGAAAGGACGCTTTGATTTTCGAATGGCGGTAGAAAATGCCATGAATACATCCTACCGCGAATACACCAATCGCTTCCGTTATTATGCCGATGACATCGGAAGAAACGTGATATTTTCTGTAAAGTATATTTTTTGAATTAAAATCAATACCACCATGACGATGAGATCTTTGATTGCTTTCTTCCCGCTGCTGGTGCTCGTGGCCGGTTGCTCCAAAGAAACCCCCAAAAAGGAAGATACACCGGAACTTATCACGCGCGCGACCCTCACCTTCGCCCCAGTAGGTAGCGGACTTAATGTCGTTGTATCAGCAACTGATCCGGACGGGGAGGGAGTGCAAAATATCGCGGCAGACGGTCCGATCAACCTGACTGCAGGCACGACTTATGTGCTGACTATCCAGTTGATCAACGGACTGGTAAGTCCGGGCGCAGCAGGTTACGACTTGTCCCAGGAAGTGGCGGAAGAAGGCCATGAGCATCAGTTCTTTTTTTCATGGTCCGATCCGACGGTCTTTTCGAATCCAACAGGGAACGGGAATATTGATTCCGCGGCGGACCCGGTCAACTACACAGGCGGTCCGCATTCAAAGGATGCGAACGGGAGGCCGCTGGGGCTGTCAACAACATGGACGACGAAGGGGTCTGGTCCAAGTACCGGAAGTTTCCGGCTCGTTCTGAAGCACCAGCCGAATCTGAAATCGGATACGTCGGATGCAACGGTAGGTGAGACCGACCTCGACCTAACGTTCACGCTGAACCTTCCCTAGACGATTTCACCCTTTCCAGCCTCGAAAGGTACAGGTGGAGGAACGCACCGGGAATCATCGTTGCGACACTGTAGAATATGATTTTGGGATCCTCCCGAAACATGTAGAAGATCATCCAGCAAGTCACAGTAATAAAGATCAATGGTGGAACGGGGTACCACGGCACATGGAACGGGCGATTGGGAAAGCGCCGCCTCAAAATAAATATTCCCCCTACCGTAAGCATGGAGAAGATGGAAAGGCTGATGGAGATGTACTGTACAATTTCCACGAAGGTGCTGACTGCCACGAGGAAAATGGACCACCCTGCCAATAACGCGACAGCCCAGTATGGCATTTGGAAGCGGTTCTTTATGGCCAGGAAACGCAAACCCTTATAGTCTTCGCCCATGGCCTCGCTCACCCGCGACCCTGCAATAGTCATCGCGCTCAGCGTAGACAAAAGGGCGATGCTGAAGAGTGCTGAAAAAATCCTGCCGATTTCAAGGCCGAACACTTTTTCAGCGACAATATTTCCTACATCGTTTTGACCCTCGAGTTCACTGAACGTAGCGGTAAACAGGAACATGGCGTTGAGCGCAAGATAAACGACGACCACTGCCATGGTTCCAAGCAGGAGCGCCCGCGGAAGGCTTCGCGCAGGTTCCTCCAGGTTTCCGGCGATATATGCCGCTGCATTCCAGCCGGTGTAGGCATACACAACAAACACCAGTGAAACCGCAAATCCGGGTGAAAGGATCAGGCTTGCATCCGCTGCCGTGGGAACAAAAGATATTCCGCTACGGACGTCGGTGACGAAAAATGGAACGAGGCAGAAGAAGATGATCAGTGACAGTTTTATCGTCGTAAGGATGGTTTGTGTCCAGCCGCCAGTTTTGACTCCAAGCAAGTGAATTCCCGAGATCAGGATGATGCACGCGATGGAGACCACCTTTTCAGGAAGCGGGACGATCAGCGAAGAATAGGCTCCGATCGCAAGGGCTACCGCGGAGATGGCCCCACCGAATCCGGCCACCGTGCTGATCCAGCCGCTCACGAAACCCAACGTAGGATGGTAAAGCTTGCTGAGGTACAGATACTCACCGCCCGAGCGTTCAAGGGTGGTCGCTATTTCAGCATACGTCAGTGCACCGCACCATGCCACGAGCCCACCCAGCAGCCAAAGGAGGAGGATGGTAAAGCCTGATGGGAGCGGGCCAACCTGATAGCCGATGGAAGTAAATACGCCCGTTCCAATCATGTTGGCAATGACGAGCGTAACGCCAACGTGCATTTTGTATTTTGACGGCGCCTCCATGCTTGTGTACTCTATATACAACGGATGAACTATGGAATGACCACAGGCTCACTCCACAGCGTGTTGTCTTTGCCGCGGATCTCAAGCCGAATCACCGGCTCTTTACCAGACCAGTCGATAACGATCATTCCGAAGTTTTTTTTGACGACCATCTGGCCAACCCGATTCGAATTGGGTTCTTCCGTCCACGTCCCGCTCCATGTGTGGGTAAGTCCGCTGGAGGTAAAGTCATACAGGGCGTGCGGGAGACCAGGAACGTCTATGCGGGAGATCTCCGCAACGTGACGGTCTCCAGAGATGAAAATCGGGCGTGGGACCTGATGCTTGCTTATCAGGTCAAACATCCGCTGCCGTGCTTTCGGGAAATTTCCCCATTTTTCATAGCCGTGCTCGTTGGCGATAAGTTGTATGCTGGACCCAATGATGTGTATGGCAGCATCTGAATTCCGGATTTCGTTTTCAAACCAAGCCCATTGTTCTTCCCCCATCGTGTCGCCTTCCGGGTTCGGATCATACCGGCGCCCCGGTGTGGAGGATTTAAAAACGGTATCACGGAAGTAGCGGAGATCCAGCAGAATCACCTTGATTTGTTTTGCTCCTGTTCCATACATATGGCTGCTGTAGACGCCGGCATGTTGGTTGATAGGATCCGTTGCCGGGATGTCCATAAAACGGAGGAACTCTGCCTTGCTCTCATCCCTTTTGGTGTAGAATTTTCCTCCGTCATTTTGTCCGTAGTCATGATCATCCCACGTGCCGATGACGGGGCAGTGCCGGAGCAGCCGCTGATAATCCGGGTTGCTTTTTTGCTGCTCATACTGTGCCCGGAGCGACATCATGTCATGGGTATCCCCATAGATATTGTCACCGAGGAGGATGCACAGCTGGGGATCCTGCCGGATTATTTCAGCCCACATTTGATCGCTCATTTCCTCGTTGGAGCAGGAGCCGAAAGCGATTCGCGAAAGCGGGGCAGGCCGGGTGCACGATGTTGTGAAGCCAAGCAGCAGGATGATGAACAAGTTCTTCATTCACTAAAAGTAGGAAGCCGCGGGCAAATTAATTGTGCGCCGCTTAGTTAATTTACATTGAATTTGCACCGCTGGCATAGTACCTTGGTCGCAAAGTGAATGCCATGAATAGAATTGCCCCGCTTGTCCTGATCTGTCTTGTCGCTGTCGGCGCTCAGGCTCAGATGCCGGATTCAGTGTATGCCCGCCAGCATTATGACAAGTTTGAATACCAGATTCCAATGCGGGATGGTGTGAAGTTGTTTACGGCAGTTTACGTCCCCAAAGACAAGTCAAGGACCTATCCGGTGCTTATGCAGCGAACCTGCTACAGCGTTGCTCCATACGGTGCGGACAAGTTTCCCCGCAACAGGCTGGGGCCGTCAAAATTCTTGATGCGTGACGGGTACATCATTGTTTATCAGGATGTTCGCGGTCGCTGGATGAGCGAAGGGACGTTTGACAACATGCGCCCCAACATTCCCGGTAACGACCGGAAGAACAAGGCTGCGATTGACGAAGCATCGGATACCTGGGATACCATCGACTGGCTGGTGAAGAACATCAAGGGTAACAACGGCCGCGTGGGGATGTGGGGGATTTCCTACCCGGGCTTCTACGCTGCAGCGGGTATTCCGGATGCCCATCCGGCGCTGAAAGCTTCGTCTCCCCAAGCTCCTATTGCAGACTTCTTTTTTGATGACTTTCATCATCAGGGCGTGTTCCTCCAAAGTTACATGGCGGCCTTCGCCGTTTTTGGTTACCAGCATCCCGAACCGACCACGGAGAGTTGGTACAACGACAAACTGGCCCGGTTCCGCGAAGGGCAGCCGAAGGACGGCTACGACTTTAACCTTGGCATCGGCCCCCTTAAGAATGCGACGGAGAAATATCATCACGATAATTTCTTCTGGCAGCAGATTGTCGACCATCCAAATTATGATCAATTCTGGCAGGAGCGCAGCCTGTTACCTCACCTTACTGGCGTCAAGCATGCGGTCATGACCGTAGGGGGATGGTTTGATGCGGAAGATTTATACGGCCCGCTCAATATCTATAAGCGAATTGAGAGCACCAGTCCCGGAACGTACAATACCCTTGTGATGGGTCCCTGGAGCCACGGTGATTGGTCGCGTGAGACAGGCTATCAAATGGTCAACCACATTTATTTTGGCGACAGCATATCCACCTTTTATCAACGTGAAATTGAGCGTCGGTTCTTCAACTCGCTGCTGAAAGACAACCAGCAAACGGGACTCCCGGAAGCGTATATGTTTGACTGCGGACTGAAAGCCTGGAGGAAGTTTGCCGCCTGGCCACCCAAGGAAATCCTGCCGGTCAAACTCTATTTTGGGGAAGGAGGTAAGCTAAGCATTAACAAACCGGCTCGTGCGGAGGCCGTCTTTGCGTACACCAGCGATCCGGCACACCCGGTACCGTATACGTCCCAAACCGAGGGGCTGGTATTTACGCCCCGCCGGTTCATGTCTGACGATCAGCGGCATGCCTCGCGCAGACCCGATGTTCTCACATTTCAAACCGATGTATTAACCGATACGGTAACACTTGCAGGAGAGATTGCCGCACGGCTCAAGGTTTCCCTTTCCACAACGGACGCCGACTTCGTTGTAAAACTTATTGACGTGTACCCCGACAATACGCCGAACGATAAGCGTAATCCTGCCAACATTGTAATGGGCGGATACCAGCAGCTGGTGAGGCATGAAGTGTTCCGCGGGAGGTTCCGCAATAGTTTTGAAAAACCTGAACCTTTCAAGCCGGGGGAGGTAAGCGATGTGACGTTTGCCCTGCAGGATATTCTTCATACGTTTAAACCGGGCCACCGGGTAATGATCCAGATCCACAGCACCTGGTTCCCGTACATCGACCGCAATCCGCAGAAATACGTTGACAATATCTACAAAGCGGAGGATGCTGACTTTGTAACATCAGAGATTCAGGTGTACGGATCCTCCGTGGTGGAAATCGGCGGCGGGGAAAGATTAAATACGAAAATTGAATCCATAAAGAAATGAGGGTTGCACTGCTCCTCTTGGTGGTTTGTTGGTGCACCGGTTGCTTTGCACAGGCAACGTATGATTCCATGCCCAATCAACCTGCGCATTACCGGCAGCGGACTGCATTATTTCAGGCGGAGCAGGCCTCAGATGGAGGCATCCTTTTTCTCGGCAACAGCATCGTCGAATCCGGGAACTGGAAGAAGCTGTTAATGGATTCGTCGGTGATCAATCGGGGGATTTTCGGAGACAACACGTTTGGCGTACTTGCCCGGTTGGATGAGATCATCCGCCACAAGCCCAGGAAACTGTTTCTCCTGATAGGGATCAACGATTTATCCAAGGATGTTCCGAAGGCGGTCGTTCTCGAGAATATTTTCTCCATTGTGAGTCAGGTGAAGGGACGTTTGCCAAAAACAGAGGTCTTTGTACATAGCCTGCTTCCGGTGAACCCTTCTGTCAAGGGGTTTCCGGCCAGCTTTTCGAAGCAGGCAGCCATCGAGGAGGTTAATGGGCAATTGAAGAAATACGATACGGTTTTCAAGTATACGTATGTGAATTTGTACAATGACTTATTGGATGGTCACAACAAACTGGATGCAGAGCTTACGGTTGACGGCCTGCATTTGAATGCATCCGGCTATGATCGTTGGGTTTCGTACTTGAAAAAGAATAAATGCTTGTAGCTTAGGGGCTCCATGAAGCAGATCATATCACTATCATTCGTATTGGCGTCGCTCGTTTCGGCTGCGCAGTTCAGGAATGTAAAGATTGCCGACGAAGCAGACGGCCGCAGGCCGGGGGATCCCAGTGTCATCGTTAATCACCGCAATCCGAAGAATATTATTGCCGCTGCCGATAACGACCGGGTGATGTACACGCTGGACGGGGGCGAGTCGTGGACCGAGATCACGCTGACGTCGCCGTTGGGTGTCGCGGGAAACTCCTCTATGATTATTGACGCGAAGGGAAAAATCTACACCATTCACCGTTCCGATTCAGAGGGCAAAGGCAAGGGAAGTCAGGGCTGGTTGGACCGGTTAGTGTGTCAGCGCTCGGAGGATTTTGGCAAAACCTGGAACGAAGGATCCTCCCTGGGCGCCAGTTCCACTATCAAGTCCGACAAACAAGCAATAGCGGTGAACGCCAAGAAGCAGATACTCTACGCCACCTGGACCCAATCTGATCAGTATTTTTCGCAAGATCCTGCGTGCCAATCGTACATTGCGTTCAGCAGTGCTACCAACGCAGGAAACCGATGGGACAAACCCGTCACCATCAGCCAGACACCCGGGGATTGCTCCAACAGCGGCACATCGGCTGCAGGCGCCACTCCAGCCGTTGGTGTTGATGGAAGGATTTATGTGACCTGGTCCAATCAGGGCGTGATCTACTTTGACCGGTCGTATGATGAAGGGAAAACCTGGCTTTCGAATGACCTGGCGATCGCCAAGCAGGAGGGCGGCTGGGCGCTGCAGATTCCAGGGTTCGGGACGACGCAGAACACGCCTATACTCATGATAGACAACAGCCCGGGAAGGTACCACGGGATGCTTTTTCTGACGTATGCTGATCAGCGAAACGGCGCAGACGATACAGATATCTGGGTTCACCGTTCACCACGCGGCGGCGACAGTTGGACAGCGCCCATGCGGGTCAATAGCGATGAACCAGGGAAGCATCAATTCTGCCCATCTGTTGCCGTAGATCAGACCAATGGCCTGTTATATGTATTGTATCTCGATCGGCGTGCGCACGACGATGTTCAAACCGATGTGTACCTCGCCTATTCAACCGACAGCGGATCGAGTTTCAAAGAGGTTAAGATAAGCGAAACCCCGTTTGATGCATCTGAAACGGAGTTCTTTGAGTTCACGGGGATCTCGGCCCACAACGGTACGATCGCGGCAGTTTGGACGCGCACGGACAACGGCAAGGTCAGTGTTTGGGCGTCCATCATCCGGGAGGCCCAGCTCCGCGCTTTGAAATAGGCTTTTCTGACAAGCCCGTATAAACGTTTTTTCTGACCCTGTCTATTCCGACGAAATTTTCAATGGAAATAGATGGCATGCACAGAAGGTTCGATTGAAAGGAGGGTGCGTCAAGTGTTTTTCATTCCTTCTTGTTACCTTTGCAGCCTAAACACAGCGAAAAACCATGGTAGCAGAGAAACTGAACTTCAAAGTAAAAGACCTTTCGTTAGCTGACTGGGGTCGTAAAGAAATTATGTTGGCAGAGGCTGAAATGCCCGGGCTTATGTCCCTCCGTGAGGAATTTGGGAAGAGCAAGCCACTTCAGGGTGCCCGTATTGCCGGATGCCTTCATATGACCATTCAAACCGCCGTTCTTATCGAAACATTGCAAGTACTGGGAGCAGAAGTTTCCTGGTCCTCGTGTAACATATTCTCCACCCAGGATCATGCAGCGGCGGCCATTGCGAAAGCAGGCATCCCCGTTTTCGCGTGGAAGGGGATGAATGAAAAGGAGTTTGAATGGTGCATTGAGCAAACACTGTACGCTTTCAAGGACGGCAAGCCGCTGAACATGATTTTGGACGATGGGGGTGATCTTACCAACATGGTGCTCGATAAGAACCCTCAATTGATCCCCGGTATCCGTGGTATTTCCGAGGAGACCACGACCGGCGTTCATCGGTTGATTGAACGAATGAATGCGGGCAAGCTTGCCTTGCCAGCTATCAACATCAATGACTCGGTGACTAAATCGAAATTTGACAATAAGTACGGATGCAAAGAGTCGCTGGTGGATGCCATCCGCCGCGCTACCGATGTGATGATGGCCGGTAAAGTTGCCCTCGTAGCCGGTTATGGCGACGTTGGCAAGGGGTCAGCAGCATCCCTGCGTGGCGCGGGTGCACGCGTGATCGTGACAGAGATTGATCCGATCTGTGCGTTGCAGGCAGCTATGGACGGCTTTGCAGTGCGCCGGATGACGGATGTTGTTAAAGATGCCGATATCATCGTTACGGCCACAGGGAATTTTGGAATCATTCTCGGCGAGCATTTCGAGAAAATGAAAGATAAGGCCATTGTCTGCAACATTGGGCATTTTGATAATGAGATTGATGTAGCGTGGCTAAACAAGAACGCAACAAAGGATGAAATCAAGCCGCAAGTGGATTTGTATACAATGAAGAGCGGACGGCATGTTATTCTCCTGGCGGAAGGCAGGCTGGTGAACTTGGGATGTGCGACGGGACACCCGTCGTTTGTTATGTCCAATTCGTTTACGAACCAGACGTTGGCACAGATTGAACTGTGGACCAACACAGCCAACTATGAAAACAAGGTTCATATGCTTCCCAAGCACCTGGATGAGAAGGTAGCCCGGTTGCACCTGAAAAAGATCGGTGTTGAGCTGGAAGAGCTTACACCCGAGCAAGCGAAGTACATCGGGGTGGAAGTGAAAGGGCCGTTCAAGCCGGATTACTACCGCTATTGATCTGCAAAACTTTACGTAGAAAGACTCCGGAATTGCCGGGGTCTTTTTTTTGGGTTATCCTCTGGCTTTGTCGAGCAGAAAGCTAAGTTGTTGCGCTTCCTCATTGGAAAGCTCTAATGCGTGTTTCTCAGATGTTTCTACACCAGCATCAATCATTAGCAACACATGGAGGCCCGATTCGGTGATGGCCACATCCATAGCGCGCTTGTCATTGTGGCATTGGCTGCGGATGATAAGTTGCTTGGTTGCCAGCCTGTCGAGCAGTCTGGAAATGTCTGAGTTGCGTTCGAGCATACGTGCCTTGATTTCGGTTCCGGAGATACGGTTGGTTCCCTGGCCCCGGAGGATGCGTAGGATGTTGTATTGGGAAGTGGTAATACCGAAGGGCTTGAAGAACTCTTCCTGCTTGTTGGCAAGCCAGTTGGCTGTGTAAATCAGATTGATGACAGCCTTTTGATATGCATTCCTAAATTTGGGTTGCTTGATTTCTTCTTCAATGCGCATTGCTAAAAGTAGTTTTTTTGAAGGCAAGAAAAAAGTAAGCCCTGCCATTGCTGGCAAGGCTCACACCAAAACAAATCCAATTAACCCTTAACAAATTCTCCATTAGCTACTACCATTACTTCTTCGCTGACCATGGCGCCGCCAGGTTTGCCTACTCCAAAGTCAACGCGGTTGAATGTGCCGCTCACTTTGAATCCAGCCATCGTTTTCTTGCTGCGGGGATGCACAATAGGACCATTCATGATGAGGCTGAGCTCTACGGGCTTCGTCACTCCCTTGATGGTTAGGTCACCAACCACTTTGAATTTGTTTCCTTCCGCTTTTTTGAACGATGTGCTCTTGAAGGTGAGTTTGGGGAATTGATCAGCGTCAAAATATCCTGCTGAGCGCAGATCCTTGTCACGGCCCTCGTTTTCTGTATTGATGCTTGCTATATCTGCAGATACTTCAAAGATAGCGTCTGACAGATCCTCCTTGGAAGAGGTAATTGTTGCCTCGAAGTTCTTAAATGAACCATCGACGTCAGAGATCATCAGGTGGGTGATTTGAAATCCCAGCTTGGCGTGTGACTTGTCAACGGTCCACGTTTGTGCCTGTGTGCCGGCAGCAAAGAAGACAAGGGCTGCAAGAATGATGTGTAGTTTCTTCATACTGGTTTATTGTTGTTTAGTTGTTCAGATAACAGCTATAACGGTAAAGGTACAATATATGTTCAAACATGTATTTATTATTATATAAGTACTTGATTATCAATTCATTTGTTTTTATAACTCAACAAGTTTATAAGTTGAGCCAATAGGTGAGTTTGACCACAACGGCCCGCAGCCGGGGTTGGCCGATGTAAAAGAAGTCACCGTTATAGGAGGATTCCGCAAAGTAGTTGTCGGTGTAGACGAGAAACAGGTCGGAAACTGGTGCAAAGCGCCACTGAAGCCTGGAATTGATATTAAGATTCTGTACCTGGCTGTTGTACTGGAGAAAGGTCGTCCAGAACACGTTTCTGGAGAAGGTGAGGTCCACGCGGGGCCCGACAAGAAGGAGGTCTGCGCTGCTGTACGGTTGTGGAAGGCGTATGCCGTTATAGGTGAAGTCGACGGAGACGACGCCAAACGGCTGGAACCGGTAGTTCAGTCGTCCATTGAGGTTCATCCGGTAGCCATTGAAGTAACCACCCGAGCGGGTGGAGAGATCGAAGAAGAACTTCCGGCGGGCATTGGAATTGTAATTCGCAATAAGCACGTATGGGTTATACCCTGAACCCGCGGGGAGCTTCAAGCCTCCCGATCCGCTCGGATCAAAACCATTAAAGAGAAAGGTGTATTCCTTCCGTAAGCGCATGTTGAACGAAGAGGTGTTTCTGAAGCGAATGCGGTACATCAGGTTTACATCCCAATCCAAAAATCCGTGCTTCTTGTTGGCTACCATGTCGAAGTCGAAGCCCGGCCCATGGCTTTGCACAGACCCGCCCGATGGGAAGAAGTTCAGCCAGGTGCTGGAGGAGAGCTGACCGATGTCTGTTCGCCGAACAAATCCAACTTCCGGGTTGAAGTTTGCTCCGACATGTTGGAAGAACCAATTGGTTTCCCATTTGTACGTGGCGTAGTTGATGAATCCTCCCGTAGAAAAGGCCGAGTCTTTTTTAAATTGGTCGAATGACCGATGGTAGTAGAGTTTTCCGTTCCACCTGTTGTCTTTGCTCTGAAGCCTGTAGTCGACGCCGATCACCCTGTTGAACTTCTTTGGTGACATAGTGAAGTCACCACCCAGGGAGTCGGAAACGGCTTGTTTATTAATGAAGATCATTCCAATGTTTGACCGCGCAAAGACCTTTTGCTGGATGGATAGAACCGAGAAATTGGTAGAGGGGAGTTTGATGGATGCATCTTTTCCTGCCTGCATCGTTAGTAATCCGACACGCAGGTTGTTATTGATCTTTCCGCTAAGGCGCGCCCCGCCGTAAATAGTATTCTGAATGTTCTGTTTGGTAACGGAGTCGACAGCGACACCGATTCGCCGGGAGAAGAAGGGGCGCGAACCGTTAGATCCGAAATCAGAAAAAAGATCTGCGTTTTCCAGAAAAAACTGCCGTCGCTCAGGAAAAAATATTTCAAACCGATCCAGGTTGGTGACTTGCTGGTCAACTTCTACCTGTGAAAAGTCTGGATTGATCGTTAGATCCAGATTAAGCGCGGAGCTTACGGCGACCTTGACATCGCCGCCCGCCTGAATTTCGCTCACCGATGGGGTGCCTGCTTCAAAATTTTTGCTTGCCCTGCCTGCCATATAGGGAATGAGTGATATGTGCTTCCCGGGTGACTCCAGCGGCTGATCCCAATGTAGTTTGCGCATGAAGGCGAGGCTGAGCAGCGGGTACACACGGGGGATTGGGGTCCACGTCGACCGCTCTGCGTTGTGACTGTCGATACGGTAAAAATTGATATTCCACATGGACAACCCTTCCCGGTACCGGAGTGTTTTGAAGGGGATGGCAAACTCACAAACCCAGCGGTCTTCGAGCATACGGGCTGCGGAGATCCACTTGTTGTCCCAGTTAAGTGATAAATCGTCGTTGTTGTTTCCTCCATTGGAAACAAGCCCTTCCCGTTGAACCCCGAACGGATTTGTTCCAAACTGAAATGCATTGGTATTGTCCAAATAGGTGTCGAAGGTGGCCACAAAACTGTCGTTAGCCTCACCCCGGAAATCACGCCGCAGGGAAGGGGTGACATACTGTCGGGGCCCCGTGTTATACATGACGGCAAAGAGGTATATGAAGTTATCGTCATACGTCATCCGGACTTCGGTCTGCGACTTTGCAAAGGACGAATCGTACGGGAATTGCTGCTTGAACTTGCCGGCGACCTGCGCCTCTGCCCAGTCGGCCTCATCCATCTGCGCGTCAACAGTAATCGGACCCGTTGCCCGCTTAATGTGAAGTCCATCGGATTGCCCAAAGGAAACCGCAGAAAGACCAACAAAAAGTAGAATCAGGAAACGCACGATCACGAATTTTGGGTGCAAGAATAAGAAATCTATGCCGTTTGGGGGTGGTCTTTCTGTTGAACGGTGATTCAGTCAAGATAAAACGACCCGGTCAGCTCCCTAAACGCAGTCGTCTTAGCGTTGCCCTGCTGGTAAAGAACCAATGAATCTTCGTAGATGGGTCCACGTTCGCGATTCAAGCTCATCAACGTACGCTCCTGAGGCTTGCTTTCGCGCGAAAAGACACGGGTGCGCCTCCGGAGATGGAGGTTGTATGCACCCGCCTGCTGAAGAAGCCGTTCGCTTTCAATGACCGGCAATATGGTACTTAATTGTCCCGAGTCTCTCAGGTGCAACACAGCCGCATCTAGCAAATCCCGGTGGGATAAGTTTGCGTCGTGGCGTGCGATGGTGCGCCCCGGTTGGGGTGGTTTGAGACTTCCAGAAAAAAAAGGAGGGTTGCTGATGATGACGTCATAGGGCAATGTTGTTGAATAGTCCTGAATGCGTCTATGAAAAACCGAAATCTTATCTGGCCAGCGTGAGTTCTTAAAATTTTCTTTCGCTTGAGAAACATCTTCCGCGAGCATCTCCACAGCATCAATGTGTGCTTGGATGGCGCTGCGCTGTGCCAGCATCAGCGCAATCAGCCCTGACCCGGTACCGATGTCAAGTATCCGGCCAGCCGTCCCGACATCGCACCAGGCACCTAGTAAAACCGCGTCGGTACCGACCTTCATAACTGACCGGTCGTCGGTGACAGCAAATTGTTTGAAACGAAACGTACCCACAGGGCGTCAGGGTAGGGCGCTGATTACTTTTTGCGTGAGGCCCACCATGTCAAAACCATGATGGCTGATGCCCAGGCGGACCAGAACCAATTTCCTGGACGGGATGATGAAAACGTTTTGTTGCTCAAACCCTTCTGCTCCGTATTCATCATGGGGTATTCCCGGATGATAGGATTGCTGCGGATCGTTCTTGGCACCTGCATTTAGCCAGAACTGGGCGCCGTATTCACCCTTTGGTGCTGCCGGCGCCGGCGTTGATGAGTAGGTTACCCATCCTTCCGGAAGGATGCGCTCCCCGTTCCACACGCCATCCTGAAGATATAGTAATCCAAACCGGGCCCAATCGCGAGCGCTGGCGTAGCCGTATGAAGAACCTACAAATGTCCCTGATGCATCCGGTTCAATCAGTGCGGTGTGCATTCCGATCCGGTGGAAGAAATTTTTGTACGCATAGCGCGGATATTGATCTTCCCCGACAGTATTGCGGATGATCCTTGACAGAATGTTGGTGGTCCCACTGGAATATTCAAAATGGCTTCCGATGGGATATTCTAATTTGCGGGAAGCAGCATACCCGCCCTTATCATCGCTGTGCATGAACATGTTGTGAAAATCACCCGGCGCAAAATAGGATTCGTCCCAGGCGAGACCACTGCTGG
Source organism: Cytophagales bacterium (assembly GCA_034440075.1). GTDB lineage: Bacteria > Bacteroidota > Bacteroidia > Cytophagales > Cyclobacteriaceae > ELB16-189. The sequence goes on from JAWXBL010000004.1 coordinate 55,984, forward strand.
CGTGCATAAGATCGTTGAGGGTTATGTTTTTTCGCTCGTCTGATTGCCATTCGGGCACAGGTGCTGCTGCATCCAGCCGCAGTTTGCCTTCCTTGATAAGGATTCCAACCAATGCATTGGTGAGGCTCTTGGTCATGGACCAGCCCATGATCGGCGTACGGATGGTGTAGCCCTCGGCGTAACGTTCGCCCACCAGGTGGCCGTCATACACCAATACAACCGCGAGCGTATTTTTCGGCTTTGCCGGATCGGTCTCTTCAAATGCCCAGTCGACCGCCTGCGAGATGGCTTTATAGTTTACTCCTTCGACGAGCTGCTCACCGGGTTTGTTTCCGATGGGCCAGGCCAGGGAGTCAGGGTTGGGTCCGGCCGGCTCGGGCAATGCAAAACGTTGTGCGCGCACGGACTGCTCATCGCGCTCGGCCAACAGCGTGCATCCCAGCCCTTTGCGGTAAATTGCTTTGCTGGTCTTCCAGAGAAACGTTGCCGAAACTGACGATGAATCCTCAAATGTGAATCGTGCACTCGCCAAACCTGGAAATACGGAGAGTTCCTTCTCCTTGACGCTTTCTGGTGAGCGGCCCATAACATACACGCAGGAGCACATGGTTTTGGAAGCCATCCCTGCCAGGATAGGTGGGAACTTTACCAGCAGGTAGGTTGCCGCTACAGCAACCAAGACCAGAATCAACAGGGAGAAATAGGTGAGTATTTTTTTCATGAAAGATATTTAAGAGGTCGCTGGAATTATACGTTTTCTCCATGCGTCGAGCCGTTTGTCCATCATGGAAAACCAAAGCGGCGGCACCATGGCAATCAGGATCATCGTTGGATATCCGAACGGTAATTGCGGACTTTCTTCCCAATGGTCCAGGATTTGATACCGCTTGGAGGCATCATCATGGTGATCACTGTGGCGCTGAAGCTGAAACAGAAAAAAGTTGCTGATCCGGTGGCTTGCATTCCAGGAGTGCATGGGGTTTACCCGTTCGTATTGTCCGGGCGCCACTTCCTTTCGTGAGATGCCGTAATGCTCTATATAATTGACTAATTCAAGAATGCTGAATGCCAGGAAGCTCTGCACGAAGAAGAATATTGGAATCTCCCACACAGGTCGTCCGGCCAGCGTACTTCCTGCCAGGGTGAGGACGGCGCAGAATAGGAGAGGAAGCAGCGCGTACAAAAACAAGGAGTTCCGAAAGCTCCAGGCAGGAAAACCACGTTTCTGAATGGAAGAAGTTTCAAGTTGCCAGGCGTGCCTCCAGCTCCCGGGAACGGTTTGAAACCAGAACCGATAAAAATTCTGACCTTTTTTCGCTGTGGCCGGATCACTTGGTGTAGCCACATGCACGTGATGGCCGCGGTTGTGTTCGATGAAGAAGTGCATGTAGCAGACCGTCATGAGCAGTGCCTGGCTGAGTGTTTTTTCCAGTTTCGATTTCCGGTGACCCAGTTCATGCGCCACGGTAATTCCGATGCCGCCGGTGACAAGTGCAAACCCTATGGTGAACCCTGTCCACTCCACCCCGGTGAGGGGTCCTCCCGTAGAGATTACAAAGACGGCCCATCCGAAGAACGCAAATTGAACAATTACCCATAGGTATGTGACAAAGCGATAATAGAACGCGGAGCCAACGATCGGTTTTTCGTTGTCTGGGACATTGGATCTATCTAATCCGACGATGTAGTCGATGATCGGAAGAGTAACAAAGTCGAACGCCAGGTACAGGAAGTTCCACCATCCTCCTCCATAATAGCCTGTGATGACCAGGGCTGGTACGATGAATGCGCTAAAGAACCCTATCCTTTTCAGAGACTGCATCTCCCAAGTTACGAAGCTTCCCCCAATGGTTTAAATTGTTCAAACGCCTCCCGGCAGTCGTTGCAGTAATGCAGGGATCGGCAAAGCGTAGGACCAAACGGCGACTTCATCACAGTGTTTTTTCCGTTGCACCGGGGGCAGGCGGCGTGAGCGAGGATGTCGATATCGGTTATGAGTCCCTGGAGTTCGGGCGGCGGGGCCAGGCCGTATTTTTTCAGCGCTTCCTTCCCTTTGGCAGAAATTTTGTCGGAGTTCCAGGCGTCGCGGAAGCTGATGTTTACCTCCGGGTCTGAAACTCCATGGCGGTGGAGTACCGCAATCACTTCTTCCTTCATGATATCCATGGCGGGACACCCGACGAAGGTCGGTGTCATTTCAACCCTCACGTGGTCACCCGTGACGAATACCCCGGTAACCACTCCCAGATCGACGAGGGAAAGCACCGGGATTTCCGGGTCCTTTACTTCTTCAAGCCATTCCAGGATTTGGGCCTCTTTCACGGGTAGGTAATGTTAAATGACGCTGGAATAATCTGATTCAGATGGTGCTTCATGTGCTTGACATAGTCGGCTGCGAGCCAGTCGAGCGTATGGAGGCTGGACTCATTCCGACCCGTATTGCATGTTTTCGAATGTGCCTTGGCAGGCATATTATCAAGTACAGACAAGATCCTGTGATTGATCAGCACCCAAAGGGCGATCAAGTCTTTGCTCGTTTCGTTTTGATAGCCGTTTGCGGTCACCCAAAAATCCTGCTCATACACGATGTGCGGAGGTGCTTCTTCGTACTGGCTGCAAATAAACCGGCGGAGGTTGTTTTGGGCAGAGTCAATAAGGTGACCCAATACTTCCTTTTTGCTCCATTTGTCGGGCGCAGGCCGTGAAGCAAAATCAGCTTCCGGTATGGCGTCAAACCGGTCGGTAAAGGTTGATACGAGGGCCTGCAGTTCGTTTATCGTCGTCTTCATTATTGGATCACTTCCCATTTTCCATCCTTGTCCTTTGCGTATGATTGTCCGTTACTCATGGCATGTATTTCGCGTCCTGTGTCGTCGGTGAAGCGGGACTTCTCATAAACGCGGGCACCGTTATTTTCGCGTGTGAGAAACAGTATCAGCGCGTGGATGGTTGGAGAAACATCCGACAGCCATTGATCATCACTTTCCCGCATAAATGCCTGGCTCATACGAAGTTGTTTAAACACAAAAATAGGAAGATGAGAGAGATTGACCTATTTCCTCCGGTCTTGATTGGAAAATCCAGTAGCAAATGGCCGTCAACCGTTGTGTTCCTGGTCGATCAGCGTTGTCAGTTTTCTGACAACCTGATCAAGCTTTGTTGTTTCATCGTACAAATGGGTGATTATGTGGCTGGTTTCTTCACTGGTAAGGTGCCTGTCAATATGAAGCTGCATTAGCCCCAGCATGGTAGCAACATGGGCCCGAACCTCGTGCGAATTGATATGCGCGTATTGATTCAGTGCGGCATACTGCTTTTCCAATTTTTCGCGGGCAAGTTGTTTTTCAGTCATGTCTCGAAGAATCAAAACCATTCCGTGTACTTCGCCCGTAGGATATTGCAAAGGGGCTGCCGTTACCTCAGCTGGAAATCGATTGCCGATCTTGCTTTGAGTCACGATATACGTCTCGTTTTCTACCATAAGACCACTGGTAACAACCCCGTCTACGAGGTCCTGGATGGGGGCGTCTGTTGTCGCATCCCTGAACGTGACAACCTGTTCCAGGGGTGTCCCGTCAACCTCTGAGAGTTTGGACGATAGGAGTTTCTCCGCCGTGGCGTTAAGATAATTGATCTTCCCAAATTTATCGGTTGTGAGCACGGCGTCTGCGATGCCATCGAGGGTAACCGAAAGTTTTTCCTCCCGATCTGCCAGATCCGACATGACAACCGCGTTCTTCTTTATTTGAAGGTAGAGCATGATGAGGAAACAGATAAGCAGAAACGCCAGGCCCAGAAAGCTGATCAGCGCAAAAAGGGATTCGGTCTGACTCTTGCGGTTATACGCTGCCTCTGTTTCACGTATTTGAATTTCCAATGATTGGTCGCCCCGGTGGATAATCCGGCTTATGGAATCGGCAAGCATCTGTCCGTAACCGGTGGCGATTCGGGTGCTTGCTTTTTCAAACTCCGCAGCGTCACATAACTGTTTCATTTCCTTTATGAAAGAAAATTTGAGCGTGAATAGGGAGTCCAGGCGGACTGAATCTGCGGGGGTAAGGATATCCTGGGAGGCTGCCTCGTGCAGGAAACCTTCGAAGGAATTGTCAATGGTACTAAGGTGAGTTTCAAAATCCGGGACAAACTCCACGTTGCGGGCAATAACGATTCCGCGAAGTGAGGCGTCTGATTTTACTAGAAGATTGACTAATTTATCAATGCGTTCCTGCAAACCTTGCTGTATCCGCAGCCGCTCTACGGTGCTGCCGAGCTCTTTCAACTGGTTCCGGACGACCACGCGTCGAACCCCCAGCGCGGTGACGAAGAGCACGAGGGTGATCAGGGTTACGGTATTAAGGGTTAGGCCCTTCATGGCATAAATTTTCGATGGCCGTGAGGGCCTGTTCAAATTGTGTGGTTTTGTCAAAGAAGGCTGTGGCGCCCGACTTCATGCATCGTTCCTTGAAGTAGTCATCGCTGTTGTTGGTAAGAACGATAATTAGCGGGGGTTGCTTGAGCTCACGGAGGAGGTCAAGAATCTCAAGGCCGTTGAGTCCTGGCACCTGAATATCCAGCAGCACGATATCCGGCATTTCCTGCATGATCTTCCAGAAAGCAGTATTACCGTTTTCGACGGCGGCTAAAACTTTGATGCATTTGATTTCCGCCAGGAAGCCAAGCAGCCGGACTTTTACCGATTCGGAATCTTCGACAATGAGCAAGGTCTTGGTAACGGCCATGGTGCTAATAATTCCCTAAAGTCGCTTTTGAGATAACAGGGAATAATAGACCTGCCTTGATTGTACAGTAATGAAAGCCTCAGAGCGTTGTAGGGATATTACTACATGGAGGCCTTATGCCAATTGGTGCTCAATGGCATACTGAATCAACTGCGCATTGTTTTTCATCTTCATTTTTTCCAAAATGCGCGCCCGGTAGGTGCTGATCGTGTTGGGGCTCAGGTTCAGAGCGTCGCCGATTTGTGTGATGGATTTGCCTGTAGCAATCAGGCGGAGAACCTCCAGTTCTCTGTCAGAAAGGTTCTCGTGAAGTTCCAGTTGATTGTTACCACCCAGGTGATCCACCATAAGAGCTGCCAGGGATGCGGAGACAAATTTCTTTCCTACCAGAAGTTGGCGGACTGCTTTGATCAATTCATCGGGGGCACTCTCTTTGGTCATGTATCCGGAAGCTCCATTGCGTAGGGCGCGGATGGCATATTGTTCTTCCGAGTACATGCTCAGAACTAGTACCGGCAAGTCGGGGCACATTTCCTTGACGCGCTTGCACAACTCCAGTCCGGTAACACCAGGCATGTTGATATCGCAGATGAGGAGATCGAAGGATTGCGTTTCGAGACTTTTGATTACAGACGGTCCGTCAGCAACCTCTGAGACAACTCCATCAGGGAATTCATCTTTCAAAATTTGCTTTAGTCCCTTGCGTACAATAGCATGGTCATCGGCTAATAGGAAGCGCAACCCTTTTTTCATGAAACTTGGTTTGCTACAGCGGAACGAACAGCCGTATAGTGGTGCCTTCTCCAGGCTTCGAAACAACTTCCATCGTACCACCGATCATCTTTGCCCGCTCCGTCATTCCCAAGATACCAAAAGATTTGAGTTTTGACTCACGGCTTTGGGTGAACCCTATTCCATCGTCTGAGATGATTAGTTCCAGATAGCCGGGAGCCCCTTGCAGGATGGCTAGAACTCTTTTGGCCTGTGCATGCCTTGCAATGTTGGTCAGCGATTCCTGAAACACTCGAAAAATGGCAATGGCTTTCGAGTATCCCAGGATTGGCTCTTCAAGGTTCAGACGAAGCTCGCAATGGATACCCGAGCGTTTTGAAAAAAGTTTCATTTGATGATCAAGCGCCGCGAATAGTCCAAGATCATCAAGAAGGGTTGGCCGCAACTCGGAGTTGATCCGTCGGATGGAAGAAACAGCCTCTTCGGTTAACTTGATGGCTCCGGCAATCCGCCCTGCTACCGCCTCCTTGGCCGGGGTGTTGGAGTTGATCCAGGAAAGATCCATTTTGATGGCCGTCAGTTGCTGCCCCAGTTCGTCGTGCAATTCGCGTGAAAGGGATGCTCGCTCTTCTTCCCGAACTGTTTGCAAGTGACCGGTCAGTTCGGTAAGCAATTTGTTGGAGGACGTGATCTCATCTTCAGCAAGCTTTCGTGCAGTAATGTCTCGGACGAAGGCAGCAACCAGTGGCTTTTCGATAAACTCCATAATTGAAATGCTGACTTCAAGATCGAGGGCAATCCGGTCCTTGCGCCTGTGCTTGGTTTGAAACTGCAGCGATTTTTTTTCCAACATGATCGCGATTCGTTCAATCACCTCCTCTTCAGACAATTCTCCTTCCAGTTGATTGATATTCATTCGAAGAAGCTCTTCCCGTGTGTACCCGATCATTTGGCAATAAGCGGGATTAACATCCACAATTTTTCCCGTTGTCTCCGCCAGGATGAACCCATCCAGCATGGTTTCGATCGTCTGCTGGTTGCGATTTAGCAGCTGCTGCTTCTCCGCCTGGGCTTTGTTACGATCGGTAATGTCGCGAATGAATGCACAGAAGAATTCATTATTTTCCTGTTTGATCGGGATGATACTTAGTTCAATTGGAAATTCATGACCACCCTTGCTCAATGCGGTAATTTCAATGGTCCTGTTTAGCATCTTGGCCTCACCGGTTGCGAGGTACCGTCGCAGGCCCTTTGTGTGCTGTTCTTGGTATTGCCGGGGTATGATCGTTTCCGGAAGCGATTTTCCAATCGCCTCCCGATGACTCCATCCAAATATTTTTTCAGCCTGCCGATTCCACTCTGTTATTGTTCCGGTAGTGTCCATACAGACGATCGCATCCAGGGCGGACTCCATGACGAGGCGGCGGGTTTCCTCACTTGCCCGAATGGTTTCCAGGGATTTCACTCGTTCGCGGATGTCGCGGGCGATTGCTATGATGTTGTTGCCGGGCATGACGGTAGCGCTTATTTCTACCGGTACCAGGAATCCCTCTTTATGCAGTAGGTTTCGTTCCTGCAGCACGGATTTGCCTATCAGAAGATCGTTGACGGGGAAGGATTCTTCGCCACGCCGTAGATCAAAAAGATCCTGGAGATTCTTCCCGATCATTTCTGTTTTTGTGTAGCCAAGAAGGCGACATGCCATGGAGTTAACGTCTGACAAATCGAGTGCTTCGTTGGCAATAAATATTCCATCTGCCGCCTGCTCCACCAGCGTCTTGTATTTTTCTTCGCTTGCTGAAATCTGTTTTTCTGCCCGTTGCCTGGCAGCGATTTGCTTTAGTAGGACTTCCTTTTGATTCTCATTTTGTTCAAACAGCTGCGCATTTTCAAGGAGGCTGGCGATCTGACCGGCAACCAATTGCAAATGCTCTGTTTCCAGGGTCGAAAAGTTGCGGGATGATTTCGAGAAAAGTCCAATCGTACCAATGACTTCGTTTCCCGAAAGGAGTGGAGTACCGGCATATGAACAGAATATTCCGCGACTATCCGGGTTAACCATTGTTTCACTTACCACAGAAAGGTCTTGGACCAGATGAAATTTCTTATGAACGATGATAGGTTGAAGCAACTCTTCCGAAGCTCCTCCGTTGTCATGGCTCTTGCCAGACTCAAAACCAAGCGCAGAAAGCAACTGCCATTCCCCGGCATTAAGCGTGTGAATTTCACATGCGTCCACCGCGAATGCATTCCTGACTTTGTTTAGGTAGGGTGCAGCTTCCGCGGAACCAAATTTGTTTGAAGGTAATTCCTGGGTAGAAGAAAAAATTGCCAGCCTCCGAATTGACTCTTCCAGTTCACGGGTCTTGGCCGTAATGATCTGCTTCATCCGATCGTCTTCAATTTTCTTCTTCGACTTCAGCGATTCATACTTGCCCCGGTAGGTGAGGATGGAGTAAATGTCTTCGAGGCCCCGTTTAACGGACGAGGCTTTCTTTTTTCGTGTTTGATCAAAATAGCGTAGGTACACATAGAGGGCTGTTGCAAAAAAGACTGCTGCTACCGAATTGGCCATCATTTGGCTAAGCACCCGGTTCCAAAAATCAGGACTGCTAAAACGCGTAATAGTTACAAAGGCAAAGGCGTCAAAGTTAACCACCGCAGTCAATGACACGAGCAATCGGGTCAACAGCGTTAGTTGAGGTATTTTGGTGAAGAGGAGTTCATATAGGATCAACATGATGACCGCATCGGCAATCAGGACGGCGGTTCCGCCCAAAACAACTTTGGCGTTTACCTGGAAAAGGGCTTTACCAAGTGCGTCTGATACGATGATGTCCTGCATCGTTTCCCGTTGAAATTCCGTCAATAGGGCGATAATTGTTAACGACAGATTGGCAAAAATTACGGCTATGATTAGAACTTGGGCTCGCTGTACTCCCTCCTTGACATAGATCAGGAGAATGGCAAACAAAACAGCTGTAAATATGATCCGCGTGCCCGGTGAGGTCGTGTACCCTCCTAGAAATTGGACGTAGAATGAAGATGAAAGGACGGTATACACGTATTGATAGGACCCCACAACCACAAACAATGGAGCTAGCCCGAAGCGTGTCTTCAACCGGTAACACGCCAAGATCAGACCCCCAACAAAGGTTAGTTCTGCCAGTATGGAAAGGAGGATATTCATGTCAATATCATAGTTTGCCCCGGACACCCATGCTCGCACCAGCCACATGTGATGCGTAGAACGTAGTAAACAACTTTCGCAAAATAGGGAACATCGGGCAATCGGAAGGTCCTTTTGGCGGTCAGCGGTAATTTGGCGGGATGAGGCAGGTCTTTCTTGTGCGCGACAGGAGTCAGGAACTGTCAAACACAAGAAATTAAGAATTCCATTTTTTGTAAATTCCCTCGATGAACGTGCGGATACTGTATGCTGTACTTGCTTTACTCGTAGCGGCCCCGGCGACCTCACAAACACACCATGGGGTCATTGTCCGCGAAGTGTTTATTCCGATGGGAGACGGAGTCACGCTCGCAGCGGATCTGTATATCCCGGAAGGAGTAAGTGAAAAACTTCCGGTTTTACTGGAATACCTGCCGTATCGAAAGGACGAAGGGCGCGGTCGCCGCTTTCCACTCTATCACTATTTTGTTACCCGCGGATACATCGTTGCCCGTGTTGATATCCGCGGTACAGGAAACAGCGGGGGAAAATTGATTCCTTACGAATATTCGGAAGTAGAGCAGCGCGACGGGGAGAGCGTCATCGCCTGGTTGTCGAAGCAGCCCTTTTGCACGGGCTCTATCGGGATGTTTGGTATTTCGTGGGGTGGCTTCAATTCGATACACATGGCCATGCGCCGTCCGCCTGCCCTCAAAGCAATCCTCTCACTCATGGCCACCGACGATATTTATGAAGATGATGTGCACTTCATCGACGGCATGATGCATATCGATGCATATGAGATTGGGCAGGATTTGGCTAACGCCATGCCAGGCGCACCCAACTTTAAAATTGATGACGCATACTTCAAGAATCGCTTTGAAACGGAGCCATGGCTTCTGCAATACAAAAGGCAACAACGCGACGGGCCCTTCTGGAACCGGGCGTCGCTAAACAGTGGATACGGACGGATAATCATCCCAACGTTTGTCATTGGTGGCTGGTATGACGGCTATCGCGATGCCGTACTCCGCATGCTGGCTGAAATGAAGTCGCCTGTCAAAGCTATCATCGGCCCGTGGAATCATACGTTCCCAAACATGGCGGTTCCTCCCCCCGCCATCGAGTGGCGCGCAGAAGCTGTTCGCTGGTTTGACCATTGGCTGAAAGGCATCGAGACAGGGATCATGGAGGAGCCGCGCCTCGCGGCATACATCCGCAACGGTCATCCACCTGGAAGTGAACTGAAAAATATACCTGGTTCCTGGCGTTGGGAGTCAACCTGGCCACCAACCGACAGCACGGCGCTGACCCTGCACTTCCGCGAAGGAAAAGGTCTGGAAGTTTCTCCGGGCCGTTTGTCATCCGAAAGGCTCGAATACAGACCGTCAGTAGGTCCAGAGGCTGGCGGATCGGTGATGTGGTGGGGCGACTGGTCACCGGACCAAAGGAATATCGACTCTTTAAGTATGGTCTTTGAAACACCACCACTCGATGAGACCGTGACGATTCTCGGCTTTCCAAAAGTTCACCTTTCTGTTTCAGTAGATGCGCCACTGGCCCACTGGCTGGTCCGTCTCAACGATGTTTCACCCAACGGGGAGGTTACACTGGTGACCGGCGCTGGAGCCAACGGTTCACACAGGATCTCTTCCAGCGACCCGCAACCAATTGTTGCGGATGAAGTCTTTCCCCTGGATATCGAACTGCATGCAACATCCTGGGTCTTCAGGAAAGGTCACCGCATCCGTGTGGCTGTTAACAACGCGCAATGGCCAATGATCTGGCCAACGCCGTATCGCTTTACGTCCACTATATATATAGGAGGAACGGAAGGGTCCTGGGTTGCTTTGCCGGTGGTGGCGAGTTCAATGGACAGCACCCCTTCGTTTCTTGCGCCGGAGGCATCCCCGGTGCTGCCAGGCTACGGTTCGATTGACCAAGGAACCAATTCGGGATTCGCAGAAGTGGATAGGGTGTCCAGAGATCCCTGGTTGGGAACAGCTACCGTGAAACTGGTTAACAAAGGCGGAGACCAATATCCCTGGGGAAAAGTATTTTATGACGAAGTCATCGACCATTCGGTAAACGAGAAAGACCCATCGCGCACCAAGGTGGAGAGCCGGTATATGAACAGGGTGGAACTGGAAGGCGGCCGTGTTCTGCAATTGGAAGGTATCCTGCTTTTTGAAAGTGACCGCAGTAATTTTTATTACACCTATACCCGGCGCCTGACTGAAAATAATAAACTCTTGCGCACGAAAACATGGAAGGAGACCATCCGGAGAGATTTTCAGTGAAGGCGCACGTAAAACTGATTACCTTCGTGTATATCATCAGTCTCCAAACCACGATGAAACGTTTCAAACTATTTGTCTTTGTTGCTTTAGTCGCCTCGCTGTTTGCCTCCCGGCTGAATGCGCAAATAAAGCTGAACTTTGACAGGGACTGGAAGTTTCATTTTGGCCATGCCGGGGATCCTGAAAAGGATTTTAACTACGGAATCAAAACGATTTTTTCCAAGTCGGGGGCTGCTCAGGGAACGGCTATTGATCCGAAGTTTGACGATGCATCCTGGCGCACCCTCGATCTGCCCCATGATTGGGCTGTCGGGCTTCCCTTTGTGAATTCAAAAAATCCGGATGTGAGGTCGCACGGCTACAAGCCGGTAGGCGGAGAGTTTCCTGAAACGAGCGTTGGCTGGTACCGTAAACAGTTCTTCATTGCAAAAAGTGATTCGGGAAAACGTTTTAAGATTCAATTCGACGGCATCTTCCGCGATGCCAGCGTCTGGATCAATGGCTTTTACCTGGGCAATAACCAAAGCGGGTATGTGGGTGTTTCCTACGACCTGACCGATTACGTATACTTTGGAAAGCCAAACGTCCTCGTGGTCAGGGTGGATGCTTCGCAGTACGAGGGATGGTTTTACGAAGGCGCAGGGATCTACCGGCACGTATGGTTCATCCAACATGACAATTTGCACATAGCAACCGACGGCGTATTTGCGTATTCGGAGATAAAGGGAAACTCAGCGACCGTGACCGTGGAGACTTCAGTTGAAAACAAAAATTTCGTTTCCTCGAATGCTACGTTGTCATTCCGTCTGACAAATAGAGAAGGGAGGGTGATCGCAAAAGCAAAAGACCAGTCTCTCTTTTTACCTGCTAATGGTAGCGCCGTTGTAAAGAAGCAACTAGCTGTGGGCAGCCCGCGGCGATGGTCTGTCGAAGACCCGTATTTGCACCGGGTGGTCGTAGAGATCAAATCGGGTGGCAAAGTGGTTGATTCACGAAAAATCCGGTTTGGGATACGTTCAGTAGATATTCGCGCGAATGGTGTTTTCGTCAATGGCAAGCACGTGAAGCTGAAAGGAGTAAACAACCACCAGGATCACGCGGGGGTAGGGAGCGCCCTTCCCGATTATCTACAGTATTACCGAATTGGCCTCCTGAAAGAAATGGGCGTCAATGCGTACCGCTCCAGCCATAATGCGCCGACTCCTGAACTGCTTGATGCATGCGACAGCCTCGGTATGCTCGTCATAGATGAGCAGCGACTTCTTAACAGCAGTCCCGAATATATGGACCAGTTCGAACGATTGATAAAACGTGACCGCAATCATGCTTCCGTCATCCTCTGGTCGATCGGCAACGAGGAGGGATGGATTCAGACAAACAGCGTTGGCAAACGAATTGCCCAAACATTCATAACCAGACAGCGGGTATTGGATCCAACGAGAACGAGCACGTATGCTGCCGATGTACCCAATGTTTTCAGAGGGATAAATGAAGTGATCCCTGTTCGTGGATTTAACTACCGGCAATTTGCTGTCGCTGATTATCACCGGGATCATCCGACACAGCCGGTCATCGGAACGGAAATGGGAAGCACCGTAACCACCCGCGGTATCTATGCGATCGACAGCATCCGTGGATACGTTCCCGATCAGGACATCACGGCGCCGTGGTGGGCCAGCAAGGCCGAGGAGTGGTGGAAACTTGCAGCCGACAATGATTATTGGCTGGGAGGATTTATCTGGACAGGCTTTGATTACCGGGGTGAACCCACGCCGTTCCGTTGGCCCAACATCAACTCCCATTTCGGAGTGATGGACATGTGTGGGTTCCCCAAGAATATTTATTACTACTATCAGAGTTGGTGGACGAATAAGGACGTGTTGCACATCTCTCCCCATTGGAACTGGCATGAAAAGCGCGGCCAACCCGTCGACGTGTGGGTGAATAGCAACGCCGATCACGTGGAGTTGTTTCTCAATGGAAAAAGCCTCGGAAAAAAGGAAATGCCGCGAAACAGCCATCTCCAGTGGCAAGTGAACTATGCTCCGGGTACCCTGGAGGCCGTGGCTTTCAAGAACGGTAAGACGCTTTCAGCAAAAGTTGAAACGACGGATGCTCCAGTCGAGCTTGTCGTTACGCCTTACAAGACGACCTTACTGGCGGATGGGACGGATGTCTCCATCATTCATGTCACCGCGGTCGATCGTGAAGGACGCTCCGTGCCGGATGCGAATAACCTGGTCCGCTTTTTCATCCAGGGTGAAGGAAAAATTATTGGTGTTGGCAACGGAGATCCCAGCTGCCTGGAACCCGATCAGTGTGAGCCAGGTGCCTGGCAAAGAAGCCTGTTTGGGGGCAAGGCTCAGGTCATAGTCCAGGCTGGCACGAGGCCCGACCTGATCAGGTTTGAAGCGAAAGCCAACGGACTTTATACCGGAGCAACCGATATCCAAACGGTATCCCCGCTGAGCGCAGCCTCCGTGACAAGGGATAAGACATACGAACTCAACGGTGAAGCGGCCAAACCTCGGCCGGTTGAAAAAATGCTTGGCGCGGATATTTCCTTCCTTCCGGAATTGGAAGCCAAGGGAATCAAATTTTCAGACAATGGAATTGAAAAGGATGCCATCGAAATACTAAAAGATCACGGATTCAATTATGTGCGGCTGCGGATATTCAATAACCCTGCCCAACCGGAGGGGTATTCACCGCAAAAGGGATTTTGCGATCTGGACAACACCAAGAAAATGGCCGCGCGTGTGAAGGCGGCGGGAATGAAATTGCTGCTGGATTTTCACTACAGCGACTACTGGGCCGACCCCGGCAAGCAATACAAACCGGCGACCTGGAAGAATCTGACTTTTGTTGAACTGAAGAAAGCGGTGCATGAATATACGCGGCGTGTCATTCAGGAACTGAAGGATCAGGGCACTGCTCCGGACATGGTGCAGGTGGGCAACGAAATCAATCACGGTATTCTGTGGCCGGACGGCAGCGTCAGTCACCTTGATAGCCTGGCCCAATTACTCAATGCGGGCACCGCTGCCGTCAAAGAAGTGAATCCCAACACGGTCATGATGCTTCATGTTGCGCTCGGGGGACAGAACCATGAATCGGTATTTTTTATTGATCACATGATTGCCCGGGGAGTGCCCTTTGATGTGATCGGCGAATCGTATTATCCAAAATGGCACGGGACACTGGATGATTTACGAAACAACCTGACGGACTTAGTCAAGCGCTACAACAAGGATGTGATTGTTGTGGAATACTCGCAGCTCAAGGAAGAGGTAAATGAGATTGCATTCGGTTTACCAGGCGGAAGGGGTAAAGGCACGTGTATCTGGGAGCCGCTAAGCACCTGGGAAGCTATTTTTGACAAATCGGGCAAGTCGAACGAAAAGATTTTGGTTTACGATGAAATCAGAAGGAAGTTTTTGCTACAGCAGTAAAACCAATATCAGCAACATATGAGAGTCAGGTTAACGATCATTATTGTTGAAAATGAGGCCGGGCGTCGAATTCAGTGTTGAACCTACCCGAATGGGTGATGTGACGCTGGCGGTATTTGATGATACCGTGGACAACCGTATTCAATTGGCTCAGGGTCGACAGGCCGTTTAGTTTAGTGATATATTTTTGTAACAACAATTCTTATGCGCGAACTTTCTACCAAGGCCTATGCTGCACACGATCCAACCGGGATACTAAGTCCATTTAGCCTAGATCGTCGGGAACCCCGTCCCCATGACGTATTGATTGAGATCCTGTACTGCGGCGTCTGCCATAGCGACCTCCATCAGGCGCGTGACGACTGGGGCGGATCACGCTATCCGATGGTACCTGGCCACGAGATCGTTGGAAGGGTAACTCGTGTCGGAAGCGAAGTGACGAAATTCAAAGCAGGCGACATCGCCGGCGTGGGTGTGTTGATCGACTCGTGCAGGACGTGTAATCCGTGCAAAAGCGGCCTCGAGAATTATTGCGTGGAAGGGATGACGGGCACATACAACGCCATCGAGCGGGATGGAAAAACACTGGCGCAGGGCGGTTACTCTACCCAGATTGTTACAGATGAACAGTATGTACTGCGTATTCCACCCGGCCTTGATCTAAAAGCGGTAGCGCCGTTGCTTTGTGCGGGGATTACAACGTATTCTCCCCTTCGCCACGTTGGTGTAAAAGCAGGGATGAAGGTTGGCGTTGTTGGTTTGGGCGGATTGGGCCACATGGGACTAAAGTTTGCGGCTTCGTTCGGGGCGGAAGTTTCGTTGATCAGTTCATCCCCCGAAAAGGAAGCAGATGCCCGGAGGTTGGGGGCTCACCATTTTGTGCTGTCGACTGAAAGATCGAGTATGAAGAAATTTGACAGCTACTTTGATGTGCTTCTGAATACGGTTTCTGCCAATCATGATTACAATCCGTATCTCCGTTTGCTTGGTTTGAACGGTACGATGATCATTGTGGGGCTCCCTTCGCAGGCCTCTACGGTGGAGCCTTTCCAGTTATTGAAAAATCGACGTCGGCTGTTGGGCTCTGGGGTTGGAGGCATCAAAGAAACCCAGGAAATGCTGGACTATTGTGCGGAGAAGAATATTGTATCCGACATCGAACTCATCGCCATCCAGCAGATCAACGAAGCGTTGGAGCGGATGGAGAAGGGAGATGTTCGCTATCGGTTTGTCATCGATCTTGCTTCGCTGAAGGGATAACTCGCGCGATTCCGTCGCGTATTGTTTCATCCTTTATTTTGCCACCCTGTCAGGCATCTTCGGCACTTGTTCCGCAGCGTTCTCAATAATCAAATTTGCACACAGGCCGAAAACAAGGCCGCGCAGGTGGCATCGGAAATGCCTCCATTCGACCATTTTTGACGTCCGATTAAATATTTTTGGACGTTCCCGCAACCTGTATTTCTTTTGTGCGTAATATTGATATAATATCATTTTAATATCACTCTTATGACAAACGAAAAAAACAATGCTCCGGTCTCCGGATACGTGATGCTCGCCATGGTTCTGGGGCTGCTCTTCGTGGGAATTGCAGGGCTTGTCAGCATGCGCAACCCCCATTTCGCCTGGTTGCTGGGCCTCTCGGTAATCTCCATGCCCGGGTTCTTCTTCCTCAACCCGAATTCCTCCATGGTCATGGTCCTGTTTGGTGACTATAAGGGGACGGTGAAGCAAAGCGGATTCTTTTGGGTGAACCCGCTCTTCATGCGTAAAAAGATATCCCTGCGAGCACGCAACTTTGACAGCGAGAAGATCAAAGTAAACGACAAGGTGGGGAACCCCATCCAGATCGGTGTGATCCTCGTTTGGCAGGTAAAAGACACTTTCAAGGCCGCCTTTGAAGTCGACAACTACGAAAATTTTGTGCGCATTCAGAGCGATGCCGCTGTCCGTACACTGGCGGGAATGTACCCGTATGACAATTTTGACAACGAAGCGGAAATGACGCTGCGCTCGGGGCATAGTGAGGTGAACCACGCGCTCGAAGAAACGTTGCGCAACCGGCTGGATATCGCGGGCATCTACGTCATCGAAGCACGCATCGGCTACCTGGCCTACGCACCCGAAATTGCCGGGGCCATGTTGCGGAGACAACAAGCAACCGCAGTCGTAGCGGCGCGATTTAAAATCGTGGAAGGGGCTGTAAGTATGGTGCAAATGGCACTGGATCATTTGTCAAAGCAGGGCGTCATCGAGTTGGATGAGGAGCGTAAAGCGGCCATGGTGAGCAACCTGATGGTCGTGTTGTGTGGAGATAAGGATGTGAGTCCTATTGTAAACACCGGTACACTGAACCATTAACGGATTCATGGAGCGATTCTTTTTTGAGGAAAAACAGCGATTGCCACGGTTGTTGGTCTGGGTTGTTCTCTTCGCCTGCCTTGCCCTCACGGGATGTGCATGGTGGATTCTTGAGTACCATGGTGAATTCTCTACCTCCACATCAGCCGGTAAGCTAGTCCTCATGATGCTTCCTGCCGGCGTGCTCGTTTGGCTCACGGCGGTATTTCGTCTGGAAGTGACTGTTACCGCTAAGGCGTTGGAGTACCGTTACTATCCGCATCAATGGAAGTCCCGGAAAATAGAAAAAGATGCCATTGCTGGATATCAGTTTCGAAGGATAACGTTTGGCGAATTTGTTCAGGCACGTCGCGACAGGAGGTTAGGGCGGTTCAGACGTTCCCAGGGGCTTCAGGTTCTTGCCGCGTGGGGAACCGATGCGATGGAGCTGACGCTTCAATCAGGGCAGAAAATTCTTTTGGGCACCCAGGACACTACCAGTATGACGTGGGCGATGAAGAAGTTGATGGAAAACGTGGAGTAGTATGAGTATGAAGAAACCGTTTGTGTTGCGGCTGGATGCCGACTTGCTTAAAGCCGTGGAAAAATGGGGTGCGGATGAGTTCCGCAGCACCAACGGGCAGTTGGAGTGGATAATCACAAAGGCACTGAAAGAATCCGGTCGTTTGAAAAAGGTAAAGCCTGGTAAGCGGCAACAATAAAATAGAAGTCTGCCCGGTGGCAGACTTCCTCAATTCCTTTACTTCATTTATTTGGCGCCAAGTACGGTCAACTTCTCCACATCATTATTCACTGAAAGAATGAGCAGGCATGTAGCCGTACAGAACACGGGGCTGGTGATGCAATGGTGGCCACTCCAGCTTCCGTCATCATTCTGGATTCGGATCAGCCGTCCGCTCGTGTTGTCGTACCATTTTTTCCAGGCATTGTCCTTGCCGATGATCATACTCTCGCCGGTTTGCAAATAGCTAAGAAATTCCTCCCCGCCGTTGCTCCCAAACCCATCCATGATTTCATCCTGCTGCGCCATGACTTTTGCTGATTGATACACTTCGTATGCGGTGGCATATTTGATGGCTTCATCACGGGAGTATCCGATTTTTTCAAGATTCGCTGCCGAAGGCGCTGCGGTGGGGGCTAGGCGGCCGGCCCTTCTGGCACTTTCGATGTCTTCTTCTGCTCTGCGGGCTTCTTTCGCACTGGCCCTGACAGATCCTGTAACGGAATACAGCATGACGCCGGCGCCCAGGTCGGTATTTACC
>JAWXBL010000005.1:0-111774 GCA_034440075.1 Cytophagales bacterium
CCGCCAGCTGGCGGATAAGAATCCGATGCAAGGTTAGGGTGTGTAGCGAGGAGCAGATTTGAACTGCCGACCTTCGGGTTATGAATCCGATGCTCTAACCAACTGAGCTACCTCGCCAAAAGGAGGCCGCAAATTTATAAACTTTTATGATTTGGATGCATACCGGATGAAACCGATTAAAATGGCCCTATTTTTGACCATGAGGCCCTGGCATGAAAAAGATTGATAAACTAATCCTGACCTCCTTTATAGGACCGTTTATCCTCACGTTTCTCGTAGTGGTATTTATCCTCCTCCTTCAGCACATGCTGAAGTACTTCGACGATATTATCGGCAAGGACCTCGGGCTGGATGTTGTCGGGACGCTCCTTTTCTACTTCGCCGTATTCATGACGCCGCTTGCGCTTCCGCTAGCCATCCTCCTTTCATCCCTCATTACCTTCGGGAATCTCAGCGAGCACTTTGAAATAACAGCGGTAAAGAGCCTCGGTATTTCCCTGACCCGGAGCCTGGTCCCCATCTTTCTTGTTGTCCTGGTTCTGACCGTTGTGGCCTTCTATGTAAACAACACCTGGGTTCCCAAGGCCGCCCTGGAAGCATACAGCCTCCTGTACGACATCAAGCAGAAAAAACCGGCTATGGACTTGCAGGAGGGTACCTTCTATAACGGCATACCGGATATCAGTATTAAGGTTAACAAGAAGTTCTCGGACGGAGTGACCATCAAAAGTGTAATCATTTATGATCACCGCGGGCGGACAGGCAACAAGCAGGTAACGGTTGCAGACTCCGGAAGAATGTATACCATTCTTGGAGATCAGTATCTCAAACTCGAGCTTTTCAATGGGTACGATTATACGGAAGGGGGTGAGGGCGGTGATGTAGGAAGCGGGCAATCCGGCAAGGAGACGCTCCAAAAAACAAAGTTCGGCAAAACGGAAGTCGTGTTCGACTTGTCATCGTTTGGGCTCGCCCGTACGGATAAGAAATGGTTTCAGGGAAACCGGATCATGCGGAGC
Organism: Cytophagales bacterium; assembly: GCA_034440075.1. Lineage (GTDB taxonomy): Bacteria > Bacteroidota > Bacteroidia > Cytophagales > Cyclobacteriaceae > ELB16-189. The sequence goes on from JAWXBL010000005.1 coordinate 1,020, forward strand.
GTATTTCAGCTGGACCACGACATGGATTCGCTGACAGACGAAATCAAACAGAATGACCTTTCACGATTTAGGATGCAGTATGATTTTTTTACGTATCACAACCAGGGCGATACGATCGCCGTGCCGGAGGAACTCCGCGAGTTCAGCAGGGAGCGGGATTCCATCACCCGCGCAAATGATCCGGGATTGGTGGCCTTCAAGGAGCAGCAGCGACTGACAAGGCCTGAGCACGTTGACGACAAAACACGCCGTGTTTCCGACAGCGTGTTCTCGATCAAGCCCAACGGCGAAGAAATTGCTGCTGCCCTCAGCGTCACGCGAACGCTCAAGAGCCAGCTATTGAACATGAACACAACGCGGGATACCTATGAATATGAACGCAAGGTATTTCAAATCCAGTGGAACAAGATTCTATCCAACTCGGTGGCCTGCATTGTGATGTTTCTCATTGGTGCTCCGCTTGGGGCCATCATCAAGAAAGGCGGCCTGGGCGTGCCCGTCATCTTCTCCATTTTCTTCTTCATTCTTTTTTACCTCATCATGAGCACCGGTGAAAAATGGGCCATGCAGGACACGATCGGCGTGCAATCAGGAATTTGGGCCGCGGATGTTATTCTCGCCATTATTGGTCTAGTATTCCTTCGTCAGGCCCGGGTAGACGCCAGGCTGTTTGATTCCGACTACTACCGGGTTATTATCGACCGGATTCGCGGGAAGGCGGCGAGCCGGTCTCAGGCTATCGAACCAAGCTGAAATTTTTGGTGATTTTGACGATTTGGCTTACTTTTGCGCGATTATAAAAGTCCAAAAAGCAGTAAATTTTAAGCGATGTACCTCGATTCAGCAAAAAAGCAAGAATTATTCACCAAACACGGTGCGGCCAAGTCAAAGACAGACACAGGGTCCCCGGAGTCTCAGATTGCCCTTTTTACCCACCGGATCAACTCCCTGACGGAGCATCTGAAGGTTAATAAGAAGGATTTCTCCACCCAGCAAGGTCTCCTTAACCTGGTGGGCCAGCGCAAAAAGCTGTTAGGCTATTTGCAGAAGACGGATATCAACAGGTACCGGTCTATTCTGGCGGAACTCGATCTAAGAAAATAAGAACCAAATAAGGCGCGTAGGGAACCCTTCCAAGGTTCCCTTTTCGCTTTTCTAACGGCCGGATGGCCAACAAAAATCTATGAAACCAACTCCAATCACTAAGTCCTGCAAATTGCCCGATGGCAGGGAAATAACTGTAGAAACCGGGAAACTTGCCCGTCAGGCCGACGGCGCCGTAGTTGTGCGCATGGCAAACACCATGCTTCTGGCAACGGTGGTGTCCAACAAGGAAGGCAAAGTAGGTGCAGACTTTCTGCCACTGAGTGTTGATTACCAGGAAAAATTCGCTTCCATGGGGAAGATCCCCGGAGGATTTCTCCGCCGCGAAGGAAGATTATCGGATTACGAGATATTAATCTGCCGCTTGGTTGACCGCGCCATACGTCCCTTGTTTCCAGATGATTATCATGCTGAGACACAAGTTATGATTCAGCTTATTTCCGGCGACCCCCAGGCCCTGCCTGATTCGCTGGCAGCATTTGCTGCATCGGCCGCACTATCCGTTTCTGATATTCCCTTCCAGGGTCCTATCTCGGAAGTCCGCGTTGCGCGCGTTGACGGAAAGTTCATTATCAATCCTCCGCTGGAGCAGAAAGAAAAGGCAGACCTTGATTTAATCGTAGCCGCCTCCATCGATAACATTCTCATGGTGGAAGGGGAGTCCAAGGAGATCAGCGAAGATGATATGCTCGAGGCCATGAAAGTGGCGCACGAAGCCATCAAGATACAATGCCAGCTTCAAATCGACCTGGCCAAGGAGGCCGGAAAGACGACCAAGCGTACCTACAGCCACGAGACGAATGACCCGGCGCTGAAAGAAGAGCTTTTCAAATTAATGTATGACAAGGCCTATGCGGTGGCCCTGCAGCAAATACCGGAGAAGCATAAGCGTTCTGAGCTGTTTGGTCAGATTGTAGATGAATACCTGGCTCAATTGCCTGAAGACTCAGCAATCGACAAAACGCTGGTGAAGCGGTACTACCACAACATTCAGAAGAAAGCGTGCCGGGATCTTGTGCTGAACGAGCGCAAACGCCTCGACGGCAGGAAGACCAACGAAATCCGTCCGATCTGGATTGATGTTGATTACCTCCCAACCGCACACGGTTCCTCGGTTTTTACACGCGGTGAAACTCAGTCACTCAGCACGGTGACGCTTGGAACGAAATTGGATGAGCAGATCATCGACGGCGCGATGTATTCGGGCCGCAACAAATTTATTCTGCATTACAACTTCCCGGCTTTTTCTACGGGTGAAGTGAAGCCCAACCGAGGCCCTGGCAGAAGGGAAGTAGGGCATGGTAACCTGGCTTACCGTTCCCTCAAGCAAGTCCTTCCTGGTGATGACACCAACCCATACACCATACGTATCGTATCCGACATCCTGGAGTCCAACGGATCATCCTCGATGGCGACAGTTTGTGCCGGATCCATGGCCCTTATGGATGCGGGTGTTCCTGTGACAGCGGCAGTATCCGGTATCGCCATGGGAATGATTTCTGACAAAGGAAAATATGCTATCCTCTCCGACATCCTCGGTGACGAAGATCACCTGGGTGATATGGACTTTAAAGTTACAGGTACAGAAAAAGGAATCACCGGATGCCAGATGGATCTGAAGGTAGAGGGACTTTCGTACGATGTGCTGAAAGAGGCGCTGATGCAGGCCCGCGAAGGCCGGCTTCATATTTTACAGGAGATGAAGAAAGCCATCCAGGCGCCGCGCCCTGAGCTCAAGCCGCATGCACCGAGAGCCTTTACCATGACGATCGAGAAAGAACTGATCGGCGCAGTAATCGGGCCGGGCGGAAAGGTGATTCAGGACATCCAGAACACCACGGGAGCAACGGTGGTAATCGAAGAGATAGACAAGAAAGGACATATCAGCATTTTTGCCACCAACCAGGCTGCCATGGACGGCGCTCAGAAGCGCATCCGGGCCATCGTAGCCATGCCGGAAGTGGGTCAGGTGTACGACGGGGTGGTTAAATCCATCATGCCGTTTGGAGCATTTGTGGAATTCATGCCTGGAAAGGACGGCCTGCTTCATATCTCTGAAATCAAGTGGGAACGCCTGGAAACGATGGACGGCGTCATGGAAGTCGGCGAGGAAGTGAAGGTTAAACTGGTGGAAGTGGATAAGAAAACAGGCAAATTCCGGCTTTCCCGGAAAGTGCTTATTCCCAAGCCGCCGCGCAAAGAAGAGACCGCCCAGGCGTAGTTTGGTGGGTTGAATATTTGGAACTAATTTATCGTTCAAATGTTCTGACCTAAGCATGTAGGAGTCCATGAGACAGTTAAAAATCAGCAAGCAGATCACCAACAGGGAGAGCCAGTCGCTCGACAAGTACCTGCAGGAGATTGGAAAAGTTGATTTGCTGACTTCGGACGAGGAAGTGGAACTGGCCAAGCGTATAAAGGAAGGGGACCAGATTGCACTTGAAAAACTAACAAAAGCGAACCTTCGGTTCGTCGTTTCTGTTGCTAAGCAGTATCAAAATCAGGGGCTCTCACTGGGCGATTTGATCAACGAGGGAAACCTGGGGTTGATCAAGGCAGCCCAGCGGTTTGATGAAACGCGGGGATTTAAGTTTATCTCCTACGCGGTCTGGTGGATCCGGCAGTCAATCCTCCAGGCACTTGCCGAACAGTCACGCATCGTGCGTCTTCCACTCAACCGGGTGGGCTCGCTGAACAAGATATCGAAAACGTTCTCCGAACTGGAGCAGAAATATGAGCGGGAGCCGTCGCCGGAAGAACTGGCTGAAGTCCTCGAGGTGACGACGGCCGAAGTGGTAGATACAATGAAGATCAGCGGCCGCCACGTGAGCATGGATGCGCCATTTGTTCAGGGCGAAGAAAACAGTTTGCTCGACGTCCTTGAAAACGGCGGAGAACAAACCCCTGATCAGGGCCTGATGACGGATTCCCTGCGTCGCGAAGTTCAGCGTGCCTTGTCCACGTTGACCCAGCGCGAGTCGGATGTCATCGCACTCTATTTCGGACTCAATGGCGAGCATGCCATGACCCTGGAAGAGATCGGCGAAAAATTCAGCCTCAGCCTCACCCGGGAGCGGGTGCGGCAGATAAAAGAGAAAGCGATACGCAGGCTAAGACATACCTCCAGAAGCAAGGCGCTGAAGCCTTACTTGGGTTAAGATTATTAGTTTATATACTTAAATCCGGGGTCTCTTCGATGGGACCTTTTTTGTAACCAAACAGACGATGGGAAGAGAAAAGATGAAAGTGTTGATTATTGGATCCGGGCCCGCAGGATATACTGCCGCCATCTATGCGGCACGCGCCGGACTGAATCCAGTCCTTTATTCCGGAGGCCAGCCGGGCGGACAACTTACTATTACGGGCGAGGTGGAAAACTATCCGGGATATCCCCAGGGGATCGACGGACCGCAGATGATGATGGACCTGAAGGCTCAGGCCGAACGGTTTGGTACGATGGTACACGACGGCATCATTACCAGTGTGGACTTTTCAAGCTATCCGTTGCGCGTGGTAGCCGACGAAAAAAATGAAATTGAAGCGGAGTCGGTTATCGTTGCCACCGGGGCAACCGCCAAATACCTTGGCCTTCCCTCAGAGCAGAAGTTTGCCAACAAAGGCGTGTCCGCGTGCGCCGTCTGTGACGGATTTTTCTTTAAGGGTACCGACGTGGCTGTCGTGGGAGCGGGTGATGCCGCGGCTGAAGAGGCAACCTATTTGACCAAGCTTTGCCCGAAAGTGTATCTCCTCGTGCGCCGTGATGAAATGCGCGCATCCAAAATCATGGCAGAGCGCGTCCTCAATAATCCGAAGATTGAAATCCTCTGGAATACCGAGGCCGAAGAGGTGCTGGGAGACGAAGAAGTTTCCGGTATGCGGGTGGTCAACAACAAGACAGGAGAAAAAAAGGACATTCCGATCAAGGGCTTCTTTGTCGCGATCGGGCACCAGCCCAACACAAAGATATTTGATGGACAGTTGGACATGGACAAGACCGGATACATCAAGGTAAAGCCCGGCACGACGCTCACCAACGTGGAGGGCGTGTTTGCCGTTGGCGATGCTGCCGATAAAGTCTATCGCCAGGCGGTGACGGCCGCCGGAACAGGGTGCATGGGTGCCCTGGATGCCGAGCGGTTCCTTGCTGCCCGTGAACACGTGACCGCACATGCATGAAACTAGACATCCTAGTACTAGCTGCCCATCCTGATGACGCCGAACTGGGCTGCGGAGGAACGATTGTCCGTCATGTAAATGCGGGCCAGCGGGTAGGAGTCGTTGACTTCACAGCGGGAGAACTGGGCACGCGGGGGACGGCCCAAACTAGGGAAAAGGAGGCTGCCGAATCCGCAAAAATCCTCGGTTTGACGGTTCGGGCCAACTTAAAGCTTCCGGATGGATTTTTTCAGGACAGCGAAGCGCATCAGCGTATTGTCATCCGGGCTATCCGGGAATACCGTCCAGAGATTGTTCTGGGCAACGCTGTCAACGACCGGCATCCGGACCATGGAAGAGCCTCGGAACTTGCTTACAACGCTTGCTTTTTGGCGGGGCTTGCCAAGATTGAAACCCAGGATGATGCAGGAAAGAGCCAGGAACCATGGCGCCCGAAGGCTGTATATCACTATATCCAGAGCCAGTATGTAAAGCCCGACTTTGTCGTCGATATCTCCGGAGAGTGGGATCAGAAGATGCGTGCCGTGAAGGCGTTCAAGACCCAGTTTTTTGATCCGGGGAACGTGGAACCACAGACCTTTATTTCAACACCAGAATTTCTGAACCTGTTGGAGGCTCGGGCGATCGAAATGGGCCACAGCATCGGGGTGAAATACGGGGAGGGGTTCGTATCACGCCGGTACATCGGAGTCCGTTCCCTAATAGATCTGATTTAAGGCGCCAGGCGCGCAGCCTTCCACGTTCTCTCGTTGCGTGTGTAGAGTATCCGGTCGTGCAGGCGGCTGGGACGTCCCTGCCAGAACTCCACCCAATGCGGCGTCACCTGAAATCCTCCCCATTGTTTGGGTTTAGGCAACGCGGCCAGTCCTTCAAATCGCTTGGCGATGGCTGCTGCCCGGCTCTCCAGAATTTTTCGGTCGGCGATGACGGTGCTTTGCGGGGAAGCCCACGAACCCACCTGACTTTCCCGTGGTCTGCTTTGAAAATACTGGATGGAAGATTCTTCAGAAACACGGGAAGCTATCCCCTGAACGCACACCTGGCGCTCGAGTTCAGGCCAGAAAAAATTCAGCGCACACGCATTGTTTCCATCCAACTCATTTCCTTTCCGGCTCTGGTAGTTGGTGAAAAATACGAAGCAGCCCTTCTCTATTCCTTTCAGCAGCACGATCCGCGAGGAGGGAAGTCCGGAAGCGGTGACGGTAGCGAGGTTCATTGCGTTTGGCTCCGGAACACCGGCTTTCACGGCTTCGTCTATCCACTTTTCAAATTGCACCAGGGGATCTTTATCCACGCTCGTTTCATCGAGCGAGTGCTTTGAATATTCCTTGCGAATCTCGGCCAGTGATTTCATGCGTTATTTTACCGCAAAGATGGTGACTTCTTTATTAATTTTTATCCGTTCATTTGGAAGAAGGTTATAGGATGGTTTTATTGCATAGTGCATGGATTTCTTTAATTACAGTAACAAACTAAAACCGGAGAAAGGCAGGCTGCTGATTTCTGAGCCGTTCCTGCCGGATCCGAATTTCGAACGGACGATCATCCTCATGTGCGAGAGCAACAGCGAGGGATCTTTTGGGTTTGTATTGAACAAACCGTCGACGGTCAATGTGAGTGAGGTGATGGATGACATCAAGGATTTTGATACGCCCGCCATGGTTGGAGGGCCGGTACAGCAGGATACCCTCCACTACCTGCATCGCCATTCCGAGCTGGAGGATTCCGTGGAGATCGTCGAGGGTGTGTACTGGGGCGGGAACTTCGAAAGGCTCTTATTCTTACTGGAAACCAAACAAATTTCACATTCGGACATCCGTTTTTTTCTTGGTTACAGCGGGTGGTCGGCCGGGCAGCTGGAAGAGGAATTGGTGCAGGATTCGTGGATTGTCAGCGACCGGGTACAGGGTGACCTCATATTTGATACGGATGCTGAATCCATGTGGAAAAAGACGCTTACGATCATGGGCGGAAGATTTTCGGTCTATTCGAATTATCCCAAGAATCCCCGTTTGAATTGAATAGAATAGCTAGTTTAGCGGTTCGAAAACTCACTTTTTTTGTACAATGATGGAAACGGAAGCGAATGAAAGTGTGGAAGTGCTGAATGAAGAGGTAAACGATTCCATGGACGCGTCACACGATGACCGCGAACATGCCCCTGAAGAAACGGGTGACCTTTCCAGCCTTACCAAAAAGGAGTTGGTCGATCTGTTGAAGACCCTTGTTCAGGATGAGGGGTTCAAAGATTCAGAAGCCGCAATCAGGGAACTCCGAAGCAAATTTGAAGAGATCCAGCATCAGGAGAAGACCGAGGCGCTGAAACGGTTTTTGGAACAGGGGGGAATCCTGGAGGATTTTGACTATCGCCTCGATGTCCTGGACATTGCCTTCGAATCCAACTTCAAAATACTCCGAAATAAACGCCATGCTCATTTTCGCGGTCTGGAGGAGCAAAAAAATGAAAACCTACGGTTGAAGAACGAATTGCTAGATGCATTGCGCAACCTGGTAGACGGAGAGGATGACAAACATAGTTTTGACAAGTTCAAGGACATTCAGACACAGTGGCGCACCCTAGGCCAGGTACCTGCGGCGAAGCTCCGTCCGCTGTGGGCGAGTTACCATGCGTTGGTAGACCGCTTCTACGATAACCGTGAAATTTATTTTGAACTCAAAGAGCTTGACCGCAAGAAGAACCTCGAGGCGAAGCAGGAGCTGTGCGTGCGCGCAGAGAAACTTGCGGATGTCGAAAAGGTGAACGATGCCATCCGCGAGCTTCATGAGCTGCACGAGGACTACAAGCATATTGGCCCGGTGGCCCGGGAGGAGAAGGATGCGGTATGGGAACGCTTCAAGGCTGCTTCCGACGCTGTGTACGAGCGCCGCGATGCGTTGGTAGCTGACCTCAACGTGAAACTCGCGAAGAACCTCACGCAGAAAGAAGAGATCATTAGCCAGGTAACCGCCTTGACCGGGTTTGAGTCCGATCGGATCAAGGAATGGAACCAAAAGACGCAGGAAGTACAGGCCATGCAAAAGGCGTGGGGGACCATTGGCGCTGTACCCAGAAGCAAGGCACGCGAGATCAACAAGCAGTTTTGGTCAGCGTTCAAAAAGTTCTTCAGTAACAAGGGCAAATTTTTTGGGAAGTTGGACGAAACCCGGACCCAGAACCTGAACTTGATGAAGGAACTGGTGTTGCAGGCGGAGGCGATCAAAGACAGTACCGACGCAGTGAAAGCCTCGAACGAATTGAAGGCGCTGCAGGCAAAGTGGAAAGAGATTGGTCCGGTACAAGACAAACAGCGCGACAAAGTATATAAAGCGTTCAAGGCGGCATGTGATCATTTCTTCAGTCAGCGACGGCTCAAGTTTGAAGAGTCTGACCGGGAGCAGGCGGAGAATCTGGCGAAGAAGGAGGCATTATGCGTGGAGTTGGAAAGCATGATTTCCAGTCAAACCGGCAATCTGGAGCGGCTGCGTGCGCTGCAAGGCGAGTTTCACGCGCTGGGATTTGTTCCCAGGCAGTCGGCAGGCGCCATAAAGGCAAGGTTCACCACGTTATTCCAGCAGGCGATGGCATCGCTCAAGGAGGTAAGCCAGGATGAAAAAGACCGTGTGATGCTGGAGATCCAGCTGGAGAATCTCAAGACCGATCCGGATGCCGGCATGAAGATCCAGCAGCGCGAATTTGGACTCAAGAAGCGGATTCAGAAGGAGGAGAACGACCTGGGTGTGCTGAAGAACAACCTCGAATTTTTTGGCCGCAGCAAGAACTCAGAAAAGATGCGCGCTGAATTCTCCGAAAAAATCAGCCGTGCCGAAGCCGAGATTGGGAAGATGAAGCAGCAGCTGAAGCAATTGCGCGCGGCTACAAGGTAGCATTCGCAAAATCCTTGTTCCTGATAGATATTTGGGACTATCGAGACTTGCAAAAGCGAACCTTTCCTGTATTTTTGCGCCTCATTTAACCTTATAGGTTTAATGAAAAGCCTCCTTAGCTCAGCTGGTAGAGCAACTGACTTGTAATCAGTAGGTCGTTGGTTCGATTCCGACAGGGGGCTCTTAGAAACTTGTTTATTGACCTGTAAACCAAATAGTTACGGGTTATTTTTTTTGCCCTTACTGAAACGTTACTGAAACATTTCGATGAATTGATCGATTTGGACGATCTTCACTTGGCCTCAACAATGCTATGAAGGTAACTATAAACACCTATTCAAAAATAAGGCTGTACTTCAGTGAAGCCAATCACTATCAGTCCTTCATTTTGGACATAAAAGCAATGAAAGGAAAAGGACTTTATGATCCTTTCTTTTATCCGAAATCATTTGAACGTGAAGATGAAATTCATAAAGCTCTTGAAAGGCTTTGTGAGGAGTTCCATCTTGATGCCGTATATCTAAGGGTGTTTTCATGGATAAGCAAAAGCATGGGGACTGAAGAGAAATTAAGAGCTATGGAAAGAGACCTGGCAACCGATTTGGACTGGGAGCGGGAAAGGCAAAAGCTGATCAGGTTCCTTGAAAAGGACGGCATTCGTAACCTTAATAAATCTGAAGTACAGCTCTATCCAGATAATTCCGTTTTTGACTCCCCGGAGATTAGGATTAGGGCACGCGGGAAAACAAAGAAGGAATCGATAACCATCATATGCTTCCGGGATCTCCAAATGGCCAGAGATGGTGCCGGAGCTTACTGGCTGAGTGCCACCAAAGAAATAAAAAACCCATACTATGGTGATGCGATGCTGACCTGTGGTGAGACAAAGGAAGTTATCAATAAATAGAAACCAGGTGAAAGAATGTTGTAAACCTGCATATGAAAAAGAACTACGCTGGCGGAAACCAGTCAAATGGTTTGTCTATGCTTTGATCATTGTGTTGTTAGCTTTTGTGTTGTGGGATCATCATGGGCTGTAAGTCCTATACGCCAGTAAATAGTTATACGGTTGGCATCCGATGTTACAGTGTTGATTTTGACTCTACCACAGTGTTTGAATTGTATCCCGATGGCAATATGATGAGAGTTTGCTCTACTGATAATGATTTTAAAAATGAATATGGTCATAGTATGTCATCCAATCATCACATGATGGGAAGTGGCGGAAGCTGGACAACCTGGCAGCAACACATGAGTAACGAACATAGTGCAAACGATGAGCATTACGGCTATTTCGATATGAATGCCGGAGCCTTCCAGTACAATTTCAATATCAAAAATGCAACAGGCAATTACACACAGCAGTTTTTAGGTAAAAAGCAATAACTTAACTGGCACAACAACTCAATTTGGAAACGTCTTTACCGAACGTGATGGCAGCTAATTTGATGCCTTCGCCTAATGTCAGGTAAGGATAAAAACTTTCTGCTAAGTCTTTCACTGTTATTCCATATTTAATGGCCATGCTTAATTGTTGGATGAGTTCTCCGCCTTCGGGTGCAACTACTCTTGCTCCGATTAATTTATCGGTATCCATATTGCGAATGAGTTTAATAAATCCTCTGATGTCATTAGCAGCAATTGCTCTTGGTACATCTTTAAGTTCCAATTTGGAAACTTCAAATGGAATGTTCTGAGCTTCTGCCTGTGCTTCGTCTAAGCCCGCACCTGCCACTTGCGGGTCAGTGAATACTACCCAGGGCAATGAGGAATAGTCAGCTTTACTTCCTGCTCCCGAAAAAGCATTTTCTACTGCAATTTTTCCTTCAAATGCAGCAGTATAAACGAAGGCTGGCGTATTGGTGACGTCACCAACAGCATGAACATTGGCTAAATTGGTTTCCATTTTTTCATTCACATCTATGTGCCCGGTTTTGGTCAGGGTCAACCCGATATTTTCCAACCCTAATTTGCCTGTATTGGGCTTTGTCCCTGTGGCAATCACTACCTTTCCTTTCTCTACGATTTTGGCTAAAGAGCCGTCGGGGCATTTGCAATGAATGATGGTCTCATTTCCATTTCTTTCAAATTTAACTGCCCGGAAGTTGGGTAAGATTTCAATGCCTTCCTTACTCATTTGGGTTTCCAATGAGTCACTGATGTCTGGTGTTTGCGTGCGTAAAACCCGGTCGGTAAATTCGATGATCCTGACTTTCACACCTAACCGATTATATGCCATCGCAATCTCTAACCCAATGTAGCCCGCGCCCATGATGGTGATGCTCTCAGGTTTTTCTTCTAAGTCAAAAAGAGAAACGTTTGTTAGATAATTAATTCCACTTAGACCTTCAATGTTTGGAATATGGGTAGTAGCTCCTGTAGCAATCAGGAATTTTAGGGCTTTGTATTCGTCCTTCCCATTGACGATTATCGTTTTTTCATCCCTAAATTCTGCCCAGCCTTCAAGCATTGTCAGGTTTTGAAAATCACTCACGATGTCCATATATTTCTTTCCTTGTAGCGTAGCGACTAATTTTTTCTTGTCCTTGATGACTTGCGCAAAATCAATATCCGCTCCTCTTGGTTTGATGCCTGCGAAATTAGAATGACTCGAATGATATACAGTTTCTGCAGCTCGTATTAAAGTTTTGGAGGGCACACATCCCACATTTACGCAAGTGCCACCAAAGGGAAGTCCAGCATTTACCATAAGCGTTGACAAGCCAAGTTCTTCTGCTTTGATGGCAGCGGAGAAAGCCGCTGATCCGCCACCGATAATGATGAGGTCAAAATGATTCTTTGAAGATTCGTTTTCAGAAATTTCGCCACTCACACTGTAAGTCTTTGTTGCATTGATGGTGTCAATGATTTCTTGTTTGGAAACCAGTGATGCATCGAAAGTGAATTCGCCCTTCTTATTGGGGTAACTGATTAGGTTATTCACAATTCCTTTTTTTCCTTCGAATCGCTTACCAATAGAAACAGCACAATGATCGCATGTCATACCTTTTATCTCCAAAGCAATCGTTGCTACATTTCCGTTCTTATTTAATTCCATGATATTAACTTGTTGTTGGTAGACTAGAATCTAATTCTTCTTTTTGGGCACACAGCAAGCGCTGAGAGTACCGTTGGCTGCACTTTTATCATCTTGTAATTTCTTTGAATCCTTGGCCCCTGCTTTGTACCTGGCTGCTTCAATGGTTTTGATAATTTCCGCTTCGTTTAATAATGTCGAGTCATACGTAATACTGGCCGAGTTACTGGCAAAGGACACTTCCGATTTTACAACTCCCTTTTTTTCTGTCAATGCAGTAGTGATATGGTCGGCACAGCCCTGGCACGTCATGCCGGATACTTTTAGATCGATCATTTTAGTAGTGGCAACTCCGAAGGGCTTATCCTGATTTTGCGCAAAGGCACTCTTACAATTGCAACCGCATACCAACGCGGCTGACAAAAAGGTATAGATGAGTGTTTTCATTTTTTTAATTTTCTATTGGTTTTGTTTCTATTACAGTGTAGCCAGTAGCATTGACGGCATCAATCAGAGCTTGTTGTGCTGTTTTGCTCCCATCAAATTTTACGATACTGGTGCCTTGCTCATACGATGTCGTATGGTCCAATACCCCGGGCACGGCATCGAGGGCATGGTTCACGTGGTCAGAACAACTCTGGCATGTCATGCCCGATATTGTAAACTCTACTTCTTGGATATCACTCCTTTCCACATACACAACATTGGCTACCGGATTCTTTGGATAAAAAATATGGGCATAGTGTGGAAATACAATTAGTAATGCGGCCACCACCGTAACGATACCAAGGAATTTTTTACTCTGCCAGAAAGAAGGCTTTTCATCTGTTTCACAGGCGCAATCAATTTCTTCCTTTTTGCGTGGCTTTAATTTTTGGTACCAGGCAAAACCAAACACAAGAACGGTAGCTCCAATCAGGTAAGGGCGATAAGGTTCTATCCATGAAAAGGTAGAGGCAATCCCGCTGATCCCTCCAAGCAACGCCAATACTGGAGTAATGCAGCAAAGGGATGCCGTAATAGCCGCAAAAACACCAAACATTAACCCATTTTGATTTTCAGCTTTCATATTGTTACTGGATTTTGATTTAATTGATCGATCGTCTTAAAGAATTGTTTTAAGATTTTCAGGTGCTCAGGTCGCAGAGAGTAGAAAATTGTCTGTCCTACTTTTCTTGCTTCAACTATATTTCCGTCTTTAAGCTTGCGCAAATGTTGAGAGATAGCCGGAACGCTCATGCCAAGAATGTCACTTATATCACAAGGGCAAAGCTCATTTTCTTCTTCGAGTAGATAGAGAATTTTAAGTCTTACCTCATTACCTGCGAGAGCAAGAATACTACCTAACTGAGAAAACGATTTCGCATTGGCAGATACTTTTTCTCGACATTGTTTGATTTGGTTTTGGTCTGCAAAAACACGTATACAGGTATTTTTTTCCATATTTTAAAAATGTTTATAGAAGCTAAACGGCAGCTAATGTAGAAAGGTTTCATTATTTAAGCAAATACTTAAATAAGTTTTGAGGTATTGAACCTCGCAAACGGTCGCACGCAATAGGTTATAGCCAAAAAGTAATAGTGACTACTGTTATATTGTGATCTATTTACTAAATTTACTTTGATAATTAGGTGTTTATGATTTTAACAGATATTAGTAGTAAGTGAAAATCAAGTCATTTATATATTGCCTTGCACTGATAGCGTATTCGCTTTCGCTTTTTCATAGCGTTATTCCACATCATCATTTTGATTCTCTTAGTGAGTTTAAATCTGCCCATTCGCATGAAGAGGGTCAGCAGAATCATCACGAGCATAGGAGTGAAAGTGACACACCTGATAGTGGTTTGTTCTTTAATACCCATATAGCAAATGTTGATTTCCTGCCTTCTATTCTTGCCCTTCACAAGAACTCAGCCAGTAAAAATCTTCAAATAGACAATGCAGCTATACTTCAGAATACATTTTTGATTGATGTGTGGATTGTTGACAAGATCTTTCATATCCCGATTAAGCCGCCCAGGCAAGATTACTTCCTTTCCTCATCCCGCCTTCTGCGGGCTCCTCCCATCCTTTCCTAGAATATCCATTCGAACTCTGCGAATGGCTTGATGACTTATGGTCATAGAACTTTTTGTTTACAATTAATATTATACATCTATGGAAACCTTACTCCCTGAGTGGGCCCCAAATATCCACCCAATGTTGGTTCATTTTCCAATAGCGGTTTTCATTACCGCCCTCATGTTGGACTTCGTCATGTTGTTTTGGAAAAGGAATTGGTTGCACAAATCAGTTACTACGCTATTTGTTTTCGCTGCACTGGGAGCCCTTATTACTTATCTCAGTGGCAAGCAAGCTATTGATAGTGTGTCTGTTCCTATGCGTGCCGAATTAACAGCCAGCAATCACGCAGACTGGGGTCAGTACACACTGATTTACTTTTGTTTGTTTGCGGCCTTCCGTGCTTTTCTATTTTGGAAAGAACTAGATCGTAAACGGGTGGTAGCAATTCTGCTTTTTTGCGGAAGTCTTGCCGGTGCAGCTCTCATTTTTAAAACGGCCGATCTTGGCGCGAAGCTGGTATACAAATATGGCGTGGGAATTTTAAAATCGAAATAACCGGTACAAAAAAATAGCAATCAGTTTAATTCAAATTTATAATACACCCTAAATATGAACATCAAATGAAAACTTTAAAATTCAATTTATCTACACTAACAATCCTTGTTGTTTCTCTATTCCTTGCGGGTACAATGAGCTCGTGTGGAACGAAGTCGCAAAAAGAGGCAGAAGGCCAGACTGAGGAATCCGACCATCATGATAAAGATAGTACGGACAGGGATGAGCACCATGAAGAGGGACATCACCAAGATGGTGGCACAGATGAAAGCACATCTGAGACTATGATGTGGATGCCTGGCGATAGACTTTTTACGGGCATACTTAAGTTAGCGCTAGGTAATGTGGCCAAACTAGCTCCATCCATCACGTCCGAAAGCGATGGTTCTAAAGTTTTGAACCTCACACTTACGGGCGACAAAGTAATTTTACTTTTTGATGGCACGTTTGAAAATGTGGGTGCCAATCTGCAATTTAAAGCCGATGGATTCCAGGGCGAGATAGCTCTTATACATCATTTTACAAATGCTTCCAATTTCGACTATGTGTCATTGAATAATTCCTCTATGCAACTGGGCCGGATAGAAAACGGAAAAAACAATGTGATGGATAAAAAGGACAAGAAGATGCCTACTGATTGGGCTACACTCACAGCTTCGTCAGCGGGTGAGCATTACAAAGGATTGCTCAATGAAGAGCTGGTGAACCACGGTCATGGTGATACCCGTCCGGCTGGGCAAGTGGGGCTCGTGCTCCATGGACAAGGAAAAGTGATGTTGAAAATGATGGAAGTAATGAAACTATCGGAATAGATTATCATGGGTTCCTCTAAAAATAAATTCACACTTAATAATCCAAATGGACTTGCACTCATTCTTTTTTAAAGATTTGTGCAAGATCATTTATTTAAACTAATACAATTATGAAAACGCAATTAACGAAATATTTAGTAATGTCAATTTTTGTATTCATCACTGCCTTGTCCTTTAGTCAGGCTATTTCAGGCGATAAAGAGGCTGTCGCGAAAGTGTTGGATAATTATAAAAAAGCGTTGGAAAGGCTTGACATTAAAGGCACGGAAAATCTTTTTGCTGAGAGCTCAATGGTGATCGAATCGGGCAAAGTGGAAGGAACTTATAAAGACTATCTGGCGCACCACATCGGCCCGGAGCTTGGCGACTTCAAATCATTTCAATTTGAAAACTACAAAGTGGAAGTAACGGTTGCGGGCAACTATGCCTTTGCAGTGGAGACCTACAACTACTCCATTGTTTTGATAAAGGACAATACGGAAATCAAAAGAAAAGGAGTGGCTACTTCTTTTTTGAAAAAAGAAAACCGTGTATGGAGAATCCTCAACATGCATAATTCCTCACGTAAGCCATAACCAATAACATAAATTCTGTGGAAGATAAAAAATACATACCCGCATTAAAGTATGATTGGCTTACTAAATTATATGACCCGGTTGTCAGTACTTTAATGCCCGAAAAACAATTCAAGCAAGCACTTATTGATCAGGCATCTTTGATGCCTGATTCTCGGGTGCTGGATTTTGGCTGTGGCTCATTAACACTTACGCTAATGGCAGCTGAAAAATGCCCTGATGCAAATTTTCATGCAATTGATGTGGATACGCAGATATTGTCTATTGCCGAAAAGAAACTAGCCAGATCAACTGCCAAAGTTACATTGCTTCACTACGATGGCCACACACTTCCTTTTGGTAATGGATATTTCGATAAGGTGGTATCAAGCCTGGTATTTCATCACCTCTCCCGAGAGCAAAAACGGCAGGCACTTAGTGAAATATTCAGAGTACTAAAGCCCAATGGCGAATTACATATTGCTGACTGGGGAAGGGCAGAGAATCCGTTTATGAGAGGAGTATTTTATATCGTGCAGTTGCTCGATGGATTTAAGACGACAACAGACAACGTCAAAGGCTTATTACCAGTATACATTAATCAGGCAGGGTTTAAGGACGTTACGGAAACAAGATCATTTCAAACAATTCTGGGAACATTATCTTTATACAAAGGCGCAAAATTATAATGTGATGGATCAACAACCGCTCATTAGCGAAATAATCCAGAAGTATAAAAATGATCCGGCTTCAGTATATAATACTTGGTTCATTGGAGGAGAAAACAGACTCAAGGCCTTTCGTGCAATCAAACGAGGTGTGTTGCAGGTAATTGAAGATATTAAGGCTGATAAATTTGGCAATGATTTTAAAGGTTCATCACTGGAATTTGTGCTTTCCGCAATTACAGAGCAAAAACAGGTGTTCGAGGGTGCCGCACATCCCTTCTACTGGAAGCCTAAGATGCGAATTCCTGATATTTATGAAAATCAGACTAACAAAAAAGCTTTTGGCCAATTTCTGGAAAATTGTTTTTGTGCTACCAAAGAAGAACAGCTTATTCGTGAGATTGTAAAACTGGATGATTTAAAAATAAAAGGTTTAGGTCCCGCTGTGGCTAGTATTCTCTACTTCTTGCATCCAACCATACTTCCACCATTCAACACCGCGATTGTTAACGGGTTCAATTTCCTTTACCGTGATAAGAAAAAGCTTGGCAGTTGGCAAGAGTACCTCAAAATGCGGGAAGTAATTGTAAAAGAAAATGCCGATAACAAGAGTCATTTATCAAACGACCTTGGCGCAATCGCAGGCCTGCTTTTTGAAATTGGTTCCAAGAATATTATTATAGAAGGTCAGGTAATTTCTGACGAAGACAAAGCCAAACTACTAAAGCAATATAATAAGCGGCACAAGGAAGTGCTAAGTGAAAAACATGAAGAAGATTTGCATACTGAAATGCAATATCACTTACTAAAAATTGGTAAAGCTTTGGGTTATGATCCGATTGCGGCAACGAATGACAGAGGAAAATGTCATAGTGAAATCAACTTCTCTTTTATCAGTCTCAATAAATTTCCTGAACTATCAGTTGAGAAAGATACGCTCAACACTATTCAGCTTATTGATATAATCTGGTTTGAGAAGGATACTAACAAGACCGTATGTGCTTTTGAGGTTGAAAAAAGTACATCAATTTACTCAGGCATATTAAGGCTTACTGATTTGGCTATTTCTTTTGCTGACCACAACACTTCGCTTTTCATTATTATACCCAATAGCCACGAAAAGGATGTTCAGTTGCAACTTAACAGGCCTGCAATTAAAAATAGCAACATAAAAATTAAGTATATTCTATTCTCTGATTTGCGAGAGCATTGTGACGCGCTTTGCAAATTTGGAGAGAATCACAAAATATTGGAAAAGATCGCAAAGGCGATTTAACCAAACCAAACAATGAAGAAATTACTTTTAACAAGCACGTTATTTATCACGAGATTTGTCGTTGCGAAATCCGCAGTATGTCTATTGCTTATTTGGGTCACATCCACGTCAGTATCTGCCCAAAAGACAACGTTGAACGAAAGCCCTTCGGCTCTTCATGCACATAAGCGGATAGAGTACGAGCTCTATGTGAAAGACACACTTGTTAACTATACCGGCAAGGTAAGGAGGGCTATTGCCCTAAATGGACAGATTCCTGCACCCACTTTATATTTCACAGAAGGAGATACCGCCATCATACGCGTGCATAACCAAATGAAAGTCGAGACTTCCATTCACTGGCATGGCCTATTATTACCCAACGAGCAGGATGGAGTCCCTTACTTAACTACCGCACCGATTGAAGCAGGTACTACACATACGTTTACATTTCCACTCATTCAATCGGGAACATACTGGTACCATTCTCATACTATGTTGCAGGAGCAATCCGGGGTCTATGGTTCGATTGTGATTTATCCACAGGAACAAAAAAATACAAAGGAAATGGTGATAATGCTTTCGGACTGGACAAACGAAAATCCGCATGAGGTGCTGCGATCTTTAAAGCGGGGCTCAGATTGGTATGCGATTAGGAAAAATTCGGTACAGAGCTGGGGAGAAGCATTGGCCAGAGGCTACTTTAAAGATCGCGCCAAAACAGAATGGGTACGGATGCCTGCCATGGATATCTCGGATGTCTACTATAATCGGTTTTTCATAAACGGCATATCTCAAGGAACCTGGACCGATGCCCAACCTGGCGATACCGTACGCTTACGAATTATCAATGGTGGATCATCATCGTATTTCTGGTTACAATATGCTGGAGGCAAAATGACGGTTGTAGCAGCAGATGGTGTGAATGTAGAACCAGTGGAGGTGGATAAAATCCTGATCGCTGTCGCTGAAACCTACGATGTTGAAGTGAAAATTCCAGAAGATGGTATGGCATATGAGTTCCGCGCCACCGCACAGGATATTTCTGGTCATGCTTCGGTGTTTCTAGGCGAAGGTATGAAGATGAATGCACCCGATCTTCCCCGAGTAAATTACTTTGAGATGATGCGGGAAATGAACAACATGGGCAAGATGGAGGGTATGAATATGTCACGTATGAAAGGTATGGATATGGATGACTCTCTACCCCACGAGCACAAGATACAATCAGATTCGACATCGATCGTAGTGGATTCAGCAATGACTATGCCGGTGGACACCACGGTGAAAGCAATGGACATGGAAGGTATGGATATGAGCAGTATGAACATGGAAAGTAAGGAAGAAGTTACCCTTTCCTATGGTATGCTGCGGTCGCCACAACCGACTACACTAGAAACGGCCAAATCCATGCGCGAAATCAACCTCACACTCACTGGCAACATGATCCGGTATGTGTGGTCATTTGATTACGAAACGCTTTCGCAATCGGACAAAATTTTAATTCGAAAAGGTGAGAATGTGAGGATGACGTTAGTGAACAACACTATGATGCGTCATCCCATGCACTTGCACGGGCACTTCTTCAGGTTTATCAATGGGCAGGGAGAATACGCACCCATGAAGCATACGTTCGACATTCAGCCGATGCAAAGTGTGACGATAGAATTTTACGCCAACGAAGAGAAAGACTGGTTCTTTCATTGCCATATACTCTATCACATGATGGCAGGAATGGCGCGCGTGGTAAGCTATGAGAACTCTTCACCAAACGCCCAGGTAACGGACAAAGATCAGCGTAAGCTTTTCAATGAAGACAAAGCCTCTTTTCTATGGGGACAAACCAAAATTGCCAGTGATGCTGTATTTGGCTTTGTAAATCTAGTTGGAAACAGAGGGGTATTCGGATTTACCTACAGGGTAAGTTATAAAAATCAATACGAGTTTCAACCCGACTATGAGCGCTTCCTTGATAAGAGGCAGTTCTTTTCAGCCTATATAGGGGCTGATATTCGAAACACAAGGCAAGTAATTGAAGCGGGAAGGCTTGCAAACAGACAGGTAGCCGTATTGGGTATACGTTATTTATTGCCAATGTTTTTGCTGACAGAGTTACGGATTGACCACCGAGGTGAGGTTCGTCTCCAAGTCGCACGTAACGATATACCCATAACCAGAAGACTCCGACTTAGTTTGGTTGGAAATACAGACAGAGAGTATAATGTTGATTTTGATTATTATATCCGCAAGTACGTCGCCATACATGCCTCGTATGATTCTGATTACAAATTTGGTACTGGTTTAACAATATTATGGTAGTTTCTAGTTGATTGAAACTCGCTTACTTTACAATTGAATCATCCGTTAGTAGAATTGCCTCTATGACTAAAAGCAAGGCTTTCATCAAGGAAAAGCTTTCTATAGGAAATGCTAAATGTTACCTTTGATTATTGCTGTTCAATGGATAGTTGTGCTGACAGTTGCTACACGGGAGTTCTTGAGGAGTTAATGCCTCTGAATTCTGCGAAATTCAAGATAGTCCGATTCTGACCGATGGCTTTCTTTTTGTACCGAATCTTAAGGCCATTCCGGAGTATTCCCGCCCCTCATCCAATGTTCGGTATTGTTTTCTCTCCAATTCTCGTACCCTGGGATTTTAGCTATCTTCGCCGTATGCGAATGGTTGCGTTACTTCTGATTATAGTCGGTGTCTCCGGATGCGGTAAGAGCGATGCAGTCGAGCCGGCCCTAACCTCCATCGATGGTAATTGGACATACGCCACTCCCGACGGAACCATCAAAGTGGATTTCAAACTGACGTTGAGCAATATGGATGTTTTATCCATCTCGAATTCCAAAATTGTCGTTAGCAATACGCCCGGGGAGGCTGCCGGCCAACTTACCATGGTGGATCTGCCCTCCATCGAGACCATCCGCATCAATGCTAACGATCCCGCCCTGGTTCAGCCGTATTCCATCACGTTTCGTGAATGCTCGGTGGCTTCCGATTTCAAACGAATTCTTGTAACCAGTGCCGAGTACACGTATCCGTGGGGGACGGTCAAGACGTTGTCCAACATTACAATTACAAGAAAATCCTGATAGGATGATGCTATCACTTTCGCGCACACTTGTCCTCGTTGCCGGGATCACACCACCGTTGCAGTCCCAGGTTCCCTATAAGTCCAATGAGGAGTTCAAGGTGGAGATGGAATACGTCATCCGGCCGCGGCCGCTGTCAGGAAACTCCTCCATTGATCTCATGGAAACGGAACGGGACAGAAACAGAAAAATGTCCGGAGGTGAGCCGTTGCCATACCTAATCCTTTATGTAAGCATGCTGCAGTTGTCAGACAAGGAGGAGCGGGTCGGGTGTGAGGACAGCATGGGCAAAACACGGCTATCCCGAAAGGCGGAGACCAACAAGAAATACAAACTCGACCTGGGGTTCACCGACGATGTGAAAGACCGGGTTTCAGCGCATGAATTCACCATCCTCCTAACTTCTAAAGATAAAGGGGAGTCCAGCCGCATTGTCCTGTTCATCGATCAGGATGGCACGTTCCTGGTGAACGGAGAGAAACGGGGAAAATTCTAGTTTGACTCTCAGGAAAGCTCTCCGCTCATAAAAACCCCTTCCATATTTCGGTTCTAATGTTATTACTTTGCAACGCTTGTTTACATATTAATTCTATGCGAAAAATTCTTCTCCTGCTTTCAGGCATTTCCTTCATTATACCTTCCCTGGGTCAGGTGGGTCAGCCCAGCGCTTCGGCTATCCAGCTCAAACTCAGAAAGCTCAACGTGCTTGCCTCCGTATTGTATGTAGCCGCCCATCCCGACGATGAGAATACACGCGCGATTACCTTTATGAGGAACGACCGGCTGGCCGCTACGGCGTACCTCTCCATGACGCGCGGCGACGGGGGGCAGAACCTGATCGGTCCGGAATTGCGTGACCAATTGGGCCTCATCCGGACTCAGGAATTGCTCGCTGCCCGCAAGATTGACGGGGGCCAGCAGTTTTTTACGCGGGCCAATGACTTTGGATTTTCAAAAAATGCTGCGGAGACATTTGCTATTTGGGGAAAGGATGAAATCCTATCGGACGTGGTGAGCGTATTGCGGGAATTTAAACCCGACATCATCCTTACCCGCTTCCCACCCACAGAGCGCGCCGGTCACGGCCATCATACTGCATCGGCCGTATTAGCCATCGAAGCTTTTGACCTGGCAGGCCGCGCAGACGTTCTGCCGGAACAAGTGAAACGGTTTGGCACCTGGCAGCCCAAGCGGTTGTACATGAACACGGGCCGCTTTTTTGATCAGTCCATCAATGAAAGCACACCGGGCGTGGTCACCCTGAATATGGGAACCTATAACACGCTCCTGGGGAAATCTTATTCTGAAATAGCCGCAGAAAGCCGGTCGCAGCATAAGAGCCAGGGATTTGGATCCTCCGGCCGCCGGGGTGATTCACCCGAGTACTTTGTGTATACGAAAGGGGATAAGGCAGACACGGATATCTTCGACGGGATCAATACGACGTGGACGCGTGTCCCGGGAGGGGAAAAAATTAAACCGCTGGTGGAAAAGGCAATACGGGAGTTCAATAGCGAAAAGCCATATGCATCCCTACCGGTCCTTTTCCAGATCCGAAAGGAAATTGGAGCGCTGAGCTCTTCTGTCTGGAAGGAGCGGAAGGCGGAGGAAGTAAACCGGGTGATTCAGGATTGCCTCGGCCTATTTGTAGAAGTCACAGCCAGTGAGCCGTGGATGGCACCGGGAGAAGTTCTTACCGGTTCGTTTGAAGTGGTAAATAGGTCTGCGGCACCTCTCAAGATTCTGGCGGTGCATAGCGATGTTCTTTCCCTGGATTCTTCCATGAACCTTGACCTGCCTTTTAACAAACTCCTTCTTTTCAAAACAAAGAAGGCGGTGAATAAAGACGCGGGGTATTCTGATCCGTACTGGCTTCGGGAAGATCATTCTCAGGGGCTCTTCCGTATCCCGGATGTAGGATTTATCGGCAAGCCCGAAAACCCTCCTACGGTGGAAATATCGTGCACCTTCGAATCGGCGGGTGAGATCTTTCAGGTGACCGTACCGCTGGTTTACAAGTGGACAGACCCAGTGAAAGGAGAACTGTCCCGGCCCTTTGAGGTAGTACCACCCGTGTTTGTCAATCTGAGCAAACACGTGTATGTGTTTCCCGATCTGAAATCAAAAACGGTGAGCCTGCTGGTGAAGTCGGCATCTACTGACGGGGTGAATGGGGTTGTAAAACTTTCATTACCGGCAGGCTGGAAATCAGAACCGGCATCTATCCCGGTGGTAATCGCACGACGCGGAGAAGAAAAGAAAGTTGATTTCCAGGTTTTTCCTGCACCGAAAGGAGAGGGTTCTTTTACTATGGGCGCCCAGGTGGAGGTAGCGGGAAAAATCTATGCGATGTCTGTTGAAACGATTGCCTACGATCACATTCCTTTTCAGACGCTGCTTCCTAAAGCGAAGGCCAGCATTGTGCGCGTGGAAATCCGAAAGGAAGGCCAGGTGATCGGATATATTGCCGGAGCGGGAGATGATATTCCCGCGGCGCTTCGCAACCTTGGATACGAAGTTTGGGAGATGAAGAATGAAGAAGTGACTCCCGACAACCTGGCAAAGGTGGATGCGGTCGTCCTCGGCATACGCGCGCTTAACACCAATGAGCGGATAAGGCACTTCATGCCTGACCTGCTGAAGTACGTTGAGAACGGGGGCACACTGATTTCACAATACAATACCAGCAATGATTTCGAGATTGACAAGGATAAGTTTGCACCCTATCCGCTCAACATTTCGCGCGAGCGCGTGACAGAGGAAAACAGTGAGGTACGCATCCTGGCACCCGGTCATCCGGCGCTGAACTACCCCAACAAAATCACGGCAGAAGATTTTAACGGATGGGTGCAGGAGCGGGGGCTTTACTTTCCTGACAAGTGGGATCCAGCGTACACTGCCCTTCTCTCGCTGAACGATACGGGCGAACCGGCTCGTAACGGCAGCCTTCTTGTAGCGAAGTATGGAAGCGGTCACTATATCTACACCGGACTATCGTTCTTCCGGGAGTTGCCGGAAGGCGTAGTTGGGGCGTACAAGCTGTTTGCCAATCTTGCCTCCATGGGCAAGCCCTCGAAGCTCCAGAATCAAAAAGTAAAACCTTCGAAATGAGTGAATCAACGCCTGAAGAGAGGCCGCCGGTATTTGCACGCTGGCGGAGTTGGTACTGGCTCGTGTGGTTGACCATGGTGGCCCAGGTTCTCATCTACCTTCTAATCACCCTGTCCTTTTCATGAACACCCTCGACTGGACCATTCTTTTTGGCACGCTGGTGTTGATCGTGGTGTACGGTGTCTGGAAGACGCGCGGCGCCAACAGTATGAACAGCTACTTGCTGGGGAACAACACCCTTCCCTGGTGGGGAGTGGGGCTCTCCATCATGGCTACCCAGGCCAGTGCTATCACGTTCCTATCTACGACGGGACAAGCCTATGAGGACGGGATGCGGTTCCTGCAATTCTATTTCGGCCTTCCCCTGGCGATGATCATCCTTTCTATCACTGCCGTGCCGCTCTACCACAAATTAAAGGTGTATACGGCATACGAATATCTGGAGACGCGGTTCGACCGCAAGACACGGACGCTGGCTGCCTTTTATTTCCTGATGCTCCGCGGGCTTTCTGTGGGTATCACGATTTATGCCCCGGCGCTGATCCTCTCCACTATGCTCGGCTGGAGCATAAATCTCACAACCATCCTGATCGGAACGCTGGTGATGATCTATACGGTCTCTGGCGGCACGCGCGCGGTGAGCATTACCCAGAAGTATCAGCTCACTATCATCATGGGTGGAATGATAGCTGCGGGGTACATTGCATTTTCAGAACTACCAGAAGGTGTTTCTTTCGGCGACACGTTTCAGTATGCAGGCGAGGTCGGCAAGCTCAACCTGATTAACCTCTCGTTTGACCTGTCGGACCGCTACAACATATGGTCCGGTCTTATCGGTGGACTCTTCCTGTTCCTTTCCTACTTTGGCGCGGACCAATCGCAGGTAGGACGTTATCTGGGCGGAAGCTCGGTGCGTGAAAGCCGCCTGGGTCTGCTGTTCAACGGGCTGCTGAAAATTCCGATGCAGTTCATCATCCTGTACATTGGGATTCTGATCTTTGTGTTTTACCAATTCCATCAGGCGCCGCTTTTGCACAACCAGTCGCTGATGGCGCGGGCCATGCAGACGGAGTCACGTTTGGAAATTGAAGAACTCAATGGTTCCTATGACCAGGTGTTCAAACAGCGCGAACAATCCGCCATTGCGTTGATGAAAGCCATCCAGCAGAAGGATGAAGCTGGAGTAACTCAGGGGAAGGCGGATCTAAAAGCACTGCAGAAGACAGAAGCGGAAATTCGCACGAAAACCAAGGTGGCTATCAGCAAGGCGCTGCCCTCCGCCAACACGTTGGACAAGGACTACGTCTTCATCAATTTCGTGATGACTTATCTTCCTCACGGGCTGATTGGCTTGCTTCTCGCTGTTGTATTCTCGGCAGCCATGGCTTCCACCGCCTCCGAATTGAATGCGCTCGCGTCCACATCAG
Source organism: Cytophagales bacterium (assembly GCA_034440075.1). Taxonomy (GTDB): domain Bacteria; phylum Bacteroidota; class Bacteroidia; order Cytophagales; family Cyclobacteriaceae; genus ELB16-189. The sequence continues at coordinate 26,772 of JAWXBL010000005.1, forward strand.
CAGTAGATATATACAAACGCTCTATCCGTCCGTCGGAGAGCGATGATCACTACGTGAAGGCATCAAAATGGCTGACGGTGCTATGGGCAATTTTCGGGATGCTGTTTGCTTCGGTGGCCAACCAGGCGGAGAACCTTATCCAGTTTGTCAATATTGTCGGGTCGCTGTTTTACGGTACAATCCTCGGGATCTTTCTCTCGGCGTTTTATATCCGGTTCCTGAAATCGACGGCTGTCTTCTGGGCGGCGATTGTGGGTGAGGCAGTGATCCTGTACCTCTATTTTTATACCGACGTGGCGTTTCTGCTGTATAATATCATCGGATGCCTGGTAGTTATAGTCGTGGCAGCATTGATTCAACTGGTACAAAATAAGAATCGCCCTGCAGGTTGATCTGCAGGACGATTGCTTGTGAACGGAAATGAAGGAATTACTTCAATCCGGCCATCAGTTCATTGTTCATCTTCACATAAGCGTCGTTCTTTCCCTTTTCAGCGGCAGCCTTGGATGCGGTTGCAGACTCCATGGCGCCTTTCTTGTCTCCCAGCGCTTTTTGAATTTTGGCTTTTGTATGCGACATCCAGTATGCGTCGGGACGTGCGGCCACAGCGGCGGTTACCCACTCAAGCGCCATCTTTAAGTCCTTGCCATTGTCCAGGTAGTAGGAAGCAGCGTTGTAAAGGTTGTTGGGATTGACCTTCGTGTTTGCCTCGATGGATTTCATCACCTTCGTGTCGAAATCAACTACGATTGGAACTTTGACAGAAACATTATCCCAGGAGAGATGAAGGTTGGCTGTCTTGTTGTCTTCCGACAAGTCAGAAACCTGAACGGTAAACGTCTCCACCTTTTCAGTCAGTTTGGCTGACTTAACAACGGCGCGTGCCTGATCTTTCGTCTGATCATACGCATCTACATTGCCGCCCATGGCCACATCCTTGTACAATATGACGGTCCACTCGGTGGCACCGGGAATGGTCAGTACCAGGTACTTGCCTTTCGGCACATCAGAACCGCCAAATTTAACATCGTCACTAAAGGTGATCGTGGTTCCGCTGTTTGCGCCAGTGCGCCATATTTTTCCAAATTGTTCCAGGTATTCCGGACCGGTTCCAAAAATTTTACGTCCTTTTACTTTAGGACGGGAGTACTCAACCGAAATATCAGTTAAGCCGACAACGGTACTTACAGCGCCGGCAGTGCTTGCAGCCGGTGTCTGTACTTGTGCCTGTGTGACCACGCTGAGGGCCACGGCAAAAAGCATCAAAACTCTTTTCATATTACTATTTTTGTTGGTTAATTATTTTTTGAGAGGTCAAAAATAGGATAGTTTACTCAAGGTTAAAAATATTTTACCATACAGTTTTACCGAATGGTCTTGTCAGCGGAATTTTATCAGCGAAAAAATGTCACCCGTATTGCCCGGGAACTTCTCGGTAAGACGCTTTATACCCGGCTAAACGGGATTACAACCGGTGGCATGATTGTTGAAACAGAAGCGTATTCCTGGAAGGAACGCGGATGCCATGCGTATAAAAATCGGAAAACACCCCGCAACGAGGTGATGTTCCGTGCAGGCGGGCTCGCGTATGTGTATTTGTGCTATGGCATCCATAACTTGTTTAATGTAGTAACCAATGTCGAAGGCATGGCAGAGGCGGTACTTATAAGGGCTCTCGAGCCGGTGGGCGGAATAGGGGAGATGGTGAAGCGTACGGGTGCCCGCACGGAAAAGCGAATGACTTCCGGCCCGGGCAAACTTACAAAAGCGCTTGGCATTGATCGGAGTTATAACGGATTCAATATGCAGTCGAAACAACTTTGGATAGAGGATGCCGGCACCGTAGTGCATCCCAGGAAAGTCATGGCGGTTCCGCGTATCGGGATCGACTATGCCGGAGAAGACGCGCTGCTGCCGTGGCGCTTTCTTTTGAAAGACAACCCTTGGGTAACTACCTTGCATGGAAAATAATGGAAAGCTGCGAATGATTCAATCAGTAATAAGGGCTACGCTGTTGACCGGGGCCCTGTTGCCTTGTCTTTTGAATGCGCAGCCGCTTTCGCAAAAGGCATTTGATCATCCCAACACACCCTACGACGAGCAGGCGCCCATCATCAGTCCTGACGGAAAAGTGCTGTACTGGACGGTGGCCAATCACCCCGATAACATAGCCGGAAAACGGGACGCTGGTGACATCTGGTATTCGGTGTGGACTGGGGAGGCTTGGTCCTTGCCCTTGCACGGAGGCACTTTAATTAATGACGCCGCTTACAACGCCGTGGCGGGATTCTCCAACGACGGCGACAGAATGTACCTGGTTTCTCACTACAGCAAAGAAGGCGTTGCCGGCACCCAGGGGATATCGGTTTCCCGTAAGGGTGCCACCGAATGGTCTGCGCCAGAAAATATTTCCATCCCGTATTTCCTGAACCGGTCGCAGAGCACACAGGGTTTCCTGTCAACAGCTGTGGAAGCATACGTGTTCGCTGCGGAGTCGTACGGCACGCTGGGCGGGGAGGACGTGTATGTTTCTGTCCTGAATGCAGGAAATTGGCCGGAGCCCCGGAACCTTGGCCCTGCAATCAACACACCTTTTCAGGAAATGAGTCCCAGCCTAAGCGCCGACGGTGAATATCTTTTTTTCTCTTCCAACGGGAGGAAGGGGTATGGGAGTTTTGATGTGTATTATTCAAAGCGTCTTGACGACACATGGACCAAATGGTCACAGCCGGTTAACATGGGGGCCAATGTAAACAGCGAAGGCCGCGAACTTTTTTACCGGACCCTACCGCAGTTTCGAATGGCGCTGTTCACCAGCACACTCAACAGCGACGGGTATGGAGATATTAAAGTGTATCGTCCGCCGCCGGACCTGAAAGATTCATTGTTCGTTCAACTTCCGGATACAATTGTAAAGATGGTGGAGATCATGCGGGACAAGCCAATTTCAGGAAACGAAAAACTGTTCCGGGTATTCGGACGGGTAACCGATGCGCGCACGAATGTGCCGCTCCGCGCTACGCTTACGTTCCACTCCGACTCGGTGTATAAGGCTACGGCCGGAGCGGACGGACGTTACGAAGTGTTTTTTCCTTCCGTGAATGCCTATACGCTGCGGGTAGAAGCAGGGGGGTATGTCGGGAACTTTGAAAAACTCGACGTTCGAACCTACGAGATGAAGGCGTTGGAGATGAACTTCAAACTGAACCCGATTGAGATTGGGGCCACCGTCAATCTGAAGAGCGTACTCTTTCAACAGAGCACGTTTACCTTGTTGCCGGATTCTTTTGATGAATTGGATCTGGTTGTTTCCCTTCTTTCGTCCAATCCGAAAATGGAAATACTACTTTCGGGGCATACCGATAACCGGGGAAACCCGCAGCATAACCAGCGACTGTCTCAAAAGCGTGTAGAGCGGGTCAAGGAATACCTGGTTTCCAAAGGCATCAATGCCAGGCGCGTTGCCGAGAAAGGGTTCGGTGGATCAAAACCGATTGCCGACAACAACACCGAAGAAACCCGCCGCCTCAACCGGAGGGTGGAGTTTACGATCGTCAAGGATTAGCAAATGCTATAATAGAAATCCAATTTCACAGAGGGACAAAGAGAAACCTCCCCGCCTGCCGGACAGGGAGGTTCACGGAGACATTTACCTCCGTGCAACTCCATTCTTCCCGTGTAACAGGATTTGTGAGTATAAATTCAATATCCCTTCGCCGTATCATCCGCCCGGGTACGATCCGGACCGCCCTCCAGTTTTCCGTCGGCTCTTACCAGGATGGCATCAACACGGCCGATGTTTCCACGCTGAACGATCTTGTGGCCCAGCTGTGTCAGCGTGAGACTGTCCTGCGAAGATAGCGCGCCCTTCTCCGGGATGACCTGATCTGGAAGCCATTGGCTATGCACCCGGCGTGCATCGACAGCCTCCTGCATCCCCATGCTGTGTTCGATGACGTTGAGAATAACCTGGAAGACAGACGTGATGATGGTTGACCCGCCGGGCGACCCAACGACAAGATGAAGCTTGTTGTCTTTCTCAACAATGGTCGGTGACATGGCGCTGAGCATGCGCTTGTTTGGTTCAATCTTGTTGGCCGTTCCGCCGGTCACGCCGAATACATTCGGCACGCCAGGCTTAGAACTGAAATCATCCATTTCATCATTAAGAAAAAATCCGGAGCCGGCAACAACGACCTTGGAGCCAAACCAGAGATTCAACGTGGTGGTTACGGCCACTGCATTTCCGTCTTTGTCAACAATAGAGAAGTGCGTAGTCTCTTCCGACTCGTAGCCCGGAATGGTGCCGGGCATGACGTCGGAGCTGGGTGTGGCCATGGTGGCATTGAACGACTTCATCCGCTCTGCGATGTACTGGTTGTCTATAAGTTCAGCTATCGGAACTTTGAAGAAATCCGGATCTCCCATGAATTTGGACCGATCCGCATACACCCGTCTTTCTGCTTCTACCATGGCGTGCACGGTCTTGGCTGAATTAAATCCCCACTCGCCGATAGGGAAGGGCTCCATCGCCTTCATTAGCTGAACAACACAAAGTCCACCGCTGGAAGGAGGGGGCATGGAAATAATTTTGTAGTTCTTGTAGCTGGCTACAACCGGTTCGCGCCAAATCGCGCGATAGTTTTTCAAGTCTTCCAGCGTAATGAGTCCCTTGCCGCGTTTCATTTCCGCAACAATGTCATCTGCTGTTTTGCCTTCATAGAACCCGGCCCTGCCAAGATCGCGGATGCGTTCCAGGGTGTGGCCGAGGTCGATCCACTTTATGGAATCGCCGGCGCTCCACCCGGCGCGCATGAGAAACTCGGGCATTACCGTATTATGTTTTACAAGATCCTTCTGTAGTTCATTCAGGGAATTGGCTTCTCGCTCGGAAAGGGGGAAACCGTTGAACGCGAGGTCAATCGCCGGTTGTACCAGGTCCTTCCAGGGAAGAGAGCCGTACTTCTTGTGTGCCTCCACCATGCCGTCCACCGAACCGGGGACACCGGAAGAAAGATGTCCCGCCAAGCTTAGGTTGTTGACGACATTCCCGGCTTTATCAAGGTACATATTGGTAGTGGCCAGGGCGGGAGCCTTTTCACGGTAATCCAGCGAATTGGTGGATCCGTCTTTCATACGGATGACCATGAATCCGCCACCACCGATGTTGCCGGCGGCCGGGAATACAACGGAAAGGGCAAACTGTACGGCAATGGCTGCATCGACCGCATTGCCTCCTTTCTTCATGATGTCTACGCCCACTTGCGATCCGAACTGTTGGGCAGAAACGACCATGGCCGAGTCAGTGATCAGTCCAACCATCTTCTCCTGCTTCGACGGCTGACAGGCTACAAGTAACGCGATGAAAAAGGGAATGAATAATCGTTTCATGAAATAAAGTTTCGTCTATTTGAACCTAAATGTATTATTTCTCATTGAACTTACTATGAGCCTGCGTAAAGAAAAGGCCGCGCGGTTGAAAATCGCCGTCCTGGAGTACATGATAAAGTTGATCGGCAAAAAGCCGTTTGACGATCTGTATGTCGACGACATCTGCTCAAAAGTCAAGATCTCAAAAGTCACGCTCTTCAAGTATTTCCCCACAAAAGAGGATATCCTTTCCTACTATTTCCGAGTCTGGTGCCTGCGGCGGTCGGTGGAGTTGTTTGAAAAGCCGCGCGAAGGAGTACAAGGTATCTATTTCCTGTTCGACAAGCTGAGTGAAGATTATGAGCTGCACCCGGGTATCATCCTGAGCCTGGTGGCCTATCTGTCTAATCCCAAGCGGCCGCCCAAACCTTTTCCGCTCAAGCCGGAGGAGAAAAGACTTCTCTTTCCTAACAAGCCTGACGTGCAGTCCATTGATATTGTGTCATTGGATCAGATGTTTGAGAAGTTTGCTTTGGAAGCGGTCTTCAAGAAAGAAATTACTAAAACAGCTTCCACGAAAGACATCACCTACTTGCTGGCTGCTCTCTTCTACGGGTCGGTCGTAAACCTTCATCTGAATCAGATCGACCCGACCCGGATTTTTCTTCGCAGGAATGTGGAGTTGCTGCTGAAAGGACTTCACTAGGTGACAAGGTCTCAGCCTTTCATCTTGACTGTGCGCACGCCCTGTTTTTCAAACAGACGAAAATGTATTCTTCCGACATGAATCTTCTTGTGCCACCGGCTGTTCTTATACCAGGTGTGATGGTATATCGGCTTCTTCACGCGGACCGTGTGCGAGTTCTTTGATCCGGAACAGGCGCCAAGCAGAAGAAAAGCCAGCAAAAGAATTACGAGTTTCATACGTGTTTAACGTTTAAAAATAGTCATTATTTTCTTGTTAACTTCAGGGTGAATTAATCGCTATCAACATGACCTACTACACAACTTCATCAGAAGCCATGACCGCGCTGAAGAAGAAGGGTTATACGGAAGATCTCAACCTCCATCCAGAGTGGATCGAATGTCCAAAACTGGATTTGCGTCTTAAGCCCGAAGAATTTCATGTGGATGAGGTGTACCGCTTCGAAGGGATGAATAATCCGGCCGACAGCGAAATACTTTATGCAATCAGTTCCACACGGGGAGTGAAGGGATTGCTGATAGATGCGTATGGCGTCTATGCAGACGCGATCAATCCGGAAATGGTAAGAAAACTTACTATCGACTCAAGAACGAAGCATTAAGGATGCACAGCATGGCCTGTATTGCGCTGCCTGATCTTCTTGCGCCGATTCAACGTGAATGCGCCCGTGTGCCCGGCGCTTTGAAAGGGGTTCATTGCCTGGCTTTCTCTTTAATAGGAGCATTCCTGGTTCCAAGTATGACCGTGGCGCAGCCGGTTCCCGTGGTTGTGCTGGATGGGGTCATAACGGAGATCAAAATTGGGGAGAAGATTCTATTTCCAGCGCGACCGGTGGTTTCGTATCACGTGGGCAGGTCGCAGTTTTCTTCCGGCCAGAAGTCACCCGTGGAGCTTTCTTTCCAGACTCCTGCAAGGGGACAGGCATCCGTAACAGTAACGTTCACAAACAGAACCACAGATACCCTTCAACTCCACAACGTAGTGCCCTTCGCACCGGGGAGCACGGACGTGTTTATCTCCGGACGGGGGAATCACCGTCTCTCCCGCACCTATTTGCACCGGCCGGGTATGCAGCCCGTCAATGTCATTGTACCCGACAACGCCTGGGAATTGGGGTACGCGAGCCTGGCGATGAAGGATGGGAATCAGGTGTACGGACTTGCGCGTCGCGAGATCAACTCCTGGAAGAAAGCAACGCGTAAACGTTTTGAGACGTTCCTGCATCCGGGAGGTTCTGTCGTGTACACTATTTTCATTGAACCATTCAGCGGCGGCTGGCAGGAGGGTATGCGCAAATGCTTTCAGGAACGGAAGCTGTACGATACAGAAGCGTTTGATGATGCCTTGTACCGCCGGGAGGACTTGCACTGGATTCGCAACGCCTACGTCATGCACTTAATGATGGCGTGGGATAAAGATTTTTATGACATCACCAACGGGACGTTTAGCTGGAGTAAATTTCAACAACGCGGAAAAAAATTGTACGGCGGCGATGATGTGATCTGTCTTTGGCCTACCTGGCCTACACTGGGCCTGGACCCGCGGAATCAGTTTGACTTATACCGTGATTTGCCCGGCGGACTCCCTGGGTTGCAGATTCTCGCCGATTCCCTGCGCAGCCATGGTACCAAATTCTTTGTTGCATACAATCCGTGGGACGAAAGCACGCGTACTGAGGGTCACCTTAAGGGACTCGCGGCCCTCATCCGGGAGACATCTGCCGACGGGGTGGTTCTTGACACAAAAGGGGAGTCTTCCGGGGAGTTGCAGGCAGCCGCCGACGAAGTGCGGCCCGGCGTTGTTATGTACAGTGAAGGGATGGCCGTGCCCAAAGACATGCAGGGAATCGTATCCGGAAGGGTGCACAACGCGCTGTACTATCCGCCGATGTTGAACCTCAACAAACTGATTCAACCGGATTTTTCCATCTTCCGTGTGGCGGAAGTTTTTAAGGAACCGATCCTTCGCGAATACGGCGTAGCTTTTTTTAACGGCTACGGAACCGAGATCAACCAGTTTGCGCCGGGCCACCCTGAATGGGAAGCGGAGCAGTATCGGTTTCTGGGTAGGACGTCACGGATTCTGCGTGAGAACAGTCCGAATTTCCATGGCAAAAATTTCCATCCGCTGGTTACAACACTCCGTGACAGCATCTGGGTCAATCAATGGCCAACGGAAAAAAAGATTATCTACACGATATGGAGTACGAAACCGGAGGGACTGCATGGTCCGCTTTTTGAAATCACTCCGCGGGAAGGATTTCACTGGGTAGATCTTTGGAATCACCGGGAAGCAGAAGTGATTCAACGCGGGGGAAAGCACTTTGTGAAAACGGACATGGATTCGTTCGATGCTGCATATCTCGGAACAAATAACGAAGGGACAGTCGGCTGCCTCGCCGAATTGCAATCCGTACTTACTGCGACGCTCGCAGGGGATGTGCTGACCATGCAGTCGGCAGAAGGATCCATCCGGCTTTGGGCCGGCGATCCGGACTATGAAAAGACGCCGGTTATCCTTGGAACAGGAAGCCATACCATATTTGTCGCACAAACCTTCGGCCGCTTTGAAGGGAAGCTGGTTGTTCAGGCATTTAGCGGTCGGAATCTATTGGACGAATTGGAACTCCAGATAATTCCAGGGAACCCCAGGCTCATCAGCAAGGTATCCTCGGTGCCTGGTGCAGGCTCGGTACCAAAAGGTTTGGTGACAATTCCAGCCGGATCGTTTCAGTTCGAGACAAGCCATGGGGACGCCTTCATTCCTTATCCAGAGGTGTTCGAAAAGGAGGTGGTTGCCTTTCCTTCGTTCTACATGGATCGCTTTCCAGTAACCAACGAACAGTTTAAGACATTCCTGACCGCGTCTGGCTATGTGCCAGGGGATATCAGTAACTTCCTGAAGCACTGGAGAAACGGGAAAATCATCCGTGGCCAGGAACGGTTTCCGGTGGTCTATGTATCATACGAAGATGCGGCGGCCTATGGCCGGTGGGCAGGTAAACGGCTTCCGACGGAACGGGAATGGCAATACGCGGCACAAACCGAAAAACGTAACGAGTGGCCGTGGAAGCAGTCCAAACCGGTCCGACGCACGGAGCAGGTAGTTACCGAAACATTGACGGTGACGACGCTGGAGGGAATCAACCCCAAAAACTGCAACCTGGGGGATGGGATGCCGTATGTTGTAGGAAAGTACCCGGCTGGGGCAAATCCCTTCGGACTGCACGACCTTGTCGGCAGTGTCTGGCAGCTCACCAACGACATCTATGAAAGCGGCAGTTACCGGTACATCATGATGAAAGGGGGGAGCTACTTCAAACCGTCTTCCAGCTGGTGGTATGTTCAGGGAGGGCCACGGGAACTTCACTACCGGCAGTATTTACTGCGCGTATCCGAAGGCTTTGAGCGAAATGCAACGGTGGGGTTCCGGTGTGTGGTCGACAGAAAGTAGCTGAATCAAGTTTGAAAAATCATTCATTATCAATAATTTAGCATCATAGACCTACTTCTTTACTCTAACTAGATTTTTTTTTGATATGAGAGCTATTTGGAAAGGCCATATTCGGTTTTCGTTGGTCACCATCCCCATCCGGGTGTATAATGCGATCGACAGCGGACAAACCATCAGTTTTAATCTGTTGTCGAAGGACGGTCACAACCCCGTCAGCTATGAGAAGAAGGACAAAGTAACGGGCAAGACGCTCAGGCAGGAAGACATTTGCAAGGGCTACCAGTACGAGCCTGGTCAATATGTCATCATCGATGATGATGACTTTTACAAAGTCAAACTGAAGAGTACCCGGGTGATTGATATCGAAGGATTCGTGAAGAGTGCGGAAGTACACCCCACGCTCTTTGATGCCCCATACTTTATCGGTCCCGACGGGGAAATCGCTGCGAAGACGTATGCACTCCTGTGTAAGACCCTGAAAGAATCAGGCAAGATGGGGGTAGGACGGGTGGTGCTTCGCGACCGGGAAACGGTGGTGCTGCTCACCCCGGAGGCGAACGGAATTCTTTTGTACAAACTCCGGTATCCCAATGAAGTTAGAAGTATAGGTGAAGTGCCGCAACTTATTGAGAATGTAAAGGTTGACAAGGCTCAGATCAAGATGGCTAAGATGCTTGTTGACAGTATGTCGAAGCAGTTTGTAGACATTGAGATGAAGGACAACTACCAGGATGCCCTCCGTGGGATGATTCAGGCCAAGATCGAAGGCAAGGAGATCGTTACGATTGCGGAAGAGGAAACGCCGGTGGTGGATATCATGACGGCGTTGAAGGCGAGCATTGAAAAGGCGAAGAAGCCGATGGAAAAGGCCAAGGGCAAGGTCGCCAAGGAAAAGAAGAAGGCGCAGAAGGAAACCAAGGGCCGACGCAAGGCCGGCTAAAGTTGTACAGGGTTTTCGGATGCGGTATCTTTGTCCCGCATGGCAAAGGTTGTCAAGTTTCCTATCCAGCCTCCCGAGAAATTCGGTTTCAGGCGTGTCCGCAAGAAGCGGGAAGCTCCTGCGAAGCGAAGCAGTCAGCTCAATTTGTTTACGGGTGGAAAGGTCATCAAGCTCCATCAGCTCAGTGCCTTTGATGAGGCCCTCTTACTGGATGAAAACAATGACAAATCCGCCAAAGAGCATTACCTAAAGGCCATTGAGGAGGGGGACAGCGTAGCCGACGCCTATTGCAACCTGGGAATCATCGAATCAAAACTCCGCAGCTATCCGAAAGCCATTGACTGCTTTACGCTTTCGCTGAAAGAAGACCCCCGGCATTTCGAATCCCATTATAACCTGGCCAATCTGTATGCAGAAATCAATAACCTGCCGCTGGCCAAGGTGCATTATCAAACGTCTATCGTGTTGGAGCCTGATTTTCCGAACAGCTATTTCAACCTTGGCTTGACGCTGGCGATGAACCAGGAGGTAGATGCGGCTATCAACACGTTGTTGGAATACCGGCGCCTGGCCTCGGATGATGAGCACAAGCAGGTTGACGAGCTGATTGAATACCTTACCAGGGCCGTCCGGTAATACGATTACCATCACAAATACTAAGGCCCGTTTGCATTCGGAATCTTTCTACAGCGCCCAGATCGTTACATAAAAGAGAATCGCCCGGTACAACTCCAGCGAAAGCCTCAACACTAGGATCATCAGCACTGAACGCACGATCAGTTTGATGCCCCGGTCCTGATAGAACGTGTACCCGGCACGCAGCAGAAAATACAGATTGGTCATCACCAGGATGGCTGTCAATCCCAACTCGCCCAGCTGCGAACCCCGCAGGAAAACGGAAAGTACGATGGCGTTGATGAACAGGTTGAAGCAAACGAGTTCTACAGCCAGTCCGGCATGGTCGGTAAAATAGCGGTTCCGTGTTCGGTAAATGAGATTCAAAGGCAAGGAAACGACAATGGCGAACAGAATGACGAGCATTTTCGCCAGGCCCGCCGTCTTCTGGTCATACAGCAGTTCAAAGGATCGGATATCGCCGATACCCAGGGTGTTCATTTTCCAGACGATGACGTCTACGGTATACTCCCCGTGAATCGAATTCATCTGCGTCCGCAGGGATGCATTGAAGAGCTGAATGATGGGGAAAAGGAAATAGACCAGGTTGAGCAAAAAGAAGAGGGAGAGGGGCCGGAGATACTTCACTCTGCGTCCTTCGGCATGCTCAAGGGAAAGGAATCCCGGCCGGACGACGGTCAACCAGAGTGATTTGATGAACTTGGTATCTGAAAAGGTCAACGCGGCGAAGATTCCGCGGAGCAGCGTGCGGAAGGAGCGGTCCTTCGGCAGGATCACTTTCTCACCGCATTCATTGCAATACAGTCCATGGAACTTGCTGCTGCAACTCTTACAAATGTGTTGAAATTCTTCCGCCATGCTATCGCTTCAAAGCTAACTGTTTCCGGCAACCGCAAGCTTTTTCAATTGCCGCAAGGTCTTTCCGGCCCGGCTTATGAACGCCGCGGAGCCGTACGGCACCTTGTCCTCGAGTACCAGAGTCAGTTCGGAGCGCAAGGCCGGTTGTTCATGGGCGATGTTGAAGAGGACCGTCATGGCAAAGACACGGATCGCTACCGGTTCATTCGCGTTCGTGAGTAATTCAAAACATCGTTCGGCCGCCTCCCCCTGGAGGGTTCTGGGTATGGCAACAAACTGGAGCAGGCGCAGGGTGTTTCGCCGAACAGCATCGTGGACCCCCTGCGTTCCCAGATTCCGAATAACCTTCCGCAGGTGTGGCTTGATCAGGGACGGGTGCTGCTGCACACAATAACTCAGCGGCCAGGATGCCCGCTGCTGCACCACGTAGGAGCCGGTGAGGAAAAGGTCCATCAACTCAGCAAACCGGGAGGGATCCTCCCCGACATAACCCACAATTTTGCGGCGGATGGCTACGGAATGGTCCCGCAAAAGCGTTTGCATCATATTCATAATCAACAATTTACTTTAAATAAACATCCATAATGAATTGACTGTTAGGATAGTATAATACTTTATATTAGCTTCACATTCCATTTTAAACGATACGTTATGCTGGTATTTTTTGCGATCGTTGCCTTTCTGACCTTCCAATTAGGCCATTGTTTCCTGTGCTTCTATCTTATGGATGCACAAAGACACCGCCAATTGCTGACCAAGGGGCTACTGTCCTTTTTCTAACCGAAAGGCGTCAACAATCTCCTCCGAGATTCGTCTTGGCTTACCGGTTCCGGGATCGAGCAGGCACCACGTACTTTGTGCGCGGGCCAGTATCTTACCATCGGTACTGCGCTGGATAGAAACATGGCGCACCTGACGGGGTCCTTTGGGCGCATCTACCCAGGTGCTGGCTATCAGCTTGTCACCGGCGACTGCGGGAACCTGATAGTCTATTTCATGACGGAGAACCACCCACGCGCATGTCTTTCTCAGGGCCTCGGATGCTGCGTGCTGCCAATGGGCGGCAGCAACATCCTGGACCCATTGTAAATACACCACGTTGTTTACATGCTGGAGGTCGTCGATGTGTGCTTCTTGCACGAGGATTGGTATGCGGAATACGTCCCGATCGGGGGGCTGCGGTGTCATGCGTCAGCGTACTTTGCCGGCGGCTTTTTTGAAACCGGATGTAACCATATCCCGGAAACGGGTGGGAGCAAGGCGCTTCCAGAACCAGGCTTTGCGCGCGATCTTCGGAAGGATAATATACAATTCCCCTGCACCCGCCCGGTGCAGAATCTCCTGCGCTACTTCCCGTGCTTCCAATCGGGAATGATCGATAAAGAACTGCGTGATCTTTTTGACCCCGTCGCCTCCGCGGACACTTTGAGCAATATTTGTCTTGAAATAGGAGGGCTGGATGCAGGAAACCTTTACGTTAAAGTCACCAAGCTCACCGTACAACGTTTCGCTGATTGCCACCACCGCAGCTTTGGTCATGTTGTAGGCACCCATCGTCGGAGCGCAAGTGATTGCCGCAAGGCTTGCCGTATTGAGGATGTGCCCGGATCGTTGCTTTTTGAATGCCGGAATGAAAAAGTGGCAGCCGTAAATCACGCTGAGCTGGTTTACCCGGATCATCCACTCCCAGTTGTCGAGGGAATATTCCTCAAACGCACCGCCGTCACCGACGCCGGCATTATTAAACAATAGGTCGATGCCACCGGCCTTTTGGAGGAAATCGCCGGCCACGGTTTGATAGGCGTCGCGGTCTGAGACATCGAGGTGGAAGGGGAAAACCGCAGCACCCTGGCTCGTGAATTCCGCGGCCGCTTCTTTCAGTTTTTCGGCATTCAGGTCAGCAATCCCCAACGTCCAGCCATCCGCGGCCAGTTCGGTGCATAGTGCTTTTCCAAGACCCGAAGCAGCGCCCGTTACAAAAGCACGGCGACGGGGATAGGTGGTTGAGAGTTTGTAGGTCATAATTCGTTTAACAAAGATAGCGACAGCCCGGACTCATTTTTTCAGATTGCGTTTTTATCGATGGCCTCGCTGCCTCTTCTGGCCAGGTCATGAATCACATGGATCAGCTGGCCGAAGCGGGCATCCGTGGAATGACCTTGTTTCCAGCGGCTATAAATCTGCTGGGCGATGACGGCATTTTTAAACAATCCGAAGACGTAATAGAAAACCGGACTGTCCACTGCCCGCCCGCTTTTTTCCATGTAACGCTGCACCACCTCTGTCCGGGGCATATTGCCGGGAAGCCACGAGATGTTAAAGACCTTGGCGAGAGGCCCATCGCGTCCTTCTCCCCAGTAAGCCAGCGAGGCTCCCAGGTCCATCCACGGATCGCCGACAGTGGCCATTTCCCAATCCAGAACACCGATGATTTCGGAAAAATCTTCCCTGAAGACGACGTTATCGTATTTATAGTCGTTGTGAAGCAGGGTGGGTGCTGTGTCTACCGGCTGATTGAACATCAACCACTCCCCGAGGGCGTCCATTTTTTCAATAATATCGGTTTGGGCTGTCTCATAGCGCCGCGTCCATCCTTCTACCTGTCTTTGGATATACCCTTCGGGTTTTCCAAGCTGATCCAACCCTGTATCATAAATATTGATGGCATGCAGCGCAACCAGGTTGTCTACGAGAGCTTCCGAAAGTTTCTTCATTTCTGCCGGTGCAAGCCCGATTTTTTTCACATCGCCCGGCCGGAGAATGATGCCGCGCAATCGCTCCATGATGTAAAACGGTGCCCCAATCGCATCGACCCCTTCGCAATAGTGCAGGGGTGTCGGAATTTTCTGGTAGTGATCCTTCAACAAGGACAGCACCTTAAATTCACGGCCCATGTCGTGCGCAGATTTTATAGCCGCACCAAAAGGTGGGCGGCGCAGGATGAATTCACCGGTATCAGTCATCAGCAGGTAGGTCAGGTTGGAATACCCTCCTGGAAACTGCTTTTGTGCCACCACGACTCCAAGGTGGGGCGCATGACCTTGCAAGTATACGTTGAGTTTTACGAGATCAAGTTCTTCTCCCTTCCTGGAATCGACAGGCTCATCGGTTTGCATAGTCGCTCGGCTTACTATTTTTTTCGTTTCTTCTCCAGGCCGTAGCCTTTCAGAATGCTTTGCGCCAGACTTTGTTTGTGCACCTCATCGGCTCCGTCCCAGATGCGAGCGCCACGTTCATGCTGATAAAGTGTTGCGAGCATCGTTCCGTCGGTAAGACCGAGTGCACCGTGAACCTGAATCGCCCGGTCAAGCACGCGAAGGACCATGTTGGCCGTGTAGAATTTGATTCCGGAAATTTCATAGCGTGCAGCAGCAGCACCGTCGGCGTCAATCGTTGTGGCTGTACGCAACACCAGTAATCGGGCTGCATCAATTTCCACGCGGCTTTCGGCGATGAATCCCTGAACAAACTGTTTTTCGCCCAGCATCACGCCATCTTCAATTTCGCGGGTGGCAGCGCGCTGACACATCATGTCCAGCGCCTTCTCTGCGATCCCGATCCAGCGCATGCAATGGTGGATCCTGCCAGGACCGAGGCGTTCCTGCGCAAGTTTGAAACCATGGCCCTCTTCGCCGATGCGATACGCAACCGGCACTTCACAATTTTCGAAACGCACCTCGGAGTGGCTTGCCCATCCGGCACCGGTTTCACCGAAGACCGGAATCTTGCGTACATGAACATATCCTTTGGTGTCTAGCGGTACGATGATCATGCTCGCGCGCTGGTGTGGCGAGGCCTCCGGATTGGTGACAGCCATGACGATGGTGAACGCTGCGCCTTCAGCACTCGATGTAAACCATTTATGCCCGTTGATTATGTAGGAATCTCCTTTTCGAACGGCCGTGGTACCCAGCCGCGTTGGGTTCGATCCGGCAAAGGCGGGCTCGGTCATGGAGAAACAGCTCCTGGCTTTTCCTTCCAGCAGCGGATGCAGAAATGAATCTTTTTGGGAGGCCGAGCCAAACTTGCTGAGCAGCTCCATATTTCCGATGTCCGGAGCCTGGCAATTGAAGGCATAGTGTCCGTAAAACGGTGTGCGTGACAGGGCTTCACTGATCTGTCCAAATTCACATAGCGTAAGCCCCAGCCCTCCTTCATTTTTAGGAAGGTGTAGTCCCCAGAGTCCGGCTTTCTTGACCAGCCCGCGCTTTTCGTTCAGCAGTTTATAGGTAGCCTCAATGGTCCGCTGGTGATGCCCCGCTTCCAGCGGAAGCAATTCCGCTTCGACGAATGATTTTACTTTCGGAAGCAGTTGCCGGAGACGGTCGGTAGCAAAAATATTTTCCACGGATAGGGGGTTAAAGGTTTAAATGGTTGTGCCGCCATCGGCGGTAAACAGCGTGCCGGTACAGTATCCCGACACATCGGAGGACAGGAACAAGGCGAGCGCAGCGATTTCTTCCACGGTGCCCATTCTTCCCATCGGCACCATCTTCATAAAGCGTTTCAGCATGGCCTCATCCTGCCACAGCGCCTGCGAGAATTTCGTTTTGATAAGACCGGGGCAGATGGCGTTGACGCGAATGTTATCAGGACCCCATTCTTTGGCAAGCACCCTGGTGAGCATATTGAGGGCAGCTTTGGAGACAGAATAGATCCCCAGGCCGGGATCGGGGGTATCGCCTGCTATGGAACTTAGGTTGATAACGGATCCGCCGCCGCGATTCTTCATGATGGGGTAGGCATGCTTGCACAACTCGAAAGGTGCTTTCACATTTACGTTCATGATTTTGTCATAGGCCCAGTCTTCGGTCTGAACCACAGGTCCGTAGGCGGGGTTGGCCGCTGCGTTGTTGACCAGGATATCGAGGCCCCCGAACTTCGCTGCTGTCGTTTCTACCAGCATGGCGCATGTAGCAACATCCCCGGCATTTCCTGCAATGGCAAGACAGGATCCGCCGGCCGACTGGATCATGCTCGCCACCTTGTCGATTTCTTCCTGCTTACGCGAATTGATGACAACGTGGGCCCCGTGTGCAGCAAGCGTTAGCGCGATCGCCTCCCCAATGCCTTTGCTAGCGCCCGTGACCAGCGCTACTTTGTTCTTCAGATCTTTCATGGTGTTTTGTTATTTGTGCGCCTGGCAGCAAGTAAAGGAAAGTTGTCTTCTTTTGGATGATGGAAATCAGGCGGGTCTAAAAATATCCAGAACCTTGTACAATTACTATACATTTTTTGATAATGATTGTACCTTGTAAACCTGCTGAGAGCTTTATGTCAAAACGCGTTATAATCTTGCTGGTGGTTGGCCTTGCGATATCGTCATGCACGAGCAAACTTACATCTACCGAGGGGGTTCAGGAGCCATCGCTGAATTGGGAAGCCCTGGCTGGGAACATCATGGAACGATGCAATCTCCAGAAGGGAGAACGGGTAATACTCATCGGGCTACCCGGACGCTTTGACCCGCTTGTTCCCCTGTTGGAAAACATGATATTCAAGAGGGGTGGCATCTACCTCGGAACACTCAGCGTAGACACGGTGAATGTACCTGAAAACTGGAAAACGGACTTCGTCCGTGCTACGGAAGGAAAATCTCGCGAAGATTTGGTGGATCACTTTGGAGACATCGATCTGGGCATCATGCTCCCCGGCGCTACACCAGCTCATGTACCGTATGCCGCGATGCAAGAGGTGCTAACCATGGGAAAGGGCCGCACCATTCACTTTCACTGGAGCGGCGCCTATGACATGCAAGGGCTGCCGATTGAAATAGACCCGCGCGTGGACAAGGTTTACACGAAAGCACTCCTTGAAACAGACTATAATGCACTTGCTTCCATCCAGCGCCAATTCGAAGAGGCCGCACGCAGTCAGGAGATTGTAGTAACTACTCCAGCGGGGACCAACATCCGGTTATCCATAGGAGATCGGGCGATGACCAGGCAGGATGGAAATGCTTCGCTAACCCGCACGCAGTATGCGCAGACACTCATTGATCGGGAGGTTGAATTGCCTGCCGGCGCCATCCGCGTCGCACCGATAGAAGAGTCGGTAAACGGCACGATTGCTTTTCCCGACGGTGTCTGGAACGGTCAGCGTGTGCAAGGACTTGTCCTCACATTTATAAATGGAAAGGTTTCAGACATGAAAGCAACGGCTGGCCTTACCGCCGTCAAAGAGGAGTTAGGCAAGGCCGGCGAGGCGGGTCGATCGTTTCGCGAGATCGCTGTGGGCTTCAACCCGCTGTTGGATATTCCCTCAGACAAGACATGGATTCCTTATTACGGCTACGGCGCTGGTGTGGTGCGCTTGTCGCTGGGTGATAATACGGAGTTAGGAGGGAACGTTTCCGGCGGATACGTGCGTTGGAATTTTTTCACCGATGCCACAGTCATAGTCGGTGGTGACACCTGGATCAAGGATGGAAAACAGATCAGGTAACAAAAGCTTAGAGCCAATCCCTGCAACCATTTATCCCTAAACGCATGCGAATATTTTTTCTCATTTTCCTTTTCTCGTTTACCGTCGCAACGGCGCAAAAGCGAAAACCCGCTGAGGAAACGTATTATCCGGGCGTTGATGCGGAATGGAAAAAAAGGAATCCTGCGGAGATGGGCCTCCATGCTGAGAAGCTCAAAGAGGCCATTGCCTTTTGCATTGCCAGCGAGTCGCCGAATCCGCGCAGCATGGAGTTGTCGCACTACCAGAGCTTCGGCAAGGAGCCCTTCGGAACAGGCATTGGTCCGTTCAAGGATCGTGGGGATGTTTCGGGATTGATCGTGTACAAAGGCTACATCGTAGCCGAGTGGGGAGATCCGTACCGGGTGGACATGAGCCACAGTGTCACCAAGAGTTTCTTGTCGTCGGTGATTGGCCTTGCAGTCGACAGAGGACTTATCCGCAGTGTTCACGATACGGTGTGGAAATATGTGCCTCCGGTCTTACCCTATCAACCAAATCAAACGGGTGACAAGGCTGCCATGCTGGGCCAACCGCAATTGCTCACTCCGTTCGAGACGCCTCACAACCGGACGATCACCTGGGATCACTTGCTCCGCCAGGTGAGCGACTGGGAAGGTACGTTGTGGGGAAAACCGGAGTGGGCTGACCGTCCAGGCCCAAAGCCGGCAGAATGGATGACACGGCCGCGCGTTGCGCCGGGCTCGGTGTATGAATACAATGACGTGCGTGTAAATGCACTTGCGCTGGCGGGCTTGTCTGTCTGGAGAAAACCGCTGCCCCAGGTCCTGAAAGAAAATATCATGGATCCGATCCAGGCGTCGAACACCTGGCGCTGGTACGGATATGAGAATTCCTTTGTCGTGATCGACGGACAGATCATGCAGTCGGTGAGTGGAGGCGGACATTGGGGTGGTGGGATGTTTATCAACGCACGTGACATGGCACGCTTTGGATACCTCACCCTGCGTAAAGGGAAATGGCGAGACAAGCAACTTCTTTCTGAAAACTGGGTGAGCATGGCAACGACACCAACCTCGGCAGAACGCACCTACGGGTTCATGAATTGGTTCCTGAACACAGACAAAAAACTATTGCCCGATGCACCGGCTTCGGCGTTCTACCATCTCGGCAATGGAACCAACGTGGTCTATGTGGATCGCGAGAATGATCTGGTGGTCGTGGCCCGGTGGATAACATCGAATTCCATGAATGAATTTATTGCTAAAGTTTTAGCAGCCAGACAGTAGGCAACGCATAACCAGTTTCTGAATGGAAAACACCGAATTCCGCGCGCAGGCCCATCGCCTGGTGGACTGGATGGCCGACTACCTCGGGTCCATCAAGGAGTATCCTGTCAAGCCTTCGATACAACCGGGGGATATCAAAAAACAACTGCCGACAGCGGCGCCATCTTCCGGGGAATCGTTCGACGATATCTTCAAGGATTTTAAGGATATCATCGTTCCCGGAATGACGCACTGGCAGCATCCACAGTTTTATGCATACTTTCCTTCCGGGTCCAGCGAGCCGTCTATTCTGGCGGAAATGTTAGCTACCACACTGGGCGCCCAATGCATGATCTGGCTGACCTCGCCGGCAGCCGAAGAGCTGGAGGAGCGGATGATGGAGTGGCTGCGCGAAGCGATTGGTTTGCCATCTGATTTTATCGGTGTCATTCAGGACAGCAGTTCTTCATCCAATCTTGTGGCGATGCTTACTGCCCGTGAATGGAAATCAAATTTTGAAATTAATAAAGCAGGATTTTCCGGAAAGGAAAAATTCCGTGTTTACACGTCTGCTCAGGCTCACTCATCTGTTGATAAGGGTGTGCGCATTGCGGGATTTGGAATTGACAATCTTGTGAAGATTGACACCGATGCTGACTATGCGTTGATTCCGGAATTGTTGGAGAACGCCATCCAGGAGGATATTAAGAATGGTTTTGTGCCACTTTGTGTTTTGTCTACAATCGGAACAACCAGTTCCACTGCTAATGACCCCATAGAAGCCATAGCCATGATCTGCGGGAAGTATAGTTGCTGGCACCACATTGATGCGTCCTATTCCGGCAGCGCATTGTTGTTGCCGGAAATGCGTTGGATGAGCAAAGGGGTGGAGCTGGCTGACAGCTTCGTATTCAATCCGCACAAATGGATGTTCACCAATTTTGACTGTTCGGCATATTTTGTCAAGGATAAGCAGGCATTGGTAAATACGTTTAGCATTATGCCTGAATATCTTAAAACTCCCGAGGATAAGTTGGTCAACAATTATCGCGACTGGGGAATACCGCTAGGTCGGAGATTCCGCGCTTTAAAACTATGGTTCGTGTTGAGGAGTTATGGAATAGCAGGATTGCAGCAGCGATTGCGTGATCATATTTCGTATGGGCAATGGGTGAAGGATCAAGTGTTGAACGCATCTGGATATGAACTGATGGCGCCGGTGCCATTGAATCTGGTGTGCTTCCGGATTCATCCGAAAGGTATCAGTGATGAAAGTGAGTTGGACAGGATCAATGCAGAATTGCTGCAGACTTTGAATGCAACCGGAAAGATTCTGCTTACACAAACCAGATTGTCGGGTAAATTTGTAATTCGGTTTGTAGCGGGGCAAACACATGCTTCTATGGAGAGTGTTAAAGAGGGATGGACTATCGTAATGGAGTACGCAGATAGGTCTCTTCATGGTTGATCCGCTCAATCATTTCAACGACTTTTTTATTTGATTAATATGCAATTTTGGGTAGCTTGAGCATCTGCTTTCTGAACAGAAGCAGTTTTGGATTGTTTAAAGCATTTTTTAAAGCATTTTTTGTTTTGTCCCACTCGACGAAACCGGTGAGTAATGTATTAACCTAACCCAAAATTACAATGCATTTACTTAAGCGAACACTTGGTATGGCGGCAGCCGTGTTGCTAGTCCCCATACTGGCTTTTTCCCAGCAGACACCGGGATCCGAAGCGTACCCCGCTATCTGTCTTGCGCCGATTCCATTTTTCGATGACTTTGATGACGGCTTCGTAGTTTTCCGTGACGGCACCCGGCTGGATGGAAAAATAAATATCAAGGACTATGAAAAAAGCGGAGAACGGATCAATCTCACTACCAAGGATGGCAAGAAGCACAAGCTAACCACAGATGCTTTGAAATATTTCGGCCTCAATATCAACATTCCGAGAAACCAGTCGCCACTCAATCTATATGAATGGAAGAACGAGAAACAAAAGGAGAATAAAGGTGCTGAGCGCGGATTTGTTGTGCTTGCATCAGGAGATACACTGGACGGCAAGATTCACATCGAAGGCCGCTCCTCAGACAGCCCAAGGGCTGAGGGTAATTTCTTTGCCATTGAAACGCTCACATTCACAGATAATACCGGGAAAGAAACCGAGTACAAACGTGATCAGATCAAATCATTTGGAAGAATATTGCCCTGGGAATTATCTCCGAATGAAATGTGGGATTGGGGCCGCGGTGAACTGTTTGGCAAAAGGAAATCAAAGGCCCAGCCTGGATTTGCCATCATGTATGATGGAAGCCGTATAGAGGGAGAGATGCGCCTAGTGATCAAGAATAAAATGCAGAGGACCAAAGTGGACAGTGATGGTATGCCTTCAGGATTCGGTGGCAGTGACCCGGCGCCTAAGTCCAAGATCTACAGCGACATGGTAGATGAAATCTGGGTAATAAAGGAGGGAAAGGACGAAAAGCTTTCCATGGATGATGTGTATGCCTTTGGCGTTTCGGGCATGACGATCAATACGTTGACGAACAAGGGAAACAGGCTGTACCAACTGGAGGAGATGAACTTCCATGTTGGTAGCGTCACAACGCGGGACGGAAAAAAGTTGGAAGGGTATGTTGCCTTGCGCCCTTATGATAAGAATTATTATGGAATATACTACGCCGCAAAACCCGACGACCCGATTCAGATTATTCCCATGAAGGATATCACCAATATCACACAGATTATTAGTATGATTGAAGCTTTTGGAGAAGAGACGGCTGCGCCAAAAAGGAATACCAACATCAATGGATACATCGTGCAGGCAGGAGGTGAAAGAGTTGACGGTACGGTGAAACTGGTGGGTGACAACGAATGGTGGGCGAAGTCCATTGAGTTTACGGACAAGGAAGGATATAGTTTTAAGTTTGGCGATGCTGACCCGGGCATATCTTATTTTGTTTCCAACAATAGTATGTATATCCAATACGAAGACCTTTTCGTAAGGACAGACCGTGTCGCAGCGCCTTATGCCACCTATCCCGATCCGTATCCGGCGAAAGGCTCAAAATTTGGCCAGTTTGCTGCGGGTATGGCCATGCAGGCAGGTTCAATGATGATAGGGGAGATTGCGGGTCAGGCTATGGCCAGCGCCCAGCGGGGCGGGCTCGACATGTCTGGTGTGACAATCGGCGGTCAGGATGCGAGTGGGATGGGCTCTTCTATACCGATGTATAAGGAAGACGGTTCTGTCGGTGGATATATTCCAAGGACGAACGCGCAGAATATCATTGGAAGTTCCGTGTCCGGGATGCTGTTGAAAGAAATGCAAAAAGAACAAATCAAGAATGCGAGAAAGGAAGGACCCCAAAAGAGTAAGAACACGACTAACTGCATTTTTAATATTGAAACCGGAGAGAACGTGTATGCTTCAGCAGGTCTCCAATCTTTTCTCGAAGGATGTTACGATTACTATAGCCTCAGCAAGGATGAACAAAAGATTCTCCAGGGCAGTATGAAGGATGCCATTGACTTTCTTAACAAGTGCATGGCTAAAAATAAGAAGTAGTAAAAGATGCACCAGCAAGGGTCAGTAGACCAAGATCAAGCAGCCGCCTGGAAAGGGTGGCTGCTTGTTGTTTTTTCTTTCATGAGTTGCGTGTGCGTTGGGCAGCCAAGTTCCATATACAGCAACGACTATATCCCGTTCAAGTACAGCCTTATTTTTGGTGACCTTCCGCAGATGGCACATGACGGATCTCCGCTTACCAAACGATTTGCTATGCCTCTGGCTGACTATGGCGATCTTCAATACTACCGGGCTCACTATTCGAATGCGGCAGGGGGGTATTATAATGTCCTCGCGTCGCTGTCCAGCCAGGCAGGTGGGCCAGATCCAGAAAAAGACAAGTCGGGTTTAGCTGGCCTATCAACCCGCGCCCTTATTAGAACTATCCAGGTGGCTGGCCTCGATGATAAATCCTTCAAGGCATTTACGAGTGTTGCCAACACTGCTGGCATGCTGTATCATACACGCGGCAAATTTTCCAAAGCTGAAGAAGTGTTTCAGCGGGTTCTTGAGATGCGGGGATCACGATTTGGGAAGACCGGTCGGGAATTTGTCAACAGCCTGCACAATATGGCCGTACTGAAGAAAGATCTCGGTCAGTACGAAGAGGCGGAAAACATGTTCAACTACCTGGTTCCCACCTTGCGTAAACTTTTCGGAGCAAATTCAATGCAGTATGCTGTTGTCCTCAATAACAAAGCTATGCTGCTTGCCGAGCTCGGGAGGACCAAAGAGGCGGTAGCACTGTTGGACGAATCTCTCCACGTGGGGAAATCGGTATTCACTCCTGAGTATATTGATTATGAACGGGTGCTGACGAACCGCGCGCTAATTGATCAGGAGGCAGGGAACCTCGAAAATTCGGAAGCGCTGTACAAGCAGGTGATGGCCAGCATGGAGAAAAAAGAATTTGAGGATCATCCGGATTACAACAACGTGCTGGTGAATTATGGATCGTTGCTGGTGCAGAAAGGTGATCGCGGCATGCTTGCTTTTGTTACGGAAATATCTTCCAAGGTGAAAATGCGGTACGGGGAGCAGCATCCGCTTTATGCGAAAGCGCTTGGAAACATCGGCGACTTCTACGTTGCTGGCAATGATTTTGCAAACGCCCTGCCAGTCTACCAGAAAATTGCAGATATCCAGCTTACGCTCCTTGGGGATAAACATAAGGATTACCTGAAAACGTTGATGAAGATTGGGATATGCCAGTGGCAACTAAATAATACAGCCGCTGCTGCCTCTCAATTCAAGAGTGCTATATCCCAGTATATGATTCTTGTTGATCAGCTATTTCCATCGCTTAGCGAATCGGAAAAGGCCAAGTTCTGGGCCTCCTTGCGGCCCAATATTGAAACGTACATCGCCTTTACGCTGGATAAAAACCAGACGCAAGGGTATAAAGACATCTACGAACTGCAGATGAGGACCAAAGGACTTCTTATCAATTCTACGAACCGTACAAAGGCCGCGATTCTCGATTCCCAGGACAGTACGTTAGTATCCCTGTACAATGCGTGGATGGTCCGAAAGGCAACCCTAGCCACCTACTACAGTTCGTCGCTTGAAGACCTCGCAGAGGATAAGGTAAATCTACGGAACGAAGAAGCGGAGGCTAACGCACTGGAAAAAAAACTATCTGCCAAGTCTCAAAAGTTCACCGAAGTGTATTCCCAAATCCCGATTGTTTTTTCCGACGTGGCAGGTGCCTTGCAGTCGAAGCAGGCGGCAGTAGAGATCATCCGGGTACCGTTTGCCTACGGACCGCGTAAGGGGACAGTGGAGTATGCAGCCTTCGTTGTCAAACCCGGCGCAGCCTTGCCGGAACTCGTGCGAATGCGGGAAGGTGAAAAGCTGGACAAGCAGTTTCTCGCGTTCTACAAGAATGCGATCAAGGGCAAGCTGGCGGATGTGATGTCATACGGCAATTTTTGGAAGCCGATAGCGGACATGACAGCAGGAGCTGAAACGATTTACGTTTCCGTTGATGGCGTCTATAACAGCGTCAACCTGAATACGCTCCGCCTAGCTGACCATTCCTACGTGATTGACCATGCGCGGATCGTTCTTGTCCCCAACACCAAGGTCGTCGCTGTACGAACAAGCACAAAGGATGAGACAACGGACAGACAGGAAGCATTGCTCGTTGGGTCTCCGGAGTTTGGGGATGCAAACGTAATTGCACCACTTCCGGGAACACGGGCTGAAGTAGAAGCTATCCGTGGAATGCTTGATGCGAATGCAGTTCCCGTTCAGATTCTGACAGGTGCGGATGCATCGGAAGAAAATTTGAGGGCTGTCAGCGGCCCTTCCGTTCTTCACATTGCTACGCACGGCTACTTTCTGGCAGACGCAGATTTGTCGGGGTCCATGACCATGGGCGTTCAGGTTTCACGGGCCAAAGACAATCCCCTGTTGCGATCCGGGTTGCTGCTTGCCGGTGCATCCGCTACGTTTTCAAATGAGCCTTCCATGGGAGGAACAAATAACGGGTTGCTCAACGCCTATGAGGCGATGAACCTGGATCTGAGCAACACGCAGCTCGTTATTATGAGTGCCTGTGAGACAGGCGCCGGTGAGATCGTAAACGGAGAAGGCGTTTATGGGTTGACGCGTGCCTTTCAGGTGGCCGGTGCCCGGCGAATCATCGTCAGCCTATGGAAAGTTGACGACGAAGCAACCCGGGAGCTCATGACACAATTTTACAAAGAATGGGTGTCCACCCGGGATGTTCAACAAGCGTTCGTGACCGCGCAATTGTCGGTGCGAAAAGGTTATCCGGATCCGTACTATTGGGGCGGTTTTGTGCTGGTTAACTAAATGGATAACGAAGCCTGCTCAACGTCTCCGTTTTTGACAGGTTTTCCAATTGATACGTTCTTTTCCTATCCACGGGATCCGGATTCTACGGACTTGCTGAAGAATTTCAATTCGTAAAACAAGGGCAAGTCGTCCAATACTCATGGACCCCAGCTGCAAGCTCACTGCCTTCAGGCTAATCGGTTCAGACGCGCGGTCAACGTATACTTCGGTCTTTATTCTCTAAATTTAGCTAAAACAGAAATCCGCATGGAAAAGAGCAAACGCCCCTGGGAAGAACTGGAATCCCTCATGAAAGTAAACCAGCCCGATCAGGTGAAAGACTATCTCAAGTCGATGAAGGCGGAGGATATTGTCCTGAGCATGAGTCGTCTGCGACGGGAAAAGCAGCTGCGGCTGCTCACGCTGCTTGCGCCGGAGGATGCGGCCGATCTGCTGGAAGACATGCCTGAGTACCAGGCAGCCGACATCATGGAAGACATGGAGGTGGACAAGGCGGCCGCCATCTTCAATGAGGTGGACAGCGATGAGCAGGCCGATTTGCTCACGGAGATGGAAGAGGAAGAGGCCGAAGCGATCTTGTTGCAGATGGAACCGGAAGAGGCAGCCAGCGCCCGGAAACTGATCCAGTATGATTCGGATACAGCGGGAGGGATGATGATCACCGAGTTCCTGGCGTTTGATGAAAGTCTGACAGTAGGCTACGTGGTGAATCAGCTTCGAGTAAACGCAGAAGAGTATGAAGACTACAACCTTCACTACATCTACGTCACTTCCCACGGCCGGCTGTTGGGTGTCCTTCAGATGCGCGACCTCCTGCTCGCCGCACCAGATACCTCACTTGAAAAGATCGTGCTCCGGGATGTGAAATCCGTAGTGGACTCAGAAGAACTGAATGAGCTGATCAGCATTTTTAATCAGTACGACTTTTACGGCATGCCCGTGGTTGACAAAGCTGGGGCACTGATGGGGGTTGTGCTTCGAAGGGATGTGTTTGATGCCAGGTCAGAGAAAAACAACATGGAACTGCTGGAAACACAGGGTATCGTAGGAGGAGAGGAGTTGAGGACAATGCCGGTGTTGTTGCGTTCCAGGCGAAGGCTTTCGTGGCTTACGGTAAACATCCTGCTGAATGTATTGGCTGCCAGTGTCATCGCTTTCCATCAGGATGTGTTGAGCTCGGTGATTGCCCTGGCTGTTTTTCTGCCTATTATTTCCGACATGAGCGGCTGTTCCGGCAACCAGGCAGTGGCGGTGAGTTTGCGTGAATTGTCCCTGGGTGTTGTGCGTCCTTTTGAAGTGATGCGCGTTTGGCTTCAGGAGGTGTCGGTGGGGATGCTCAACGGCCTGGTGCTGGGAGTACTTATTGGCGTGGTCGCTTTTCTGTGGAAGGGGAGCATGATTCTCAGCCTCATTGTAGGAGGAGCGCTGATGCTCAACACAATTGTAGCTGTCTCGATTGGAGGAACCGTTCCGCTGGTTCTCAGGCGGCTTGGTGCGGATCCGGCGCTGGCCTCGGGCCCCATTCTCACCACCATCACCGACATGTTTGGATTTTTTCTCACCCTTACGTTTGCGAGCATGGCACTTGCAAGATATGGCGCTATCTAGAAATGAAAAGGCCGGGAATTTCTCCCGGCCTTTCTACGACGTTACCTTGGTATTTACTTTCCGCCGTTGGCTTTCAAGTCGGCAATGCATTGACTGTCCAGGCCGGGAGCTTCGCTCAACCCGATGAGGTTGCTCACAATGTCCCCGGTTTCAGCTGCCCAGAACATCAGACAGGTATCTACATCACAGTGACGTCCGTGGACGACATCCTGGTGATTCGTTTGAGGGGTTGTGCCGGCATTCACCAGACCCATAATATGTCCGAACTCGTGGTTTAAAACCGTGGTCTCCAGGATCGCGCGGCTCGGTTGGCCTACGCCGCCAGAAATGGAATTGATCTTTTTCCCGAAGAGGGCTACCGAAGTGGTTTTGTATGCCACTCCCAACACGTTGCTGTTGTCGGCATAGTCGCCATCGGCCACAAAGGCAAAAACCGTCAATTCCGTTGCGGTATTAAACAAGGTGCGCTTGTCCGATTCCACTTGTTGAATATCAGCGACCGAATAGGGTGCCAGTCCCGGTGAGCTGATTTTGGTTTTTACCACCGTAATACCTCCCGGTTTGTTCAGACGCGCTTGCAGAAAGGCGGTCACGTTATTGATTGCGGTGGTGGTAGGTTCGAATCCGTCTACATAAACCAGGTCAATTCGGAGGGAGGTGAACTTCGTGCTCGCCAGCAGGTCGTTGGAGGAAGCGCCCACCTCTTTAGCTTGGTAAACCAACTCTTCCGTCTTGGTGCAGGAAAAGGTAACCAGTACGACCACACATAAACTAACAAAGGCTTTCATCATATGCTTAATATAACAATTTGGGTTAAAAGATTTAACTGTACTGTAGGTTAATACCACAAACGGCTGAAAAGTAAATGGGTTGCACCGGCTCAGAATGGGGTTCCAACAACCCAGATCGAGCACGTCTTGTTAGGCGCCATTGATCAGAACAAGGTTAGCAGCTATTTCTTCAGAATGAAATCCCTGGTTATTGTGATTAGTATATCCGCGAGCGGAAGTGTAGGGTTTCCATACGTTGCGATGTTTGCCTGGCGATCCCCGGGCACATTCTTTAGAATATGATTCATTCCCTCGAGGAGCACAAGTTTGGCCGCGGGGTTTGCAGCTGATAGTCGTTCCGCATCGGCGGTTGATACCTGGATATCGTTGGTGCCCTGGAGGATCAACACGGGAATGGAGAGTTTTTTGATCTCCACCTGCGGGTCGTAGCGGAACCAGGAGATCATATATGGCTGGACGCTGGGTCTGAAAATTGAATTCAGCATGGGATTCACCTTGTTTACCAGGTGGCCATTTGCCAGGCTGTCGAGGATGGGGAAGGCAATATCCTGAACCCCCTGGGGCTGGGCACTCAATTGCTCTTTAAGAATCTTGTCAGCAGACTGACCGGCTCCGGCAATGGAGATGAATTTGTCCGCGTTGCCTGCAGCGATCATGCCAATGAGGGAACCTTCGCTATGACCGATGACAATTACTTTTGAAAACCGCTTGTCTTGTTTTAGTAGTTGGATCCAGTCTTTCGCGTCATTAACGTAATCATTGAACCGCAGGTCTGCTTCACTCTTGGCTGCGGCCTTGCTCTCACCGATGCCCCGCTTGTCATACCGCAACGTAGCAATACCGTTCCGGCCCAATTCCATCGCCAACATCTTCAGGGAATTGTTTTTCATCATCGGATTATTGCCGTCGCGGTCGGTGGGACCGGAACCGGCAATAATCAGGACGACTGGAATTTTCCTGAATTGAGCGGGGGTGAGCAAGGTGCCTGCGATGGTGCCCGTATTCGTTTGCAGCGCAAGCGGGGAGGACACGAGCGTCGTGTCGCTGCAGATAAATGCCTGGCAGCAGAGCGCCACTAGTATAAAACCTGATAGAAGGACTACTTTTTTTATGAATGAATTCATTGGTATGTACATGAGAATGCCTTCGGGGCACAAAAGTAGGCTAATCATCCCGCATTAATATCCTTCATTTTCTATTCTTTTAAGTTTGGTCCAACGAAAGTCGCGTAGCCCTTGCTAGCGGTACACTTTTCTGTCCTGCATTGTTATTTGTTGCGCTTTTGTTCCCTCACAGTTGGGGTAAGTTGAACCGCCTGAATAAAATCAATTGAGTTTGACACCCATCCAAATAGAGTTTGAATAGTTAAAAGTGAAGCTTGGTGATTACTTCGTGGAAAATTATTTCCAATCGGCTCAGCTGTACAATCTTCCAGAACTATTGGCAAGTAGTCCCTGAACATAGCGTCCCTTACGGTTGATTCTACACATATACTCGTTGTACATCCAGTAATTATAAGATACTTTTTGTTTAGTTGTTTTAGTGTTGAATCTAGATTTGTTTTATAAAAACCACTAAAGCGGGTTTTATAAATTACGATATCTCCTGGTTGCGGCTTAAGTTCAGGAATGATTTCAGTA
Organism: Cytophagales bacterium; assembly: GCA_034440075.1. Taxonomy (GTDB): domain Bacteria; phylum Bacteroidota; class Bacteroidia; order Cytophagales; family Cyclobacteriaceae; genus ELB16-189. The sequence continues at coordinate 56,858 of JAWXBL010000005.1, forward strand.
CCCCATGAGTCACGGATCAGGATGCGGCTTTCCGAGCCATCGGGAGCATTAATTGTATCTCCTACATGCATAAAATCTAGATGCCTTACACGGTTTACAGATTCTATACTTCCAATATCAGAAAGGTTATCACGAAAAGCCATCCTAAGATAAATTATTTCAATACCCGCTTGTCGGGCTGCTGCTATAACATTTGCAGTTGGGGTGACTACTTTTTGTATCATTGAAATGTCGATGCCAGCTCTGTCAAACATACCACCCTTGGCACCAAAGTCATTCTCCATGTCTACAACAATAACGGCTGTACTTGAGGCATCAATAGAAATTGAGTCAGGCTTAGCTTTTAAATGAATATTCTTTGAAGCATTGTTTTTAACCGCTGATAGTTTGCTGAAAGCAGTTGAATCAGTAATACTATTTTCTCTTTTTTCAGCATTGTATTTACAAGATGCAAAGAGCAACACCGTAATCAAAGTCTTATAAATGTACTTTTTCATTTTGCCTTTTTTAATAACTATTAAAAAGAGAGAAGTTGTCTATTGGGGTTACCGCCAACGTCGGTGTGTGGGTAGTGGGAGGGCTTGCTAAATCCGCGAGGCGGATGGCAAGACCGACTATTCCGCAAGTTCCACGAACTTGCTTGCATTACGAAGATAACTATTTACTTTAACTGTCTATCACCAGCATGGCAGATATACTTGTGTGCTGGGCGGTTTCTGTCGACTAACTCACTCTTGTCACATCAAGAACACCATTTACTTTCAGGTGTTTGTACGATATTCATTCATGTGTCAGCTTACCCCCTGAAGAATGAGGATCACCTCTCCACCACAGCGGCGCTCCTGTCCACGTCAGGAGTACAAGTGTAAGCGTGTAAATAAAAAACGGTGAGTCCAGTATGTACATTTGGAGACTGTTGTTGCCTTCCGTGAGGGTAATCATTACCACAAGCCCGATCATGGCTGACTTGTTGCCTTGCCTGACAGGACCGTGCAAGAGCACCCAGGCTCCGATTCCAACAGCCATTAATGTTGTGCCGAGTGCCCTCAGGAGTGCAAAATCCAGTCTCATCAAATTGCGGGATACCTCCTCTGCTCCCAGTTGCAAATACTTGATGTGAGCATTGGGCAGGGACGTGCTGCTGAATGTAAAAATCAAAAGCATCAGGCCGTCACAGAATACTGCAATTGCGACAATTTGCAATATCGTGTATCCCATTTTCCGGACAGGCATTCTCGCCACAATGGCCACGATCGCGATAAGGAATGCTGGCAATATTAGTTTGTGAATGGGGTATTGTTCCTGGTTCGAAAGATTGATCATCTTCACAAAATTCGAGATGTAGTAACCGGCAATCAGCGCAAAGCCCACCACAAAAAAAATAAACTTGTAGTTGAGGCGGGAAAGAAAATTAGGCAACTGTTCTGGGCGGGGAGTTGGTTTTGGGACTATGACCGGATTCTCAAAATTCTTCAGGCCCATCAGGATCTCCTTCACTCCATTGGCAACTTTATTGATCTGATCGCGATAGAAAGTCTTGTTGAGATTCTTCTCCGGATTATCGGATGGGGTGAGAGGGCGGTTTACTCCTGCCGTCCTGTAAATAAACTCGATTGACCGCAAGGCTCCCTCCAACTCATTTTCGAGAAGAACCAGATCTCCTGCATCCAGGTCATGAATCTTTATGGGTAAAATTCTACTCACCACATTTCCGCTATCCACCCGTATGTCTCTGCCAAACTTATCTTCTTTTGACATTTTATTAAACATCAGAAATTCGTTTTCCCAGGCAAAACTCTTGCTATCACAATACGTCTGAGAGATGATGGGAATAAGGATAAGGCACTTTAATTTTCCCTCGAGGCTTTTGGCAACATGATGCGTTTCGAGCAAGCCATCGTGAGGATTCGTGTCGAAGTAAACAGAGACAGGTTCTTTGATAGTGGCTGCCAATTCCTCTTGTAAGGCTTTTACAAACTCCGTTACCCAGCCACTTCTATTATCGTTGTGACGGTAGGAGATGAAGATGTCGCACTCGTATCCTTGAATTATTGAAGGCATTATTCAAAGATAGGAAATCACTGTCAAGAAAAGCATCCCGAAGGGATGGCACGTTTATAGAACCTCGTTGCTGTTGGTCGCCTGACCAACAACCCATCAATTCTCGTCCTCCATTCTCTTCTCATTGCCATCCTCACCCGCTCACGCGTATTTTTTCTATCCTTATCTTCATGAAGTGGAATATGCACGGCACCCGGTACAATTTTTCACGGCAGTCTGTTGTGACTGGCAAAATTTGCTGGCTGGCGATGATTATAAACAACTCGTAATTGAGGCGCTAAAATTCAGAGTTAACCGAGGGGAGGTGAAAATTGGTGCGTATGTAATCATGCCAAATCACAGCCAATGTTTGATTGTGAACGAGACTAACAGATTTGGCGACTCGTTTCGATGAAGCCGTAACAATCCTAATGGATACTTCTTTTAAAAAATGGATAATATCTGTTCTTGGTGCCCTTGTAGTATTCTACATTAATAGTCAAATAGTAAGACCGAGAATCAACGTTTTATGGGACGATTTTGCAATTGGCCATTAGGGTATTTTCTACTTAAAGACATTTTTTTAATTCTGGAATAAGGTATTTTTAATACTGATGTGGGCATTTTTTAGTAAAGTATTGAGCCAACTTGCAAGAATTCTAATAAATGACTGCTAATTATTCTTTAGATAGTTTCATCGTAATCGGCACCAACTTTACGAAGGCCGATACCCAAATCAGAAGTTGCTTTGCCCTCGGTGCCCCAGCCATCAAAAAAGTATATGCTAGTGCCAAATCCAAAGGGGTAGGAGATATTTTTGTATTGTCAACCTGCAATCGAACGGAATTCTATGCCTGTGCATCTGAGAGTACCTTACAGGAATTACTAATTCACCAGCTTAATTTGAACGAATCTGACTTTAATACCTACTTCTATACGCTTACAGGCGAAAATGCGCTTCGCCATTTTTTCCGTGTTACCACGGGGTTAGACTCTCAGATTATCGGTGAATATGAAATTGTAGGTCAGGTAAAAAAAGCCATTCAACTGGCAAGAGAGAATAACGTGATTGGAACATTGACCGACCGGATTTCCAGTGTCGCTTTCCAGGCTTCGAAGGAAGTAAAGTCAAAGACTAATCTCAGCAGTGGCAAATACTCGGTGAGCTACGCAGCTGCGGAATTAATTTCTGAAGAATCATTTGGCATCGATCCAAAACGAATTTTGATTGTTGGAACAGGTGAACTCGGCAAGGCGATTGCGCGAAACCTTAAAGAGTATTTCCCTACCTGTGAATTAACTTTTACCAATCGCACGCGGACCCAGGCCGAAGAACTGGCCGCAGAAGTTGGCGCAGCAATCTTGCCGTTCGAAAGTTTCACTGATCATCTTTCTTCCTTTGATGCCGTCATTGCCGCGGCTCAATCGGATCACTATGTTATTCAGCCGGTTCATACGGTTGCCATTCCTTCCGCTATATTCTTAGACTTAAGCATTCCTCAGATTATTGATCCTAAGGTAAAGCATAAAACGGGAATCAAGCTTTTTTCGGTGGATGAGATTTCTGCTTTTCATAATGAACTGATAAAGCAGCGCTACTTAGAAGTACCAAAAGCGCAAGCCATTCTGGAAGATCATATCCAAAAACTGATGGAGTGGCAGAGTATATTTGTCCATCGAAATATAATTCGTATTTATAAAGAAAGAGTGTCCGATTATGTTTCTACAGATGCGGTTCAAACCAAAAGTATTGACAAAGGTTTCTCTAGACTTATCCAGGAAATTAAATCCGAAGGATATCGAGGCTGCTCTGTCATTCAAACCATGAATGAAATAATTGCCGGTTAAGAAGTAATGAGTCGCCAGCATCCCATTCGCATCGGCACCCGCGAGAGTGCTTTAGCCTTGTATCAGGCACAGGAAGTACAGCAAGCGTTAGATGCCAAGGGGTTAGCTACAGAAATTGTTGAGATTACTTCCGATGGTGATCTAGACTTACATACTCCGTTATACGAAATGGGTATTCAAGGAATCTTCACGAAGTCACTCGATAGTGCGCTACTTCAAAATAGTATTGACATCGCAGTTCATTCCGCAAAAGACATTCCTACCAAACTGGCAATAGGTTTGACGATCAGCGCCATGCTGAAGCGCGGTACGATTGAGGATTGTTTGGTGTTGCCTGCAGCAAAAGGAGATTTCAATCCGGCTATGGCTATTAAAATAGCTTCCAGTAGTTTACGAAGAAGATCGCAGTGGTTGCATCGATATCCGCATCATACGATGGAGAATTTGCGAGGCAACATTCAAACTCGACTAAAAAAATTAGATGGCTCCGATTGGGGTGGTGCCATTTTCGCGCAGACAGCATTAGAGCGATTACAAATTTCTTTGCAGCATGTCATCACGCTCGATTGGATGCTACCGGCACCGGCACAAGGAGCGATGGCGATTGTATGCAGAGCCGATGATCAGCCGATGTTGGAGGTTTGTGCCACCATTCATCATCTCGAAACTGGAATTTGCGTGAATGCCGAGCGGGATTTTTTAGCTGCTCTTCATGGAGGATGCGCTGTGCCCATTGCAGCCAGCGCTAACATTCAAAAAGATCAACTTTTATTTAGGGGAAATATATTTAGCCTGGATGGCAAACAAAAGTGTGAGTTGGAAAGAAGCTTTTCATTAGAGCAAGCTTCACATGCGGGCACGATGGCAGCAAAAGAAATTCTGTGCAATGGAGGCCAATCGATTCTCAAAACATTTAGAAGCTAATGGAAGGGCAAACTCATCTGGTATCTACAAAAATACTGGCACCTGAATTAGTAGAGCAAGTCAAAAAAGCAGGCCTTTCCATTTCATTGCACAATTTTATTCAATCCATTATTCGAATTCCAGCCCAGCTGGCAATGAATCAACTTCACAAACATATTGTGCTCACCAGTAAATCAGCCGTAAAGTCATGGTTGGCAATAGCCCAACAACATAGTGTCCCTCTAACCGATCATCTTATTTTTTGTACCGATCAGGGCACCCGGCAAGAAGCTTTGGCGAACGATTTGACGATTGTGGGCACGGCTCGTGACGCCTCCACGTTGGCAGATGTTATTGAATCGAACGGCCAGATAAAGGCAGTAACATTTGTTTGTAGTAATGTTCGCAGAGATGATTTACCATCAAAACTTACCGCGAAGGGGATTTCTGTAATTGAATTAATAGGCTACGATACAGAACCAACTCCCACAAAGATAAACGAACCTTACCACGGTGTTTTGTTTTTTAGCCCGAGTGGTGTTGATAGTTTTCTTTCATCAAATCAAATAGCTCCGGTATGCTTTTGCATTGGCACTACCACAGCAGTACATGCTGCACAAAAAGGATTTAGTGAAATTCAAATTGCTGAATTAGCAACTACTGAATCTATGATTAAAAAAGTTGTTTGTTATTATACAAAAGATGCCGTTTATGATTAAAAACGATTTGCTTTTCAAAGCACTGCGAAAAGAAAAAGTAACGCGTCCACCCGTGTGGATGATGCGTCAGGCAGGTCGATATTTGCCGCAATATATTGAGCTTCGTAAGAAGTATGATTTTTTCACCCGTGTGCAAACACCCGAGCTGGCTTGTGAAATCACGCTGCAGCCGGTAAACATTATTGGTGTGGATGCGGCCATTATTTTTTCAGATATTCTGGTTATTCCACAGGCAATGGGTATGGAAGTATTGATGGAAGAAGGAAAAGGCCCATTATTACCAAAAGTGATTGCGTCTAAACGTGATATTGAGCAACTTAATATAGAGGTAGAAAGCGAGCTGCAATATATGTTTGATTCACTGGCCTTGACAAAAAAAGAATTGAATGGTCGGGTTCCTTTGATTGGTTTTGCAGGAGCACCCTTCACATTGCTTTGTTACATGGTGGAAGGTAAGGGTGTCAAAGGGTTTGAAAAAGCAAAAGCATTTTGTTTTACACAACCAGCATTGGCCCATCGCCTACTGAGCAAGATTACAGAAGCAACTATTGTTTATCTGAAAGCTCAACTTAGAGCCGGAGCCGATGTTGTTCAGGTGTTTGATAGCTGGAGTGGTATGCTAAGCCCGGATGATTTCGATCGGTTTGCCGGAAAATATTTACTCCAAATTGCGGAGGCGGTGGCTCCGCATGGCCCAGTCATTTTATTTCCAAAAGGAAGTGCCTATGCATTAGAATCTATTTCTAAAAATCAGTCTGTGTCGGCTGTTGGAATTGATTGGAACATACGACCAGAGAAGGCGAGGCAAGAATCTGGCGGGCGGATGACACTGCAGGGAAATTTTGATCCCATCCGTTTGCTCATTCCAATTCCGGAATTGAAAAAAGAAGTTCATACTATGATTAAAGCTTTTGGTACCCAGGCTTACATCGCGAACCTGGGTCATGGTATTGTGCCACACATTCCGGTTGATCATGCCAAAGCATTTGTGGATGCCGTTAAAGAATATCAGGAATGAACACGGTTATCCGCGATCAATTTGTAAAGCACATCAAGTCGTTACAGTCTGATATTTGTACTGCACTCGAAAATGTTGATGGCAAAGCAAAATTCATTATGGATGAATGGGAAAGACCCGGTGGTGGAGGAGGAACAAGCCGTATGATTAGCAATGGAGCTGTTTTTGAAAAGGGAGGTGTTAATATTTCTATTGTTCAGGGTATGCTACCACCATTAGTAGCCCAACAATTGAAAGTTGACGGCAGTTTATTTTTTGCTGCTGGTTTATCGTTAGTCATCCATCCCATCAATCCTAAAGTGCCTACGGTGCATGCCAACTGGCGCTACTTCGAAGTGTATGATGACCAAGGCAATGTAAAGGATTCGTGGTTCGGTGGAGGAACGGATCTTACTCCATATTATCTTGTAGAAGATGATGCCATACATTTTCATGCTGTTCAAAAGAAAAGCTGCGATGCGTTTGATGAGAAGCTATATTCTCAGTTCAAACGCCAATGCGACAATTACTTTGTCAATCATCATCGTGACGGTGAGCGCAGAGGTGTGGGCGGGATTTTCTTTGACCACTGCCGTGGAAATGAAGAGCATTCGAGTGAATTCTGGAAAAAGTTTACACAGGAGAATGGCAAAATGTTTTTGGAGGGCTATTTACCAATTGTGAAAAGGCGGATGAATGATTCTTTCAGCGAAGAGAATAAATACTGGCAGGAGATCCGCAGAGGTCGTTATGTTGAATTCAATTTGCTACACGATCGCGGCACTTTATTTGGTATTAAAACAAATGGACGCACGGAAAGCATTTTAATGAGTCTTCCTCCGACCGTAAGATTTGAGTATAACTATCAACCTCAAGCTGGAAGTAAAGAGGAGAAATTATTGAGTGTCCTTAAAAATCCAGTCAACTGGATATAATCAAACAATTATTAAATGTCACCCCACAACTAAAATGAAGAGACGTAACCGAATATTGCGACAGAATGTGGCCATTAGAAGTATGGTGCAAGAAACGGTGTTGAAACCATCGGATTTTATTGTGCCAGTTTTTATCACGGAAGGTGAAAAAGTGAAAGATGAAATTTCATCGCTGTCCGGATATTACCGCTTTTCGATTGACATGGCGGTGGAGGAGTTAAAGGAATGTTGGGCATTAGGAATCAAGAGTGCTTTGATTTTTGTGAAAGTGCCTGATGAATTGAAAGACAACGCCGGTAAAGAAGCGCTGAATGATGATGGATTGATGCAACGGAGTGTCCGTGCGATAAAGAAAGCATTGCCAGAAATGATAGTGATGACCGATGTTGCGCTTGATCCATTCTCAAGCTACGGCCATGATGGAATTGTGGAAGGTCACGAGATTGTCAATGACCGAACAGTGGAGATATTGGCTAAGATGAGCATTAGCCATGCCAAGGCTGGTGCCGATTTTGTTGCACCGAGTGACATGATGGATGGCCGCATTGGTGCGATCCGTCAGGCATTGGAGCACGCTGGATTTCATAACACGGGAATCATGAGCTATGCGGCAAAGTATGCTTCGTCTTTTTATGGTCCCTTTCGCGATGCGTTGGGTAGCGCTCCAGGTTTTGGAGATAAGAGTACATATCAAATGAATCCTGCGAACAGACTTGAAGCGATCAAAGAAGTGCTTATGGATGTGGAAGAAGGAGCTGACATTATAATGGTAAAACCAGCGCATGCCTATTTGGATATTATTCGTGAAGTAAAAAACGAAGTGCAGCTTCCCGTCAGTGCTTATCACGTGAGTGGTGAATACGCTATGATCAAAGCTGCAGCTAAGGCCGGTTATTTAAATGAAGATCGGGCAATTATCGAAGTGCTTACAGGAATCAAAAGAGCCGGTGCCGATTTGATTGCGACATATTTTGCCAAGCAAGCAACTAAATTAATTACGAAGTAAATGAGCTATTCCATTACCAAAAGCAAATCTCTTTTCGATCGCGCCCAACAACACATCCCCGGTGGCGTTAATTCTCCTGTGCGTGCGTTTAAAAGTGTGGGTGGCACACCGTTGTTCATACAGAAAGCAAAAGGCGCTTATCTCTATGATGAAGATGGAAACCAATACATTGACTACATCAACTCCTGGGGTCCGATGATTTTAGGTCATGCCTATCAACCTGTGGTAGATGCTATCATTGCAAAAGCGGCTGACTCTACTTCGTTCGGGGCACCAACAGAATTGGAAATTGACATGGCGGAGCTCATCAAGCAGATGGCACCCGCTATTGATTTGGTTCGCATGGTGAACAGCGGAACCGAAGCATGCATGAGTGCCGTGCGATTGGCACGAGGGTATACCGGAAGAAATAAGATTATCAAGTTTGAGGGTTGTTACCACGGACATGCCGATGCTTTTTTAGTTAAAGCAGGAAGTGGGGTAGCAACATTAAATATTCAGTCTGTTCCTGGTGTGCAAGCACACGTAGCCGAAGATACCCTGACGGCACCCTATAATGACATGGATTCGGTCATGAATCTGATTTCGCAGCATCCCAACGAAATTGCCGCTATTATCATTGAGCCAGTGGCCGGAAACATGGGTTGTATCTTACCAGCGGAAGGATACTTAAAATCACTTCGTGAAGTATGTACACAACAGGGTATCATTTTGATTTTTGACGAAGTTATGACCGGTTTCCGCTTAGCGCGCGGTGGAGCGCAGGAAGTATTTGGTATCGAGGCAGACCTTGTCACCTTCGGAAAAATAATTGGAGGTGGTTTACCCGTAGGTGCTTTTGGTGGAAAGAAGGCCATCATGGAAAAAATTGCACCCCTTGGTGCTGTTTATCAGGCAGGAACGTTGAGCGGCAATCCCATTGCCATGACCGCTGGCTATACATTGCTAAAGCAATTGAATGATAATCCTTCCATCTATGCTAAACTGGACGCTAAAGCAAAATTGCTTTGTGAAGGTATTCATCAGGCGTTGGAAAAGAAGGGAATAGATCATCGCATCAATCAACTCGGCAGCATGATGAGTGTGCATTTTTGTTCACACGAGGTGAAACATTTTGAGGATGCGAAAGCGTGTGATAATAGTCTCTTCAACAAATTCTTTCATCACATGTTAACTAAAGGCATATACCTTCCACCATCAGCTTTTGAAAGCTGGTTTATATGTACAGCATTGTCAGATTCCGATATTCAAAAAACGGTGGACGCGGTATTGGAATTTTGATTGTCATTAAGAAAACTTAAACCGCAAAACAACATGGCAACAACAGCCGTATTATTGGCAAATCTTGGCTCGCCAGATTCTTATCAGGTTAAAGATTTGAGAAAGTATTTGAACGAATTTTTGATGGATGAACGCGTAATTGACATCCCTTATTTTTTTCGCGCTTTGTTAGTGAAGGGAATCATCGTTCCATTTCGTTCTCCTAAAAGTGCTCATAAATATAAAACTGTTTGGACAGAGAATGGCTCGCCACTCATTCACATTTCAAAACAAGTACAAAAAGCGTTAAATCAGAAAATCGATCTTCCTGTAGAGTTAAGCATGCGCTATGGTAATCCTACCCCGGATGTCGCATTCGAAAATCTTTTGAAACAAAATCCTGACTTGAAGGAAGTCGTGCTAGTTCCGCTATATCCGCATTATGCCATGAGCAGTTATGAGACAGCAATGGTGCAGGTACAAAGCGTTCATGATAAAATGAGGTATTCTTTTTCATTGCGAGTAGTGCCTCCCTTTTACAATCATTCAAAGTATATTCAAGCGCTGGCCAATAGCATCAAACCGTATCTGGAAAAGCCATTCGATCGATTGCTATTCAGCTACCATGGTATTCCCGAACGGCATGTACGAAAATCTGATCCTACCAAAGTGCATTGTTTGATGAAGGAAAACTGCTGTACGGTAGCGTCAGAGGCTCATAGCACTTGCTATCGTCATCAGGTGCTGACGACCACAGAATTGGTTGCCAAGGCGTTGGGCTCACCTCCTGATAAATTTAGTTCTTCATTTCAATCGCGCCTCGGTGCAGATGCATGGTTGAAACCTAATAGTGCTGATCACTTTATGCAATTCCCGAAGCAGGGAATCAAGAAATTAGTAGTAGCATGCCCTGCTTTTGTGAGCGACTGCCTGGAAACATTGGAGGAGATTCAAATGGAAGGCAAGGAAACCTTTATGGAAAATGGTGGAGATGAATATACGGTCATTCCTTGTTTAAATCAACGAAGTGAATGGATTGAAACACTCGCAGAATTAGTAAGGGAAAATATCAGCAAACCCCAAGCTTAGATTACCTAGCTATGTATTTATATGTAAAAGCACTGCACATCATTTTTGTTGTCACCTGGTTTGCAGGACTTTTCTACATGGTGCGTCTCTTTATTTATAATCGCGAAGCCCAAGATAAACCAGAGAAGGAAAGAATAATCCTTCAGCAACAATTTTCGGTTATGATAATGCGATTGTGGTTTGGTATCACCTGGCCATCGTGCATCCTAACAATTATTTTCGGAATTTGGATGCTGATTCTTTATGGTAGCATACCTACGTGGTTGTGGATCAAAATTGGCTTTGTTGCCGGTTTGGTGGCCTACCACTTTTCCCTACACATTATCTATCTGCAACATTCCAATCAAGTCTTTCGATATTCCTCCACTCAACTGCGCATTTGGAATGAGGTGGCCACCGTCTTTTTGTTTGCCATTGTCATGCTGGTGGTAGTGAAAGATGCCCTTAGTCTGGTGTGGTCTATTGGCGGGTTAGTGTCGTTTGCCGTGGTGCTATTGATCGTCGTCCAGTGGTATAAAAAAATCACAAAGGGGTATAAATAAGTTATTCTTATTTAGAATAAGTCTAAACAAGGCTTTACATTTGAGCCTTGTTTAAATTAATTCTAATAATTTTATCATCCGTACCCGACATATCCCCCTTTTTCTTGCTTTAATGGGCTCAAGCATTGTTTTGAAAGCTCAGTCAACTTTTACAACAAATGGCACCGAAACCGATACGGTAGTCACCAAGGTACTTTCCGAAATCACTATTGTTGGCCGTGGTAGCAAGTCCGACATCCATCAACTTCCTCAAATTGTGGGTACAAATATTTATGCTACTAAGAAAAGTGCATTAATTATGATGGACAACGTGCGCGGTAATGTTGTCAGCAACACCATGCGTCAAGTAATGGCAAAAGTTCCGGGCATTTTTGTATGGGAAAGTGAAGGCAGCGGAATTCAGATTGGAATTGCCGCACGGGGGTTAAGTCCGAATCGATCCTGGGAATTTAATGTTAGGCAAAATGGATATGACATTGCAGCTGATCCTTACGGCTATCCCGAAGCCTATTACAATCCTCAACTCCAATCTGTGCAGCGAATAGAAATTGTGCGCGGTCACGGAGCATTGCAATACGGCCCTCAGATTGGGGGGATGGTGAATTATATTTTAAAAAATGGCAGTGAGTTTTCGAAGCCATTTCAATTCGAAATATTTCAGACGGGTGGCAGCAATGGACTTTTTAATTCATATAATGCCGTAGGTGGTAAGACGAAGAACATGAATTACTATGCCTTCTTTGACCATCGCAGTGGCGATGGATGGCGTGATAATAATTCATTTCGCAGCAACTCTGCATCAGCCACGTTAACCTATAAAATTTCCGATCGACTAGTCCTCACAACAGAAGTTACCCGCTGGGAAACCGTGAGCCAGCAGCCCGGAGGATTAACCGATGTACAATTCGAGCAAGATGCCAGGCAAAGTTTCCGCAGTCGCAACTGGTTTAATTTAACGTGGTTGACCTCCGCAATGACGGCTGCTTATACCATCAGTGATCAGCAGCGATTGAATGTAAAAGTGTTTGGCATTCGTGCCGATCGCAATAGCGTTGGCTTCAATCCTGCCGGTGGCATTTTAGTGTTGGATAATGTGAATGCGGCTGGTGAGTATAATTTCCGCACGGTGGATGTTGATCAGTATCGTAATTATGGAATGGAGGCGCGCTATTTATTGAGTTATCCGTTGGGTAATCAGCGGAGTAATCTGAGTGCAGGGGTGCGATTGTATCGTGGTAATACCGACCGCTTCCGCGGAGGTGTTGGCTCGCGTGATACAGAATACTCTATTGTTCGCGAAGCAGGAACCACCTGGACAGGAGACATTGATTATAAAAGTGGTAATGCTGCGGTGTTTGCAGAAAACCTTTTTCAAGTGACCGACAAGTTGATGATCGTTCCCGGAGTGCGGTATGAATATTTAACCGCAGAGGCCGGTGGATATAGCAGCATTGTGAATGGCAACCCGGTTTATTTACAGAATCAATCGCGCAGCAGAAGCTTTATGATTGGAGGTTTGGGTTTAGAATATGCGCTCACAAGTTCTACTTCGCTCTATGCGAATGCTACTCAATCCTATCGCCCGGTTCAATTTGCAGACCTCACCACTCCACCTACTACCGATGTGATCGATCCGAATCTTACCGATGCCAAAGGCGTGAATGTGGATGTTGGATATCGCGGCAGCGTGAAAGATTTTTTAAAATTTGATGTCAGTGGCTTCTTGTTGGATTATAGCAGTCGTGTGGGCACTATCCGTCAGCAGCGGCAAGACGGATCATTTTATAATCTCCGCACCAATGTAGGCAGCAGTCGCTCACAAGGAGTAGAGCTTTTTATTGAGTATAATCTTTCGAAGTCAATATTAATGGATAAACGATTTGGAGAACTGGAGCTTTTTACTTCGTATGCTTATAACGATGCGCGTTATAATAATTTGAAAGTAGTTACGGTGGTGAACAATGCCTTGCAAGAGACTAACTACAAGGATAAGAAAGTGGAGTACGCACCGGAGAATATTTTCCGGGCGGGGGTAACCTATTCGTTAAAGAATTTTTCAGCTACGCTTCAACAGAGTTATACCGATGAAGTATATGCCGATGCCAACAATACCACATCTGCCACCGTCAACGGCCAAAATGGATTGATACCCTCTTATAAGATCTATGATTTCACGTTAGGATATAAAACTAAAAAGGGATTTAGTCTGAAGGCAGGCATTAATAATCTTTCGGATGAAAAATATTTTACGCGAAGAGCGGGTGGCTATCCTGGCCCAGGTATTCTTCCGGGTGATGGAAGAACACTCTTCCTGACGGTGGGTTATATTCTCCCATAAGGCAAAAAAAGGCCAGCTCATTTCAGAGTCGGCCGGCTTTCAACTTATTCATAATCCTCTTTCCGGTCTTGGCTTCAATCTGCTTTCTCGCATTTCCCGCAATCGTTCCGTCAAGGCAGGGTGGGATTTGGCTCTTGCCATAGCTTTCGTGTTGCGGTGGGTTTGCGCGGCAATGGCATGTGGCAAAAGCGAGGGCGAGACATGCATGTGTGGCCAGGCAATGTGTGTGCGCCTTAGGTGCTGTCATTTCACAAGGTCTTACAACAATTTCGGTCTCTTATAAGAAACTTATTTCTAAGTTCAAGTAATAAGTGCAACGCAAAAGGTTAAAGGAAAGGAGGTTTCCCCCCTTTCAATTGACCAAGGTTTTGAAAACTTTGTGTTGCTTATGACGACAAACTATTCTCACCTTAGCCAAGAGCAAAGGTATCAAATTGAAGCCTTATTAAGGACAGGTAAGACCCAAGTTCAAATAGCTTCTTTAGTAGGCTGCCACAAGTCAACGGTGAGTCGAGAGTTGAGACGAAATGTTCCTCAACGGGGAATAGGAGCAAAGGAATACAAAGCTGTTAAGGCTCAATTAAAGACCTAGCTACGCCATCACCTCAAGGCCAAACATGAAAGGTTCACCCAGGATATGCGGAAGCAAATTGTTGAGTGGCTTACCGTGGAGAAGCTCAGTCCTGAGTTGATCTCTGTATTGGGGCGAGCACAAGACAATGATTTTGTCAGTCATGAAACCATTTACACCTGGATATGGAGTATGAAGCATTCCCATCGAAAAGAAAATCGACCTTTTCAAGACCTGTATCAAGAACTCAGGCATGGAAGAAGACGCAGAAAACGAGGCAATCGTCGCGATAATAGGGGTTGTATCCCCAACCGAATCTCTATTGAGAACCGACCGGCACTCGTTGAAAAGCGAGACCGTTTGGGGGACGTTGAAGTAAATTTAATGCTGGGTAAAAACCACCAGCCAGGATTACTGGTCATTATCGAGCCTGTGCTATTAAACTATTTCTTTGGGCTCCATTTCCCCATTAAGAATTCGGTCGAATGTTTTAAAAAGTCTGAATAGTTATTAGGGTCTAAATGTGGAACATGTCCGCCATTTGGAAAAATCCAGAGTCTGCTATTCGGTATATATTTTTTCATTTCTATTGCTTGGTCTAATGGAATAAAGTCATTGTCCCCCTGAACGATAAGCCACTGTGCTTTAATTGAATTCAACATGTCAGGCGAAAATGAAGGATCACCGTAGAAATTTCTAAAACGCCAAAACTGTCTTGCCTGTAACATCGCTTTCTCTTGGCCATGAATTTTAGATTGCTTGGATATGATATCAGTCTTGGCACTGTCAGGTCCGTCTGAAGTAATCCAATCTCTCACCCGTTGGTCATAATAGATTTGCGCTCCAATTGTTATTACATTTTTAAATTTGTCAGGTTGCATGAAATTGGCGTAGAAAAGCGTAATTCCTCCGGAACTTGCCCCCATTGCATTCACTTGATTAATTTTTAAATAGTCCAGTAACGCAAGAATTATTTTCGCATAGTCACTGTGTCTAAATTCCACGTCTCCCTTTTTATAGATGTCTGAACGTCCGTGGCCAATCATGTCAACGGAGATTACTCTAAATATTTTTGAGTAATCCTCAAAGTATGCTTTCCATTGGTCAGCTGTCCCATTGAATGTATGTAAAAGTAAGAGAGGCTCTCCTTGTCCAATGTCCTCATAATATATTTTTGTTCCATTGTAATTAAAAAACTTTCCGGTTGAGGAAATTGGCAATTGTCCATTTGACCCAAAATAAATTAGGTAGAGTAGGACGAAGGTTATTATTTTTTTCATATCATTTAGGTTGGTTGTCGGTGGCATTGGCGCTAACAAGCATTTCGACCTGACTCGTGATCCTTGATTGCCTTGACAATCTGGGTCTCTATGAATTTTGTCTTTCTCATTGTTTATCCATTTAAAGTTGATAAATTTATTCCAACTATTAAATGGCCGAACTTCAGGGGAGCTTACAGCAGCTTCTTCACTCTTTTAACCCCTTGCTGAGCCGTCCGACTGCATGGCACAAACAAGATTACCTTCCGTATCCAAAAACTTTGTGATCCAGCCAACATATGGGATTGCAGTCTTCGGCATAAGTATTTGGCCGCCGTTGTTTTGGACTTTCTTAATTATGTCGTCAACGCTTTCAACTGTCACGGTGCATTCTAATCCTATTAACCTTTCTTTCACTGGAGAGTATGTCCTTGCTTGTAAAGCGCCGATTAGCTCTCCGTTTTCGGTTTGGTCAGCCTTTATTTGTAAAAAGTCAGTTGGTCCGTAGGATGTAAAGCCCCAATCAAATACTTGTCCGTAAAACTTCTTTGCCCTTTCAATATTGTCAATGTGAATTGCAAAGTGGGTCATTTTATTTTTCATATTGTCAGTTTTATTATTCAGACCGAAGCTGTCCGACGGTTTTGGCCACATTACCCCCAACGTCGGTATAAATGTCCGTGGTGGGGGGAGAGGGAGGGCTTTCTAAATCTGCCAGCTGGCAAGACCGACTACTCTGCAAGTTCCACGAACAATTTCCGCAACCGAAGATAACTATTTATTTTGAGTGCGATCCCCACCATGATCCATAATACGTTGTTGTGTGCTGTTGGCTTGTTGTTCAAAATACTAACCACCTTATCATGTAAAGGCTTGATTTTTAATTGCTAAGTGCTAGTTTTCCCTGTGGAATTATACCTTAAGAATAACTTTCACTTGCATCAGCACGATCCATAAAGGTTAGGTCAATGCTAACCACGGCTGATACGAGTAACCAGAGAGTCGCTAAATCAGTATTCATGTCAACTGTTGTTGTCAGGAGATAGATCGAGCGCAAGGAGCCACTTCTAGTGACAATCTCTTTCTGTTTCTTTCTAGTCTCCTCTGAATCTCTAAGTACCTTTGCAAACACCTTATCAGCTTCATTCTTGAATTTGTAGTTAAATGTTCCCGACTCAATGATTATTTTTAAGATTAGTTTGTCATTGTCAGTCTTGAGATTGTATTTGTCTCCATCCACTCCAAGTAAATTTCTATGTAGAATACCTATGACATTGGCGTTTGCGTCCATAATATTTGTTCTAGATGCAAACCAGGTAAATCCCTTACGGATTGTAAACAACTTAGTCCCAGCTTTTGAGATAAAGTCAAAAGAAAAGGAAGTTCCAGAAATATCTAAAAATCTGAATATCTTTTGACTAATCGTTGAGTTTTTTTCAACAGCGGTCATTATCACATCGTTTGAATCTCCATCCAGAATCTCAAACTCTCTATGAAATTTAAGCAAGTTTAATTTTCTCGTAATTACATATGACCCCATATTGTGTATCCGTTACAAATGAGTGATTTTCGAAAACTGTACAGTGCACATTGATGCTGTTCACTAGTTGATCAGGTCAATTAAAATCTCACTGGGCACTCAACCGGGTCTTCAGTGCAGATCAAACGTGCGCACCAGGTCGCGGTTGGGGGAGGTGCTGTGGCAGCTCACGCATCCCGAGCCCTTCGACTTGACCGAAACCACCACCCCGCCGGATGGATTGTATTCTGCCCAAAGCCAGCCGCTCCCCGCATTGGAATTTGCCGGGTCTTTTTTCATGACCGCATACAGCGTAATCCCCGATCCGCCTTGTATGTCTTTTACCAGGACGGACCCCGTGGGGAACGAATTTCCGGGTGGAAGTTCACCCGTGCCGTCAAGCACAGCCGCTGCCGTGGCATTGAAACGAAGTTTGAAATTACCATGAGGACCCATGCCCGTCAGCGTGTTGCCGCCCTGGTAAAACGTGTAGCCCGACGCCGTCGTTTCTGCAAACAGCGCGGCATCCGGATCCGGCGCGGACGACATGCTGGTCTCCCTGGAACATGAGTAGATCAGAATGACCAGCGCGCCGATGGCGCTCAGCCTGCCTATTTCTCTTGCCGCATCGATCTTCATAAGAAACGTTTACTCAATGATAATCAAAAAATGCCAATGCAGCAGCAAGGCACGACAACATCAACTTCAATCAGTGTTGGTTGTTGTGGTTCATTAGTCAACGAGTCCAGCATTTTTGGCCGTCTCTTTGAACTCAACTCCTAATTTGTCCAACTCTTCGGAGTCGAGGCATTGCGCACAACGTCAGTGTATTTGTCCGAAGTGGGAAGTAGGAGGGCTTGCTAAATCCGCCAGTTGGCGGATGGCAAGGCCGACTACTCTGCAAGTTCCACGAACTTGGTTGCATTACGAAGATAACTATTTACTTCAACTGTGAATCCCCAGCATGGCATATACACTTTGTTGTGTGCAGTGCCCTTAGCTGAGTAGAGATTTAATCTCTTTTTCGAGGTCAGGTAAATTTTTGATTATTATCCCCCAAAGAATATCCGCTGACACTGAGTCATAGCCGTGTATGATCCTGTTTCTTGTGTCAACTATTTTTCTTGTGTGGCTAATCTTTATTTTAGGATCAATTGCCAAAATGCGACTCATTGCCTCTCCAATGATTTCTACATTGCGTTCAACAGCTCTACGAGTTTTCAGATCCTTTTGAAATTCTTTGAAGTCCTTGATTTCAGGAATGAATGATTTTATTTCAGCAATGGCTTGATCAATGTCCTTAAGCCAGGTCTTGATATTATTGTCCATAGATTAGGACTTTTGACTTGTCTATACTCTGCCTGAGGAAGGGATTTTTGATTGCCCTATTCTCCAGGAGGTCAATAGATCGGTCCAATATCTTTTCAAGTGCAAATTTGAGCTGGAAATAATTATCAGAGTACTCAAAAGGGTCGCTTGTTTGAAAATCAACCATCAGGTCCACGTCACTAGTCTTTGTAAATTGTGTCGTATTAACCGAGCCAAAAGAGTAGAGACTCTTTACCTTGTGATTCTCGCAAAGCCTTAGAATTTGCTCTTTATAAGTTTCAATTATTCCCATGATGCAAATTTAGCTAATTTTTACTCTAATCTTTGCCGGGCATTGCACACAACGTTTGTGTATAAGGCGTTTGCCTTACCAAAATAGAAATAAACAAAGGAAGGCAAATGACTTATACACTTTGTTGTGCGCTGGTTGATTAGTCCTCACTTTTTAGTCAGTTGTTTTAAAATTCTTTTTGTCAAGTCGTCAGTCAATGGAGAAATCGCATCTTCTTCCTTGTCAACTGATATGTTTAAAGTCGTGTCAATTCTTTTGTCCGTCTTTGGCTCAATTTGCTGAAATGTCACTCGATTACAAAGCGGTATTTTTGCACCAAGGGTTTCTAGTTTGACGTATGCGGGCGTTAATAATGACAATTTTATCTTTAAGGTTTTCTTATCGCTACTGGTTGACGTAATGTCCGTTACAACACACTCAAGGCCATTTGAATTGAGTTGACCAGATAATTGAGAGGCAATTTTGTCAAGAAACTCTTTTCCTTCTTTTGATTTAACTGTGTCAATAGTCAAAATGATTTTGTCAGCCTGGATACTGAAATGTTTCCACGGTTTATAATAATAGTATTTCTGTCCGAAAGAATTGATGGAGAGTCCAAATAGTAAAACTGTAATTAATATTCTTGTCACTCTCATTGTCTTGTGTTGTCTCGTCTTATCAACTTGCGCACAACAACCGTGCATACGCTAAATTGCGTCTACACATCTGCAGCAGACGAATATACGGAATTGCATATATAGGCTCTTGTGCGGATGTTGCCTCCACGGCACCATTCCGCGCCGCGCAAAGGACCTAGTACTTTGCTGGCTCGCCCTTCTTTGGCGTTGTCTTTAAGATAAACTGGCGTATATCTTCGTTGGCGGTAACCAAATCCTCCGCACGCAAATACATCATGTGCCCGCTGCGGTAGCCTTTGAAACTAAAGCGATCTTTCATCTTGCCGCTCGGATCAATCTGCCACATGGTGTATTTTGCATTGAAGTATTGCGTGGCTCCGTCGTAGTAGCCCGACTGGAACATCACGTTCAGGTACGGGTTTTCTGCCATCGCCAGGCGGAGATTTTTTCCGGTGTTGTCTCCATCGCGGTTCCAGGGATTGACGGGGCCAAACATGTTGTACTTGATGTCTGTTTTGTACTTCAGCACTTCACGCAGGTAGTAGTTGATGGCCGGCGTAAAGGAGTGGAGCCACGAGGTGAGCTCTGAATTGTAATCGGGAGACACGCCTGCTTCCTTGGCGTCGATGCCCTTGTACCGGGAATCCAGACGGCCGATGGTGTAGCCGCCTTTTTCCCGCAGCAGCTCTTTCCAGAAAAACTGTGCAGGAACATCCAGGTTGTGCTGCAAAATGATTTTCTCTGACATACCGGAGTACCGGGCCATCTTAGCCGCAAGTTCTTTGCGCTTCTGATCCGTGATGAACCCGCCGCGGGAAAGTCCGGGGATCAATTCATTCAATGTAAATTCTTCGACTTCGGGCAACAAATCCGTAAGGTCCTTAGCCTGTAGATCCGGAGGAAGCATCTTATGATACCATGCTGCAGCAGCAAAATATGGAACGTTCAGCGCTGCATCCACCGGGCCGCCGCGCTCAATACCCAGATCGGTTGGCGATACCAAAATCACGCCGTTGAGATACATCCAGTGGGAATTTTGAAGCTCAAGGGCCAGACCCGATACGCGCGTGGTGCCGTAGCTTTCGCCGATGAGGTACTTGGCCGACGTCCACCGGTTCTTGCGTGTAACAAAATTGTTGAGCCACTCGGCGAGGTACTTGATGTCGGCATTCACACCGAAGAACTTTTCTTTGGGAGTGTCCTTGATCAGGATCCTCGAATAGCCGGTATTTACCGGATTAACATAAACAATATCGGCAACATCCAGGATGGAATACGGATTCTCCTTGATGCCGTAAGGCTGAACCGGATATCCCTCAGGGTCGATTTCAAGAATGCGTGGACCCGTATAGGCGATGTGCATCCATACGGAGGCGGAACCAGGACCTCCATTGAATGAGATCACCAGCGGCCGCGCGGAGCGATTGGTAACATCGGTCCGCTCATAGTACGTATACTCAAGCGCTGCAATGGCCTTTCCGTCCTCATCCCAAACGGGCTGCGTGCCGGTGACTACCGAGTAAGGAAACTTTTTGCCTTTTACGGTCACTTCTCCTGTAGTCGTGATGGTGGAGTCGGCGGCAAGCTTACGGGTTTTCTGGGCGACGGCGGGAGCGATTCCCAGCGCGAGGCAAAGGAGGAGGGAAAGGAGTGTTTTCATGGATTAGAATGTAAAATGTAAAATGATGAATGTAAAATGTAAAAGTTAAAGGTTGCAGTATCTAATCTTGCTACTTACTACTTGCATCTTGTGTATTGCTATGCGAAAGGCTGGTCAATGGCCGGGCTGGGTTCTGAAAACCATTTCACGCCTTCCGTTGTCATGTAAGCACAATCTTCAAGGCGGATGCCGAACTCCCCGTAAATTGAAATGGTCGGTTCGATGCTGAAGCACATGCCCGGCTGGAAGGGTGTTTTGTTCCCAAGCACCATGTTGCCCCACTCATGGCCGTCCATGCCGATGCCGTGGCCCGTACGGTGGGGAAGGCCGGGGACATTGTATCCTGGACCAAAGCCGGCGTCTATAATAACCTTGCGGGAAGCGATGTCAACGTTTTCACAGGGGTCGCCAAGCCTGGCCGCAGCAAATCCCGCTGCCTGCGATGCTTTTTCCAAATTCCATATTTCACGTTGCCGTTCGGTAGGTTCTCCAAACACCACGGTGCGGGTGATATCAGACGCATACCCGCCAACGTTGCAGCCGCCGTCCATCAGCACCACATCGCCCACCTGTAATTTTTGTGGGGTACTGCTTCCATGTGGAAAGGCTGAGGCGGCACCAAAGGATGCAAACGCACCGCCGCGGGCGCCGAGTTTGGAATGGGCGCTTGAAATAATTCCGGAGAATTCTCCGGGTGACATCCCTTCCTTGAGCAAGGGAATGGCGGCGCGGTATGCTTCAATGGTAATGTCGTTGGCTTTCTGCATGAGAGTAAGCTCGGCCGGGCTTTTGAACATGCGGCAATTGATGGTTACCGGATCGGCGCTCACGTACTCCAGGGAAGAGGCTTCCTTGCGGATGCCGTCAAAGAGAAAGAACCGGACCCGTTCTTCCATTCCGACCTTCCCGCCCCGTATACCGAGATCTGCAAAAATGCCCGCTACCACCTTGTACGGACTCTCGTGTTCTTCCCACACCCGCACCTCATCGCCGATGGTCATCAGTTCGCGTACACGCGCCTCTTCGAAATGCGGGCTCACGTATTTTATATCGCCTTTAGCCGGAATGATGGCTGCCATCATGCGTTCGCTGGTACCCCATTTGATACCGGTAAAGTATTCCATGCTGGTGCCTCCATCGAGGTATATGGCTCCGACCTTGTTCTCCGTCATCAGGCGCTGGGCCTTGGCAATACGCCCTTTCCGTTCGTCCACCGTGATCGGCTTCACATCTCCTGACATGGACTTCAGCGCATCAAGCGGCGATGAGGCAGCTTCTGCAGGCGAGGTAGGAGTGGCGCAGCCGGCCATCCCAGAAAGTAACGTGACGGTTCCCGCCGTTACAGCGGATTTCGTGATAAAGTCTCTGCGTCGCATAAAGCGTGGGTTATGATTTCAGTTCGTAAAATACACTTTTGCGCAAGGCTTCAAAGAGTCATTTTTATGGAAGGCGGCTTGGCGGAATCTGGAAGGGGCCACCCAACCTGTCAAAACATTTTCCCTTCACAAAAGCCGTTCAGGATTCATGTTTTTCGCCTACATTATGAGACCTAAAACTCTATCCAACATGATGAAATTATTATCCGTTGTTCTGGTCGCATGCTTTTCCCTCCCAGCCTGGTCGCAGGGATATACGTTCAGCGACATCAAATCAAGTCCGTTTCCAAATGAACTTACAGCTTCCGCATCCGGGTCCCGCATTGCCTGGGCCTTCAACGAGGAGGGCAGGCGCAACGTCTATGTTGCCGAAGGCCCGGATTTCAAGCCGCGGAAGCTGACCAACTATTCTGTAGACGACGGGCAGGAGATATCCAGCCTTGCCATTTCCGATGACGGAAAGTGGGTCGTCTATGTAAAGGGAGGCGATTTCGGTTCCAATTATGACGATGACTTGCCGGTGAACCCGGGCTTCAGTCCCATGCCGGTCAAGGTGCAGATTTACAGCGTTCCATTTGCTGGCGGAGAGGTAAAGTCGCTGGCAGAAGGCGATGGGCCGGTCATTTCACCCAAAAGCGATGTTGTCGCATTCATTAAGAACCGGCAGGTGTGGACCAGTCCGATTGATGGATCTACTGCAGCCAAAAACCTTTTCACCACCCGCGGAAATGTGGGATCCCAGCAATGGTCACCGGATGGTTCGAAATTGGCCTTTGTCACCAACCGGAGTGATCATTCGTTCATCGGCATTTATACCGACGCCACGACGCCGATCCAGTGGGTATCGGCATCGTTCTCTTTTGATTCTTCTCCGCGCTGGTCTCCCGACGGAGGTAAGATGGCCTTCGTCCGTACACCCGGCAGCGGCGGTGCACCCGACTCCATTCTGGCACGGCGCCATCAGCCCTGGTCTATCTGGACGGCGGACCTGAAAACCCGGCAGGCCGCACAATTGTGGAAAGCGCCTACAACGTTAGCCGGATCTGTTCCCAGCACGCACGGGTCCACGAACCTGCATTGGGCCGCCGGCGACCGCATCGCGTTCCTTTCTTATCAGGACGGATGGCCACACCTGTATTCCATCTCGGCGCTGGGGGGAGCACCCTTGCTGTTAACTCCTGGTTCGTTCATGGCAGAACATATCAAGTTGAGCCCCGACAGGAAGTGGTTGTACTTCAGCGCCAATGCAGGGCCGGACAAATTGGATCTTGACAGGAGGCATGTGGCCCGCGTTCCCGTTGACAAGGCGGCGATGGAAGTGATTACGCCGGGGTCGGGATTGGAGTGGACTCCCGCCGTCACCGGAGATGGACTGACATTGGCTTGCATTAGTGCTACGGCCCAGCGCCCCCCACTGCCGACGGTATGGAAACTGAATTCCAAAGAGCCCATGCGGTTGATTGCTGACCAAATGATTACTTCTACATTCCCTTTGAGGTCGCTGGTCACACCAAAGAAAGTGACGTTCACTGCAGTCGACGGGGTGACGGTGCATGCCGACTTGTTTGAGCCTGCGGCTGGGGCCGCCAAAAAACCTGCGATCGTGTACATTCACGGTGGCCCGCCACGCCAAATGTTGTTGGGCTGGCATTATTCGGACTACTACTCCAACGCCTACGCATCCAATCAATACCTTGCCAGCCTGGGCTTCGTCGTTCTCTCCGTAAACTACCGGCTGGGGATCGGCTATGGTTATGAATTTCATCAGGCGCCCAACAGCGGACTCCGAGGGGCCGCTGAATACCAGGACATCAAAGCAGCCGGCGAGTGGCTTGCAAAACAGACGAATGTGGATGCTGCGCGGATAGGAGTGTACGGAGGCTCGTACGGTGGCTACCTCACAGCCCTGGCGCTTGGACGGGATTCAAAACTGTTCGCCGCCGGTGTCGACATCCACGGCGTGCACGACTGGACCACGGAACGATTCCGTGGATTCAATAATGCAGACAGGCTGGAGAAAGCACCGGATATTGACAGGGCGCAACATGTTGCCTGGCAGTCTTCGCCCGTTTCATCCATTGCCACCTGGACTTCTCCTGTGCTTATCATCCACGGCGATGACGACCGCAATGTGCGTTTCAATCAGAGCACTGACCTGGTACGCCGTCTTGACAAGAAGGGAGTAGTGATGGAAACGCTTGTGGTCGTTGACGACACGCACCATTGGATGAAACACACCAATGCCGTGCTGGTTTATTCTGCCACCGCAGATTATTTTATAAAGAAGTTGATGAAGAAGTAATGCCTGAGAAAAAGGTTTCCATTCTTGTTTCGAAAGCGATCGGGAAGGTCTCGGCAAAAGTTATAGCTGCAAAGAAAGCGAAGGGTGTGCTGATGCTGGCGCATGGTGCCGGCGCCGGCATGGATCATCCGTTCATGAAAGCATTGGCGGAGGAGCTGGAAAAACTCTCCGTGACAACCATTCGCTATAATTTCCCATACATGGAAAACAAAAAGGGACGGCCGGATATGCCTGCGGTAGCCACGGCGACGGTGGGTGCTGTTGCGAAGGAAGCGAAGAAGCTTTTTCCAAAATTTCCTTTGTTCGTCAGCGGAAAGTCGTTTGGGGGACGGATGACTTCCCATTGGGTTTCAAAAGAAAATCCCGTAGGTGTTCAGGGCCTGGTGTTTTATGGCTTTCCGTTGCACGCACCGGGAGCACCTTCAAAGGAACGTGCTGAGCACCTTTATACCATCGTGAAGCCGTTACTTTTTCTCCAGGGAACGCGAGACACGCTCGCTGATCTGACATTACTAAAGAAGGTCTGCAAAAAATTGGCCGCCTCGACGCTGGTGACCTTTGAAAAAGCCGACCATAGTTTCAAAGCCGGGAAGGATAATCTGATTCCGAAACTGGCGGCGGTGACAGTGGAGTGGATGGGAGGAATAGTTTAAGGTTTATGGTTCAAGGTTCCCCTCCTCCACGGGACGCTTACGCTTGCGCCGAAGCTTCAGCGTAGGAGCACGGCGGGCAGGAAGGTTCAAGGTAGGGTCTAATGTCCAAGTTATGTCATACGTAAAATTAATTACAGTTGTTGGGGTTGTCGTGATCGTATCCATCCGATGCACGACGGAAGCAACTCCATCGAACGATGAAAGGGAAATACGTGAAACCCGGTCCATGTCGAACAAGGCCATTGCCGAACACGATACGGCGGCGCTGGTCCAATCATGGACCCCAGACTATCACCTGGTTTCGTCCCGGAATCTTCAAGTCGCGGGCAGGACGGAAAATACGCGGAACATACAGACCAATTTTGACGCGATTCCGGATGTTATCTACATACGAACGCCCGGGTCCATCGATATTTACAGTGACTGGAAAATGGCGGGAGAAACCGGGACATGGGTGGGCCGGTGGACGGATCGGGGAGATCAGATTGAGCTGCGCGGTACCTACTTTGCCAAGTGGCACCAAGTAGATGGTCGCTGGCTGATCCGCGCTGAAATATTTGTGCCACTATCCTGTTCCGGGGGGGCATATTGTGATAAAGGACCCATCTAACTCGCAAATCAAGTTTTTGATCAGCAGTGTGCACCATGGCGACAGTTCCGAGGGGGAGCAATGAAATGACCCGGTGACCCTGTCGGCAAATCCGGAATTAACAACTTAATTTTGTCGCACTACAAAAATCAACGCTGAGATGGTATCGACCCTAAAAGAGAAAAAGGAATCAGGATACGAATGGATTGACATCACCAATCCCACGAAAACCGAATTGAGCGATGTAGCGTCCCGGTACGGCCTGCACCCAGCGCTGGTGGAAGACTCGCTTCAGCCGGAGCACTTGCCGAAGTTCGAGATGGTAGGGGATATCCAGTTTGTAATTCTCCGCTTGTTCAGCAGCAAAGCCACACCGGAGGCGGATACAATCCAGGAGGTTACAGACAAGATCGCGGTCTTCATTGGCAATGAGTTTATCATTACCATTCACCGGCAGTCCTACGACTTCCTTCCGGAAATTAAATCGAAATACGTAGATACCGGGAAGTGCACGACACCCCATCACCTCCTTTTCAGAATCATCTCAAAGTCGATGGCAACCTTTGAGGTTCCGTTGGCTGAATTGGTCAAGGAGCTGGATTACTACGAGCCAAAAATTTTCTTGCAAAAGAAGACTCCGTCGCTGCTAAAGAACCTCTATTACATCAAGCGGAGGGCGGCGGTGATGGATCATATTTTCGAATTGTCGAAAGTCATCCTGGAAAATTTAAAGGGAAAGATCGGCGCGATTCATTCCAACCAGCTAAAAGATGAATTCCTGCGCTTCCAGACAAGTGCCCGCCAGGCCATCGACAACGTCGCCAACTTACTTAACATCTACATTTCCCTATCCTCGCAGCGCACCAACGAAGTGGTGAGGGTACTCACGGTGTTCTCCGTGTTCTTTATGCCGCTAACCTTTATCGCCGGCGTCTATGGGATGAACTTCGACATCATGCCCGAGTTGCGGTGGGAGTACGGGTACCTGTTCGCCATGCTTTTCATGGTAGCCGTCACCGCCATCATTTACTTCTGGTTCAGAAGAAAGGGGTGGATGTAGCTCGTTGCGGTGGCTGCCATATGTCAGTTGTAGATTAAAAGCACACCGAGGACAGCTATTGATAAAGCAGTTCCGGCTAAAAGACACCAACCTGCAATTTTGTTCAGCGTTGAATTTTGGGACCGGCCTTTCCACCAAAGCCAAAATCCAACGAAGGCAAATGGGAAGGCAATGATAATGTTTATGTAGTAGACCCATATCCATCCGGGCAGCAGAAACCAAACGGCAAAGACCAGTCAGGTATTGCGGCCATCAACTACGAGATTGCCGTATTTTGCCATAAAACCGGCAATCTCGATAATGCCTTCCGCTGCCTCGATGTGGCAGAAAAAAATGCCAGGGCGGTTAACGACTTGGAAAACCTGGGTACGAACTTTGGGCATCGGGGCGTCTTTCTGTCACGCAGCGGTCTATTCAAAGAAGCGGAGCCGTTCTACCGCGAGGTCTATGAAATTCGTAAAAAGACCAACGATAGTGTACTTGGGTACGTGCTGGACCTTGCCGACCTGGCACTTCGCAACGGAGCCCCGGCGTTGTCATTCCGCTATATCGAGCAGTCCACCGTGATCCGCCAAAAGATAGGCGATCAGCAGGGCGTAGCCATCAATCAGACGGCCCGGGGTGAAAACTATTTCGACCTGAAGCAGTATCGGGAAGCCATCCGCTCGTTCCGTTCTTCCCTCGCCCTGTCCCAGGCCCTCGGCTATACCGACCTCGTGCGGGACAACTACGCCAACCTAAGCAAGGCATACCTTGCGTTGAAAGACTATAAACAGGCCTATGTACTGCAGGAGCAGGCCAATTCCTACAAGGATAGTTTGTTCAACATGAACCGCACGCGGGTTATTCAGGAAATGCAGGCGAAGTACGATGCGGCGCAGAAAGATTTTCAGATTTCCGAATTGAGTAAAGAAAATGAATTGAAGACCGCGGCCATTGAGCGGAATTCGTTGTCCATCGGTGCGTTGGCTGTCACCCTGACTTTGTTTATCGCGGTGGGATATTTGTGGAGGCACCGAAGCAGGCAAGAGCAGCAGATCATTGCCCAGCAGCAAAAAATGCCGCGCCCCTTGCAACCCGTATCCGAACGACTACTTTTGTGAATGGATTCATTAGGAGCCATCGTCGAGTTTAAGTCGTCTCCGGAGGTTCGGAAGAAGCTGTTGGAATACGGGACCCCGAGACTTTTTTCGGAAGGGGCGGTCATCCTCGATGAAAACGTGTACATCAAAGCCATACCCATTGTCATACGGGGAAGTGTGCGTGTTATTCGCCGCGACGACGAGGGCAGAGAGATCCTCCTGTATTACATCCGGTCGGGAGAAAGCTGCATCATGTCGTTCCTTGGAGGGATGCACCACGATACCAGCAAAGTGATCGCCGTTGCGGAAGAGGAAACAGAAATACTGTTTATACCCATCGATAAAGTCAGCACGCTCATCAAGGAAAACCCGGAATGGCTTGACTATATTTTCCGATTATACCACAAGCGGTTTGAAGAGCTCCTGGAAATGGTCAACGCGGTAGCGTTCAGGAAGATGGATGAACGCCTGCTGACCTTCCTGCGCAAGCGGTGTGAGATGACGAAAAGCAACACGCTCCTCCTTACACATGAGCAGGTGGCCAATGAACTGGGTACGGCGCGGGTGGTGGTTTCCCGCCTCCTGAAGCAGATGGAGGAGAAAGGACTCGTCAAATTGGGTCGAAATAAAATTTCCCTTGTGTAACAAAAGTCACTGCCTGCGCAGATCGTAAGCCGTACTTTTGTGGCTATGGAATCAAACCGAGACTTTACGATCCGCCAATTTGAAGACAAAAACCTCGCGCACTATTCGTACGCGATTCTAAGCAGGGGAGAAGTTGCCTTGATTGACCCGGCGCGCGATCCGCGCCCCTATTACGAATTTGCAAAGGCAAACCAGGCCAAAATCACCGCGGTCATTGAAACCCACCCACATGCCGATTTTGTCAGCAGCCATCTGGAAGTACACAACGATACCGGTGCCACGATTTATGTCAGCAAACTCCTTGGAGCGGAATATCCGCATAAACCGTTCGATGAAGGTCAAACGTTCGCGCTTGGAGAGATCACGCTCCAGGCGCTGAACACACCGGGCCATTCCCCCGACAGCATCAGCGTGGTGGCCCGTGATAAGCACGACAAACCCCACGCCGTCTTTACCGGCGACACGCTGTTCATCGGTGACTGCGGGCGTCCGGATCTGCGTGAAAGTGCAGGTGCCTTGACGGCCGCCCGGGAGGACCTGGCCCGCCAGATGTACCATTCCCTGCAGACGAAAATGATGCCCCTGCCCGACGATGTGATCGTGTACCCTGCTCACGGTGCGGGAAGCTTGTGCGGGAAGGGTTTGAGTCAGCAGAATACAAGCACCATGGGTGCTGAGAAATTGGGTAACTGGAGCCTGCAGAAGACGACAGAGAAAGAATTTGTGCGCGAACTGCTTGCCGATCAGCCGTTCGTTCCAAAATATTTTCCGTTTGCCGTTGCGGTAAACAAGCGGGGAGCGGAGGGGTTTGTGAAAAGTATTTCCCGGGTGATATCCGATGCGGAAGGACAGCCGCTTGATCCTGCGTTGCCCCTCATCGACGCCCGGCCG
This sequence comes from Cytophagales bacterium, assembly GCA_034440075.1. Lineage (GTDB taxonomy): Bacteria > Bacteroidota > Bacteroidia > Cytophagales > Cyclobacteriaceae > ELB16-189. The sequence continues at coordinate 86,380 of JAWXBL010000005.1, forward strand.
CAGGAGGCTTTCAAAAAGGGACACCACCCGGGGGCTATCAACCTGATGCACGACACCAAGTTTGAAACCTGGCTCGGCAGCATTATCAACCCGGGTGAGCGCTTCCAGCTTGTTGCAGGGAGTGAACCGGTGCTTCAGGAACTGATCGGGCGGATCGCCCGCATCGGGTACGAGGGGCAAATCACCGCCGCGTTGGTGGATCACAGCGGTAAGGAAACTACGGCTGTTTTTGATGCCGACCTGCTACGCAAAAAGGTGGAGGCCTACACGGTGGTAGATATCAGAAATCCGTCGGAGGTGAAGGCGCTACCGTTGTTCAAAGATGCCGTCCACATTCCGCTCTATGAATTGCGTGAGCGCTTGGGCGAAATTCCAACAAGCAAGCCTGTCGTTGTCCATTGTGCGGGCGGATATCGCAGTGCTGCCGGAAGCAGCATGCTCCAGGCAAAAGCGGGAAAAGGGTTGGAAGTATATGATTTGAGTGAGTCGGTAAAAACATTTATTCCATGAATCTGATCATACGCAACAGATTTACGATCCTAGGCCTGGTGCTGGGCGCTGCCGCAGGTTTCCTGTACTACTATTATATTGGATGTACCAGCGGCTCATGCCCCATCACGTCACGACCCATAAACAGCACCTTGTACGGCGCGGTCATGGGAGGACTGTTTTTCAGCACGTTTAAAAAAGAAAAGTCAAGCGAAAAAAATCAATAGAAATGAATACAACTTCAAGAACCATTATCGATGTCCGGTCACCAGGGGAATTCCAGGGAGGCCACGTCACCGGCAGCATCAACATCCCGTTACAGGAGATTCGGGAACGCCTCCACGAGGTGAAGCAGCTGGCTCAACCGATGGTGCTTTGCTGCGCCAGCGGCAACCGCAGCGGACAGGCTGCCGCCTTTCTGCAAAGCGAGGGCATCGTGTGTGAAAACGGTGGAAGCTGGATGGATGTTGACGAAACCATTTAAAGAAAAAGAATCATGTTAGAACTTCTCAAAAGTCTGTTCGGCATAGGCCCCCGTGTTAATTTCAAAGAACTCGTGCAAAACGGTGCGGCCATCGTAGACGTCCGAACGAAAGGCGAATACAGTCAAGGGCATATCAAGGGCTCGGTAAACATCCCCCTGGGGAGTCCCGTCAGCCAATATGCACGGTTTCCCAAAAACAAGGTCCTCATTACCTGCTGCGCATCGGGCATGCGAAGCGGCCAGGCAAAGAGCACGCTGAAGTCAAGCGGATATACCGACGTGCACAACGGCGGCGGATGGGGGAGCCTGGAGTACAAACTCCGGTAAGGGCCGTTTTGTACCTTGCGGACTACGATGCGTTCCGTTGTCCTGCCATTTGCGTGCGCTGTTTTCCTTGCCGGCGGTTGTTCGAAAGCAATCAACTCCCGCACGTTTCCTTCCTATGACATCATCCCGGATTCTTCGGGTGTCACGCTGAATGTCCACGACCGAGAGCGTCCGGTACGGATGCTGTACATGGGATGCGGGCACCTGCTCTTCGAATACAACGGGGAAATAATTGTCACCGATCCCTGGTTTTCAGTGCAGCCTTTCGGCCCGGGCAAAATACAATCCAGCGATGCGGACTACCAGAAGTACAAAGGTGCTGTGGATGCCGCCGGGATGAACCTTGGGCTGACGAAGAGCGTGTGGATCGCGCACACCCATTACGACCACATGATGGACATTCCGATGCTTCTGGAAAAATCATGGCCGGCCGATGTTCCCATTTATGGCAATGAATTCGGCGATAATATTCTCCAACATTTTGTCAACGCTGGCCAATACCGTCCGATCATGGATGCCGCCGATCCGGTTTCCAAAAGTCCGGCTTCCTGGCGTACCGGCGGATCGTCTATCCGCGTCCTTCCGATACTGTCTGATCATGCGCCGCATGTGAAGTGGGGTCCACTAACAGTTCATCTTATGCGCGGGAAAATCAGAGATGATTATTTCCGTGAAAAATTCATACAAGCAGCTGCCCGCACCAAGTCAAAGGAATGGCGGGAGGGAGATGTCTTTTCATTCCTCTTCGATTTTATGGACGGAGGCCGGATCGTGTACCGCATATTCATACAAACCTCAGCAAGTCATTTTCCGCTGGGCCGACCTCCGGAAGATGTGATCAGGGATCATCCGGTCGATGTGGCTATCCTTTGCCTGGCCTCATCGAATACGGTAAAGCCTTATCCTGTGGATATCCTGAATGCATTGAAACCGGCAAAAACGGTATTCATTCACTGGGAAGATTTCTTCCGGCGGGCAGCTTTTAATGAACACCGGCTGGTACGGCTCACCAATTTCCGAAAGATAGCACGACGTATGAGCGACAGTGGCCTGCCCATGAACAAGCAGGACTATGTGATGCCCCGGCCTGGGACGGTGATAACAATCCGGTAGGTTGGAATGGAGCTACTTCGCGGGTGCGGCTGTCATTTCCGACAACGTGGCGCTGCCTCCTCTGAAAAAATACCATACCCACGCAGAAGACAGGATGGCAAGGACTACCAACGCCAGGCTTAACGGGTCAGCGATCGGCAGGCCGCTTACATAAATCAGTATGATACAAGTTAATACCAACCGGAGAAGTTCGGAACCGGCAAGCCATGATTTCGATTCCATTACTCCGCTCCAGTTGATGATCATATGCCATAGTAAAAAGCTTCCGACCCACCGCTCCGCTGTACTCCACGGTGAACGCGGGTCAATGATGAACATCATGAGTGCGATTCCCAGCATCACGTGCATGATAAGATATGGCTTGGCTCCCCGGAACATTGCTGTCTGAAAGCGAACCTGGTTTTGTTGGGTGACCTCCTGGAGGGGAGGCTTTGGCGGGAGTCCTTCCGGTGTCCAACCCAGGGGCATAAACCAAATCCGGATCTTGTCAAGCCACCGCGGCGCAGCCACCGCATCGTTCCAGAGTACGCGGTAGTAATGAAAATTAATCGTGATGGGGTTCCAGGTGTTGGGAGGATTGTACATGCCGTACACTACCTTTTCACGCTCTTCGGCGAAGGACCCGAACAAGCGGTCCCAGATAATGAGAAACTCCCCGAAATTCTTGTCCAGATACCGGAAGTTGATTCCGTGGTGAACGCGGTGGTGGGAGGGTGTGGTGAAGAAGAACTCAATCCAGCGCCACAGTTTGGGGATTAATTCTGTATGATGGAGGAACGCCACGAAGAGGTGTATCCCTGTCATGGCGTAGATATCAATGGGGCGGAATCCAATGAGTGTGAGCGGCCAGAAGAACAAAAACGAGGTTAACCGTTGCGTGACGCTGGCACGCAACGCGACGAAGAAATTCATTTCCTCAGCCGAATGGTGCGGCGAGTGTGCCGCCCACATGATGTTGACGTGATGTCCCCACCGGTGCACCCAGTAGAAAATGAAATCGATTCCCAGCAGGAGCAGGATGAAGGTCACCACGTTCATCTCGAGGTTGTCGATCAACCTGTAGTTGGTCCACAGCCATCCGTAAACGATATATACCCCCGCGGCCACCAGCACATTCATAGTCTGGTTTCCAAGTGCTGTTCCAAAATTGGCTACGGCCTCCTGAAAGCTGATATACTTCTTCTTGTAGTACCAGCACAGCCCCATTTCAATCAGGATAAACCCGATTGCGAGGGGCGTCAGCAGGGTGTATATGTTGGTGGTCATCTCTGGCTGGTTTCTATATACAAGGTAGTGAGAACCTTATTTATTGCCCTCGATTTATTTCACCATTCGTTTTAAAAATCTGCTCCGACGCCTTCTTTAATTCCTCGTGCCGGTCATAAACATCCTTCCCAAGCCGCTGGTCGGCCTGGTCCAGAAGTTGACGCAGGTAGTTCAGTTGGTCGATGAGCATGGGTGTTTCATAGGCGCCTTCTTTCGTTACCAGCTTCCCTTCGACCTTGGATAAGGCAACATCCAGCGTCTTCTGTGCGTCGGTTGCCTTGCCTTCTTTCACAAGCCCGGCGATTACCTTGCGCTCCGCTTTCAGTTGTTCGGCAATGCGCTTGCTGCTGTCCAGGAGAGAAATCACCTGGTGTGACAGCACCTCTTGCGCCCGCATGTCCTCGATAGTGACCCTGCCGCTGACCCGTGGATCGGGCATGATCCTTAATTTCTGTGTGAAAATTTGCTTGTCCACGCTAAGGCGAACTTCGTATTCACCGGGGCTCATGCGTGGACCATTCCGCTTGCTCCGGGAAGCGTCGGCATCCCAGGGACCTTCGTGCAGCATGTCCCAACGGAACCGCTGGGAACCAACACCCTTCTGTAATTCAGCTTTGGCGGTGGATGTGACGAAGTTGGTGGCCATGTCCCTGCTGGCGGCGCGGGTAGTGTCCTTGCGCGGCACGACGCTCGTAAAGGTGCGTACGACAATGTTGTCGGAAAGGATTTCAAGTTTGATGTCCCCGGTAGGTTTCGACGCAAGGTAGTAGTCGATGATTACGGCGGGGGCTGGGAAGTAAGGAACGTCCGTCTTCGAATTGCCCTGGTAGCGGTACCGATACGTGTCCACAGGCTTGTATAAATACGCCGCCGCACTCTTGGCCCGGGCCAGCTGATGCAGCGGTGTGATGTTGTCGAGAATCCAGAAGGATCTCCCCATGGTTGACAAGGCCAGATCATTCCTAAAAACCTTGATATCCGTGACGGGCGTGACGGGCAGGTTCTGCTGAAAGGGCTGCCAGTTCGCGCCGTCATCCAGTGAAACAAACATTCCATATTCTGTTCCTGCATAAAGGATACCTTCCACAGTGGGATCTTCGCGCACCACGCGCACGGGATAATCGGAAGGGATCCCCTTCGTAATCAGCGACCATGTTTTTCCGTAATCAAATGTCTTAAAGATATACGGCTTCCAGTCCCCGAGTTGATAGCGCAGCGACACCACATAGGCTTTACCTTCCTTATGAGGTGAAGGCTCCACGGTGTCGATGCGTCCCCCTGGCGGCAGCTCTTTGGGTGTCACATTGTTCCACGTTTTCCCACCGTCCAGCGTCACATGCACCGGGCCGTCATTGGCGCCGACCCAAATCAGCCCCGACTTCAACGACGACTCCCGGATGTCGTAGATCGTGGAATAGAATTCCTCTCCGGTTATGTCGCGGGTAATGGGGCTTCCGGAGATCACTTGCTTGCCGGGTTCACGGGCCGTGAGGTCGGGAGAAATCTTCTCCCACGTAAGACCTTCGTTCATGGTCTTGTGTACAAACTGCGACGTGTGATAAATTATGTTCGGGTTGTGCGGCGATACATGGATGGGGGAGACGCGCTGAAAGCGAAACGTCAAATCATCCGGATCTTGGCCATACATGTTGGCGGCGCCGACGACGAAAATTTTCTCCTGGCCGGTTCGCTTGTCATAAATGCTGAACCTGCCTTTGCAGTTGGCATACACTGTGTTTGGATCTCCGGGCTTGGGAACGGCAGGCCCGGTTTCGCATCCGCCGGTGGCCATGAGAAAACTCGCCGGTCCTCCTGCGGGATCATACGGGGGCAGGCTCGGTACCGATACCGTCGTATTGTTGTCCTGCTGGCCAGCGTACAGCCAGTACGGGAATTGATCGTCGAGGTCTACCTGGTACAGTTCAGATGTAGGCTGATTCATTTGGGTAGACCACGTCTTGCCGCCGTTGGTGGATACGTTGGCACCTCCGTCATTGGCTTGAATCATCATAGAGGTATCCCGGGGATTGATCCACAAGTCGTGGTTGTCGCCGTGCGGTGTCGAAATAGTTTTCCATGTCTTGCCGGCATCCGCAGATTTCCAGAAACTGGTGGTCATGGAGAACAGCACATCTGCGTTGAGGGGATTCGCTTCGATATTGCAATAGTAAAAGGGACGGTCGAGGAGTTCCTTCTTGTCGCCTACAAACTTGAAATTCTCTCCGAGGTCCTCCGACCTGTACAGGCCGCGCTCGCCCTTGGGTGCTTCGATAAGTGCGTACACACGCTTTGGGTCGGCAGCGGAAACAGCGAGATCGATCTTGCCGATCAGTCCTTGCGGCAGGCCCTGGGTCAGCTTCTTCCAGGTGGTGCCGCCGTCGGAAGACTTATAAATTCCGCCTGCCTGCTTGCCGCCGCTGATAATCGTCCACGGCTTGCGCTCCACACGCCACATGGTTGCGAAGATGATGTTGGGATTTCCCGGAGCAATTTCCAGGTCTGCGGCCCCGATGGTATCGGATAAATACAATACCTGCTCCCATGTTTTTCCGCCGTTGCGGGTGCGGTACACGCCACGCTCCTTGTTGGGCTGGAAGGGTTGGCCGATGGCAGCAACAAATACGGTGTCGGATCGCGTAGGATGGATTTCCACAGCGCCGATCTGCCCTACCTTTTCCAGGCCAAGGTGTTTCCACGTCTTGCCGGCATCGGCTGATTTATAGACTCCTTTGCCAAGGATCACATTGGATCGTATGCCGTCGGTTCCTGTTCCGACGTAAACAATTTTCGGATTGGGCTGAAAGACCTGGATGTCGCCAATAGAGGGTGTGGAAAAAAAGCCGTCGGAGACGTTCTTCCAGCTGACGCCGTAGTCCTCTGTTTTCCATACGCCGCCGCCGGTAGATCCGAGGTAGTACGTGGAAGGCTGGCTGTCAATGCCGGCCACCGTAGTTACCCGTCCGCCCTGGGTAGGGCCAACATTGCGGTATTGCAGCGCTCTGAAAAAGGCCGTGTCAAGGGATACAAGGGGTGTTGCGGGGGCTTTGGATTGCCGCTGCCCGATAGAAGGGGTGATGGTGAACAGTATGACGACAGAAAGGGCCAGCAGAAATCGCATGAGTATGGGGTATTTGGTGAAACGCTTAGTTAATCAAAAGTCGTGGCAAAGGTCAAATTAAAAACACGATTGACTCACTTCTATTTATCTTTGCCGTTCATTTTTAAGAAAATACCGTGAATTATCTCTCTGCCGAGCTTATTTCAAAAGCATTTAATGATAAGTGGTTGTTTAAGGACATCTCTTTGGGCATTTCGCAAGGAGAGAAGTTTGCCATGGTGGGGAACAACGGCGTGGGCAAATCCACGCTTCTGAAGATCCTGACGGGTGAACTGGCTTCCGACACGGGTAAAGTGGTGGTCCGTGACGGTGTTCGGGTGGGTATTCTCACCCAGCAGCGGGAAGTGGATGGCAGCGTCATGGTCAAGGACATCCTCTTTGATGACTCCAACGCTATGGCGGCCGCGGTTAAAGAATACGAGGATTGCCTCCACCACCCTGAAGTTGCGGCCGAACGCATGCAGGCCGCACTGGAGAAGATGGAAGAATTCAACGCCTGGGACTACGACGCCAAGGTGCAGGAAGTAACTACCCGGCTCGATGTTCCCGACCTAGACAAGAAATTCGGCGAGCTATCGGGTGGACAGAAGAAACGGATTTTTCTCGCCCAGTTGCTTCTGGCCAACCCGGACCTCATCATCATGGATGAACCTACCAATCACCTGGACCTTTCGGCGATTGAGTGGCTTGAAAATTATTTGGCAGGACCTACCATCACGCTCATAATGGTCACTCACGACCGGTATTTTCTTGACAACGTTGCCAATGAGATCCTCGAACTCGACCGGGGGAAGTTGTTTCGGTACAAGGGCAACTACGCCTACTTCCTGGAGAAGAAATCGGAGCGGGAAGTGATGCTGAAGACAGAAGTGACGAAAGCCAGGAACCTGCTTAAGAAAGAGCTGGATTGGATGCGTCGCCAGCCCAGGGCCAGGGGAACCAAGGCCAAATACCGCATCGACGCGTATTACGAATTGAAAGAAAAGGCAGGCCAGGATTTAAGGCGGGATCGCATCGAACTGGACATAAAGGAATCTCGGCAGGGTGGAAAGATTCTTGAAGTAGAAAAGATTTCGAAGAAGTATGGCGACCAGGTGATCATCGATAATTTCTCCCATGTATTCAAGAAGTTCGACCGCATCGGCGTTGTGGGCAAGAACGGCATCGGTAAGTCCACGTTTCTGGATATCCTCACCCGCCGGTCGAAACCGGATACTGGGGAGGTGATACCGGGGGTAACCACCAAGTTTGGCTACTTCCGGCAAGATGCCATGAGCCTGAACCCGAATCACCGCATCATTGAGGAAGTGAAAGAGATTGCGGAGTTTATAACGCTATCAGACGGGAGCCAGGTGTCGGCATCCAAGTTCCTGGATAACTTCCTGTTTCCTCCGGAACAGCAGTACACCTATGTGGAAAAGCTCAGCGGCGGTGAGAAGAAGCGACTGCACCTGTTGAAGATGCTCGTGACGAGCCCGAATTTCCTGGTCCTCGATGAGCCGACCAATGATTTTGATATCGACACGCTGAACGTGCTGGAGGATTTTCTCGACAATTTCACCGGATGTCTGCTGCTCGTTTCCCACGACCGGTATTTCATGGACCACCTGGTCGATCAGCTGTTTGTCTTTGAGGGGGACGGAAAAATCCGGCTGTTCAACGGAAATTATACCGACTACCGTGACTCGCTGGAAGGGACAACGGCTGAAGCGGAGGAAGTGAAACCGGAAGCGGCACCGCGTCCGCAGCGTACTTCCGACGGCAAGAAGCTGTCGATCAAAGAGAAGAAGGAGTACGAGGAATTGGAAAAAGAAATTGCGCGCCTCGAGTCGGAGAAAAACACGTTGGTGGAAAAGATGAACCGCGGCACCGCCGATCACGAAGAGCTGATGACATGGTCAACCGGCGTGAAGCGTGTCACGGATCAAATCGAAGCGAAAACGGCACGCTGGCTGGAGCTGGGGGAGCTGGTATAAAGTAGCAGAATATGCTGAAAAGTTTTGGAACATTGCCTGGTGGAAAGCGGCTGGAGCGCATCGCTGAGTCAGCACAGTACCACGATGGTATTTTCTGGAACATGACGGATACTCCGCTGATGGCGCCGGATGCTTCCTATCCGAAAATGCTGAGAGACTTTTTTTTTGGAAAGATACCTGGTCAGGTACCTGACCGCGTGCTGCCTTCCGTGCGTCGCGACCTGAAATCGCTGGACCCGGAAGTACCCTCCATTACCTGGTTCGGACACTCGTCTTACCTGTTGACGCTGAACGGCAAATTCATTTTGGTCGATCCGGTCTTCAGCGACCGCGCGTCGCCCTTTTCTTTTGTGGGCACCCGGGCGTTTGCGGGTTCCAATCCCTACACGATCGACGATTTACCCAACCCCGATGTGGTAATCCTGACGCACGATCACTACGATCATCTCGACTACACATCGATCATGAAACTCCGTTCGAGGGCAGGACTATTTTGTACTTCCCTCGGTGTGGGCGCCCACCTTGAGTTCTGGGGCGTTGAATCGTCACGGATTCGGGAATTCGACTGGTGGGAGCATGCGACTGTATTCCCGGGCCTCGAGCTGACAGCAGCACCGGCGCGACACTTTTCAGGACGTGCCTTTGCAAGGAATAAAACGCTCTGGTCCTCCTTCCTCCTGAAATCCGGAGGAAAGACATTATTCCTCGGTGGAGATTCCGGCTATGATTCGGCTTTTAAACTCATTGGAGAGCATGCGGGTCCAATTGATTTAGCAATTCTGGAATGCGGTCAGTATGACCGGCAGTGGCCAAACATTCATATGATGCCGGAACAAACCGCCCAGGCAGGCATCGACCTGAAAGCAAAGGCAATGATGGCGGTACATTGGGGCAAGTTCAAACTAGCCAATCATCCATGGACCGACCCGGCAGAGCGCGTCAGCAAGGCCGCTGAATCCAATGGTATTTTGTTGGCTGGTCCGATTATCGGCGAACCGATGCCGCTCGACTCCGTGATAAGAAATAACTACTGGTGGCGCAACGTTGAACCACAGGTTGTATGAAGTCGGCAAGCTTGAGTGAGATCAAAAAAGCATTGGAGCCGCTCGGTGCGGAACAGGTGGCTGCGCTTTGCCTTCGGTTGGCAAAGTATAAAGTCGAAAACAAGGAGATGCTCACGTACCTGCTGTTTGAAGCAGGCGATGAGCAATCCTACCTAGCCGCCGTCAAACAGGATATCATAGACCAGTTTGCAAGCATTCCTAACCCTAACCTTTATTTCGTAAAGAAATCACTTCGGAAAATTCTCCGGATGGTGAACAAGCAGGTACGCTTCTCCGGAACGCCCACCACCGAGTTGGAGCTGCGGCTCCAGTTCTGCATTAGCCTGAAAGAATCAGGGATACCCTGGGAGAAGAACACGGTGATTAAAAACCTGTATGCACAGCAGGTGGCCAAGATCAGAACGGTGCTGGAAACCCTTCCGGAAGACCTGCAGTTTGATTACCAAAGCGTCCTACATCTCTAGGTGTAGGACACTTTGCGTGCAATCGGCGCTGACAGGCAGCTTTCCGGAATTCCAAAAGCATTCACCAGCGGAACAGCTTCCTGCCGTATATCCCAGCACAACTGATTTACCAGTTTGCGGATGGCCTTTGTTTTTGCGGGCTCCATGTAACCGGTCTCCAGAAACCACGCCCTGTTTTTCTCCAGGTGCGTGAGCGCAAACAGTTGGCATAATTTGGTGAGCACAGCCTTGCATCCGGAATCTTGCGTCTTCTCGACTTGCCTGATGAATTGCTCCAGAATTACCCGTTCAATATGCGCAGCGCCTACATCAATCAGGTGACGCTGGCTCACATTGAACGCGTCGAAGGAGTCCATGCCGTCGCTGATCAGTCGCTTCAATCGTTTCGCTGAAGACATAAGGATTTCTTTCTCCCGGTATTCAAACGCATTCATATGAAACTCACGATCCAGCAAGTGCTCCTCGTCAGTGCTCCGTGTAATGAATGGATTTTTCTCTGACAGGGAGGTGGCCGCCTTGTCCGCGACGTAATTCAGTACACCGAACAGGTTCATGTTGCTGAACTCCTGCTTGAACTCACCGAGTCGGCCCTTCGCGGTGAGTTGCATGAGCACGGTGTTATCTCCTTCAAATGTGGTATAGATATCCGTGTCGTTTTTGAGGCGGTCGATCCGGTTTTCCGACAGGTAACCCTTTCCGCCACAGCATTCCCGGCACTCTTGAAGCGTCGCTGTTGCGTTCCAGGTAGCAAACGACTTGATCCCCGCAGCAAGGGCTTCAATCTCCTGCATGTCTTTTTCCGACCGGTCGATAAACCGCTGCGTGAGATACTTCAGCGAAAAGTGCAGGGCGTAGGCATTCGCCAACAGCGGGATCAACCGCCGCTGATGCATGCGGTAATTCAGGATGGGCACTTCGTCACCGCCCTCCGGACCAAATTGGGTACGTGTGTCGCCGTAGCGGATGGCGATGGTCAAGCCGGATTTGGACGCGCTGAGGCCGGAGCGGGGGATACCAATACGTCCGCCCACCAGCGTTCCAAGCATGGTGAAGAACCGTCGGTTGTCGCTGGCGATGGGACTGGCAAATTTTCCTTCAGCTGTAATGGAAGAAAAGCGATCGAGCAGGTTGTCATAGGGCACAATCACTTTGTCGAAATGAATCTTCCCGTTGTCCACTCCGTTGAGTCCCATCTTTCTTCCACAGTCTTCGATGGTAACACCGGAGACGGTTTTTCCGCTCTTATCGCGGAGCGGCACGACGAGGGCGCTCACGCCGTAATCTTTTCCTTCAACGATCAGTTTTGCAAATACGGTAGCCATCTGCCCATGGACCGCCGCGTTTCCGATGTACTCTTTTTTGGCTTGCTCGTGCGGGGTATGGATCACGAAGGACCGGGTACTGTGCTGGTAGGTGGCCGTAGTTTCAAGGCCTTTAACGTTGGAGCCGTGTCCTGTCTCCGTCATCGCAAAGCATCCCGGTAGCTCCAGCGTGCCGATGTCTTTCATATACTTCTTGTGGTGCTTTTCTGTACCCAGGAAATAAACACTCATTCCCCACAACCCAAACTGCACACCAAACTTGATCACCATGCTCAGATCGTGATAACTCAACGTTTCCATGATGGCGAAATATGCCGCCATGTCGCCGCTGCCTCCATACTCCTTCGGATAGGCCATAGCCCCAAAACCCTGCTGGGCGAGCAGTTTGCACCACGCCAAAACCTTTTCACGGTATTCCGGCAGGTTGTCGGTGTCGAGGTAGGCAAACTCCTTGTCGGAAATAATCTTCTTGACCTTTTGGATGATTGCGGCCTGGTCTCCGTCGAGAAGCTTCGCCATGGCGTTCACATCGAAGGTGACCTGTGTACCCTGAACCTGGGTGACCGTCTTGCGCTTTTCCGGATAGAAACTGTACAAGGCCTCGCCGCCAATCAGTCCGAGCATCTCTTCTACCTGCGACAGCGATATGCGGGCGTCTCCTTTGATTTCCGCGGATTTTCCGTTCCCTTTCAACTGCGCCAGTTGGATGCCTATGTCCACGAGGCGTGGATGTGATTCGGGTGCCATCTGATCTGCAGCGGCCCGGATTTCGGTAAGCCATTCTTTAAACTCGTCGGGTGAAGGGGGAGTCGATGGATTAAGCTGGCTCATGAGAAACTCACGCTCCTTCGGTGAAAGCCACGGCTGGCTGTTGATCAGCTCTGTTATGGCTTTGATCTCCGTGGGAGTAAGCACGGCATCCGACCATACCATATATAGCATAGGAAGGAAAACGTACAAGTTGGAGTTTCCTTGCAGGAGGGGAGAACGGAGCATGGGACGTGGGATTTGAGTTATTCGGCCTGGTCTACAATTACCACTTTTTGCATCACCGAACCCTGCCGGATCTTGTCGATGACTTCATCTCCTTCAAATATTTTCCCAAATACGGTGTGGTTGCGGTCGAGGTGCTTCGTGTTCTGGCGGTTGTGACAGATAAAAAACTGCGATCCTCCGGTGTTCCTGCCGGCGTGTGCCATGGAGAGGACTCCCCGGTCGTGAACCTGGTTGTCGCCGGTAAGTTCACAATCGATGTGGTAGCCGGGGCCGCCACTTCCTACGCCGTCGGGGCATCCGCCCTGTATCATGAAGTTGGGAATGACCCGATGGAAAATAAGGCCGTTGTAATAACCTTTCTCAGCCAGGTCGGTAAAATTCTTTACGGTCTTGGGTGCATCCTTCTCGAAAAACTTAATTTTCATCACGCCCTCTTTTGTGTGGATTTCAGCTATCTTCATTCGAATTTTTGTTTAGCCGGCAAGTTAATGATAAAGTGCGTTAGCCGTAAGAAAGAATACCCATCTCTGGAAATTGCCGAGGATGCATTGATTGAAGCACGCACGCATTATGAATTTGGCGCTCAGGGAGGACCTGTGGCGGTATATTGCTGCGATGATTGCGGCAACTACCATTTAACATCCCGCGGCCCGATGAATGCAAAGCTGGAATCGTTTATCCGGGATGGAAAAATGAAACTCCACAAGGAAGGCAACCGTTGGATAGAAAAATTAAAGAGAAAATAAGTATGGAAATGAATTGGATCGATGTGGCAGGACACGCCGGGGCTTTTCTCAGCAGTGTCACCTTTATTCCCCAGGTATACCGGGTGTGGAAAACACGCAGTGCCAACGACCTGAGCATGACCATGCTCCTGATCATATTCTCCAGCACTATCATCTGGCTGGTGTACGGAGTTGCGTTGACGCTCTGGCCTGTGATTGTGGCCAATACAATCATTTGCGGCCTGAGTCTGCTGCTGATCTATTTCAAACTTGCCTTCCAAAAACGGATGGGGTGAAACGTGCGGGTTCTTTTTCAGCACCGGCAGGTCCTTTTTCCGCTGACGGAAAGCGGGGGCAGGATACCAGATAATTTGTGCATTTTAGCGTTTCAACGCAACAAACCCCCATTGACCGTTTCACGCATGAGCAAACTACTTCTGTTTCTCTTACTTCCCACCGCGCTGATAGCGCAAAAGTTTACGCCGGAAGAGATTACCCGGTGGGAAGCCCAGGCGAAGCAGGTCACCATCACGCGCGACGTGTGGGGCGTGCCGCACATAGCCGGCAGGACGGACGCCGATGCGGTCTTTGGGATGATGTATACACAGTGCGAGGATGATTTTGCGCGCGTGGAGAGAAATTATTTGACGGCGACGGCCCGTCGTGCGGAGGCAGACGGTGAAGCATTCATATATCACGATCTGAGGATGCGGCTTTTTCTGGATTCCGCTAAAGCGATCAGCCTCTACAGTACGGCACCTCCCTGGATGAAGAAAGTGTGTCAGGCTTTTGCCGATGGTGTGAATTACTATCTGCATACTCATCCGAACGTAAAACCCAAACTGTTAAAACGCTTCCAACCCTGGATGCCGCTGCTTTTTAGTGAAGGAAGCATCGGCGGTGACATCGAGTCGGTGTCGCTCAATGACCTGAAGAAATTCTACGGTGGCGGACCAGCTCCTATTCCGCAGCAAAAGAATGAAGACGGCATGGAAGACTTGGAGCCGCGCGGTTCAAACGGAATATCCATCGCACCGTCACGGTCTGCCAACGGGAATGCACTCTTTCTCATCAACCCGCACACTTCCTTTTACTTCCGCTCGGAACTGCACGTTATCAGCGGCGAAGGACTCAACGCGTACGGCGCAGCGACATGGGGCCAGTTCTTTGTCTACCAGGGTTTTAACGAGCACTGTGGTTGGATGCACACCTCCAGCCAAGCCGATGTAATTGATGAATATTCTCTGAAGGTTTCTAAAAAAGGAGGTAAGTATTCATATCAATACGGAAAGGAAATGAAGCCGCTCACCGCCAGCCGCATTTCTATTCGGTACAAAGGCCCGAAAGGTCCAGCCAAAAAGGAATTTATAGTTTACCATTCGCACCATGGGCCTGTTGTGGCCGGCGAGAACAACGTGTGGACCAGTGTTAAAATGATGAATGAGCCGGTCAAAGCGCTTACCCAATCCTTTCAGCGCACGCGTTCCACAGGGCTGGAAGATTTTGTAAACACCATGGATCTGAAGACCAACTCATCCAACAATACGGTCTATGCCGACAACGATGGGAACATCGCCTACTGGCATGGAGACTTTCTCCCGCGAAGGGATCCTCAGTTTGACTGGTCGAAGCCGGTGGATGGGAGCAACCCGGCGACCGAATGGAAGGGGCTGCACCCGCTGAGCGAAATTGTCCAGGTAATTAATCCGACATCGGGTTGGATTCAGAATTGTAATTCGACACCGTTTACTGCATCCGGGAGCAGCAGTCCGGACCCCAAAGAGTATCCCATCTATATGGCTCCGGATGAGGAAAATCCACGCGGCCTGCACGCTGTGCGTGTATTGAAAGATGAATCCGGATTCACACTTGAAAAGCTTCTCGCGGCCGCGTACGATCCATACCTCACGGGCTTTGAGGAGCTGTTGCCCTCGTTGTTGCAGGCTTTTGACGAAGCGGCACGAACGAACGACACACTGCGCCTGCAATACGCCGAGCCCGTGCTACAACTGCGGAGTTGGGACCTGACATGGAGTGCCACCTCGGTGCCCACCACGCTGGCCATTTACTGGGCACAGCGACTACAGAAAAACGTTGCTTTGCGGATTCCTGCCGGCACAGGCCAACTTGGTGTAATCAATTTTCTAAAAGACAAGACCACTGCCGATGAAAAAGTGACGGCCTTGGCCGGGATGATCGCTGAATTGAAGCGGGATTTTGGAGCATGGAAGCAGCCCTGGGGTGACCTTAACCGCTTTCAGCGCATGAACGGAAACATCGAGCCCGTGTTTGACGATGCCAAACCAAGCCTCGCGGTGCCGTTTACATCGGCCTACTGGGGTTCGCTGGCATCTTACGGCAGCCGGAAGTTCCCGGGAACAAAGCGAATGTACGGCACGAGTGGGAACAGTTTTGTGGCCGTGGTTGAATTTGGAAGAAAGGTGAGGGCAAAGTCCATCGTCACGGGCGGATCCAGCGGCGCCCCGGAGTCGAGTCATTTTAACGACCAGTCGCTGATGTACACGCTGGGACAATTCAAGGATGTGTTGTTTTATAAGGAAGATTATATGCGAAACGCAGAGAAGACTTATCATCCCGGTGAAAAATAGAACCACATTCCAATGAACGAGAAAGCACACTGGGACCGCATAGCCCCCGGCTATGACCAGGAGATTTTTGACGTTTTCCAAAGCGACAAGAATAAAATCTTGCCCGGTTATTTCAAGAAGCATGGTAACAAAGCGCACCGCGCTATCGATTTCGGGTGCGGCATCGGGAAGGCATTCCCTTTTTTGTGTCCGCTCTTTGAAGAAGTGGTGGCCATCGACATTTCTTCTGAATGCCTGACAGGTGCCCGTGCCCGGGCTTTTGAAAACGTGCGGTATCAGCAGGCCGACCTTACCAAGACGAATGTGAAATTTCCTGCTGCCGATTTTGTGTTGAGCTGCAACGTGATCATGCTTCCGGAAATCGAAAAAAACCGCGCGATGTTTCAGAATGTGCACAAGGCCCTCCGTTCAGGCGGCACAGCCCTGATGGTCGTTCCTTCCCTCGAGTCAATTTTCTATTCCGCCTGGCGGCTGCTGGAGTGGTATCGCAAAGAAGGTGTGAAGCCCGAAGTGGTCCCGGACGAAGAATTGAAATACTTCTCCGCCAGCAAGCGCCGGATCATTGACGGCATCATGCACATCGACGGTGTTCCAACGAAGCATTATTCGGAACCCGAGCTGCGGGTTGTTCTGGAGGAATGTGAGCTACACGTTACTGCCATAGAACGACTGGAATATAACTGGGACACAGAATTTCCCGAGCCACCTGCATGGATGAAGGCACCCTATCCCTGGGATTGGCTTATCGAATGCAAGAAATAACAGGCTAAATCGCAATGCAACAACTCGACCAACTCCTGGGTATCGATTACCCCATCATCGTAGCGCCGATGTTTCTGATTTCGAATACAAAGATGATCACGGGAGCCCTCACGCATGGCGTGTCGGCAGCATTTCCTGCCCTCAACTACCGCACCGATGCGGAACTGCGGGCAGCGATCCGCGACATCAAAGCCGCCTCGTCGAAGCCTTTCGGAGTGAACCTGATCGTTAACAAGTCAAACCCCAAGTACAAATCTCAGTTGAAGACACTGGTGGAGATGAAAGTGGATTACATCATCACATCGCTGGGCAATCCGAAAGAAGTGATCGAAGCATGTAAACCTGCCGGAATCAAAGTGTTCTGCGATGTAGTAGACCTCGCTTATGCGAAGAAAGTGGAGGACCTCGGTGCCGACGCCGTCATTGCTGTCAACAACCGCGCCGGCGGCCACGCCGGAAGCCTGTCGCCTCAGGAACTTATCACCCTGCTGAAAAACAACTGCGGGCTGCCCATCATTTCAGCAGGCGGGATCGCCACCGGTGCGCAACTGCGTGAAGTTATCAACTGGGGAGCGGCTGGAGCGTCGATCGGAACCATTTTCATTGCATGCGAAGAGGCCGACATCTCCCTGGAGTACAAGCAGGCGATGGTGGACTACGGTGAAAAAGACATCGTGATGACCAACAAACTTTCGGGCTCCGCGCTTACGGTGATCAACACCCCGTATGTGCAGCAGCTGGGAACTAAAGCAAATTTTCTGGAATGGATTCTTAACAACAACAAGACGCTGAAGAAATACGCCAAGATGATCATTGCCTTACGTGGGATGAGGGCCGTGGAGAAGGCGGCCTTCAGCGCCACCTACAAAACGGTATGGTGTGCGGGGCCTGCCATCGAGCACGTCACCCGCATTCGTCCCATCGCCGACATTGTGAATGATCTCACGCGCGAGTTCAAAGCCACCGTCTAAGTCTTCTGCTTTTTTTTCTTGGCGGAAGGAAACAATACGTTGTTGAGTATCAGCCGGTAGCCGGGGGAGTGGGGGTGAAGATTTAAGTCTGTCTTCCTTCCTGGACCGGAACTCCCCTCCGGATCGTGGCCGCTGTAAAAGGTCCAGTGTCCTTTTCCAAATTCATCGTAAATGTAGCGCACCCGGTTTTCGAGCGTGTTCTCGCCAACAATCAACACCTTGGGCTTGACACGGAATTTATTAAAGCACGTGGTCTGCCCGTGAAATTCCCGGATGACGTGCTCGTGGTTTTGAGATAACATGGACGGGATGATGTCCCACTTGGCGGAGAATTGAAATAGCCGGAAAAACGTGTTGGGCGTCTCCCAGTAGTTGGGCCGCATGGGACCTGAATTGATATCCGAAAACTTGCGGCCGTAGTATTCAAGCGTAAAATTTTCGAAGGCGAGGGTCTGTGAGAAGTCCAGTTTTTCCTGCACGTCCGGATCCGCATCATCGCCGTCGTATTCGCTGTTGCTGATGTCTAGTCCGTTGGCAGCCAGGGCAATGTCGATGGTTTCGGCACCGGAGCACATGGCAAAGAGGTAGCCGCCGTCGCCGCAGTAGCGTTTGATCTTCCGCGCCACATCAAGCTTCATGGCAGACACTTTTGAGTAACCAAACTGTCGTGCGGTGATTTCCTGCAGTTTAGCCTGCAGCATAGCCGATTCGCGGCGCAGAAACCGGCCGTGCTGTCCCGTGAAATCCTCGTGGTGAAGATGCAGCCAGTCGAAGCGGGTGAGGCTGTCGCGCAGCACTTCCTCATCGTAAATAATCCGGTAAGGAATCTCGGCATAGTCCAACACATTGATCACGGCATCCGTCTCATCATCAATCAGCGCGTTCTTGGGGGAATACACGGCAATGCGGGCGGCGCGTTCCAACCGCACCACATTCATGTTGACCTGCGGCTTTGTAATCTCCAGAAGGATTGTGTTCACACGAAGGTCATCCAGTAATTCATAAGTGATGCCGCGCACAATGCACTCGCTTTCCGCATCTTTGGAATAGGGCGTCAGAAAACTTCCTCCGCGGTAATTGAGAAGCCAATCCACCGGAGTTTGTGTCTGCAAAACAGAATACACCCATCCATAGGCTTTCAGGTGATTACGTTGCTGCTGGTCCATGGGGATCAGGATGGATCCTGCCCACGCGAAGGCGCTGGAACAGACAAGGAAGATCGCAAGAGCATTCTTTAACATGGCCGGGCTGTCTGACGAAGGTAGTCAGGCGCCGGATTGCAACCTACAAAGTAATAAACCTGTCAGCGGTTTACATCACCGCCCAGCTCAACGCCGAGGCCGTCGATCAGGTAGGGTTTCTCCCTGCTGAAACGAAGGGCGAACGTGCCGACCATGCCATCGGCGTTAATAACCATTTTCAGGTTTTCGTCTGTCACTTTTATGGAGTTGATCTTGCCGCCACCGAAATCGTCGTGCAGCATCCGGAACATCCCCGCCTTCGCTTCCACATTGCCGGCCTCTTTATCGGCAGCGGAGCTGCTTGGCGCGTCAGGTCCATCGGACTGTACTTTTCGCTGCATGGGCTTGTTTATCATTTCCTTCGTATAGTTCTCCACCACAAATTTTTTCCAGTCATCCGGGCTGTTTAGGCCCATGACGCGATGCATTTCCCTGGCACGCCGTTCCATGACTTTTTCCATAGACTCCTGGGCGAAAGCGGGTAGAAATGCCACTCCGGCAAGGACAAATACAAGCAAGGACTTCGTAACGTGTGCATTCAAGTTTTTCATAATCTGATAAGGAATAGTTGGTAGTATAGGATGATGCACAGGAAAGGTAAAAAGTTTTAGGGTGGGATGGAAAATTGATCCGAAAAATGCGGGCATGGCTAATCCACATCGACTATGTATCTTACCGGCCGACTAATCAACCGGAATGACCCAGGAAAAAAGCCCTGCCAAGATTGGCCTTTGGACCAGCACCGCGCTGGTAATCGGAAACATGGTAGGATCAGGAGTGTTCCTGCTGCCAGCCACGCTGGCTGCTTATGGTGGCATCAGCTTGCTAGGATGGATTGGCTCGTCGGTAGGCGCCATTTTCCTCGCCATGTTGTTCAGCCATCTCAGCAAGGTGGTACCCAACGCCGTTGGCGGACCGTATGCGTTCACGCGCGTCGGCCTGGGAGACTTTGCTGCCTACCTCGTGGCGTGGGGATACTGGTTTTCAATCTGGTGCACCAATGCCGCGATCGCTGTCACCTTTGTGAGTTACCTCACCGTGTTCTTTCCCATCCTCGCCGTCAATGCGTACTTGTCGGTGGGCACCGGGATCTCGGTTGTGTGGCTACTCACATGGGTGAATACCCTGGGCGTGAAAGAAGCAGGCCGCGTACAGCTCATAACCACAATCATGAAACTGACGCCGCTGGTTTTGATCTCCATCGTGGGGATGTTTTACATCAAGCTCGGCAACTTCAGCCCATTCAACATCAGCGGGGAGTCTGACTTCGGTGCCATCGCCGCAACAGCAACGCTTACTTTATTTGCCTACCTGGGCTTGGAGAGCGCAACCATTCCTTCCGGTGACATTCACGAGCCGGAAAAAACCATCCCCCGAGCTACGATGATTGGCACTATCGTGACCATCGCCGTTTATATTTTCTCCACGGTGGCCGTCATGGGCATGATACCGGCCATTGAACTAGGGAAGTCCAATGCACCGTTTGCAGATGCCGCCGCCATCATCTGGGGAGACAGCGCTCGCTACTGGGTGGCGCTAGGGGCGATCGTTTCTACATTTGGTGCGCTGAACGGATGGATACTCCTCCAGGGACAGATTCCATTTGCAGCAGCAAAGGACAAGATGTTTCCGGAAATCTTTGGGAGAGAGAACAAGAAGAAAGCCCCGTACATGGGGCTGATAATCTCCAGCGTGCTCATCTCCGGCCTCATGTTGATGAACCTTTCCAAAGGGTTGACAGAAACGTTCACGTTCCTCATCCTTCTCACCACCATCATGGTGCTCGTTCCTTACCTGTTTTCAGCCGCCTCCTACGGCGTGATCCTGCTTCAAAACAGGTTGTGGAAAAAAGAGTCCATCAGCAAGATCATCATCGCCTCCATGGCCTTCATCTATTCCGTTTGGGCGGTCATGGGATCGGGCAAAGAAATTGTTTATTGGGGTTTTATCGCGTTGCTCTGCGGCGTTCCGTTCTATGTGTGGATGCGGCGCAAACGCGAGCCGTCCTGATTGCCAGCCTATGATTTCCTGCCATTCGGAATACGGCAAAATAAAATCGGTCTACATCAAACGCGCCGCCGATGCGTTTGTCGACGATGCAACGCTGGAGCGTGACTGGAAATCCCTCAACTTCCTGGGCAAACCAGACTTTGAAAAAGCAAAGGCGGAGTACGCTGTGTTTGAAAATGTATTTCGGCAAGAGGGCATCGACATAAAACATTTTCCACACGACGCTTCATTATTTATCGATTCCATATACTGCCGCGATGCCTCCATCGCTACAGATGAGGGAATGATTCTTTGCAACATGGGCAAGGAAGCGCGTCTTCGCGAACCGCAGGCGCAGCGCAAGGCATTTGAAGAGGATGGAATGAAAATCCTGGGCGCCATTGAGCCACCGGGAACCGTAGAAGGTGGCGATGTGGCCTGGCTGGATCAGCATACGCTGGCTGTAGGTCATACCTACCGGACCAATGAAGCAGGCATCGATCAGTTGACCGCGATGCTTTGGCCTCTCGGCGTCACCGTGATGCGCGTTCCGCTCCCTCACTACAAAGGTCCCGGCGATGTGTTTCACCTCATGTCCATCCTCAGTCCGGTAGATCACAACCTGGCTGTTGTCTACTCACCGCTTATGCCCATCTTCTTCCGGAATGAACTACTGCGTCGCGGATTTGAGCTTATCGAGGTACCTGAAGCGGAATTTGAAACTATGGGCTGTAACGTGCTGGCCATCAGTACACGTAACTGCATTATGGTGAAGAGTAATCCACAGACGGCAGCGGCTTTGCGTAAAGCCGGATGCCGGATTACAGAGTATTCCGGAAACGAGATTTCTGTACGCGGCGGGGGTGGCCCAACCTGCCTTACACGGCCGCTGCAGCGGGAATGGTGAGACCACGTGATATGAAAGTGATCGGGACAGCATTATTGTCTTTTGGGATGTCTGGAAAGGTTTTCCATGCGCCTCTTCTCAGCGCTCTTCCCGGATTCCGCCTGCTCGGCGCCTGGGAGAGAACCAAAAAAGAAATTGCTACGCTTTACCAGGGAACAAAAAGTTATTCTTCATTCAACGAAATGCTGGCAGATCCGGACGTTGATCTGGTCGTTGTCAACACACCTACGGCGACGCATTTTTCCTTTGCCAAGGAGGCATTGCATGCCGGCAAGCATGTCGTGGTTGAAAAAGCGTTTACCACGAATGCTGACGAGGCGATCGAGCTCGCCGACCTGGCAAGGCAACTACGGCTGACACTGTCCGTATTTCAGAACCGCCGGTGGGACAGTGATTTCATGACCGTGAAGCAGGTACTGGAGCGCGGCGCTATCGGCGATGTGGTAGAGACGACCATCAGTTTCAACCGCTATAACCTGGCACCAAATCCCAAGGCGCACAAGGAAACGCCCGGCCCCGGATCTGGCAACCTCAAAGATCTCGGTCCGCACCTGATCGACCAGGCGCTGGTATTGTTCGGCACCCCCGACCGTGTGTTTGCAGACATCCGGAAATGCCGGCCTGGGTCACAAGTGGATGATTCGTTTGACCTCATGCTCTACTACCCAACACGCCGCGTTCGGTTGACGAGCGGGTATCACATCAGCGAACCGGGGCCGGGATATGTCCTTCATGGCTTACTTGGTTCCTTCGTCAAGAGCAGGGCGGACGTACAAGAGATGCAGCTGAAGAGCGGCATGCGGCCGGTGGACCCCGGGTATGGAATCGAACTTCCTAACGAAGCCGGCGTACTTCACCTGCATCGGCAGGCAGGCAGTGTTGTCGAGAAGGTAATTAGTCTTCCTGGGAATTATACGATGTATTATAACCAGCTGTATGATGCCCTTGCAGGCTCAGGAATCGTGCCCGTAACTCCCGAAGAAGGAGTGCTGGTAATGAAAGTGATAGACGCCGCGCTGGAGAGCCAGGCGACGCAAAGAGTCATTAAAATTTAGGCAGCTGCCTTACTCATTCGCCGCATCTGGCGCAGGGTGATCATACGATCGGCTTCTTCGTCCCAAAGCTTCAGGCGGAAGCACTTCCACACATCGACGATGTTCCACGAAGTAGTCTTTACCGAATCCAGTTCGGGCATGCTGTTCATGGCCTCCTTCAGGCGGTAAAAGGGGATACGGGAATTGATATGATGCACATGGTGATAGCCGATGTTGGCGGTAAACCAGCTCATGACCGGGCTCATCACCATATAGCTGGTGGACGAGAGGGCGGCATTGGCGTAGGTCCAGTCGTGGTTCTCGCGGAATTTTGCGTCCGGGAAATTGTGCTGGCAATAGAACAGGTATGATCCCAGTCCGGACATGATAAAGATGGGCAGGAACCAGCTCAGCGCATACACCATGAAGCCAAAGAAATACCAGATCACAGCGCCCACAGCCACGTGCAGCACGAGGGCCAGAAAAGAGTCAACGTGCTTGGCAGGGCTCTGGATAAACGACTTGAGGTTCAGCCAGTAGATGAACAGTGTGAAATACCCGAAAATGATGGTGAGCGGATGGCGGTTGATCAGGTAGAGGCGGCGTTGTGCTTTCGTCAGGCTGAGAAACCGTGTCTTGGTGATGGTGGGGTATGAGCCAATGCCCGACATGGTGAGCTTGGAATTGTTGTTGTGATGGTGCTCGTGGGAGCGCATCCAGATGGTTTCGGGAGCAAGCAGGTAAACTCCGATTGCCTTCATCAGGATGTTGGCAGGCAGGGAATTGTTCAGGATAGCCCTGTGCCTATAGTCGTGGTAGATCACAAACAGCCGTACATACAGGAGGCCGCAGACGATGCTTCCGCCGAGTCTCGCGAAAAACGGTATTTGCTGTATAAAGCAGGCGGCCAGGAGGCCCCCGATCAGTACCAGCGTGATGATGATTTCGTACCAGCTTCTGGATTTGCTGTCGCCGATAAACTGCTTGCTGGCGAGGAGAAGTTCTTTTTCAGTGCGCATAGCGGTGCTTGTTAAAAATATACTAAATGCAAAGATACGAAATGTTCCGGTTAGGCAGTGGGCCTGGCGTGCTTCCACCGCTTGTGCGACCAGAGCCAGATCGGGGGGTAGGTTATGATGTCTTTTTCCAGCCGCCGGGTGAATTTTTCAGAGATCTCATCGGGCTGCGTCTGTGCCGGCGTTTCGAAAAGGAGCTCCGGGCGCACGGTATAATACCCTCTTTTTGGCCTTTCCACGTGCAGGTAGACGACCGGGTAGTTGAATTTGGTTGCCAGTTTCTCCGGGCCGGTGAAAACGGAAGTGTCCTGGTTCAGGAACGTGGTCCAATAGGCATTGACGGGTGCAGCCTGGTCTGCTACAAAGGCGGTGGCCGTGACAGTTCCGCGGGTGGCGACCATGTCGCGCAGCGTTTGCGGCACCGGGGTGATGCGGGTGCCGAAGCGGGTGCGCATGCGAACCATCATCCGCTCAAAATAGGGGTTGGTGAGCGGCCGGTAGATGACGTTTAGCTGATAGGGGGTGTGAAGGGTAACACAGGGGCCGATCCACTCCCAGTTGCCATAGTGGCCGAGGACGAGGATGACGCTCTTGTTTTCGCGGTGCAGTTTGTGAAACAGTTCAACGTTCTCCAGCGTCACCCGGTCGCGCGACTCGTCCTCCGGCATGCGCAGAGTTTTGAGCGTTTCCAACGTCAGGTCGCAGAAATACCGGTAATAGTCACGGGCGAGTTTGCTGATTTCCCTTTCCGTTTTGTCAGGGAAGGAGGTGCGCAGGTTTTTGAAAATCACCTCTTTGCGGTATCCGATCAGGCGCACGAAGAAGCAAAACACATCCGACAGGCGGTAGAGGGCGCCATAGGGCAGGGAAGCCACGGCATAGATAAATGGGTACGTGATGTAGAAGAGCAGCGCCTGCACAGGTAAAAATTTCTCAAAAATAGGGTTTTGAAAGGAGTCGGGTAAATTGGGACATCGGCAAAGATTGAAGCAAGACGCCAGGTGGTTTACAAGCCGTCAGGAAAACAGGATTTCACCCATGTCAGAATGAACGTATTTTGAATCGTTCTGTATTCAAGATATTGATTATGAATAAGAAAATTTTGACGCCCGATGAAGTTGTAATGAATAAGATATATTTTATACAGAACCAGAAGGTAATGCTGGATCGTGATCTGGCAATGCTCTACGGAATAAAAGCGAGACGGCTACGGGAGCAGGTAAAACGTAACCTGAATCGGTTCCCCACAAACTTCATGTTCAAACTCACTGAAAAAGAAGCCGAAAACATGGTATCGCAAAATGCGATACCATCTATGCAGCACTTAGGCGGTTATTTACCCTATGCCTTCACAGAATACGGCGTTCTAATGCTTGCCAATGTTCTAAAAAGTGAACAGGCGATAATTATGAGCATCCGGATAATCTTTGTCGCCAACGATGGCGCGCCGTCTTCGACGCGTGCCCGCCGTTAATGCAAACTGAAGCACGTTATCCATACACTTGGCTACTAAACCCATGAA
>JAWXBL010000006.1:0-20141 GCA_034440075.1 Cytophagales bacterium
GACCACCTCTTCCCATTCCGAACAGAGTCGTTAAGCCCGCCCGCGCCGATGGTACTGGGATAAAACCCGGGAGAGTAGGTCGTCGCCTGACTTTATTAAGAAAGCCTGAACAGCAATGTTCAGGCTTTTTTATTGAATCCCTGCAAGCCGTTGCTTGGGTCGCCCTGCCCGCCGCAGGAGGGATTTTTTTTACCCGCCGCAGCCCCGTCTCGGGGCGAAGGAGGGATTAAAAAACCCCACTCAGATGAGATGGGGTTTTTTATTTTAGAGCCAACCGCAACGGAACAAGAATGTAAAAGACTAAATGTAAAACGAAGCTCCCACTTTCACACCTGCCGGCCGGTTTTACATTGGAAGTTTTACATCTTAAATTCTTACTTCCTCATCTTCTCCAACTGATCCCATGTCTCCGGCTTCAGGTCTTCCAGGTAACTGAACTCCCCTCCATTGCGCAGCCACTCGCCGCCGTCGATGGTCACCACCTCACCGGTAATGTATGCCGAGAAATCAGACATCAGATACGCTGCCAGATTTGCCAATTCCTGGTGTTCCCCTACACGCTTCAATGGAATGCGTGCAGCTGGATCAAACTTCTTGACCAATTCTCCAGGCATCAACCTGCTCCATGCTCCTTCTGTCGGAAAGGGACCCGGCGCGATGGCGTTGCTTCGGATATTGTACTTGGCCCACTCCACGGCCAATGACCGGGTCAATGCCAGCACCCCCGCTTTTCCGCAGGCAGATGGGACCACGTAAGCAGAACCGGTCCATGCATACGTGGTGACGATATTCAGAAAGGTACCCGGTTGCTTTTTGGCAATCCAGTTTTTGCCGGCAGCCAGCGTAACGTAGTATGTGCCGCGCAGTACAATATCCACGACAATATCGAAAGCCCGGTGCGACAGCCTTTCTGTCGGACTGATGAAATTCCCTGCCGCGTTGTTGAGTACGCCATGAAGCTGCCCGAACTCCTCCTCTGCAGCCTTGATTACTTTCTCCACCTCATCGTATTTCCGGATATCGCATGGCACAGCCAAAACCTTGCCCCCGGTCTCTTTCATCAATTCAGCCGCGGTCTTGTCAATCACCTCCTTCTTCCGGCTGGTAATTACCAGATTCGCTCCCAACTCGAGCATGTATTTCCCCATAGACCGGCCCAAACCCGTGCCCCCGCCGGTAATCAAGATGGTTTTCCCTTTGAATGAATCCGCTTTTAGCATGCCTTCCATAGGATGTTTTGTTTAGAAGTGAAAAAGGATTGACCAATGTCAACAGCCTGGAACAAATCTAATGAGTTTGATAAACTTTCTTCCTTCTTGTACAGACGGATTCAATCCCTTACTTTCGTCAGAGATTTTATAACGAATACGCTTTATGAAGCTACTTTTTAAGCTGTTTATTCTCTCCGTATTGATAACCTCCCAATCCTGCGTTGTCACCAAGAAAAAATTTGATGACATGCTTGCTCAGAAAGTGAAGGCCGAAGGAGAATTGGCCCAGACTGCTGAAAAACTGGGCAAGGCCGAGGCCAGATTGAAAGAACTGGACGAAAAGATAGCTCAGCTGGCGTCAGACACAACGGCCCTGGGTGAAAAAAAGCGCGAAACGGGCAGGAAACTGGCGGAGCTGAACCAGGAATATGACCAGCTCAATGCCTATTACAAGAACCTCCTGAATAACAGCGGGAAGCTCAACCGGGACCTCGTGCAGCAGCGCGACCAACTTTTTGCAATCCAGGAAAACCTTGACAAAACAAGAAAATTGAATGATTCGCTCAGTGCAAGCCTCCTGGAGCGTGAACGAAAGGTGAAAGAACTTGAGACCGTGCTTGCCAATAAGGACAAAGCGGTGCGTGATTTGAAAAAGAGGATCAGCGATGCACTCCTCAGCTTCAAGGAAAGCGATCTTACCGTGAATATTAAGAATGGCAAGGTGTATGTTTCGTTGGCCGAACAGCTTTTATTCAAGTCTGGAAGTATTGAAATTGATGCAAAAGGTGTTACAGCACTCCAACAATTGGCTCGGGCCCTTCGTGATCAAAAGGATGTGCAGATCATGGTGGAAGGCCATACCGACAACGTTCCCATCGGAAAGAAATCACAGTACATGCAGGATAACTGGGACCTGAGTGTGATGCGTGCCACCTCCATCACCAAAATATTGACTGGCTCGGGCGTGGCGGCTTCCCAGATTACTGCATCAGGCAAGGGCGAGTATGCACCGTTGATGGTTAATTCATCCGATTTGAACAGGCAGAAGAACCGCAGAACGGAGATTATCATTACCCCTGACCTTGATGAACTGTTCAAGATACTAGGCGCTAACTAGATTCCGATGGTCCGGCTGCTGTACACCGCAATCATAATTATCGATGTCATCATCGTCATGGATGTCCTTCGGAGCAACAAGGACAATGAGAAGAAGGTGTTGTGGATTGTGGCGGTAATATTCCTCCCCATCCTGGGTCCTCTTCTCTACTATTTTATTGGCAGGAAATAGAAGAGGATCGCTTTGCGGGCGACCCTCATCCTAACCAATTAACAAATCGTCAGAAAGCTTCCGGGATCACTACTGGATCAACCTGTTTCTGTTTCACCAGATCATTCAACTTCGGAATGCGATCGTTAAAGATCTTATTGAGCATTTGCAACTGCTCATCAATCTTGCCTGTGATTTCTGAATGGACGGCCCTGACCTGGCTGGTCGGCTTGAAATCACTTCCATCGGCTTCGTTACCCAGGGCGGCAAGTTTGTTATTCAACCGCACCGGGTAATTCAGCGGATCCTGGCCGCTGCGGTTCTTCGTTTGGTATAGTGACTCCTCTATTTTCTTCATATCATCCTGGATGGATTTCGCCATGTCGGTAACATCTTTCATGTCGTCCTTGCCTTTCATCGGTTCGGTGACCCGATTAATCTGATCGCGGGTTGTCCGGATCTTTTTCACGGCCAGGTTCGTTTCTGAAAGTTTGTCGCGGACGGAAATCAGGAACTTAAACTGTTCCTGGATGTCTGCCATAGAGACCGTAGTCCGGGGGTCTTTAAGGATTTCGAAATCGGTCTCCTGGGATTTGCCGTTAACCGTAAGCCTTGCTTTGTACATCCCGGGTGGGGCTTTGGGACCTGTCAGTGAGCCTGCCCACATAATCAGTCCGTCAAAGCCTTCGGCGTTCATGTACCGTGTGTTCCAGGAAAAGAGATTGCCGCCCGGCTTTACTTTCAGCTGTTCATCTTTAGCCTTTTTGTCAGGTTTCGTGGCGAATTTCTTGATCAGCGTACCGCTGCTTTCCAGAATCTCCAGCGATGCGACAATCTTGGTCGTGTCTTTCACAAAATAATTGAACAGCACGCCGCCCGGGTGATTTTTGCCGGCAGTCCGCGAAGGGCGTCCGAAGGAGAATCCACCACCCATGCGATAGCTGGGCATTGGTTTGAAGAGTACAAAATCATTCGCAGCCATGGCAGGCTCAAGCTGGTGTAAGGGGGTGAGGTCATCGATCAGCCAGAAGCTTCGGCCCTGCGTGGATGCGATCAGGTTATCATTCTTGATCGTGAGATCCGTGATCGGAACAATGGGAAGGTTGAGTTGAAACGGTTTCCAGCTTGCTCCATCGTCGAAGGAGATGTACATCCCGCTTTCAGTTCCGGCATACAGCAGTCCTGGCCTTTTCAGATCCGCGCGCAGCACGCGGGTAAAATGACCGGGATCGATCCCGTCAGTGATCTTTGTCCAGGTCTTGCCATAGTCTTTTGTCTTGAACAGGTAAGGCCTGTAATCGCCTGACTTGTAGCTTGTTGCAGCCATGTAGGCGCCTCCTTTAACAAACGGATCAAAGTCTATGCTGTTGACCATCGTCCAATCAGGCATTCCTGCCACGGTGAGTTTTGTCCAGTTTTTTCCACCATCGCGGGAGAGATGTACCAGGCCATCATCGGAGCCCGTGATAATCAAATCCTTTTCATAGGGGGATTCCGCTGCTGCGAAAATCGTACAGTAATATTCCACGCTGGTATTGTCCTTGGTGATGGGTCCACCCGAAGAACCGAGCTTGGTGGGATCATTCCGCGTCAGGTCCGGACTGATAATTTCCCATTTCTCTCCCTCGTTGGTTGTTACATGGAGTACGTTGGAGGCTGCATAGAGCTTTTTCGGATCATGCGGTGAAAAGAAAATGGGGAAGTTCCACTGGAAGCGGTACTTGGCGCCTTCTGCTCCGTGGCCCATCGGGTTGTCCGGCCAGGGATTAAGACCGCGTGTTTCACCCGTTGCATGGTTTCTTCTTTCCAGTAGTCCATCGTAGCTGCCCCCATAGACGATGTCGTTGTTGGTAGGGTCGATGGCAAGCCAGCCGCTCTCGCCACCGGCTGTGGTCTCCCAATCTCCTTCGCCGATGGGGCCCCCATCTGTGCGGTGTCGGATACGTTGGGTGCTGTTATCCTGCTGGGCTCCGTAGATTCTGTAAGGGAAACTGTTATCGGTGGTCACCCGGTAATGCTGGGCCGTAGGCTGGTTCCCATAGGTTGACCAATTCTCACCAGCGTCAAACGATACTTGTGCTCCGCCATCGTCGGCAATCGCCATGCGCTGGTTGTCTTCTGGCGCGATCCACAAATCGTGATGATCCCCGTGCGGGGCATTGTAGGATTGAAATGTTTTTCCCCCGTCTTTGGAGCGGTGGTAGGAAACGTTCATGACGTAGCAAATATCTTCTTCTTTGGTATCCGCATAGATCTTGGAGTAGTACCAGGCGCGCTGCCGCAGGTTGCGGTCATCGTTCATCTTGCGCCAGGTTGTCCCCCCGTCATCGGAACGGAAAACGCCGCCGTTGTCATTTTCAATGATAGCATAGATTCGATTGGAATTGACCGGTGAAACGGATATGCCGGATATTCCCCAAAGGCCCCTGGGAAGCCCTTCATTTTTGGTTATGTTGGTCCAGGTGTCTCCACCGTCTTTGGTCATCCACAGGGCGCTACCCTCACCGCCACTTTCCAGGCTATAGGGAGTTCGGCGAATGCGCCAGGTCGAGGCAAACAGGATCCGCGGATTGTTGGGGTCCATACAAAGTTCAACGGCACCTGCGTCTGCATTGGCAAACAGGATACGTTTCCAGTTCTTTCCACCATCCACCGAGCGGTATACACCACGCTCGTCAGATGATTTGAATAAATCGCCCAGGACGGCAGCGTAGACAAGATCAGGATTCTTTGGATGCGTCCTGATTCGCGAAACATGGCGGGAGTCTTTTAGTCCAATGGAGGTCCAGGACTTGCCCGCGTCGGTTGACTTAAACATGCCGTACCCGTAGGAAACGTTTCCCCGAACAGTGACTTCTCCACCTCCCACGTAGATCACGTTGTTGTCCCAAGGGCTAACTTCGATGGCCCCGATAGAGCCCCCAAAGAAACCATCGGAAATGTTGGTCCAGCTGTTTCCCGCATCTGTCGTTTGCCAAACACCGCCACCCGTGGCCCCCATGTAATAGAGGTTTGGTTTACCCGAAACGCCGGTAACAGCAGCTGCCCGTCCTCCGCGGAACGGCCCGATGCTTCGCCACTCCAGGCTATTGTACAATTTTTCATCAAAGTTGAGGGTTTGCTTGGCCGGTGCCCCTTTCTTCTGCCCGTAGGCAAGCGACACGAGCGCCATGAGGCAAATGAACAGCGTATTCCTGGATATCATATGAATGGGTTTATTTCGATACTAGATTAGCAAATTTTCCCAAATCGAATTCAGACTTTTCTACCAGTGGCTGGTGAAACAGGGAGGGATGGCTTGCGAATGATCAAAACTTCCTATTTTGCTGATTCATGACACAGCAGAATTCAAAGGGTCTGTTCAGTATTCCCGTTATTGTTGCAGCCCTTGGGTACTTTGTGGATATCTACGATTTGCTTCTTTTCAGTATCGTAAGGAAGTCCAGTCTGATTTCATTGGGAGTCACCGATGAGCAGCTTTTTACGAAGGGAGAGTACCTGCTGCAGGTGCAGATGGCCGGGCTGCTCTTGGGCGGACTCATCTGGGGCATCATGGGCGACAAGCGAGGCAGGCTCTCCGTGCTTTTTGGCTCCATCTTGCTTTACTCCCTGGCAAATATTGCTAATGGATTTGTTACCACAGTTGACCAGTATGCTTTGCTGCGATTCATTGCAGGGGTCGGACTTGCTGGAGAATTGGGAGCCGGCATTACCCTGGTTTCTGAAGTGCTCCCCACACGGTTACGCGGATACGGGACCACGCTTGTGGCAAGTGTAGGGCTGATGGGCGCGGTGCTGGCAAATTTTGTTGCCAAGGAATTCGATTGGCAGATCGCCTATTTCATTGGCGGCGGTCTGGGGTTGCTCCTGCTGGTGGCCCGCGTCAGCATTTTCGAGTCCGGAATGTTCCTCCAGGTGAAGGCACAGACCGTGCAGCGGGGGAATTTCTTTCAATTGTTCAAACAGAAAGCGCGGTTTAAGAAATTCATGGGCAGCATCTTTATCGGGCTCCCCATCTGGTTCACCATTGGTATTCTCATCACGTTTTCACCCGAATTTGCCAAGGCACTGCACATCAGTGGAACGGTGGTAGCCGGAGATGCCGTGATGTACAGCTATATTGGCCTGGCCATCGGAGATCTTTCCAGCGGGTTAATCAGTCAGGCCATCGGGTCGCGGAAAAAGGTAGTG
The DNA here is from genome assembly GCA_034440075.1 of Cytophagales bacterium. Taxonomy (GTDB): domain Bacteria; phylum Bacteroidota; class Bacteroidia; order Cytophagales; family Cyclobacteriaceae; genus ELB16-189. The sequence continues at coordinate 6,670 of JAWXBL010000006.1, forward strand.
CGGTTGTTCATTTTCATCACGCTGGGAACCATTCTACTCTTTCTGTTCACCCCGGGCCGGTCGGTAGCAGCATTCTATGGAACCTGTTTTCTGCTTGGCGTGGGAATTGGGTATTGGGCACTTTTCGTAACGATCGCTGCGGAGCAGTTTGGCACCAACTTGCGCTCAACCGTTGCAACGACGGTTCCAAATTTTATCCGTGGCACCGTCATTCTGCTGGTGCCCGCTTTCCAGTTTCTTCGGGGCCAACTTGGCGGGGATGATCAGGCCGTCATCACCGGTGCTCTCATTGTGGGTCTTTTCACTATTGGTGTAGCTCTGGTAGCGTTGCGCGCCATTGAGGAAACCTTCGGGCGCGATATGAATTTTCTGGAAGAGTAGGGGAGAACCAGCACGCTTCAAACACAAGGGTTGAATTGGTTTTTTGATTACACCGTTCAGCTCGGTTTTTTTCCTTTTCCATTAAACCATTCTTTCCGGACGGAGTCAAAGAACCAAAAAAACAATATGAAAAAGTACATAGCAATAACCGTCGCATGTATCATGATAGCAACGCTGAGTTTTGCACAGCGTGTCACTCCGGGCGTCGATGCCCGGCAACACGTGCAGCGGGCAAGGATCCACGAGGGGCGCATGAGTGGAGAACTAACGAACCGGGAGGCTGCGCGGTTGAATATGCAGCAACGCCACATTCGACGGATGGAGCGAAGGGCAAAGTCTGACGGAGACGTAACCCGGATGGAAAGACGCCGATTACACAAGGCGCAGAACCATGCGAATCGGGTAATCCGCCGTCAAAAGAATGACGATGAATACAAGCGGGGGTAACAGCGCAATAGAAAAGGCGACAAAAAAAGTCCGGGACTATTTCCGGACTTTTTTTGTATGACGCCTAACGTTGATTACACACTGGCGAGTGCCTGTTCGAGGTCTGCGATAATATCTTCTACATCCTCCACTCCAACGCTTAGCCTGATGAGCGTATCGGTGAGCCCGTTTTTCAGCCGTTCTTCTTTGGGAATGCTTGCATGCGTCATCGAAGCCGGGTGATTGATGAGTGATTCGACACCGCCCAGCGATTCGGCCAGCGAAAACAGGGACACGGTTTCCATCAATTTGATTGCCTTCTCCAGCTTTTCATCTTTCAGGGTAAAGGACATCATGCCTCCAAAATCTTTCATTTGCTTTTTGGCAATGTCGTGGTTTGGATGGTCGGCAAATCCGGGCCAGTACACTTTTCCAACCTTGGGATGTGTCCGTAAAAATTCCGCAACCTTCTTTCCATTCGTGCAATGCCGCTCCATGCGGAGGTGCAGGGTCTTAATGCCCCGGAGAACCAGAAAACAATCCTGCGGACCAGGGACGGCACCGCATGAGTTGGTTATGAAGGCCAATTGGTCACGCAATTTCTCATCGTTGACGACGAGGGCGCCCATGATCACGTCGCTGTGCCCACTCAGGTACTTCGTGACCGAGTGCATAACTATGTCAGCACCCAATTCCAAGGGGTTCTGCAGGTAAGGCGAGGCAAAGGTATTGTCAACGGCTACCAGACTTCCATTCTTCTTGGCCATGGCCGCCAGCGCCTGGATATCAATGATTCGCATCAGCGGATTCGACGGTGTCTCAAGCCAGAACAGTTTTGTTTTGGAATTGATGTGCGGCGCTGCGTTTGCGGCGTTGGTCAAGTCGAGGAAATGGAATTTGATTCCGAATTTTTCGTAGACCTTGGTGAACATCCGGTAGGAGCCGCCGTAGAGGTCGTTGCTGGTAATCACTTCGTCGCCGGGGCTAAGCAGTTTGATGACCGTGTCTGTAGCACCCATCCCGGATGAAAAGCAGATTCCGAATTTTCCATTCTCCAGCGCCGCAATGCTTTTCTGCAGTGGCGTGCGGGTGGGGTTGGCTCCGCGTGCGTAGGCATACCCCTTGTGCTTCGAGGGAGATTCCTGCACGTAGGTGGAGGTTTGGAAAATGGGTGTCATGATGGCACCGGTGGTTGGGTCAGGCTCTACGCCCGCATGAATGGCCTTGGTTCCAAATTTCATAGTTAGTAATTTCTGTGGCATCAAAAGTAATCAATCCAAAAAGACATCAGGCAAGGTGGGGGAGATTCTTAATAATTGTTAATGGATGTTAAAATCGGCAACCTCCTCGAGGGCGTTTCCGTTCCAAATTGAAATTGAAAATGTCGATGACTGTAGAGCAGAAAGAAAACCGCAGACTGCTGTTTTGGTTGCTTGTTACATTTCTACTGGCCGTACTGCCCTGGTTTCTGCCGGTATAATTGGCTTAGATCGTCCGGTTTACATCAAATTTCTCCAGGTGGTCGGCTACGCGCCTCACAAAACTGCCGCCCAGCGCGCCGTCCACCACACGGTGATCGTATGAGTGGGAGAGAAACATCTTGTGGCGTATGGCAATCACATCGCCGTGTACCGTTTCAAGAACCGCGGGTTTCTTTTGGATAGCACCCGTTGCCATGATGGCTACTTGGGGCTGCATGATAATGGGTGTGCCCATAACGTTCCCAAATGTTCCTACGTTGGAGATTGTAAATGTTCCCCCCGCCAAGTCATCGGGTTTTAATTTATTTTCCCGGGCCCTTCTCGCTAGGTCGTTGACCGCCTTTGTCAGCCCCGCGAGGCTGTATTGGTCGGCCTGCTTGATGACTGGTACGATAAGGTTTCCACTGGGTAAGGCGACGGCCATTCCAATATTGATATCTTTTTTGCGGATGATCCGGTCGCCATCGACCTGAATATTGATCATCGGGAAATCCTTAATGGCCTTTATTATGGCTTCAATAAAAAGAGGGGTAAAGGTGAGGGGTTCGCCTTCTCTCTTTTCAAAGGCCGCCTTGTTTTTGTTTCGCCAGTTGACCACGTTGGTCATATCGGCTTCCACGAACGAGGTCACATGAGGCGCAATGCGCTTTGAGTCAACCATACGCTCGGCAATCATCTTGCGCATGCGATCCATCTGGATGATCTCGTCGCCGGCACTCACGGACGCCGGCACGAGTGGCGCTGTGCTTCGTGCCGCTAACCCTTGCCCTGACACACGATGCTGCATGTAGGACAAAATATCTTTCTTTGTCACCCTTCCGGCTGCTCCTGAGCCGCTGATAGTCTCGAGCTCGGCGACTGGAATTTTTTCTTCTTTAGCGATATTCTTAACGAGCGGCGAATAAAACCGGGATGACATCTTATAGCCCGACGCAGGGATATGGGATGTGCCATTGGTTGCTGTGGTTGCGGGTGCTGTCGAAGGAACGGATACAGCTTTTTTGACGGGCGCGGGTGCGGCGGGAGCGGATATTTTTTTGGTGTCGCCGGCACCTACCGTCGAGTTGAGGACAGCGATGACGGTACCTACCTTCACCACGTCGCCTTCTTTGGCAAGTATTTCTTCCAGCGTACCGGCGTGTGTGGAGGGGACTTCCGTGTCTACCTTGTCGGTGGCAACCTCCAATACAGATTCATCCTGATCGATCTTGTCGCCCGGCTTTTTGAGCCACTTCAAGATCGTGGCTTCCATGATACTTTCGCCCATTTTGGGCATAATCAGCTCTACCCGTGCCATGCAGTTTATTGTTTGAAGATGCTAAGGTAAGGAGAATTTGGAAGGTTCTGAACCGTCAGCAATTTGTGCCTGCCAGTAGAGTTAATGCAGAATAATCTTCATCAGGGCCGTCTGATTGCCAAACAAAGTATGGGTCTACTCCTAGAAGCAGGAAGGATCAAGCAACCCTGTTTTCCGCCTAGCGTCATGAGACAATCAATAATCCCTCTTCACGCTCGGCTTCGTGGCCATTTCCTTGACAACCTTATAAAGAAACTCCTGACCTTCATAAAAGGACTGAACACCAATACGCTCGTCCTTCCCATGGGCGCGTACATCGGTGATATCCCCGAAGATTCCTGAAACTCCATAGGTGGGAATGCCGGCGTTCCTCAGGTACGCACCGTCGGTGGCACCGGTTGACATGGTAGGTACCACCGGGACCCCCGGCCACATTTGCTTGGTCACTTTCTCTATCGGGCCAAACACATCCGGGTTAAGCGGAGAAGGAGGACTTGGTTTGGCTGCCTGTATGGCGGTGACCGAAATGGTATTGTCTCCAAAAACGCGGAGCAATGTCTCTTTTATTTTTTCCGGATCTTCCCCGGGAAGTATTCTGCAGTTGACAACCGCAGAAGCGGTTTGCGGCAATGCGTTTTCCGCATGCCCGCCGCTCAGCATGGTGGCGACACAGGTTGTTCGCAGCAGGGCGTTGTAATTTGGAAAAACAGAAAGACGTGCAATGACATCGGCCGCCGGGCTGGGTTGTAGTATCCCCAACATGTCTGCTGCAAGTTGTCCGGTTTCCAATTTGGACGATCGTTCGAAGTAAACCCGCGTTCCTTCATTCAGATTGATGGGAAAATCAAATTTTGCCAAGTTGTCAAGCGCATGCGCCAACCGATAAATGGCATTGTCCTTTCGGGGCTGTGAACTATGGCCGCCACGGTTCTTCACCTCGAGGCGGAAACTCTGGAATACTTTCTCACTCAGTTGCACCTGGTTAAGAATCTTTTTACCATCCTGAGATTGTCCGCGCCCGCCTTCGTTGAGGGCATATTCTGCCTGTAAAAGGTTTGGGTGGTTCTTAAGCAGCCAATCAACGCCGTTGTGATCCCCGCCCTCTTCGTCGGCTGTTAATGCAACGATGATATCACGGTCAGGGACAAATTTTTCCCGCTTATAGCGGACAAGATTGGCGATGAAAATGGCGGCCATGGCCTTGTCATCACTGGAGCCACGGGCATAAAAGAAACCATCTATTTCCTCGAATTTGAATGGGTCGGTAGTCCAATCCTCTTTCAACGCCTCCACCACATCCAGGTGAGCCAGACAGAGCAGGGGCTTGCGCTTACCGGTACCTCTCAGCGTAGCGACAAGGTTGCCTTTTTTTGGATGGGCGCCGCCGATAAAGAGATCCTTGTCCGCAAAGCCTGCCGCACGAAGTCGTGCCGCCATCGCTTCAGCGGCAAGTGTCGTGTTCCCGGATGAATGCGTTGTATTGATCTCAATGAGTTCTTTAAAAATTTCACGCGTCAATTGATTGTCTGGCTGTGCAAAGGAGATGCTTGAAAATGCGCCTAGTGAAAGAAAGAGCGACGTGATGATGATTTGTTTCATTGGTTCTGATTCAGAAAGATGGACTGCAAGATACGGACTCCGGGGTGTAATAAGCCTACCGGGGCACCGACAATCTGATGAGGTTTAGTACGGCGACGCTAGCCATCCGAATGTTGATCATCCGGTCCTTGCTCAGCTGCAACTTTCTCGTGACCGTCTGGTGCTTGTCGGAATAGGCAATCCAGATTAACCCCACTGGCTTGTCCGGTGTAGCGCCGCCCGGGCCGGCAATCCCACTCGTGGCGACGCCGATGTCCGAATTGAATTTTGCACGCACAATATTCGCCATTTCGATGATCGTGGGTTCACTGACAGCGCCATTCTTTTCCAGCACCTCCGGCTTCACGCCCAATTGCCGCATCTTGATCTCGTACGCGTACGGAATCATGCTCCCCAAAAAATAGTCGGAAGATCCCGGTACGCTGGTTATCAGGTGGGATAAATATCCGCCCGTGCAGCTTTCTGCAATTGATAATGTCAGTTTGGCCGAGCGAAGAATTTTGCCAATAGCCTCTTCCAGAGACTCTTCGCCATAGCCGTAAATATATTTGTCGGCGAGGGATCGTACCCTTTCTTCGAATGCTTCCAATTCAGATTCGAGGATTTTGGAATCAGCCCCGGTACCAGTAAGCCTGACCCGCACTTCACCAAGGCTGGGGAGGTACGCAATCCGGATGTGATCGGGGAGTTCTTTTTCCAGTGGCGCTAGTTTTTCTGCCAGAACGGATTCGCCAATACCTACGGTGCGGATCACCCGATGCAGGATGGTGGGCATTTTGAAAATTTTCAGGATTCTGGGCATAACCTCGTCCGTCATCATCCGCTTCATTTCATGCGGCACTCCGTGCATCGACATAAAGACTTTCCCATCCTTCTCAAACCACATACCCGGTGCCGTGCCGATCGCGTTGGTGATTTTGGTACAACATGCGGGAAGCGCCGCCTGCTGACGATTGACCTCGGTCAAGGGCCTTCCGCGGCTTTCAAAAAATTCCCGCACCTCGGCAAGCGCTTCCTCGTGCATTTCGAGTTCGCACTTAAAGTACCTCGCAAGACACGGCTTGGTCAGGTCATCGCTGGTGGGTCCCAATCCTCCGGTCAGCAGAATAATATCTACCCGGCTTTCCGCCTCCGCGAGGGCACGAAGTATTTCTTCTTCCTGGTCGCCCACAGTAGTTCTTCGTATCACGCGTATGCCTACTTGAGTAAGCGCTGTGCTCATCCATTGCGCGTTGGTATCGACGATCTGACCATAAAGGAGTTCGTCACCGATGGAAAGAAGTTCTGCCAGTACAGTTTTCATGCAGGTGATTGAGGTCTCAAATATAGGAGTTTAGGGCAGCCTCCCGATTCGTTGCTTGTTATACTTTGTCTTGTAACTTAGTAACATGGATAACAACGAATTTTCTGCGGTCAACCATCAGAAAGAAATCTACCTGCGTGGATTTGCCGGAACGATGCCTCGTGTACCGGTTGCCTGGCGCCAGTTGGAAGAAAAAGCCCAGGCGTCCATGAGCGCCGAGGCATGTGCATACATCGCAGGAGGTGCGGGGCTCGAAAGTACACTTTCTTCAAACCGGTCTGACTTTGAAAAGGTCAGGATTGTCCCACGCATGCTCCGGGATACCAGTCAACGGGATACCGGCGTTGAGTTATTTGGTGAGCGCCTTCCGGCACCGCTTCTTCTGTCTCCGGTTGGGGTGTTGGAGATGGTCCACCCGGAAGCCGATGTGGCCGTGGCCAAGGCAGCGACTGCACTTGGCCTTCCCTTTATCTTTAGCAACCAGGCAAGCAAGCCGATGGAAGATGTGGCTGCAGTCATGGGAGCTTCACCACGGTGGTTTCAATTATACTGGAGCAAGTCCAATGACCTGGTAGCTAGTTTTGTACAGCGCGCTGAGCGTGCGGGGTGCACGGCCATTGTGGTAACGCTCGACACATCGCATCTCGGATGGCGGCCACGGGATCTCACCATCGCCTATCTGCCTTTCCTGGAAGGTAAGGGCATTGCGCAGTATACGTCAGACCCCGTCTTTCAGAGACTGATGGATGAGCCGGAACCTGCTACGGCAAGACCGCGCATTACATTTGACTTGCTTTCTGGCCTGGTCAGTATGGTGAATGCTTATCCAGGCAATGGATTCGTCAGCAAGCTGCGTTCGGGGAGACCCTTGAGGGCAGTGAGAAAATTTACGGCGATCTATTCCAACCCCTCGCTGACCTGGAACGATCTCGCATTCTTACGCAACCAAACGAAACTCCCCATCCTCCTCAAAGGAATCCTTCATCCAGACGATGCAGGTCATGCGATCGACCACGGAATGAATGGCATTATCGTTTCCAATCACGGCGGACGCCAGGTGGATGGATCGATCAGTACCATTGATGCCCTTCCGGGGATAGCCAATCGTGTGGCAGGTAAGATTCCGGTGTTGCTGGACGGCGGCATACGAGGTGGTGCCGACATGTTCAAAGCCCTGGCGCTTGGTGCAACAGCCGTGTGTGTGGGGAGACCGTATGTATACGGACTTGCGCTGGCTGGGAGTGACGGCGTACGGGAGGTGCTACAAAACCTCATGACGGAGTTTTACCTTACGATGGGACTTGCCGGCTGCAAGCAGGTTAAGGAAATTACACGGGATACCTTAAGCTGATCAAAAGTTTTACCTTTGGCGTTGAACGGCGACTATCGGATTCATTAGTTCATGAAGAAATTACTCCTTCTTACATTCTTTCTGTTCCTGGCAACACCGGCTGCATTTTCTCAATTTTGGAAAGCCGTTGAAAAGGAGATCAAGGCGGCCACTCCGCTCACATCAGAAGAGGTTACCCGGGGACTCAAGGAAGCCCTGACAAACGGTGCTTCAAAGGGCTCGCAACTGGTTTCGCAGGTAGATGGTTACTTCAAGAATCCTGAAATCAAAATCCCGTTTCCACCGGATGTAAAAAGAGTAGAAGACCAGCTTCGGCAGGTTGGATTGGGAAATCAGGTTGATGAATTTGTTCTTGCCCTGAACCGGGGGGCCGAGGATGCAGCGAAGCAGGCCGCTCCTATATTTGTCACAGCGATAAAGCAAATGACCGTAGAGGATGCTTTTGCGATTCTCAAGGGTGAGCCGGACGCAGCCACGCAGTATCTGAAGAAGACCACTTCTTCACAGTTGAAAGAAAAATTTTCACCCATTGTTCAGAATTCCCTGAACAAGGTCAATGCTACCAAATACTATGGCGATATCGTTGGCAACTATAACCGTGTTCCGTTTGTTCAGAAAGTGAATCCGGATCTGAATGCCTATGCAACCGACATGGCCATCCATGGATTATTTGTTATGATTGCGAAGGAAGAAAAAAATATCCGGCAGAATCCGGCCGCACGTAGCACCGATCTTTTGAAAAAAGTATTTAGTCAGAAATAAATTCAATCACATGATATCCTTTGAAAAACACAAGGCGACTCTTGAGGAAGCTGTAAAAGCGCTTCATAGCAGAACGTTTTACGCGGCTTTCCCCGAGCACCCGGCGCCGGCAGTATATGGGGAGACAGCCGATGCAGATGGACAAGCAAAATTCAAGGGGCAGGTGGGCAGGAAATTTGAGGAGTTGAAGCAGGCGGGTGAATCGGGTTGGGGAGGGGAGGAGGAGTCCCCGTATTTGCAGGAGCCGCTGAAAATCAGCTATCCAATTTTTTCTGTGTCAAGCCTTATGGAAAAATCAACCAACGCCTTTCACACCTGGAGAAAGGTATCCATCCAGGATCGTGCTGCAGTGTTAATGGAATCGCTGGACGGGATGAGGTCACGATTTTTTGAGATTGCCTATGCGACGATGCATACTACCGGCCAGGGATACATGATGGCCTTTCAGGCCTCGGGGCCTCACGCCGCGGATCGTGCCCTGGAAGCGATCGCAGCCGGATACGAGGAGCTAAATCGTTTCCCGGCAGCGACGGTCTGGGACAAGCCCATGGGAAAGTATAACCTCCAGTTGAAGAAAGAATGGCGGGCCGTGCCAAAAGGTATCTCTGTGGTAATTGGGTGCTCCACGTTTCCTACCTGGAATTCAGTGACAGCTATTTATGGAAGCTTGATGACGGGAAACTCAGTCATTGTGAAGCCTCATCCTGGAGCCATCCTGCCAATCGCCCTTGTCGTCGCGGAAATTCAGAAAGTACTGGCGGCCAATAACCTGGATCCGTGCACATGTCAGCTGGCCGCTGATACGTTTGACAAGATGATCACAAAAGAACTGGCCGAGCACCCTGCAGTGAAACTCATCGACTTCACAGGTAACTCAGCGTTTGGGTCCTACCTGGAGGCCCTGCCGGGGAAAACGGTGTTCACCGAAAAGACCGGTGTCAATTCCGTCATTCTGGATTCTGCGGAGGACATTGATAAGGCGGCAGCCAACCTGGCGTTCTCGGTGAATCTATACAGCGGACAAATGTGTACGGCACCACAGAATTTCTTTGTTCCGGAAGGGGGCATTAGTACACCTGCCGGAAAAGTTACATTTGAACAGTTTGCGCAAAAGTTTGTAGACAACCTCAACAGCCTTGTTGATAATCCAAAGGCCGGGCCCTTTGTGCTTGGTGCGGTCCAAAACAAAAAAACCAAAGAACGTGTGGCAGAAGCCGAAAAATTGCCTGGCAAGGTTTGGCTGAAGGCAAGACCCTTTGAAAACCCGATGTTCAAAAATGCGCGCCTTTCAACTCCGGTGGTGGTGGAGGTGGACGCGTCAAAGAAAGAAATATTCAGCAAAGAGCTCTTTGGGCCGATTGCTTTGCTCATCCGGACAAAAAACACGGACCAGTCCATCGCGCTTGCAAAGGAAATGGCCGAGCACCACGGGGCGATCTCCTGTGGCGCATATACCACCGACCCTGTTGTTCGCGAAAAGATCGCGGATGAAATGGCGTTGGCCGCCACGCCAGTATCTTTTAACCTCACCGGAGGAATCTACATGAATCAAAACGCTGCTTTTTCCGACTTCCACGTGACGGGTGGGAATCCGTCAGGCAATGCATCGTTTACAAATCCCGAATATGTCACCAAACGGTTTACATGGGTGGGGCACCGGGAGCCTGTGAAGTAAATTTTCAAGGATTCACTTTGCCTTTGCTACCGTCATTTTTCCGCTTCGCGGAAGTTTGCTAGCTGGGCATCCCAATTGTAATCCTTGTAGCTGATCAGGTAATCATGGAAATCGCCAGGAAGGTATGTGGAAAGAATCGTCCGTATCCCGGAGGTACCGTTAAAGTCTCCTTTGAACCACTGCAGTATTTTGCTGACCCGCACCCGCTTGTTCTTGGTGTCTATTTCTGTTTCTGAACGTAAGAAGGAAGTTGTTGCCGTTTCCAGTTGCTGATCGATATCGTGATAGGTATAGAAAGCTATAGGTGGGCAGCTACGGGCTCCGCAATTAAGAGCAAAATGGATCCGAAAATCAATTTCTGAAACAGCCAACTGCTTGATTGTTTTGGATGGAAAAAGTTGTGGGAGATATCCAAGGGAGTATTTTGATCTGTATTTGCGCAATATCCCGTGTTCAATATCATCAAGGCTGAAGAATTTGCCTGCGATTGGAATCATTTGTTTTGTAAATATTTCTGGCCTTTTCATGTGCTCCCTGGTGGCTAGAATTTGATACCAGGCATTGTAGATGTTTATCCAGAATGTTTTTCGTGACCGGTCGTTGGTTAGGCCTGAAACCAGTGAATTCATGGATAGTGCTGAAAGGGATTGTTCAACACTGTCAGTTGACCGTTCTGTTTTCACCCTCCACAAGATTTGCTCCGAAAGAATCAGGATATCTAAAGTAGATTGATTGATTTGTTCGACAGATGGTTTCGGTGGATGGTTGCTCCAAAGGAAGGTGGAGGAAATGGCCAGGGCGCTGGCAGCAAGGATCATTATCATTCTTGTCTTATTTTTCATTGGATCGTAAAACATTCAAATCGGGTCAAAAGTTGCACCCTTTGCTGGTTCAACTATTTAAGAGGAATTGTATAAATTTGATAAATTGGTCAACTCCCAAGTCCGGGAAAAGCCAGATCCATTATTCATGTTAAGGCAGTTTCAGACTGTGATAGATGACGTGCAAAATCCGCTTGAGCGAAAGCGGGCCAGCATGTTAATATATCTTGTTTTTGCTCAAACTATCTTGTCAGTCGGTTTATTTGTTTTGGTGGGAATAATTGTGAGAGATTACAGTGGTCCACACTTCGCGCCTATACTGATTGTAATATCGGGTGTTACACTGCTTTTGATATGGAAAGGGAAATATCGAATTGCCAGGGTAATCGATTTGATAGCGCTCAACGTGCTTCTTTTGTTCTTGTCACAACGACTGGGTAGCCAATCAGGGGTTAATTACTATTATGTGGCAACCGCAGCATCATCGCTGGCCCTATATGGATATGAGGAGTGGAGAACGGGCCTCGTGATAGCCACTTTGTCGCTCGTTCTATTCATAGTGGATGGAACCATTGATATGGATTTCATCCCGCAACGGTACCTGTCCAGCTCTCAGGCTGGCTTTCTGTTTATGGTCAATTCCACGATGACGTTCGTTATCAGCGCTTATTGCATAGTAATGATGCATAAGTTGAATTATGAATCGGAGAAGGGCCTTTTGGAAACTCAAAAACTAGTTGAAATGCAAATCGCAGAACTTAAGAAAACCAATTCAGAACTTGATCGCTTCGTTTACAGTGCCTCCCACGACTTGAGGGCGCCCCTAAGCAGCATCAGCGGTCTGATCACCATCATGCAGCAGGAAAAGGGGGCCAACAATCCGCTTTACATTTCCTTGATGAAAGACCGGGTAAAGGCGATGGATGAATTTATTCGGGAGATAGTTGATTACTCCCGCAACGCTAGGCTGGAACCGGAAATGAAGAAGTTCCGGCTTCATGAACTGATCGATGAGATCGTTAACTCCCTCACATATTTCGAGAATGCTGATAAAGTAAGCATTGAGGTTCATGTTTCTGAAGATCTTGATCTCTATTCGGACAAGGAACGACTCCGGATTGTGTTGAATAATCTGATGACCAACTCCATCAAGTATGCTGATTTTTCCAAGGAGCGACCATTCATCCAGGTGACGGCCAGCCGCTCTGCGCAAGCTGTTCTTTTGGAAGTAAAAGACAACGGCATTGGGATAACCGATGCTCACACGGCCAGGGTTTTTGAAATGTTTTACAGAGCCACCGAACGATCCAAAGGATCAGGGCTTGGGCTTTACATTGCGAAAGAAGTTGTTGAAAAACTCGGCGGAAAATTGGCCATGCACTCCGAGGTGAACGTTGGGTCATGCTTCTCTATTGAATTGCCGGCTTTTCGCGCGGTATGAGAAGAGACTGACTCAATTTAGTTGAAAGCGTAAGATCTTCCCGAGGGATTATCCGTACTGGTGTTTTCCTCTTGACCAGCCTTTGTGTTTTAGAAGCTTGTCTCCGGATTCAACGGCCCCTTCCTCCATTTCGGTGCCCATGGAGTCATTCCATCGGTTCAGATAGCCAAACAGGGCTACCACGCCCAGGATTTCCACAATCTCCCCGTCGTCCCAGAAGTTCCTCAGGTTCTGCGCTAGTTCATCGGTAACAGAATTAGGGATGATCGAACTGGCCATGGCAAAGTCAAGGGCGGCGCGTTCAGCCGAAGAAAAGGAGGGATGCGTCTTGTAGTCCCAGATATTTTCCAACTGATCCTGTATCGCCCCGTAGCGTTCAGCGGCGCGTATAGTATGTGCCTGGCAATACTGACATCCAGAGGTATAGCTGCTGATGTATCCGATCAGACGCTTCAGTGCGCTGGTTACCCTGCCTGAATTTTCCATGACTGCCTTGTTCATTTCAATGAACGCCAGAGCGATGCGTGGACGAATATGCATGGTCTTGATGCTGTTGGGGCAAAAGCCAAGTGTCTCGTTATAGAATTCGATGAGCTTTTGAAGTTCAGCATCCTCCGTAGAGGATTTCGGGTAAACCAGAGGTCTTTTCATTGCGTGTTGACTCAGCTCCAAAGATAGGGCAAACAATCAGACCTACTTGGGCATTGTAACTGGAAAGGTGACTGCGTCAAGCACCCTGTGGTGAAGGACATAATTCCCCCATGTCCGGAGATTGTGAAACTCCACCACGCACCCAGATCAACCCCGGGTGCATTTCATACCAACCTTGGTTGGGGTGTGGAGAATATCGGCCCCGATAGCTCCCGTTAGTTATCGGGACGGGACGAAGCGATGACCTCTTCCATGCCATGGAAGCGTCCCGACGCGTCGGGACC
>JAWXBL010000007.1:0-86922 GCA_034440075.1 Cytophagales bacterium
ATAGAGAATGATATAGTTCTTAATTATGAATTGGGCTTGGAAAAAAATCTCTTCCGTGTACCTCAACGTATTTACATAAATGGATTTGCTACCGGAAATGCAGGCACACTCAATACAAAACTATCAACTGGCTTGGTATTGATCGCTGGAAGGGTAACCGGACGGATCGTGTCTGTTTTTGATCGTGCTTCTGCTCAATCCCGGGGTTTCACGTTTCATTTTTATTTACAGCCCATGGTCACAATTGTTGGATACGATGCAACGCTGCAGGGTGGGTTGTTCAATGATGCAAGCCCGTACACGATCGCTTCTGGTGATCTTGACCGCCTCTTGTTCAGGTACAATGCAGGTGTAGTCATGCAGGTTGGCCCCATTTATCTGGAATACTTCTACACGTTCCGTACAAAAGAATTCAAAACCGGGTTGTCACATACATGGGGAGGTGTGCGGATTGGGGCCAGGTTGTAGCGAATCAGATCAGGTATCCTTCAGGAATAACAAGTCGTCAGCATGCTCTTGCTGCCTGAGGGTGTCGACAAGTTGTGCAAAGCCTTTTCCATTTTGTTTCAGATCAATCGGACCATCGTAATGTCGCATGAATTGTACAGCGCTGAAATGAGGAAGGATCAGGTCAAAGAATTCCTTATTGGAAACACCGGAGACATTTTCAAGGTGGTGGGGGACATATTCAATGTATAGAAAACGGGCGGCGGCCAGGGTGGCGGGCATTCCCTTCAGCGCAAAATACTCGGCCCCTTCAATATCCATGACGATCCCGTCGGCTATCGGGAGTTGGTTTTTCGATATATGCTGATCCAGGCTGACCATGGGCACCTCAATAGTCTTGGGTGAATCATACGTGTAATAATACTTATCTGTTACCGGTTTGATTTTGCTACCTCCGGAGTTTGACCGGTTTTGATAAAATTGAATGTTTCGTGCGGTGTCTCCCACAGCGAAGTTGAACAGGCGAACGTTGCCCAATTTGTTTAACAGTATGTTGGTCGATACGTATTCGAAGGTCTCCGGATTGGCTTCGTATCCAATAATTTCTTTGCTGACACCGGCGAGGGGGATAAGCAGAGCGCCAATGTGCGTTCCAATCACATACACTACGTCTTCTTTTGAAAGCAGCTTCTGGAGGGTGACGATTTCAGGTGTGTCGTAGGCCCCCCTGAATCCAAGTGATTTGCCAACTGAAACATCGTCAATGGGTGCTGCAAGTAGCCCGTTGGATGTGTTATAGATTACCCCCTGTGCGAATTTTCCGAGCACTTTCTTGCGTATGGCTGAGAAAATGCGCTGCTTCAGAAAAGTAATTCGGTGGCCCATGATATGGAGCGAAGATAAGGATTAGGAGGTTGTAATTGCCAATTCATAATATTTGCACATGAAAATTGCCCTTGTTACAAACTCTTTGGCAGGAAATGGGGAAGGGCTCAGGATGTCAAAACGGATCCACCAGATCCTGAATGGAAAAGGAATTGCCGGCCAGATATTTATGGAGAGCGAATGGAATTCTCAAATCAATTCATGCGATCAGGTTTGGGTTGTCGGAGGTGACGGCACCCTGAATAAATTTATTAACGCGTTTCATGACATCGACAAGCCGATTGCTCTATTTGCTGGTGGAACTGGAAATGATTTTCATGCCATCCTTTATCAGGATATGATCATGGAAGATCAGGTAGAGTACGTACTTAAAGCGGTACCCCGCAATATAGATGCCGGCAGATGCAATGATCAATATTTTTTGAATGGAATAGGGATAGGGTTTGAGGGAGCCGTCGTGAAGCGTATGGCTGGCGCAGCGAAGTTGCCTGGAAAGACATCATTTCTCCTGGCCATCCTAAGGGGCATTCTCTTTTACAGGTCACGCAAGTATAGCGTGTCGTGTGCAGAGAGAACTTTGGAATCGCATTTCCTTATGATTGACGTTGCAAACGGCAAGCGATACGGAGGGGGCTTTCACGTTGCTCCATTGGCAAGGCCCGATGACGGGTTTCTGGATGTCAACCTGGTTGGCAGTCTTTCCCCCTGGAAAAGGATTTTTTATCTTCCTGTTATTGAAAAGGGCAAGCATTTGTCACTTTCTTTCGTGAATTACTTCTGCACACAAAAAATTGTCATCAGGTGTTCTAATGTGATGCAGGCTCATATTGATGGGGAATATATTGAGAGTAAAGAGTTTTCAATAGAAATTCTTCCATCACGGTTCAAATTCATCTATTCTCTTTAATGTTTGACTCCTTGGGAATTCGATGTATTTTTATCTGACCTCACTACTTCATGATTCGTAATAAGTAAAATGGCGCTGCTTTTTTCTAAAAAAGATGAAAACAATTTGGACTACGATGCTGGTCGCATTTGCTTGAGTTGTCAGGCGTCATTTTCTGGCCGGTACTGTGGTCGGTGTGGTGAAAGAGTAATTGAATCTGAAGACAAGTCATTGCATCATTTTTTTAACAGCGTATTCAAAGAGTTTACACTCATTGATGGAAAATTTCTTCATAGTTTGAGAAGGTTGGTGCTTAATCCGGGGATGATGTCCGGAGATATTGTGAGGGGTATTAGGCGTCGATACATGAAGCCTGTTGCTTTCTTTTTCGTGGCCAACTTTATTTACTTTTTGTTTCCAATATTTCAAACTTTCAACACAGGTGCGTATACCCAGAGGCAACACATGGTTTACAGTGGCATATCAAGCACTATGATTGCTGAGCATTTAAAACAGAATAAGCAGACGTTTGAAGAATTCGTCGTTGAATACGATCAGGCCTCCACCAATTGGTCGAAGCTTATGCTTATTCTTTTGGTAGTCCTCATGTTTCCTTTCCTTGTCTTGATAAATTATTCGAAGCAGTTGTACCTGTCGGATCACATGATGTTTTCATTGGAGTATTGCACCTTTCTGTTGTTTGTCCCGACCATCCTATACGGACTTTTTTTACAGGCTGTTATCGTAATAGCTGAAACCATGGGTACTAAGTTGAACTTTCTCTTTTGGGATACCTACACGACACCATTTGTACTGGCTTTTCTGCTTTACTTTTTTATCAGGGGGGTCCGGGCGTTTTACGGGTTTAAATGGTGGAGAGTGGTTCTCAGCTCGCTACTATTGATTTTTGCTATGCAACTCGTGTTGAGTGTTTATCGCTTTATACTCTTTGTAGTAACGATTAGGAGTTTGTAACATCAATTTATTTTTCAAGGGATTGCGCGCTTCAAAAAAATGATTAACACATGCCTGAAAAGATGGGCAAGTCACTGGAACATTGGAAGCAGGTTTTGAAATGTGTACCTTGTCGTGTCTGGCATTCCTGCTGCGCAAAAATTACAGTCGTTTCGTTTTTGCCTTTCAAGCAAATTGATGCCTCTAGCTGAACATAGAACCTTGAATAAAACAGTCTGAAAATAATGGAAAGCATCACCTGGAAGAATGTCGATACAAGTGGAAGGAAATTTGAGTTCGAGCAGGGAAACCATTCGGTAGGGACCCTCACTTTGCTGAGTTCCCTCAGTTCGAACGGCACCTTCAGGACACCGGAGGACAGCGTGAAATTCTCGCACCTGGGATTCTGGCACAACAAACTTCAACTGCGTCGCAAGGATGAAGTGGTGGGTGAAATACGCAACCGGCTTGTCGGACAAACGTATCTGAAACTGAAAAGTGGCAAAACGTTCTGGTTGACTTCCAATCTCATTGGAAGAAATCTAAAATGGCTCGACAGCAGGGGAGTCCCTGTCGTGGAATATTCCATGGCCACGTTGAAATCCATGAGAAAAGGCTCGATACAGGCCAGCGAATCACTGGACAAGGGCGAAACGGAAATTCTGGTCTCTGGTGGATTAGTTGCCGGCAAGTTCAACGTGTACCGACTCGGTATAATGGTTCTCGGAATTGCTGCATTGATTCGGATCGTGGTTTCGCTGATCTGATTTTCTTAGCCGACCTTCCGCACCCGCGCCATGTAGAACCCGTCAAACCCGGCGCTCGGAAGAAGTGTCCGCTGCTCAAGCAGTTCAAACTTCCCTTCATTGGACTGCATGAACTGCTTCACCTGTTTTTCATTTTCAGAGGGAAGGATACTGCACGTGGCGTAAACCATTATCCCGCCAGGCTTTAGCATGGAAGGATATGTGCCGAGGATTTCCTGTTGCTTGCTTTTTACTTCCTCGATAAAATCCAGCGACAGCTTCCATTTGGCATCCGGGTTGCGCTTAAGTACGCCTAATCCGGAGCACGGAACATCAAGTAACAGCCGATCCGCGGACTTTTCAAGGCGCTTGATCACCTTGGAAGAATCGATGACGCGTGCTTCAATGATATCACTGGCCCCGGCACGCCGTGCCCGTTTCTTCAGCTCATCGAGTTTCCATTCTTCGGTATCCAGGGCGATGATTCGTCCCTTGTTTTGCATCAGCGCTGCCAGGTGAAGGGTCTTGCCGCCGCCACCGGCGCATGCATCGATCACCCGCATACCGGGTTTTGCCTGTAGGAAGGCGCTAATCAATTGTGAGCCGGCATCCTGAACCTCAAACAGCCCGTCTTTGAATTGCTGTCTGGTAAAAATGTTTTGTCTTTCGCTCAGGATAAGGGCATCCGGAAATTCGGAGAGGCTCTCTGTTTCAATTCCCTCTTCCTCTATCAGCACCCGTTGCAGTTCCTGACGGGAGATTTTTTGCGTATTAACACGTAGTACCACCTTGGCGGGCTCATTCAGCGCATGGATTTCTTCCTCCCAGCCGGCACCCAGCTCCGACGCACCCACCTCATCCAGCCAGTCGGGAATGGATTCGCTGACACGAAGTTTGTGCTTTGCCTTGTCATAGCGCTCGTAAAATTTGGGCTTGTCCAGTTTCCGGAACTCTTCCCAATCGGGTAGGTCCACCTTGTTCCACATGCACCAGGCGCCAAACAGGGTCCAGTAGTCACCCTCGGGTGCGTTGGTCAATTCGGTGAACAGCCGGTACCAGCGAACAATGTCGTACGTCGTTTCAGCGATGAACCGCCGGTCGCGGGCACCCCATTTGGGATTTTTCTTCAAAACTTTTTCGATGACCTTGTCGGCATAGCGGTTTTCAACAAAAATCTGGTGGAGGTTTTCGACGACGGCTTCGGAAAGGTTGCGATAGAGTCTCAATGGATGATATTTTGACCGAAAGGTAGATGATATTGAACGATTCCTTTCTACCTTCCACATGCAAATGAAGCGAAGAACATTTTTTCAGAATAGCCTTTCTGCGCTGGCAGCCTCCAGCCTTTTCGTTCCCGCATTCTCAAGTCCGCAAGTGCCTTATCCGGGAGGCCCCACATTCAGGATGAATTACGCGCCCCATGAAGGCATGTTCAAAAACTCTGCTGGTTTGGATTTCATAGATCAGATCAAATTCATGCACGATCAGGGGTTCAGGGCAATTGAGGACAATGATTTACTTAAGCGTTCGGTAGCGGACCAGGAAAAGATTGGGAGGACGTTGACCCAGCTGGGTATGACTATGGGGGTATTTGTTATCGAGGGTGGAGACAACTGGAAGACTTCGCTCGCAACCGGTAAGCAGGAATTCAAGGATACGTTTGTGAAAGCATGCCGCCTTTCTTTGGATACTGCTGCCCGGGTGAACGCGAAGTGGATGACGGTAGTCCCTGGTTTTTTTGACCGCAAGCTTCCTATTGGAATCCAGACAGCGAATGTGGTGGATGCGTTGCGAAGAGGTGCTGAAATTCTGGAACCAGCCGGTCTTGTTATGGTGCTGGAACCGTTGAGCGATACACCCGAGTTATTTTTACGTACATCGGATCAGACTTTCGAAATCTGCAAGGCGGTGAAAAGTCCAGCATGCAAAATTCTCTATGATGTTTACCACATGCAACGGAACGAGGGTAATATCATCAACAACATCGAGCGTTGCTGGGAAGAGATTGCCTATTTCCAGATCGGCGACAATCCCGGGCGGAAGGAGCCAACCACGGGGGAGATCAATTACAGAAATGTATTCAGGTTTATCTATGACAAAGGCTATCGCGGGGTCATGGGAATGGAGCATGGAAACGCTGTTCCCGGAAAGGAAGGGGAAGCAGCCCTCATCACCGCCTACAGGACGTGTGACAGTTTTTGACGTAATTAACTAAAGAATCAGCCATGCAAACAAAAGTTATTTCGCTGGCTCTGCTGCTGGCAGTGGCCGTCAGTGCAGAGGCCCAATTTGACAACCTGTTGAAGAAGGGACTGGACCAGACGAAGAAGATGGCAGAAGGTAATCTGGAAAGCGAGCGCAACCGCGTTGATTCTTCGGATTTCAACTATGCCATTTCGGTAATCGACAATTCAGGGATGATGGACATCCGCGATACGGATGAGACGGTCATAAAAACGGTGTCCACGGTGTCGGGGATGACCAAAGACAAAGCCTCTAAAACTCCGGTCCAGCGCTGTCGGGAAATCCTGGATGTGGCTGAGAAACTATATGAAACGCGCGTCTATCCCGCGGCTGAACTCTATTTCATGAATGCGAAGCAGGCGTTTGAGGACGAGGGGATAACCGATAACATCAATTACAGCAAAGTATTTGCTGACCTGGGATTGATGTACGCCACCATGGGGCGGTTTAGTTCGGCGGAGAAGTTCACGGCAGAGGCGATGACCTTGCGTGAACGTACGCTGGGAAAAAACAGCAAAGCGTACGCCTCCTCGTTGAATAATCACGCCGTGCTCCTGCAGGAAAAGGCACATTACCATGAAGCGGAAATGGCCTTTGATGAGGCGCTGCAGATCATTCAGCTGCGAATAGGAAGCGAGAGCCAGGAGTATGCCGTCACGCTAAACAACCAGGCCATCCTCTATTCGGAGATCGGGAGATATCAGGATGCGATTGAGAACCTCAAGAAAGCCTCTGCTATCATGGATAAACTGAAGAAGAAGGGCATGCGAAACCTGGTGGGATTTCAATCCAACCTGGCCTTGCTTTACCAGCAAACAGGAAAGTTTGCCGAGGCAGAAGCCATCTATCTCAGCCTGGAGAAGGGGCTGGGAAGCGGCAACCCGTACTATGCTGGTGTACTGAACAGCCTGGCCTTACTCTATATAGACATGGGAAAGCTTGACAAAGTGGAAAGCTATCTTAAGTCGGCGGCTTCGGTTTACAAATCGAAATTTGGTGACAAGAACCCAAATTATGCCAAGGTGCTCAACGACCTGGGAAATTTTTACCGGATGCAGGGCCGTTTTGATGAAGCAGAGAGTGCGCTTACCCAGGCGATCTCCATTCGGAGTGTGGCCCTGGATCCCGGACATCCCGATAACGTCAAGTCTCAGGAAGATTTGGGAATTCTTTATTGGAAGAAAGGCGACTTTTCAAAAGCTACTGAATTATATGCCGGGGCCATGGAGAAGTCGATGGATTTTATCAGCCGGTATTTTCCGCCGATGAGCGAGGCGGAGAAAACAAAATATTGGGATGTCCTTCAGCCCCGGTTTCAACGATTCTATAATTATTGCCTCGAAGCCAGTGCGACCAACCCTGCCATGCTGCGGACCATGTTTGAGTACCAGGTGGCCACAAAAGGTCTTTTATTGAATTCGACTAACAAGATCAAGCGGGCGATTATGGCCAGTGGCAACGACCAGTTGATCCGCAGCTACGTGACCTGGTTGGACAAAAAGGAAGCGTTGGCGCGGTACTACTCCCTTTCACGGGAAGAACTAAAAAACCAAAAAGTGGACTTGGGTGCGCTGGAGAAAGAGGCCAACGACATGGAGCGCGCGTTATCTTCGCAGTCCACCGAATTTTCACAAGGGTATGCTTCCGACCGGGTTCAGATGAAGCAAATATCCGGGCTTCTCGGTGATGGCGACGCGGTAGTAGAGATCATTCGGATCCGCACGTTTGACAAAGATTTCACAAGTGACGTGAAGTATGCAGTGCTCGTACTTACGCGGGGAGTGGAAGAACCAAAACTGGTGGTACTTCCTAATGGAAATCATTTGGAGACGCGCTTTGCAAAATATTATAAGAATGCCATCATCCAGCGGATTCCCGATGAATTCTCCTATATCCAGTTCTGGTCGCTGATCGATCCGCTCCTTGTGGGCAAGAAGCAGGTGTATCTGTCGCCCGACGGGGTCTACACCCAGATCAATGTCAACACCATCCGCAAGCCCGGCAGCGATTACATTGGGAATCGGCTGGAAATCGTTGTTGTTGGTAATTCCCGCGATCTGTTGACGGCTAAAACCAGAAAGCCCAATGCGGTGAAGAGTGCATTCCTCCTTGGCTTTCCTGACTTTGGCGGGGCGGCACCGGCACTTCCCGGAACGAAAGCAGAGATGACTGCGGTGTCTACGGTGTTAAAAAATTCCGGGTATAAAGTAGATCAACGCCTGCAGGCGGAAGCAACGGAAGCGAGTATTAAAGAACTCAAGGGCCCGGCCCTGGTGCATATCGCGACCCATGGCTATTTCCTTGCTGACACCGGGGCGGATGCCATGGGAGTGAGCGCCGAGCATGCGAAAAATAATCCCTTGCTCCGGTCCGGTCTGATTCTGGCTGGTGCTCCAGATCCTGCGAAAGAAGAAAAGAAAACAGATCTGCAGTCCAATGATAACGGTATCCTTACGGCGTATGAGGCGATGAATCTTAATCTGGAGGGTACGAACCTGATTGTTTTGAGCGCCTGCGAAACGGGTCTCGGGGAAATCAGAGCCGGTGAGGGAGTCTACGGCCTGCAGCGCGCCTTTCAGGTAGCAGGAGCTAATGCGTTGCTGATGAGCCTATGGAAAGTGGACGATGCTGCGACACAGTTGTTAATGACAAACTTCTACACGAACTGGGTCAAGACAGGAAACAAGCTTAAGGCGTTCAGGCAGGCGCAGGCCCAGTTAATGGCCCAACCAAAATACAAAGACCCGTATTACTGGGGTGCATTTGTGATGCTTGGCCAATAAGGTCTAGGCTTTTCTGCGAAGGATCTGAATTATTTTGATCCCGAGGATCATGTTGACGAAGGCCATGAGTACGATGTATTCGGCATAGCTGCCTCCTGCATTGGGGAAGCTTTTGTTTACCCGGGCGAGGTAGGTCATGAAGAAAATAAACCACACGTAAAACAGGTATATGAAACCGAGTTGTTGGAACCGGACCGGAGTAATCTTTCCCTGCCGATGCTGGTATTGAAACCACGGCATCAGGAAGATCATGGCGTAAGCAATAAACCCGCCGGCGACACGAATAGGAACAAGCGGAATACCCGATAGAATGACGTAGCTCAGCAATTCTGCCAGATGAATCCCGTGTGCAATAGCGAAGACGAGAAAGTAATTTTCAGAAAGAATCGGATGGAGGGCCTCCTTCTTGCCCGGATGGAGCAGGAAGATCATCGAAAAAATGGCCAGGGAAAGTCGTCCCGAAAAGCGAGTGGATGCCTGAAGCCCCTCCACGGTCCATCCGTATTCGATTGTTCCCAGCCCGACTACGAGGCCTTCTGCCAGCAGGGTAAGGGCGATTGCGTTGCGGGTCTTCACAAACCAAATATAGAGTTTATGAGAAAACCCGGAGGCTGTCGCCGGTAAGTAGTGTATTGTATTTCTTTAGGGGGGAAACCGCAGGACCGTTGATGACACTCCCGGTCGTTGCAAATCTGCTCCCGTGGTTTGGACACAGAAAGTTCATAGGGCCCGACTGATAATCAACCGGCGTTCCCTGATGCGTGCACGAGCGGCTGAGAGCAGTAAACTCCGTGCTGGACAGGCGGGCAACGATGACCCCGCTCTTCACAAGCGACCCACCGACACTTTGAAGTGCCGCGTTTTCTGCAGCCGTTAGATCCAGCGTGAAATCAATGTTCGTTGGTGCCGCCGTGGAAGGGCTGGGATCGGAGGAAGAACATGAATCCAGGGCGCAGCCTGCACATACTGCCAAGGTCCCTGTTCCAAGTAATCGGATAAAATCGTTTCGTTCCATAGGCTCAGGAAAGTGCTGTTGTAAGTTAGATAATCTCTTTGATCCCCTGTAGGAGTAACTCAATTTCCTGCTCGGTATTATAGTAGTGTGGCGAAATACGAAGCGCCCAACTCACCCCTTTTGCGTCAAAGTCGATCACCGCAGAACTCCGTGAAGCGATGGACGTGTTGATGTTTCTCGATCGGAGCTGATGCAGCACATCCTCTGGCTTTTTACCCGGAACGGCAACGGTTATAATACTGCCTAACGAGGCCCCACGGTCCATGAGCCTGAGCCCCAGTCTAGACAAGCCGGCCCGGACCTTCTTGCATAGAACTTCATTTCGTTCCTGAATTTCATCCAGTCCGACGCGCAAAGCATACTCCGCCGCCGCGCGGCTTCCCATGACGAGTGAATAGGGAAGTTCCCAGTCCTCAAATCGCCTTGCGTCCGGCTGGAGTTGGAAGCTGTCGGGACCTGTCCAGTCTGCCCCGCGCATATCTATGTGCAGGGGCCAGAGTTCCTGCTGAAGAACTTCGTCTGACACATAGAGGAAGCCCGTCCCCCGGGGACCCCGGAGAAATTTTCTGAACGTGCCGGTGAAAAAGTCACACTGGATAGCCCTCACATCGATGCGGAACTGCCCGATACTCTGACATCCATCTACGAGGTAGAGGATATCACGTTCCCTGCAAAGGGTACCGACGGCTTCAACTGGTTGGATCAATCCCGTATTCGTGGGAACATGACTGATAGACACCAGGCGGGGTCGATGTCGATCCATTTGTTGCTTCATATTATCCAGGTCAACACCGCCTTCTGGCAGGCTCTCTGCCCGGAGCAGCTGGACACCCAGCCGTTTTTGCAATGACAGAAGAGTCAGTTGATTGGAAATGTAGTCTTCGTTTGCAATGAGAATGGAATCACCCCGCTGGAAGGGGATACTGGACAACGCGCGGGCAAACGAATTAGTCGCGCTGGAAGTAAAACACAAATTATGAGGCGCACTATTTATCAGTCGGGCCATGGCGTCATAGAACGCATTGATTGCTTCAGCCTGCAGGTCAGCCGTTTCATATCCGCCGGTGATCGCCTCGAGGTCGAGATAGGTCTTTTGCGCCTCGATCACCGAAGCAGGCATCAGCGAAGCGCCCGCGTTGTTGAAGTGAATTTTATGCTGGCAGCCGGGCGTGTCTTGGCGGTATTGATCAATGGAAGTCATGAAATTATATACACGGGACAATTTAGCGTTTTAAAATTCATAATTTAGAAACAATGAAAGTATCACGCGCGCTAATTATGTTTTTGCATATAAGGGAATTAATCATGCTTCTTTTGTTTTTGTCGCTTCTTACCACCGGACAAGGCCAGGAGCTTCGGTATACAGTCTGTGAAAATTGCTGGTCACCGGATTCGCTGGGAAATCACCGGGCCGTTATTGACGTACGCGGCAAGGGAGATGTTGCGCGGGTTACGATTCGTTGGCGCCGCCGTGATTATCACCCGGAATCAAAAATGATCATTGTCACTGATTCTTCCGGAAATATCATTCAGAACGTGTCGCGGGAACATATAGATCGTGAAACAGGGACCATACTTTTTGAGCCCACGACCGGGATCTCGCGTTACCACGTATACTACCTGAAATACTGGTCAAAAGGACGGTCAAATTATCCAGTAGTTACGTATCCGCCTTTCCGCGAGACGGCGGCGGCTTCATGGAAAAGTAAAATCAACAGTTCAAGGCCTTTGAAAGGAAGGGTGGTCGAACTGCAGTCCATTGACTCGCTCAATAGTTTTTATCCCATGGAGGTAATCGCGACGAGGGCGGAGACGGCCACGCTGGCGGCAAAGCACAACAACCTTGATTTCATGATTTTTCCCGAGGACCGGATGAACCCTGTCAGGATGAAACAGGATATTCCGCAGCGATGGATTCTGAAGGGCCCGTCCGATACATTTACCTCTAATGTTGACAAAGGTGAAAATTTTGCCTTTCAACTAAGTTTGTACCCGCATGCAAAACGACTGAAGGATGTTCAGGTGACGTTCTCCGATCTCGCGGGCCCAGGAAAGTCTATTGTGGGAATCGGTATATCATGCATCAATACCTCTGGCATCGGATGGGATGGACTCCCTTTTTATAAGAAATTGGATGTCGAGAAGGGAACCGTTCAACCCCTGTGGTGTGTCTTGACAATCCCTGAAAACCAGATACCCGGATTGTACACGGGAACAGCAATTATTCAGACCAAGGGGTCTAAGGCAAGGAAGGTAACTATCCGGCTGACCGTCACCGATAGAATTTCAAAGCACGGCGGCGTGGACGAGCCCTGGAAACAGACACGCCTGACGTGGCTAAACTCTACGCTTGCCGCAAACGATGATGTCATTGCGCCTTATTTGCCTCTGGAGGTTGCAGGCAATTCGATTTCCCTTCTCGGCAGGGAGGTCGAAATCGGGGACCAAGGCCTGCCAGCGCAATTGCGCACGTACTTCTCACCCCGGATGACGGCACTGGAAAAAGAAAGCAGGTCGATTCTGAATGCTCCGTTTGAGTTTCAGCTAATCCGGAAGGGCGGGGAGTCGGTAACGTGGGTTTCGGGAAGTAAACCCGAATTCCATAAGGAGTCTACAGGAGCCATAACCTGGAATATGGTTAGTACGGCGGCGAATCTGAAACTGGAGGTATCCGGTCGGCTTGAATTTGACGGGTATATGTTGTACTCCCTGAAGCTAACCAGCCTTCGCGATGAGGAGTTTGAGGATGTGCGGTTGCAGATTCCGCTACAAAAATCGTTTTCCAAATACATGATGGGTCTGGGGCTCCCGGGTGGTCTGCGGCCTGCGTTGTTTTCATGGGCCTGGGATGTGACCAACAAGAATCAGGACGGTGCATGGATCGGCAATGTCAACGGGGGGATTCAGTTTTCGCTGCGTGCAGAAAATTATTCAAGGCCGTTGAACACAAATTTCTATTTACAGAAACCGCTCAACCTTCCTCCCTCGTGGGGAAATGACGGCAAGGGTGGTATTCAGATTTCCGAAGAAGGCACGACCGCGTTGGTTAACGCCTTTGCCGGAACGCGAGCGATGAGTGCCGGTGAGTCCCTGAATTTTGATTTCACACTCCTATTCACACCTTTCCATACCCTGGACACGGACTTTCAGTGGAAGACCCGATTCTATCACCGGTACAGTCCGGTAGATACTATCGTAAAGCGAGGTGCCACCGTAGTGAACATTCATCACGCCAACGAGATCAACCCGTATATCAATTATCCATTCTTGCGCACAAGGCAAATGAAGGAGTATATCGATCTGGCCCATACCCGGGGGCTCCAGGTAAAAATCTATAATACGGTTCGGGAGTTGTCAAACCGGGCGTATGAAACCGCCCCGATGAGAAGTCTCGGAACGGAAATTTATTCACCGGGTAATGGAGGAGGATTTTCCTGGCTTCAAGAGCATCTGGGTGACAACTACATCGCCGCATGGTTTGTACCGGAGCTGAAAGATGCTGCCGTGATCAACAGCGGGATGAGTCGTTGGCATAACTATTATGTGGAGGGAATGAGTTGGCTTGTGAAAAATGTGGGGATCGATGGTATATATCTCGATGACGTAGCGTTCGATCGGACGACGATGAAACGCATACGACGCGTACTCCGCAGTGAACGCGGACCAGGCATCATTGATCTTCATTCCGCTAACCAGTTCAACAAACGGGATGGATTCAACAACAGCGCCAACCTGTACTTGGAGCACTTTCCGTACATCAACCGGCTTTGGTTCGGGGAATATTTTGATTACGATGCAAAACCGGATTTCTGGCTGACCGAAGTTTCGGGGATTCCCTTTGGCCTCATGGGTGAAATGCTTGAAAAGGGTGGCAATCCATGGAGAGGAATGGTTTACGGAATGACTAACCGAATGCCATGGACCGACAACAGCGACCCCAGGCATCTTTGGAGGGTCTGGGATGATTTTGGAATGCATGGCACCGAAATGATTGGGTATTGGGTAGATGATAATCCGGTGAAGTCGGACCATCCGGAAGTGCTTGTCACGATCTATAGGAAAAAGGAATCCGTTTTGGTTGCTGTGGCCAGCTGGGCAAAGGAAGATGTGATGGCGAGCCTGCAGATTGACTGGGCATCGTTGGGGTTGAAACCGCCGCGCACGCTGGAGGCACCCGCCGTGCCGGGTTTTCAGGATGCCCTATCCATTCCGGTCACTGAAAAATTTCTGATCCCAAAAGGAAAAGGTCTATTGCTGATAATCCGATGAAGAAAATGATTCAAATAAAAATTGTGGGGGCCACGGTCCTGTGCCTTGGAGTGCTTTGCGGATTCGCCCAGCCAAAAGCCTCACAGGTGAAGGAATACACAAAAACATTTAAGACCTATCCCTTTTCAGATCCGGACCCCATAGCCCGCATGGGGCCGTTCTATCCGTATTTTCGGTTTGACGGGTACACGGACAAGTCCGTCAACCAGGCATGGAAGGTGGTGGAACTGGAAAATGATTTCATCCAGATCCTGATTCTTCCGGAAATAGGGGGAAAAATCTGGGCTGCCACGGAGAAGTCCACCGGGAAACCATTTATTTATTACAACCACGTCGTCAAGTTCCGTGACATTGCCATGCGCGGTCCGTGGACGAGCGGAGGCATTGAAGCCAACTATGGTATTATTGGCCACACTCCAAACTGTTCCACGCCGGTGGATTACATGACGAAGACCAACGCCGATGGAAGTGTAAGTTGCTTCATTGGCACGCTTGACCTGCTAACGCAGACGTCCTGGACCATCGAAATAAACCTGCCCAAAGACAAAGCCTATTTCACGACACGGTCGTTCTGGAGCAACACAACATCTTTTGAACAGCCTTACTACACCTGGATGAATGCGGGGATTCCTGTGGCGGGTAATCTTGAATTTATTTACCCCGGTACGCATCACCTGAGCCATGACGGGGAAAGCAATGCGTGGAAGATACACCCGGAAAACGGCAAGGATATCTCCTTTTATGACCGGAATGATTTTGGTCCCTATAAATCCTATCACGTGTTTGGGAAGTATACCAATTTTTTTGGAGCCTATTGGCATCGGGATAATTTTGGGATGGGCCGTTATGCAGCGCATGATGAGAAGGCGGGAAAAAAGATATGGATATGGGGCCTCTCCCAGCAGGGGATGATCTGGGAAAAGCTGCTGACTGATAAGGATGGGCAATATGCAGAAGTGCAGTCGGGGAGATTATTCAATCAGACAGCGGAATCGTCCACGGTCACGCCCTTCAAGCACCGTGGCTTCGCACCTTACCAGTCAGATACGTGGACGGAATATTGGTTTCCTGTCAAGGAAACGCAGGGATTTGTAACTGCCAACCCGGTTGGGGCTATGAATGTGCGCGCGAGCCAGCGGATGGTGCGTGTCGACATCTCTCCGGTAATGAACATCGAGGCGATGTTAACGATCCGGCAGGGTCAAAAAACGATTTACTCAAAAAAGGTGGATTTGAAAATTCTCCAGCATTTTACGGACTCGGTCGCAACAGCTTCATCCGCGACCGGCGACCTCGAAGTAATCCTGGGTGATCGGTTGTTGGAGTACCGAACGGATCCGGCGGATGGAGTATTGTCAAGACCGACTACCTCACCGGCAGACGTTGATTGGAATACGGTGCACGGTCTTCACCTTCAGGGCAAGGAGTTTATTCGGAGTCGCACGTATGCGAAAGCAAAGGACAAGTTGATTCAATGCCTGGCGAAGGATCCGCACTATTTGCCGGCATTGACAGACCTCGGTATGGTAAACTACCGAAACATGGAATATGCCAAAGCGCTGGAGCTGTTGATGCATGCCCTCCGACTTGATACGTATGACCCGGCCGCTAACTACTATTACGGGCTCACACAAACGGCGCTTGGAAACCTGACCGATGCGCGGGATGGATTTGATGTGGCGGCGATGTCGGCGGAATACCGAACCGCCGCGTACACGGAGATCAGCCGCCTGGACCTGCGTAGCAGGAAATTCGATCAGGCCATCCACTACGCTGAGAAAGCCCTTGAAACCAACACAAAAAATATAGAGGCGCTTCAGTTGATGGCCGTCGCATACCAGTTGAAAAACGACAGGCTGAAAGCTTCCGAAACGCGGGAGGTAATTAGAAAACTCAATCCGCTGAATCATTTTGTAGGCTTTGAAGATTATCTGGGGCAACCCACGGATGAGGCGAAGCGGGCGTTTACATCATCGATTCGTCACGAGCTGGCCATCGAGTCGTATTTGGATCTTGGTGCATGGTATTTCAGGCTCGGTTTGTTGAAGGAGTGCCAGGCGGTTCTGGTCCAGTCGCCTGTGAATGCCGAGGTATTGTATTGGTTGGCTTTTCTGGAGCACCAGTTAATCGGTGCTTCGGGCAGTCCCCTTGCCCGCGCTGTTTCTGCCCCGGTTGAGGGAGTCTTTCCATTTCGAACGGAGTCAGTGGAGATTCTGAATTGGGCACGTGGGAAAACGGAAAGCTGGAAGCCCGCTTATCTTTTAGGTCTGATTTATTGGAGCAAGGATCAACCCGAGGAAGCGCGCAAACTTTTTTCGGCCTGTGGTTCAAGGCCGGACTTTGCCCCGTTTTACGCATCGAGAGCCGCGCTGATCCCGGAAACACGACTGCAGGATTTGCAGAAAGCGGCAACATTAGATCCTTCGCAATGGAGGTATGTCAAATTGCTGGCACAGCACTACCTGGATCAAAAGGAAAGAGGCGCGATGGTGCGGGTGACAGAAGCCTTTGAGCAGCGCTTTCCCGGCGATTTTCGGGTGCGGATGTTGCTGGCCAAGGCGCATCTGGTAAATGGTAATTATAAAGGCTGCACCGACATGCTGTCCCAAACACAGGTCCTTCCCTACGAAGGATCTACCGAAGGGAGAATGCTCTACCACGAAGCGTGGATCCTTCAGGCTGTTGCGAAAATAAAGGAGAAGAAATACAAGGAAGCACTGGCGATGATTGCCAACGCGCGCTCCTGGCCCGAAAATCTTGGTGTGGGGAAACCGTACGCCGCTGATATTGACGCACGGGTAGAAAATTTTCTGGAAGGACTGTGTCTCGAGCGAATGAACCAGCAGAGCAAGGCTGAGTCTATCTGGAAGAATAGCATCCATGGAAAAATGGCCGGCCCCAACGACCTGTTTACTGCCTGGGCGCTAAAGAAAACAGGCCGTTCGGAAGAAGGAGAGGCCCTCCTGAGAGCATGGGTGAGAAAGGATCCGACCAATACCGTTGCTGGCTGGTGCCTGTCGGCATTCCAGAATGTGGATGTCCACACGCCGGCGGATCTGGAGGAAAAAGGTGGGCGGATTGCGATGGCAGTCTTCTCATTGAAGCCCTGAAGAAGGAGCTATTCTTTTGGTTTGAGCAGGAGCGTGCTGGATGTATTCTTGATTTCTTCCCTGTTCATCATCATCTTCCTGAATTTGCCGGTAGCAAACATTTCAGCCTGGTCATCATAGTAGGAACTCATCACGTTTCCGGATTGCCCCGTTGGTGATACAGATTGTCCGTTTTCCAGGTCACCGAAGTCTGTGATCTTGCGAAGAGCAGGCCCACCGTTTACCGGAAAATAGCCGGTGGTATCCAGGTGGAAATGCAGGTTATTAATCACTTCACTTCCACCAGGGACGATAAACGGACCGACTGAAAAGAACTTGTCCAGTGGTTTTACCGAATGGAGGGCGTGAGCATGAGTCAGCGTGTGAAACTTGCTCCATTCCCATTGAGTGGAATTATTGCCCCCGATTTTTTTCAGCAGCTGCAGTGTGCGATGGGCTGCACGCACAACGATGTCTGTCCGGCTTTCCTTAAGATCAGGTGTAGAGACGTCGTCCCACCAGGGGGAATTTTCATTCCCAATCAGTATGTCATACGAGTTCTTTGGTATCGACGTGGACATGATCGCCTCATAAGCGTCCCAGCCCAGTTCATCTCCCATTGCCGTGTACATGGTTTGTGACAACAGGTTGTAGTAAACGGATGGCGCTACGTCTTTTACGCCGTGATCTCCGTTCCATGACTGCAGTATCTGTACAAGTTCGTCGAACTTCTTTTCGCCGCTGGCGGCCAGGACATCGCTCAGTTGTTTGGCGATGACTGGGTGCATGTGGGAGACAACGTCCAGATTAACTTTTTTTATTTCTTCGGCGGACCACAGCTTATCTTCCTGTATTAACTCGGCAATCCGGCCTGCCCTTGAGCGGGGGTAGTAATATCCGGGATAGAGCACTCCATCTACCGAATCCGGTTGATTGTTGGCAGAGTAGACAAATCCCCACGGCGGATTGATGGCCTGTGGGTTTTTAGAAAAATCATAGTAACCGAGGTATTCGTCTTTGCCGGATGCGCCATCGAGGAACAGTTTGGAATTTACGTGCGGAGCACGGATCGGCAATTTAGCAACAGCCCACCAGGCAATGTTGCCGTCAACGTCGCCATACATGACATTCAGACCGGGAGCAGAGAAAAGGGACATGGCGCCCTGCGCCTCGTCAAAGGATTTGGCACGATTGAGCCTGTAGGCTGCCTCGAGCGCTTCGTTGGGTTGATGATTTACCGACCACCACAACGAAACCGGTGTGGCGCTGGACACGGTCTTCTCCATGATTCCATTGATCAGCGGGCCGTGACGTGACGATTGAACACTGAACACGACATCTTTTCCATCCTTCACGGAAATGACTTCTTCTCTTCTTTGGAGGGGTTCCCACTGATCTCCAAACCGCACCTGATTGGAGTCATTCGGATTCAAGGTTTCCTTGAAGAAGTCGGTGTCATCATTTTCGAACATGGTCAGCCCCCATCCGCAGAAGTCATTGTTGCCAAGAAACGCAAAAGGGACTCCGGCCAGGTAGTGTCCGTAAAGGCGTACGCCCGGATACTCCATGTGGGCTTCGTACCACACGGCCGGCTGTGAGAAACCGATGTGGGTATCGTTGGCGAGGATGGGGAGTCCGGATTTCGTACGGTTACCGGCGATGACCCATCCGTTGCTTCCTACCCAAAGAGGAATGGGGAGTTGGCCGAGGGCTTTATGCAGACCAGTGATCAGCGGGTCTGCGGCCATTCTCTTTGCGGGGCCTTTGTAGCTTTTAATTCTTACGGCATTGGGAGGGCTATGAACAGCCAGATCGTTGAGATAGGCTTCTCCGAGTTCTGTCCTGATTTTCTCCAATACCGGATCTACTTTCATGCCTTCGGCAAATCCAAGAGACATGAATCCAAGAGCGAGGTATATATCTTCCGGCGTGAATTCCGTTTTAGGAATGCCGATAATCGAAAACTCCAGGGGTGTTTTTCCGTCCCGGACAAACGCATTGACGCCTTGCTGGTATGCCTTTGCTGCGCGCTGAAATTCGGCGGTGTCAGCGCTCATGAATCGCTGTGCATTCTCTTTGGCGAACACATTAAGGCCAAGGGTTCGGAATAGTTTGTCAACCGGCAGGAGGTCTTTGCCCAACACTTCCGAAAGCCGTCCGCCGGCTGCCCGGCGCAACATTTCCATCTGAAAAAGCCGGTCTTGTGCATGTACGTACCCAAGCGCTGCATACGCGTCTTCCATGTTCGTGGCGTAGATGTGCGGAATGCCGTAGGCATCAAAGTGTACCTGTACTTCATCGGTGAGTCCGGGAACAGTATTCACTCCTTGATATGACGGTGCCGTGCTCCGGACATAGACATACCCCACCAATATCAACAACAGTAAAAGGCCCAGCAGGGCAATTAATATTCTTTTGACTATTTTCATGGATTGTGAATCAGCTTTTTTTGGATGCTGTAAGTTAATGAATATGCGTGCATGGTCTTTTTCTTTTTTCCGAAGAATATCTGTTTCGTATGAGTTTCTGCAGATTTCATGAATTCAATCCAGTTATGAAGAAGTTGTTGATGGCCTTTATTCTTCTTCCGGCGATTTTGCTCGGGCAGAACAAGTACGGGTTAACGCCCACGACGTACAAGGCATATCGGGCAGGACTGAGCACTGCTCCTGACAACGAGCTGGTGGATCTCGAACAGGCGATCCCCGGGATAGTATTGGATATCCGGTATGCTACGACCAATAATTTTACCGGTAAAAGAATCTATACCCTGGCGAAGGCATTTACCCGGAAGCCGGTGGCGGCGGCACTAAAAAGCGCGCAACAGGAATTCAATAAATTGGGTTATGGAATAAAGATCTACGATGCATACCGCCCGTACAAAGCTACGGTGATGTTCTACGAGACGTATCATGATACGACGTATGTGGCATCTCCGTATCGGGGGTCGCGGCATAACCGGGGTTGTGCTTTAGACATGACGATTGTTGATCGGAAGACCGGAAAGGAGCTGGAGATGCCCACCGCGTTTGATTCTTTTCAGAAAGAGGCCTGGCCGTCAACGCCGGTGAAGAATCCGATTATTCGGAAAAACCGCGATGTCCTTATTGCGGTGATGGAGCGCAACGGATTCAAGGTGAATGCCTCAGAATGGTGGCACTTTGATTTCATCGGATGGCAGAAGTTCAATGTAATGGATATTGATTTTGAAGAACTTGAAAACAAGGAATAGCACGCACAGGATATGACGATTGAACAATCTCAGAAAGAAGTGGACCAGTGGATCAGGTCCCACGGTGTCCGGTATTTCAATGAGCTAACCAACATGACTATTCTTACTGAGGAAGTAGGTGAGTTAGCGCGCGTAATGGCCCGGCGCTACGGCGAGCAATCCGAAAAAGAGTCGGACAAAGGCAAAGACCTGGGCGATGAGATGGCCGATGTATTGTGGGTTCTGATCTGTTTGGCTAACCAGACGGGTGTGAACCTGACGGAGGCGTTCACAAAAAATATGGAAAAGAAAACACAGCGTGATGGCGATCGCCATCATCAAAACCCAAAATTGACGTGACATGAAAATTTTTGCAGTCCTTCTTATTGCCCTGTTTGCGTCCTCGTGTGCGCAGCACCCGCAAGCGGATGTTATTGTCAAGGGCCGGATCTGGACAGGCAACGAGCGCCTTCCGCTGGCAGAAGCGATGGCCATCCGGGGCGACTCCATAGTGATGATTGGTTCAAATACGGACGTGGCAGCGTGGGAGGGTAGCAAGACGGAGACTATTGTAGCGGGCGATGGGCAACTCATCGTTCCGGGCTTTATTGATACGCACACCCATTTTGTGGAAGGAGGATTCAGGCTGGCTTCTGTTCAGTTGCGGGATGCTCAGACGCCGGAAGAGTTCATTCGACGCATTGCGGATTTCGCAGCAAAATCGGAACAGGGAACATGGATTACTGGCGGCGACTGGGATCAGCAAAACTGGGGTGGGAAGATGCCGGATAGAAGCTGGATCGATTCTGTGACGCAGAACAACCCGGTTTGGATCAGCCGGCTCGACGGGCATATGGCACTGGCCAATACGGCGGCAATGAAGGCAGCGGGTGTGGATGAAAAGGTAAAAGATGTTGCCGGAGGTGCGATTGACCGTGACAGGAAAGGCAGGTTGGTAGGGTTATTCCGCGACAATGCCCAGGGACTGATCGGGCGGGCCCAACCGCCGCCAACAGCTGCGCAGGAAGATAAGGCCCTGGAGGCAGCAATGGATTATGTGGCGTCGAAAGGGGTAACCTCCGTGCACAGTGTGTACGGGTTTTGGGCTCCGATGGAAAGGGCGCGCCTGCAGGAGAAGCTCCGCACCCGCATTTATGCTGGAACTACGCTCTCCGATTGGCGCGAACTGAACAAGAAGCTGAAGAAAGAAGGTCGGGGAGATGCATGGCTTCGTTTCGGATCAGTAAAAGAGTTTGTTGACGGATCTATCGGTTCTCACACGGCAGCGTTCTTCAAACCGTTTGTTGATGCCCCGAAAGATTCCGGTTTCTTTCTTATGCCTCCTGAAGAACTCTATCGTGGTATTAAGTCGGCAGACAGTGCGGGACTTCACATCATGGTCCACGCCATTGGCGACCGGGCGATTCACACGTTGCTCAACATATTTGAACGGGTGCAGCATGAAAATGGCCCGCGAGACCGTCGCTTCCGCATGGAGCACGTCCAACATCTTGATCCAAAAGATATTCCAAGGTTTGGAACCCTCGGGGTGATTGCCAGCATGCAGCCCTATCACGCAATCGACGACGGCCGCTATGCGGAAAAAACAATTGGTTACGAGCGTTGCAAAACTACCTACGC
The DNA here is from genome assembly GCA_034440075.1 of Cytophagales bacterium. Classification (GTDB taxonomy): domain Bacteria; phylum Bacteroidota; class Bacteroidia; order Cytophagales; family Cyclobacteriaceae; genus ELB16-189. The sequence goes on from JAWXBL010000007.1 coordinate 22,171, forward strand.
GTTTCGGTCGTTGCTCGATGCCGGCGCCACGCTTGCTTTCGGCAGCGACTGGTTTGTGGCGCCTCCTACACCTCTGGAGGGTATTTATGCTGCTGTAACGCGCAGGACGCTCGATGACAAGAATCCCGAAGGATGGATTCCGGAGCAAAAGATCTCGGTGGAGGAAGCCTTGAGGGCTTACACTATCCAGGCGGCTTACGCGTCGTTTGAGGAAGGGATCAAAGGATCGCTGGAACCGGGCAAGAAAGCAGATTACGTTGTGCTGAACAAAGATATTACGACAATAGATCCGGTGACGATCCGGGATGTCCGGGTACTGCGGACGGTTGTCGGGGGCAAAACAGTATACCGGGCTGAATGATCAGCTGAGCGTTATAATTCCGTTTCGGAGTCTTGGCAGAACCTGGTACTTGTCCTGCGTCAGACAGAATTCAATGTCTTTGTCTATGTCCAGGCGCTCCAACCGCTTAACGTGAGAGGAGTTATCAAGGAAGCCTACCATGTCTTTTTGGGCAGCACGGTACAGGTACTGCGCGACCAGGGGAGCGTCGCAATCCTGCTCGATATGTTTTTTCAACTTTTCGATAACCGCTCCGGCAAAGAGCGTGTCTTCTAGGTTCACTTTTCCTTTCCACCCGGCACAAACGATGAGGACGTTGTTTTCACCGAAGAGCAGATACTTTACTACAGTCGACAAGTTCAGGAACGAACCAATCACCACTTTTTTAGCGCCTTTTGATTTTTCGATGGCCAGCGTGCCGTTGGTGGTGGTAAAGGCAATTCGCTTGCCACGAATGTCGTTTCCGGTATACTCAAACGGGGAGTTGCCCTTATCAAACCCCTCTACCTTCTTGCCTTCCCGTTCGCCTGAAATAATGAAACCCTTTCGCTTCATCCGCTTGCAGGTATTGAGGTCCTCGATGGGTGTTATGCTTTCAACGCCGTGTGCCAACGCCGTAACGATGCATGAGGTTGCTCTCAGGATATCGACAACGACGACCGTCCGATCGCGCACATCGTAAAGGTGCATCAGCTCGGGACTCAGACAAACATCGATCGTTTTCATGGGCAGGGGATTAGAGAACGCTTTGTATGTGCAAGGTATTGATTCCGCTCAGGCCCCTGGCGCTATAAGGGGAAGTTTATGAACGATGGCCTGCAAGGCTTTTCCACGCACCTCGATAAAGATCACTGATCCCGGAGGTGCAAATGCGACTTCAACATACCCCAGTCCGATCCCGATGCCCAGCATGGGAGACATCGTCCCGGAAGTTACTTTCCCGATGGTTCGCCCTTCGGAATCTTTGATGGGGTAGTCATGACGTGGGATACCCTTATCCACCATTTTGAATCCAACAAGTTTTTTCGTCACACCCGCCTCCTTCTGTTGCTTGAACTTTTCTGAGTTGGTAAATGGTTTGGTGAATTTGGTGATCCATCCGAGTCCGGCCTCGAGTGGCGAGGTTGTATCGTCAATGTCGTTTCCGTAAAGGCAAAAGCCCATTTCCAGCCTGAGTGTATCCCGGGCACCGAGTCCGATAGGTTTGATATTTTCAGCAGCCCCCGCCTGGAAGAGGGCGTTCCATGTTTTCTCCGCATCGCGTTTATGCACGTAGATTTCAAATCCACCTGCGCCCGTATATCCCGTATTGCTGATGATCACATCATCGCATCCGGCAAACGGGCCTACAGTAAAATGATAGTATGCGATAGATGCCAGATCAACCGACGTAAGTTTTTGAAGCACCCCTGCAGCCTTTGGGCCCTGTACAGCAAAGAGACAGATGTCATCGGAAATGTTTTTCATCTCCGCTCCCTTTGTGTTGTATTTGCTTATCCAGTTCCAGTCTTTTTCAATGTTTGACGCATTGACAACGATGAGATAATCATTTTCACCTTTCCGGTAAATAATCAGGTCATCCACGATACCCCCTGTTTCATTGGGTAGGCATGAGTACTGCGCCTGGCCAACAACCATTTTGCTGGCATCGTTGCTGGTCACCCGTTGGATCAGATCCAAAGCGTGTGGACCTGAAAGGGTGAACTCACCCATGTGTGAAACATCGAACACGCCAACCCCCTTGCGAACGGTCATGTGCTCTTCAATATCGGAACTGTACCGCACCGGCATCAGGAACCCGGCGAACGGCACAATCTTGGCGCCTAGATTTTCATGAATATGATGAAGCGGTACTTTCTTTGATTCCATAATCTTCGTTGAGGTGGAGGCAAAGGTAAAGAATACCGGTCATTGAGAAAGTAGGCCCGTGAGTTGATTTTCGATGATATACTTTCTCAATGCTTCCGGTGAAATGATTTCCCGAAGCGATTCCAGGGCGCCTGCCGCATAGGCATCAAACCCTCTTGAGAGGGCGATAGGGATGTAGGCCTTCAGAATTTTTGCAGAATGCGGATTGACCTGTAGTGCCTCGGAAAGAATCGTATACGACTTCTTTTCATCAGCACCGAAGTACATAGCTGCGTCCACGACGGCTTCATCGAAATACGAATTATTTGCTGCCAGCCAGCGAAAGCTCCGTGCAGCTGCTGCGGTATCGCCCGTTTCCTTCTGATGGAGCGCTTCGAAATAAACCCGCTCCGTTTGTCGGAATGGGCCGAATAGGATCCCCTGATCAACGATGGTCTGAAGATCGGACAGGCGGTGCTGCGCAGCCAGAATCCGCAATTCAAAATACTTGATATCTACGAAAAGCCGGGTGTCTGTGAGGTGAAGCCCCTGTAGCCGGTTGAAGTGACGGGAGGCGAGGCCGATTTCATCCTGTGAAAAGTACTTCCGTGCCCGGTGCAGATAGGCTTTGGCCTGCAGGTCCTCGTCTGGAATTTGACGGACCAGCTGTTGGAAAAGTATGGTGTCGCGCAGAGGGATTCGGTAGAGCACGTAATACAGTCTTTCCAGCGGGGACAGGTCCACAAACCAGGAAGCGGGTGCAGCCAAAACACGCTTCATGCTTTCTGCCTGGGAATTCAGTGCAGTATCCTTTCGATGGCTGATGGTGTCCCACGCCACCAGGGCTTCGTTCAGGCGGCCATCCTCCGCAAGGGAAACAGCGTTGGCCAGAGCGGCCGGTGCGGATTTATAGTTTAGGGCATATTGAAAATGATTCAATGCCACATCGTGTTTATGCTGATCCATCGCCCACAGCCCCAGTGTATAATTATTGGGACCCTGATTGTTTCCGGAGAATATCACTTCTTGCAAAAGCAAGACAGCGCGGTTGACCTGTCCGCTGGCGTAGCAGGCTCCGGCAGCCGCCTGCAGAATCATGGACTTGAACGGTTGATTTTGGTTCACCCGGGCAAGCGCGATACATCTGGAAATGAAAGCGGTGTCCGGGCGGGCGATCTGATTGGTCAGGTAATTTCCAAGGAGTGCGGCGTTAAACAGATCCAGGACCGAGTCAGCCGGCAGTACAATTCTTGTCTCAAGCGCTTTCCCACGTCGATTGGCCAGGGCAATAGCATTGCTTCGCACCGACGCCGCGGCAGACGAAAGGTACACGGAGATGGAGTCGACGGGGTCCTTCAGGTTGTTGCGTGTGACCAGCCCGAGCATGTTTAGCGATGCAGAATTTCTGGTGCGCCGGTCGCCGGCAGCAGCCTTGAAATAATAGGCCGCTGAATCAGCCATGCCAACCCGTGTATAGGCCAATCCCAGGTTGTTCCGAATAACGCCGCTCGAGGGAAAGATGCTTTTGGCCTTCCGCAACAATTGAATGTCCTCATACGCACGGCCAGAAAGGAGGTAAAGGTGATCGGTGTTGAGCAGGGTAAATTCTGTCGGAAGAAAACGATTGGCGTCAACGGAATAGGCTAGCTGCTTTTGGTAATTGCCATTGGAGCCCTCGAACAGGGCCAACGCTGTTGATGCATGTTGGTTGTAGAGGGCTTCGAAATGGCCCCGGCGATAGAAGTTGTATGCCTTTGGGGTGGGCTCATAAAAGTGGAGGTCACCGAGTGCTGTGTAGTAACCGGAAATAAAATGGTTGACAGGAGTCATCCATGTGTTATAAAAAATAAAGGCCAGCGTGACAATCAGTCCGGCAAACCGGTACGTGAAGTAGGGCATGGACGTTGGCTTGTACAGTACTTTTTGTACGGGCAGGTTTTTCTCGAAGACACCCAGAAAATTGGAGCCAACATAAATGAGAAACATCATGCCATAGCCTAGATGCGTGTATATGATCAGGTCACCCAGGGTAAGGACGACGATATCATTCGCTGACGCGATAAAATACCCCGCCGTCGCCATGGCCATGGTGCCAAAAGCCCAAATAAAAAGAGTGAAAAATTCTTCACGTGAAGTAATCCCTTCATACAGTGGCGCCCGCTGACGTATGTTCCAGAGCGTAAGTGCCCCGGAGATGAACAGCAGCGCGAGGCCGGGAATGGTATAGTCCCAATCCAGCCATCCGATCCGGTCCCAATAGGCAAGCCAGAGGTTCAGAAGGTAGATGATGCTGATGATGAGGTAATTTCTGAGACCGTGTGTCTTTGTGCTTTGGGTTGCCAACGTGACAAACGAGGCCATCAGCTGATGAGCTGTCATCAGGATAAAGGCCACGAGGAGTACGAGGGCTGCGGGCAGGGTGTTAACTGCCAGGAACCGCAGGGGCTGATTCGTCTGGGAGGTAAAGGACACGATCAGGGCAATCAGGACAATTGCCAGTGCAAACGTTATCGTCCTTGTCCAATACGTCGATGCGGTCTGGAAAAACTGAAAGTAAAGGAGGATTGTGACGAAAAGGATCGTGATGCCAATAACCGGTATCTGGTTGCCAAGACCGCCAAGCAGCAATGCCTCCCAGCGTAAACTGGAAATCAGGAAGACGGCCAGTCCTGCACCGACATAAAACCAAAAGCGTGGGAGGAGGGAGATGGTTGACAGCACGACGATCAGCCCGGCGCTGAAGAAGAAAAAGTATACATCCAGGGCCACCAGGTTTGGTTCGAACGGATTCGCCATCCACCGCTCAAAGAGAATAAAGTTTTCTGCAGGTACAGTGAACTCCATGTTTCCCCGTTCGAATGAGAAAACAGGTATTTCCTGGGTTTGTAATTCCTGCAGTTGTTGCCAGGAAAAGACCGGCCAGGGGTGAACGAAGAAAGACACCAGGGCAGCTGCCAGGACCAGGGCGAATAGTCCGGCCAGAACCAGGAATATCCGTCGTTCAGCGGGTGACCAGTAATTCCAGAAGGGTGTGGATTTCATCAATGTCTAAATCGTCCCGGGCTAGTCGAGTACATTTGGCACACGGAAATACGCATCTTTCGTGGAGGGAGCCTGGGACAGGGCGTCAGGGTTTGGCCAGAGGGGCTTCGCGGTGTCTTCACGCAATGCGTTGATTTCGTGGCTCATGGAAGTAAGCGGGGCAACACCTTCTGTGTCGACTGTTTTCAGCTGCTCTACCCAGCTGACTATTTCAGTCATGTCTTTCACCATCCGCACGGCTTCCTGTTCGTTGAATTGCAGACGTGCGAGGTGGGCTATCTTATCGAGCGTAGAACGGTCAATTTCCATCTTTTCTTAATTCGGTTTGGATCACCTGGTAAACCCGCTCCTTCAGTTCTTTCAAGTTTGATGTTTTCATGCCACTCGTTTCAATGGGTTCGTGAAAGATCACCTTTACGATACCAAACCTTACAAGGACTTCGTCGTCAGGCAAAATTATCCAATTGTTGGGAATGGTGACGGGCACCACCGGTATTTGTTTCTCAATGGCCAGGCGAAAAGCACCGTCCTTAAACCCGGCCATTTCAGGGGGATTTGTCGAGTAGATTCCGCCTTCGGGATATACAACGAGACTCTTGCCCTCCTCAATGGCTGCCAACGCCTTCACATACGTTTCGTACTTACTGCGAAGTTTCGTCCGGTCTACCGTGATATGCAGTTTTTGAAACATCCATCCAAACAGAGGGATGCGCTCGAGGTCATTTTTCCCGACAAAAATCGTATCGATCGGATTTAATCCCATGGTGGGAATGTCGAGGAAAGAAAAATGATTGGGGCAGAAGACATAGCTGCGTGCAGGATCCAGATCTCCCCGGACGTCTACGCTGTACGGAAGAAAAGTGAACGCAAGCGTGGCCCTTGCCCAGATTCTGTTCAATGTGCCGATCCATCGGAATTTTGATCGGAAGAAAATGGGAACCAAAAACGGGATCAGCAACAGCAGGAAAAGTAGCATGAAAACTGTAAACCCGTGTATCGTATGTACCCATCGGAAGGCCTTCATGAATGCCGAAGGTTGACTTTACCGGATTGGTGATTCCGGGCACCGGTGGGAATATTTATCATCTGGCGTTGGAGATCGGTCCGGGTATGAGCATCAATCCGGTTTGCCGTCCGTCGATGTACCGTACCCCCGTCCCGTCAAAGAACGCATCCTCCTCGAGCATGATGCGGATTTCTTTTTTCCACTCCTGAATATAGACTGAGCAGTTCAATTCGATGGAGTAGGCGGTGTTGGCGCGCATGGGATATTCCCCGGTAAATGGAACACCTTCCTGCATGTCCCACATTCCGATGGTGGTTCCGGACGCGTGGCCGTGCAGGCCGATGGGATGCGTGTAGATGGATGGCTTGATGCCGGCGTCGATGGCTTGCTTTCTGGTATCTGCCAGAATTTGATTGCCGGTTCTTCCAACCTGAAAATTTCCGGTGAGAAAATCCTGCAACTTATTCCCCTGTAGAAAGGCGCTGCGAAGATATTCCGGGGCTTCCGTTTCTCCGGCACGCAGTACATACGCATGCTGCTGGGTGTCCGTATTGAGCCGCAGGTATGTAATCCCAAAATCAACGTGGAGGAGATCGCCAGGAAGAATAACCAGCGGCTGCGGCCGCTTGGCGGTAATGGCATCCGACTCATTTCGCTGAACAGATACGGAGGTATGAAACCACGTATCGAGCTTCAGGTCCCTGATTTTTTCCCGATACCACCACACCACGTCGTCAGTGGTCGTCACGCCGGGCTGGATAACTTTGTCAGAGAATCCTTCAGCGATGATTGCATGCGCGATGCGGCAAATCTGAGAGTACAGGATCATTTCTTTATCCGTGCGGCTTTCGAGCCAGCCAACGGAAAGTTTCTCTGCCGTTGTAAGGTTGGCGTGCATCGCCTTCGGGAGGACCCGCACAAGATTATCGTAATCGTTGGCTGTGAGACCGTCGGCATGCCCATAATTCGCCGCCTTGTTGATTCCAATCTTCTTGGGCTTTCGCTCAGCGATGAGCTTCCCCAACTGCGCCCACTGATCGGGGTTGGCATCCGGATCCCAGGCTCTTTTGAAAACTTTGCCAACATCGTATCTGGCTACGGCCAGGTATTCGATTTCCTTGTCGGCACCACGATCAAAAACCACCAGCATGGTAGTTCTGCGTGCAGCGAGCCAGGTAGCCGGCAGCATGGTCTTCAATACAGGATCTTCGTTGTTTTCGCGGCCCACAAGCACCCACATGTCAATTCCCTCCCGACGCATAAGTACAGGGAGTAGTTGGCGAAGGCGATCTTCAAGAATTTCATCCATTACCCGCGCCTGGTCGCGTTGGGATAAGACGAGTGGATACTGACTGTAGCTTAGGCCAACGCATGCAAACAGAATGAGGGTAAGGAAAAATCTCATAGCAAAACAGGATTAGGGTTTGTACGCGATAATGCACCGTTCCTTTTTCAGGATCTCGTGGGCGCGATCAATATTGATTAGCGACCGGGCATCATCCATCTGTTCTTTCTTTTCGTTCTTTATCTTTCGCACATGCAGCGCCTCAATGAAGCGCTTGATGTCCTCCTTGGTTTCCAGGATCAGTTCGGGAACCTGCGTTGGTTTTCCATCATCGTCTTTGGCCACCATCGTAAAGAATGACGAATTGGTGTGGTTCACGCGATTTGTCTTCACATTCAACGCCTCTACGCGTATCCCGACCACCAGGGAAGAGCGGCCTACATAATTCACAGAGGCGTGCATGGAAACCAGCTCACCAACCTCAACCGGTTGAAGAAACTCAACGTTGTCGACAGAAACCGTAACACAATACGTGCCCGCATGTTTCGCGGAGCAGGCGTACGCCACTTTGTCCATCATGGAGAGCAGGATGCCGCCATGAATCTTGCCGCCAAAATTGGCATACGAAGGCACCATCAATTCGGTGATCGTGGTTTGTGAATGTCGTACTGGGAGTGCTTTTTCAGCCATGACTAATGGGGTGAAGGTAAGCGATGGATTTGAAAAAAGTAGCCGGGCCTGAAAGAAATCGATCACGGTGAGGAACGACCTACGTATAGTCGTCGATGGGCTTTTTGGTAAGGTGTATGAAACGCCAGACCATGGCACCTGCGGTGAGGGTCAGGCCAATCAGGAGCCCCAGCCAGATTCCTACGGCGCCGTACCCCATCGTAAAGGCAAGCCAGTACCCCAGGGGCAGCGCGATGACCCAATACGCTACCAGGATCATGATGGAAGGAATTTTCACATCCTGCAATCCACGCAGCGCACCAGCGCAGACAACCTGCATTCCATCCGACAGTTGAAAGAACCCGGCAATGACCATGAGCGGCACAGCCGCAGCCAGCACCGCAGCATCATCGATGTACAGGGAAGGCAGGAAATGCCGTCCCGCGATAAATGCAACGCCCCATAGCAACATGATGAAAACGGCAAGACCGATCAGGGTAAATCCAGCCCGATGAACAGCCACGGCATCACGCCGGCCGAAGAAGATGCCTACGCGGATAGTTGCTGCAGCACCAAGACCGGACGTCGTCATATAACTCACAGTGGCCAGGTTGATGGCAATCTGATGAGCCGCCAGGGTTGTTGCTCCGAGCCATCCCATCATGATACCGGAAAACCCAAACGCTGCCGCCTCAAAAATAAACTGGGCACCGGAGGGAAGCCCAATATGCAACATGCGGCTGATGAGCGACCTGGAATAGGCACCGAACCGGAAGCCAGACCTGTATTGCCTGAAACGCTTTCCGTTGTAAACATACAAGGCCATCCATACGGCCATAACGACACGGGCTATAAAGGTTGCCCAACCTGCCCCCGCAAGGCCCATTTCTGGGAAGATCCAAATGCCATAAATCAGCAGGTAGTTGAGAAGGATATTGATCAGGTTGCACGTGATCATGATTACCATGGCCATGCGCGTGCGTTCCAATCCTTCGGCAAACTGACGGAAGGTTTGAAAAATCAGCGTGGGTATGATGGAATAGGTGATGATGAGCAGGTAGGGAATGGCCAGCTCCACCACATCCGCCGGTTGATCGATATGACGCAATACGTTTTGTCCAACCAAAATGATGGCTACCAGAATCACTGCGTTCGTCAGGTTGATGATGAGGCCGTGCCGCAGTGCATCGACAATTTTCTGCTGGTCCCCCGCACCAGAAGCCTGCGCGACGAGGGGAGTGAGTGCGTAGGATACCCCGATTCCAAAGAAGAGTATGACACCGAAAAAACTGTTTGCCAGAGATGCCGCTGCCAGGGGCACAGTCCCGGTCCAGCCAATCATGATGCTGTCAGCTACCCCGGTCATCACCTGACCGAGCATGCTGATCATTACCGGATAGGCAAGCAGGAAGCTGGTGCGCAGCTCAGATCGGTATAGCGTAGACGTGATCAAGGGTATGGATATCCGAAAAAAAGTATATAACAGCGTGAAGGTATTGAATCCGATGCGGAGTGTCTTCCGGACATGTTCTGCAATTTTGCTACCGCTCGTTCAGCAATCTGGAGACCTTAAGTATTCCCATCACGCTTAGGCTGTCGGTAATTTTTCCATCAAGCACCATTTGCAGCGCTTCGGCAAAGGGGAGTTTCCAAAGTTTCAAATCAGCCTCGGAGTCCTCCAGCGCGTTTTGTCCCGGAGTCAATCCTTCCGCCAGAAAAACAAACCCCTCCTCATCCGAGACAGAATTGGACAAATGCGTGTGCTGAATAAGCGTCCATCGCGAGGCGGTCAGCCCCGTTTCTTCCCGCAGTTCACGTTGGGCGGATTCCAGAACATTGTCATCGAGGGGCGCGCCGCCCTCCGGAATTTCCCAGCTCCAGGCTTGGAGGGTGTACCGGTATTGACCCACGAGAAATGTATCGTTGGCTTCATCCAGGGCGACGATGCCGATGGCCCTGTTCTTGAAATGGACTTTCCCGTAAATTCCTTCCTTCCCGCCAGGATTGATGACCTTGTATTCGGTCAGGTTAATCCAGGGGTTATCGTACCGCGAGTCCGCGGAAAGGGTCGTCCAGGGATTTTCTTGTTGCTGATCCACAGTATTGACTTTATTCCTGCAAAAAACGGAATTAATCATAGAACTTTGTACGCGTAGCTGTAATCTCGGGAATAATTCTTCTTAAACGCGTGCTTAAATCTTCGTTTACGGATCACCTGATTGAGGCCGGCTGTGATGAAGTCGGTCGGGGTTGTCTCGCAGGCCCCGTAGTTGCCGCCGCCGTGGTGCTTCCAAAGCACTATGTCCACGAACTCCTGAATGACTCCAAGCAACTGACAAGGGCCGAGCGCCTGGAAGTGCGGACTGATATTTTGCGGGATGCGCTGGCATGGGCGGTGGCCGAAGTGAGTCATGCGGAAATCGATGAGATCAATATTCTTAACGCATCTTTCCGCGCCATGCATTTGGCCATCGACCAGTTGACGGTAAAGCCGCAACTCCTGCTTATCGATGGAAATAGATTCCGACCATCGCAGGATCTTCCGTTCGAATGCATCGTCAAAGGGGATGCTGCTTATTTTTCAATCGCGGCCGCATCGGTGCTTGCGAAAACCTATCGGGATGAGCTGATGGAGCGCCTGGCATTGGAGTTCCCCGGGTATGGATGGGAGACGAACATGGGATATCCTACCGATGGGCACCGGGATGGAATCCGCGCACTTGGCATCACGCCGCTTCATCGCAGAACCTTTCAACTTCTTCCATCGCAGCTTGAACTGTTTGAGGATGAGTGAGTACTTCGTTGTACGATTGGGGTCATGGAACTCTTCAATTTTCATTTACGTTGTTTCATTCATCGAATAGCCTTATGTGCCTGATTTTCCTTTCCATTCAGAATCATCCAAAGTACCCTCTTATTGTGGCGGCCAACCGTGATGAGTTCTACAAGCGAAAGACATCCCCCGCCGGTTTCTGGGCAGATCACCGGCACATTCTGGGAGGCCGCGATCTCGAGGCAGGAGGAACGTGGCTGGGGATGACGCTTTCCGGAAAGATATCCATGATTACAAATTACCGCGATTTAAAGAACCTAAAACCACAGGCTCCGTCCCGGGGCGAATTGACAACGAACTTTTTAAGCCGGGAGGATCCCGCTGAGACTTACATGAAAAAAATTCAGGAGAGCGGCCCCAGGTACAACGGTTTTAATTTTTTGGCCGGAACTCCGGACGAACTTTGGTATTTTTCCAATTATGGAAATGGAATTCAGAAACTGAATGCAGGACTTTACGGACTGAGTAATCACTTGCTGGACACACCCTGGCCGAAGGTGACGCGTGGGAAGGAGATGATGCAGCCGCTGCTTCAACAGCCGGAAATCAGCATTCCGGATTTGTTTGATGCGCTGAGCAATGAACACCGGGCGCCGGATAACCAGCTCCCCGAAACCGGCGTGAGCTTGGACCGAGAGCGAATGCTGTCATCCATGTTTATAAAGAGCCCGGACTACGGGTCGAGGTCCTCAACGATTATCCTTGTTGACAAGCAAAATCACGTCCGTTTTACCGAGCGTGTTTACGAGCCGAACACCGGTCAACACTCCACCAAGGAATTTGAATTCGATGTTGTCACGGATGGGCCCAGCCTGTCATGAAAAAAAGGAAAAACAACATACCGCTCATCATCCGCATAATGCGGGCGATTTTTCCCTGGCTGGAAACATACGTGCCCTTTCTGTCTGACAGGCTTTTCCGCCTTGTTTTTTATGTGCCGGTAACATACCCGCTTCCGGAGAAAGAAAGAGAGGCTGAGAAAAGCGGCCAGGAATTTTCACTGGTAGTCGGCGCCAAGACGATTCGCGGCCATCGGTGGGGAGATCCGGGTCGTCCGTACGTGCTCTTCGTTCATGGTTGGGCTGGACGTGCTACACAATTCAGAAGATTTATAAAACCACTGCTTGCCGCCGGGTTTCAGGTCATCGGCCCTGACGGACCGGCGCACGGCCGTTCCGACGGCTTCAAGACTTCGATCCTGGAATTTGAGGACATGTTTCACGCATTGTTCAGCAAATTTGGACAGCCAGCAGGAATCATCACGCATTCTTTTGGCGGTGCTGCTGTCTTGTATGCAGGAATGAATGGTCTGGCAATAGGAACGCTGGTCAATATCGCAAGCCCTTCGCTGACGGATGAGATTCTCAAGACTTACCTGCGGGCCATCAACGGCTCCTGGAAGTCTGCTGAACGGTTCAAGCGTTTTGTTGTTCAGGAAGCCGGAAAGTCGTTTGATGAATTCACAGCCCTGCATGCAGTCTCAAAGCTGCAGCACCCTGTCCGGCTGTTGCTTATCGACGATGAAGATGATAAGGAAGTGATTACAATGCATGCGGATGCACTTCTGAAAGTATACCCCACTGCTATTTTGTTCCGAACCTCCGGACTCGGGCACAACCGCATCCTGAAGGACGAAAAGGTTATTCAAAAAGCCATTGGGTTTATCCGCGGTAACATTCCGGAGCCATCGGCGTCTACGATGGCAGGGAGCCTTCCTGCCCGGTAATTATTGTACCTTTGACCCCGAAAAGCACATTATTTTCGCATTTTAACTCAATTTTGAAACTCAAACTGAAAATTTCAGTTCAAGGGGTAGGGTCATAAACCATTAATCCGCATGCCGAGAATCATAGAGACGCATAACATTTCAAAGGTTTACAAAATGGGCAATAACACTGTTAACGCCCTGCAATCGGTATCCATAAACATTGAAAAAGGGGAGTATGTAGCCTTTATGGGTCCATCCGGCTCCGGAAAGTCCACGCTGATGAACATCATTGGTTGCCTCGATACACCCACGGCGGGAACGTACGAGCTGAACAGTCAGATGGTGAGCGACATGACAGAGAACGAACTGGCCACAGTGCGGAACAAGGAAATCGGGTTTGTATTTCAGACGTTTAACCTGCTGCCGCGGGCAACTGCCTTGGAGAACGTGGCGCTGCCACTCATCTATGCGGGATATGGTAAAGCGGAGCGGTCGGAAATGGCTATGGCCGCACTGGAAAGCGTCAGCCTGGCTGACCGGTACCACCACCAACCCAACGAATTGTCAGGAGGACAAAGACAGCGGGTGGCGATTGCGCGCGCGTTGGTCAATGACCCTTCGATCATCCTCGCTGACGAGCCAACCGGAAATCTGGATTCTAAAACGTCGTACGGGATCATGGCCCTGTTTCAGGAATTGCATGATCGCGGAAACACCATCATCATGGTTACGCACGAGGATGATATCGCCCACTATGCGCATCGGATTATCCGTCTGATGGACGGCCTGGTAGAGTGGGATCGCAAGAATGAATCCGTCGCCCGAAGCCATCCGGAAGGAGCGGCCGCGCATTGATCGCTGCGCACTATTTTACTTTCTCATCGTTTAGGTTGATCTTTGATCAAGCCTCATGAAGATTTACACGAAAACCGGAGACAAGGGAACTACAGCACTTTTTGGAGGCAAACGCGTGTCAAAATCCGACCTTCGGATCAGCACATATGGAACCGTGGACGAGCTCAATTCCTGGATTGGTGTGCTGCGGGATCTGGAAGTTAACAAGGGCCGGGAGCAGGAATTGATTGAGATTCAAGAACGCTTGTTTACGATCGGGTCCTTACTGGCGACAGAGCCAGGCAATACGAAAGTAAAGGTGCCTTCGATGGAGTCTGCCGACATCCTGTTTCTGGAACAGAAGATTGATGACATGGAACGGTTTCTGGAGCCCATGAAAGTATTTGTGCTGCCGGGAGGCCATTCCTCTGTTTCATGGGGCCACGTGGCGCGCACCGTCTGCCGTCGGGCCGAACGGCTTGTCATTGAGCTGGACCATACAGAGAAAGTGAACGAATTTATCATTCAATACTTGAACCGATTGTCAGATTATATTTTCGTGTTGTGCCGGTCCATGACGCGTGAGCTTCAGGCCCCGGAAGCGACCTGGAAACCAAGAATGTAATCAAGGCTGAAACAAAGCCTGCTGCCTGTCAATTTTGGCCCATTCGCGTGTGTGAACAAAGATCGATTGGTTTTTCCCCCCGATTTCTGACCATAAATTTTCCTAACATCCGTTAGTCGAGTTATGGTTTAGGGTTATCTTTGCATACCTAAATATCCGTAATGGTTGACACATTAGACATCAAAATAACGAAGGTTGCCAAGTCGCGTCTTGCCCAGGTAAATTTTCAGGAGATTCCGTTTGGAAAAGTTTTTGCCGACCACATGTTCATGGCCGATTATCGTGGCGGTGAGTGGAAGAACTTCCGGGTGATCCCGTATGGCCACATGACAGTGAGTCCGGCGACACCGGCTATTCATTACGGGCAATCGATCTTTGAAGGATTGAAAGCGCACAAAAGCGAGAAAGGAGAAGCCCTGGTTTTCCGTCCCCTGGACAACTGGAAGCGGATGAATATTTCTGCAGACCGGATATGCATGCCGTATCTGCCTGAGGACATCTTCATGGAAGGAATGGAAACGCTCCTACGGATGGATCGCGACTGGATTCCAACCGCCCCGGGCAGCTCCTTCTACATCCGTCCGTTCATGTTTTCTGCAGAGGAATACCTGGGAATTCGTCCTTCCCTTGATTTTACGTTCATGATCATCAATTCCCCGGTAGGTCCTTACTACACCACACCGGTGAAAGTGAAGATTGAAACCCGCTATACGCGGGCGATCGAAGGAGGAACAGGATTTGCCAAGACTGGCGGCAATTATGCAGGGTCGCTATATCCGGCCAAGCTCGCTCAGGAACAAGGCTATCATCAGCTGCTCTGGACTGACGGGAAAGAGCACAAGTATATCGAGGAGTCCGGCACCATGAATGTCATGTTTGTGATCGACGACACACTGGTTACACCGGTGATAGGTGACACCATCCTTCGCGGGATTACACGGGACAGCGTTCTTGCGTTGGCCCGTCACTGGGGTATGAAAGTGGAGGAGCGGAAAGTATCCGTGAAAGAGATTGTGGAAGGACTAAAGAGTGGTAAGGTGCAGGATGCCTTTGGCGCAGGGACGGCAGCCACCATAGCCCACATCGAATTGATCGGGTATGAAGGCCACAATTACTACCTCCCACCGGTTGAAACACGGAAATTTTCGACCAGGGTCCTCTCGGAACTGGATGCGTACAAGCACGGCGAGAAGCCTGATCCGTTTGGCTGGATCCACACCGTTTGAGGCCGCAAGCGACCCGATCAACTTTTCAGAAATACTTTCTGTCCGAGGGCGGTAAGAACTCCGCATTATGAGATCGCTCTGGCTGTCCATGATAATCCTGGCAATAGCGGGGGAGGTGTTTGCGCAGAAGCAATTGGCCCTGGTAGGAAAAGGAAGGGTTGTGGAGAGCTATTCGGAGGGAACGTACATCCGATTCATCCTCAAGGACGGGAAACTGATGGAAGGCCGCATTGTGGAGTTGCATGAATTTTCCATGGTTACGAGCGGTGATTCGGTTCCCTTCAATAAGATTCGGAAAATTGAAATCCCGCGTGGAAATCGGAAGGGAATGGTTGCGAAAGCTGGCGTCCTGCTATTGATTGGCGGGGCCGCATACCTTGGAATAGATCAGATCAACCGTGCGCTGGGGTATATCAAAACAGGAGGAGAAGAGCAGGTTTTCAAGACCTCTGCCATCCTTATGGCATCCGGGGGGCTGCTGACCCTTATGCGGCCAAGGTATTACCGTGTAAATGAGGGAATTTTCCTCCGAACGGTCGATTACAAGTCCCCATTCTATCGCAGCGAAAACTGACCCGTTTCAATTGTCCCGCTTCGTTCTTACATTTGCTCAAATTTTTTTTATGACAACAGATCAATTGAAAGACGTGAAGGCCCGTGTGGCTGCCTTGAGGAGGTATCTTTGACTACGATCGCAAGAGAGTAGAAATCGAAGACGAGGAGCGAATTACACACCAGGCCGATTTCTGGAACAATTCGAAGCAGGCCGAAACAATCCTTAAAAATATTCGGTCGAAGAAGGTATGGACGGATGCTTATGACGCGGTCAGCAAGCAGCTGGACGATCTTGTCGTGCTTTTTGAATTTCATGAAGCCGGAGATGTAGGGGATGAAGAGTTGGAGCGGGAGTTCCGAAAAACCGCAAAGACGGTGGAAGAGCTCGAGTTCAAGAAGATGCTCAGTAAGGAAGAGGACCAGCTCAGCGCGATGGTTGAAATTAACCCGGGCGCTGGCGGCACCGAAAGTCAGGACTGGGCCGATATGCTCCACCGGATGTACATCATGTGGGGTGAGCAGAATAAATACAAGGTGCGTGAAGTGGACTACCAGGCGGGTGAAGTGGCTGGAATAAAATCGGCCACCATCGAGATCGAAGGCCCGTTTGCCTATGGTAAACTGAAATCGGAAACAGGGGTTCATCGTCTCGTTCGGATTTCTCCATTTGATTCAAACGCCCGGCGGCACACCTCATTTGCTTCCGTGTTTGTATATCCGGTCGTGGATGACACCATCAACATTGAAATCAATCCGGGAGATATCGAATTGCAGACGTCGCGGTCTGGAGGAGCCGGCGGACAGAATGTGAACAAGGTGGAAACCAAAGTGCAGCTCACGCACAAGCCCACCGGAATCGTTATCGTATGTCAGGTGGAGCGGTCGCAGCACGCCAACCGTGAGAAGGCCATGCAGATGCTGAAGTCAAAGCTCTATCAACGGGAGATGGAAAAGCGCAGCGAGGCCCGCGATAAAATCGAGGCGGGAAAGATGAAAATTGATTTTGGATCCCAGATAAGAAACTATGTCCTGCATCCCTACAAATTGGTCAAGGATGCGCGCACCGGCGTGGAACGGACAGATGCACAGAATGTACTCGACGGTGACCTGGATGATTTTATTAAAGCCTATCTGTTGGGCGCTCAGGAAGCCAGTGTACGTAAGTAGCATGGTCGGGCCCATACCTTGTTTTTTTGCACGGTGAGTTCTTCCAACGTTTATTCCCGCCAGTTCTGGCTTCTGTGTACAAGTTCGTTGCTGTTCTTCGCCAGCTTCAACATGATCGTTCCCGAACTCCCATCCTTCCTTTCGTCGCTGGGTGGTGGAGAATACAAAGGACTGATCATTTCACTCTTTACAGTCACTGCACTTGTGTCGCGCCCATTCAGCGGAAAACTTGCCGACCGGATTGGGCGAAAACCTGTCATCATGGTAGGATCACTTGTGTGTTTCGTTTGCAGCCTGTTGTATCCCTGGCTGACCACCGTGTATGGGTTCTTGTTCCTGCGCCTCATCCACGGGTTTTCAACTGGATTCACACCCACAGGGCAGACGGCCTATCTGGGTGATGTGATTCCTGCCGCGAGGCGCGGCGAAGCGATGGGCATCCTTGGAACGGCGGGTACGCTGGGAATGGCGGGAGGCCCGGCGCTGGGCGGATGGCTTTCAACATTGTTCACCCTGGATGTGATGTTCTATTGCTCATCCGGATTTGCCATTATTTCCCTGCTTATTGTTTACAACATCGAAGAAACGGTGAAAGAGAAACATCCAGTTTCATTCAAGTTGCTGAAAGTGGAACGTAAAGATCTGTTTGAGCCACTTGTATTCGCCCCCGCCCTGGTTATGGGACTTTGCGCCTACTCCTTTGGCGCATTGCTGACCATCATCCCTGATTTTGGTGCGTACGTGGGTATCGAAAACAAAGGATTACTTTTTACGTATTTCACAATGTCCTCATTTTTTATTCGGCTGATCGCCGGAAAAGCGTCAGACAGGTTTGGACGCGTGAGCATCCTCCGTTTCTCTACGGCATTGATGGCGATCGCTATGCTTTGGATTGGATTGGCGGACGGCAAGACGATGTTGATCATCGGAGCATGCCTTTACGGCCTTGCGCAGGGAGCAACATCGCCCACGCTGCTTGCCTGGGCGGCGGATCTCAGTCATCCCGAACACAAGGGGCGGGGGGTTGCCTCCCTGTATATCTTTATGGAATTCGGAATCGGGGTTGGCGCTTTTCTCTCCGGTTGGATCTATGGCGATGACACATCCCGCTTTTTCATCACCTTCCTCATCAGCAGCAGCCTGAGTGCAATTGCTTTCCTATATTTATGGATCAGGCCACGTGTTCTGGTGCATGCATGATAACCCGTCCAATCCTGTTTCTCGCGTCTTTCTGTATCGTGAGCATCGCCGAGGTGCTGGCGCTCTGGATGAACTGGTCGTCTGTCCATGAGATTGCCAAGCCCCTGATCATGCTCACGCTGATCGGTTATTACCTTTCCGTTTCGGAAAAACGAAACAACAGTTTTGTCCGTGCCATGTTCTTTTGCTGGGTGGGAGATGTCTTGCTGATGTTTCAGGCGCAGCAGGAGGGCTTCTTCATGGGAGGACTGGTCGCCTTCCTGGTAGGACATATCCTGTACATTCTTACCTATCGGCAACTCCGTTGGTCAACGCCGGTAAGGGAATTGCTGCCGACACAAAAAGTAAGGCTCCTGTTTCCAGTCATACTGGCGGGCACCGGATTACTTACTGTATTATTCCCAAAGCTTGGACCACTAACTATTCCGGTCGTGATCTATTCCATCGTGCTCATGCTCATGGTTGTGAGTGCAGTGTTTCGTTTCGGGAGAACATCGGCGGGCAGCATGTGGTTGGTTCTGGCCGGAGCCTGGCTCTTTATGGCCTCAGACTCGATTCTGGCATTTAACAAGTTTCATACGGCGATTGAATACAGCGGTCCCCTGATCATGACGACGTATATTCTTGCGCAATTTCTTATTGTGGAAGGTGCGCGAAGGCACCCAGCGAAGGCCGAACCTGCTACCGTTTCCTGACGTGTCCGCTTCCTGAAGCGTGACTGTTCACGCGCGCAGGGTCTCCTGTATAGGTAACGTTTCCGCTGCCGCTGATGGAAACGTCGAGTTCTTCTTTAACGTTGATCTCTACGTCGCCGGAACCGGAAATACGAACATTGCATGTCGTCGCCGACATTCTTCCGGCCAGCACCTTGCCGGAACCACTGACCTTAGTCCTAATTTCCCGTGCCGATCCTTCCGCAACAATTTTACCTGATCCGGACACACCCAAATCGGCAATGTTCTGGACGGTGACAGCAAGTTTGACATTGCCTGACCCGGCTACATCGCTGTCAAAATTGTTGCACGTGCCCTTGATGTCCACGTCGCCGGAGCCGGAGACATCCGCCTCCACATTGCCGTTGGCCGAAAATTCAAGCTGAAGTTTGCCGGAGCCGCTCACGTTCAGATCCAGGTTGCCCGTGATAAATTTTCCTTCTCCGATAAGGTCGCCAGAGCCGCTTACACTCAACGCCTCAAGGTCTTTTACGGTTATGTATATGTTGATGCGATCCCGGTCATTCCAATTCCAGTTCATCCACCGACCTTCCTTTCCGATAATGAGTTTGCCCGATTTCACCTCCGTTTCCACCTCACGCAAGACGTCAGCCGGCCCTTCCAATTCCACCTTTTGAGCACTGCCCTGCTTCAGGTACAGTTTACCCGCCATGCGATAGGAGATTTTAGTAAACGTTTCCACATTCCTGGTTTCACGGGTTTGGGCCTGCAACAGGGATGCAATAAGAAGGAAAACGACACCTAAGGCTACTTTTTTCATAAGGGAGTGGGTTTAGGGTAAGGACGGTTTCATTCCGGAAAGGTTGCCTGATGCATGAAATCTTTTTTTGCGTGCAAGGGTTTGTGTCCCTGGAGCACCCGGATTGATTGAAATGCTCTGGTTCCGTTCGTGGCAGGATTTTTTTTGTACATTCCGAGCTTGTTTTCAGAATCTTTAAAGCTTCATCCGTTTTCATGAGCAAAAGAAGTCCCGCCATCGGCTTCATTTTCATTACCCTTCTGATTGATGTCACCGGATTTGGGATCATCATTCCGGTTATGCCGCAGCTCATCATGGAACTGATCGGCGAGGGAAGTACCATCAGTTTGGCCGCTACCTATGGCGGGTGGCTCATTGCGTCGTATGCTGTAACTCAATTTTTCTGTGCCCCTGTTGTGGGTGCGCTGAGCGACCGGTTTGGCCGACGCCCGGTTCTTCTTGGCTCTCTCTTTGGGTTCGGGGTGGATTATCTTTTTCTGGTGTTTGCACCTTCCATCGGCTGGTTATTTATCGGCCGGGTGATTGCCGGAGCCATGGGGGCCAGCTTCACAACAGCTGGAGCATACATAGCCGATATAAGCAACGCCGAGAATAGAGCTCAGAATTTTGGAATGATTGGAGCCGCGTTTGGTCTAGGGTTTATCATCGGCCCAATGATTGGCGGATTACTCGGTGATTTCGGTTCACGCGTACCATTCATGGCGGCCGGCGGCCTCACTCTATTGAATTGGCTGTACGGTTTCTTTGTCCTTCCGGAATCGCTAAAGCCGGAAAACAGAAGGGCCTTCAGCTGGGGCCGGGCCAACCCAGTCGGCACGCTTATCAGCCTGTGGAAGTATCCTGTGATTGCCGGCCTCCTGGTTTCGCTCATGTTCGTTTACGTTTCTTCCCACGCCGTACAGAGCAATTGGTCGTACTATACCATTGAGAAATTCAACTGGGACTCAACGGCCATCGGCATTTCGTTGGCTGTCGTGGGTTTTGTATTTGCGATCGTTCAGGGACTCCTGATACGTAGAATAATTCCATCGCTGGGCCAACAGCGGAGTGTTTATTTTGGTCTTGGGTTTTACGCAGCTGGATTTTTCTTGTACGCTTTTGCAACACAGGGCTGGATGATGTATGCTTTCACGATCGTGTACTGTATGGGCGGTATTGCTGGTCCTGCCATGCAGGGAATCATGGCAGGGGTCGTGCCGCCGAATGCACAGGGGGAGCTCCAGGGAGGGTTCACGAGCCTGATGAGCTTCGCCGCCATCTTTGGGCCGCCGTTGATGAACAACCTCTTTGCGTTTTTTACAAAGACAGACGGCCCGCTTTATTTTCCGGGAGCAGCCATGTTGTTGGGAGCTCTGCTTACCATCGTGAGTGCTGTTCTTGCCCGAAGGGCGTTAAAGAAGAATATGGCCGTGGTTATCCCGGCTGGTGCGATCGTATGAGGTCGTAAATCTGAAGGCACACCCAGGCATCCGTGGCGGCGTAGGTGAGCTGCCGGGGATCCAGTTGCGGGGCTTCCCAATTGCTGGTTTGGGCACTCTTGGAAATCCGGAAACCCAGGAAGAGTGCAGTGAGTTTTTTCACACTCTCTACTTCATACCCGGCAGCCCGAGTAAGTGTAGTCAGCTCGACAAATCCTTCGGGCCGGAACCGCTTCAGTAATTGAAGCGCCTTGAGGTCATCCCTGATGGCAACCCCTACCTTTTCTATACGGGGATTCTGGAGGAACAATTTTATTTCATTCGTGATGCCCGTTTCTTTCAGTTGAATAAGGAACACCTTCTCAGGAACGGCAATCTGGAGTAGGGCGACCTTGTTGTGATGTCCGCGGACAAACACCGGCTTGGTCTCCGTATCAAATCCCACTCTGTCGTACTGACTGATCTCTTCAAGGGCTTCCCCGATTTTGTCTTCATTCCCAATCACTTCAATTTTGCCGGAGAAGGCCCCCAGCGGGAGTTCATTGAGCTCTTCGTTTGAAATTGTTTTTGTAGAGGTAAGGTGATTCATGAAGTGATCACGTTGATGAGGTAATGAACGTTGCGTTTCTGAAGGTAGGTGATCATGAACTGGAAGTGGTCCGGGGATTCCCCCAGGTACTCCGGTGGGGATATTCCCTTTCTAGAATAGCTTCCGTTCAATACCAGGTGCGCAGCAGCCGTACACGTATAACCAGTAGTGCGGGCCATGGAAAGAGTTCCGGTTGACTTGTCTGTGCGATCCAGCAGGTTATACTCGTAGGTGATGGGTGTACCCCCTTCGGTGCCTTGAATGCGAATGCGCATCACCGTGAATTCTTCTTCACCGGGTTTCAATTTCCAACGAGGGAAGAGCAATTTTGCGGTAACATCAATGGGGCGGATTTTCATCCCGTTAACTTCCAGTTCGTCGTAAGAAAAGAAGCCAGTTTCACGAAGTACCTGAAGGTACTCGACACATCCGGGGTACCGCAGCGTCTTCTCAATCATGTTCGGAATATGCGGCATGGTTTTGATCAGCGAGCGTAATCCGTCCGAGTTCCACGATTCGAGGGTCCCGACGTTTTCGAATGAAATGAGTTCTGCATCTGAGAGCGCTTCCCGGACAACGATCGAACCGTTTTGTACGTAACGGGCAGGCCGGATGTACTCTTCGATCACATCAATCGGGGAGAAGACGGCCTTATATTCGTAGGGCCATTCGCGTACCAGCGGTAACCCTCCCACGAGGCACTCGTAGGTTTCAATCTTCATCTTCTGATTGTGATATCCCAGAATCACGTTCCCCATTCCGGGTGCTACGCCGCAGTCAGTAATCACCGTGACATCTTTTGATAGGGTGAGTTCGTTGAGCAAAAAGGGGTCTTCCGGAAAAAAGGAAATATCCACCATGTTCTTCCCCGCACGGATGATGGTCTCCACCGTTTTGAATCCCATAAACCCGGGTACGGCTCCTATTACCAGATCGTACGGGGCTACAAGGGAGGTAAGAAGCGCCTGATCTGAAAGATCGGCCGTTTGCGTTCGAACGCCAGCCATGTTCAATTCAGCCAGGGCCCCTTCATTGATGTCTACCGAAGTAACTTCAAAGTCAGGGGCCAGATCGATAGCCATGGCTTTACCTACCAGACCTGCACCGAGAACGACGACCTTCTTCTTCATGAACCCTTTTATTTTTTATCCTATCTTGGAGGTCCCAGGCGAAACCGCCGAAAATTTTGAACCCTTAATAATTTCTCATGGTTGATGCTGCGAAGATACTTGAAAAAGCGAAACACTCCCCGTTCTGGCTATGGGTGCTGAACCAGGCCCTTCCGTGGATTGTACCCTTTAACAGCCCCCATCATTTCCGCGTGGTGGAGATCAGCGATCATTATTTGAAGACGCTCTTGCCCTACCGAAGGAGCAATTTTAATCACATCCGGGGACTGCACGCCTGTGCACTCGCCACTGTATCTGAATTTGTCACCGGCTTTCTGCTCTTGTCACGATTGGATATGTCAAAATACCGCCTGATCATGCAGCGCATTGAAATGGATTATCATTTTCAGGGTAAGATGAACGCGTACGCTGCTTTTGAAATTTCTCCCGATTGGATGCAGCAACAGATCCTTGGGCCGCTGCAATCGCAGGAAGCCATCGTCATTCCATGCATTGTCAAGATCCACGATGAGAAAGGGAATCACCTCACAACCGGCAAAGTGTTCTGGCAAATCAAGGATTGGGGGAAGGTACGGACGAAGGCTTGATGCAGACCGGGAATTCGGCTAACTTGACCTGCTGATAATAAAACCTATTGATCGTTATGCGCAAAATTGACCAACTACTTTCCGAATATGGGGAAAGCCATCAGAATGCAACTAACAAGGCCATCCACTGGATATGTGTTCCTCTCATCTTTTTCAGCGTGGTTGGATTGCTTGCCTCTATACCATCAGGGATTGTCCAATCCTTTCTGGGTGAAGGAAATCCCTATGCAAACTGGGGTACTGTTTTAGTGGTAGTGGCACTTGCCTATTACGTAACACTGTCATTTACGCTGTCCCTTGGAATGATGTTATTCGCGGCCCTGTGTCTCTTGTCTGCGCAAGCCATAGCGGGTACGGATATTCCGTTGTGGGCGGCAAGCCTGGGTATTTTCGTTGCCGCCTGGATTGGTCAGTTTTATGGTCACGAAGTGGAGGGAAAGAAGCCGTCCTTTTTCAAAGACCTTCAGTTCCTGTTGATTGGTCCCGCCTGGTTACTGCATTTCATCTACAAAAAATTGGGGATTCCCTACTGATTGGAGAAGGGGTACAGCGTTTCGAACGAATTGCCGCCGGGTTATTCCCCGGACTTCGACTTTCACATTTTCAGCAAGCCGGAACACCTTGCCTTGCAGTCGGCAGAATGGCTTCATTTCTACCTACTGCGTAAGAATAATCAGAAGGTGATGGCTCAGGTGTCATTCCACATCAGTGACTATACGGCCCGCTCCCCGTTTCGTGCGCCTTTCGGGTCCTTTCTTTTCTCCCCGCGGTTATCGCCATCGGTGTTATACGAGTTTGTTCAGCGATGTGAGAAAGGGCTGCGCGCATTGAATGTAACCACGGTATCAATTGTTGAGCCGCCGTTGTACTACCGGGTGTCCGGGGAGATGCTTCATACGATCTTCATCAACCTGGGATACCGGATCGCGCTGGCGGAGTTGAGTTCAGGAATCCGGATCGATCGCATTCGGTTTGATGAAAAAGTGGAGATCTGGGAACGACGAAAACTGAAGCAGGCAAAAACAAAAGGGGTTCTTTTTAAAATGCTGCCGTCTTCGGAACTTGACCATGTCTACAGCCTTATTCTCAAGTGCAAAGAACAGCGAGGACATTCGCTGAATATGACGCTTTCCGAGTTGCGCGCTACAGTGGAGGCTTTTCCGGGAGATTTTCTCCTCTCCGGAGCCTACCTAGAGAAAGAGCTTATTGCCGCTTCCGTGGCCATCCGGGTGCATCCGGAGATTCTTTACAATTTCTATTCAGGGCACCTGAAGAAGGTTGATTCAATCAGCCCGATGGTAACCATCATAGCGGGGCTTTATCGCTACTGCGAACATCAGAACATCAAGTTGCTGGATCTGGGAACATCCGCACTGCACGGCCAACCCAATTTCAGTTTGCTGGAATTTAAGCTGCGGCTTGGCGCCACACCCTCCATGAAACTTACTTTTGAGAAACAGCTGTCGCAATGACGCCCCTGGTTTCTGTTGTCTGCCTTTCCTACAACCATGAGCGGTTCGTACAGCAAGCTGTACAATCCGTCTTTGATCAGACCTATAGCAACATTCAATTGATTGTTGTTGATGACTTCAGTTCAGACAGCAGCATGGAGGCAATCAGGAAAGCGATCGCAAAGTCGCCGGAAACGGAAATAATCAGGATGGAGAAAAATCTGGGGAACTGCAGGGCATTTAACCGGGGTCTGCAGTCGGTACGGGGCCAGTATGTAATCGACCTCTCAGCCGATGACATACTCGTGCCAACGCGCATCGAGAAAGGAGTGGCCCTCCTGGAGCAAGACCCAGGATTCGGCGTCCAGTTTTCGGATGCAGCTATCATTGATGAAGACGGGAAGAGGAAGGGGTTTCATTCGGATGCGTTCCCGCACGCCACCATTCCTTCGGGATCAATCTTTTCGGAGATACTGGGACGTTATTTTATCAACAGTCCCACCATGATGATCCGGAAGTCGGTGTTGGATGAACTCGGCGGCTATGACGAATCACTGGCGTACGAGGATTTTGACTTCTGGGTGCGTTCATCGCGGCGCTGGAAGTACGTCTACACACCGGAGGCGCTGGTCAGCAGACGGAATTTGAAAACATCGATGGGAAAAAGGCAATATATACGGGGGAGTGCGCAACTGAGATCCACGTTGCGAGTCTGTGAAAAAGCGTTGGTGTTGTGCGCGAATCAGCAGGAGTATGGCGCACTGAAGTTGCGAATCAGATACGAAGCCCGCCGGGCGGTGCTGGTTGGATCGTGGAACACAGCGTGGGGATACTGGAAGTTGTGGCGGAATATTCCGTGAACTCACTTACGGTTATCGTCGCCGTAAACCATGCTCACATAATTGTCATAACGCGACGCATCAATTCTTCCATCATCTACAGCTTGCAGGATCGCACAATTTGGTTCGGTCAGATGAAGGCATCGGGAGCCATACCTGCACTCCAACCGCAGCTCACGCATCTCGGGCATGTAGTCGGAGATTTCCTGCGGCACCATTTCGGACAGCCCCCATTCCTTGACGCCCGGAGTATCAATTATAAAGGTGGTTGGATCGATCATGAACATCTCTGCAAAGGTGGTGGTGTGGGTACCTTTTTGCGTGGCTTCTGATACCTCGCTGACCGTTTGCTGGATGGTAGGGAAAAGGCGGTTAAGAAAAGTGGATTTCCCCACACCGGAATGCCCTGCCACGAGGGTCGTTTTGTTTTTCAGGTGGCTCAGCACGTGGTCGAAGTTCTCATCCGCCGCGGCTGAAACCAGATCGGTAATTGCACCTATCGATCCGTAGAGATTTTGCAGCCGGTCCACTTCTTCCAATTCCCCGGGAAGCAAAATATCTTTCTTGTTGAACACCAGCATCTGCGGAATCCGGAAGGCTTCGGCGCTGACAAGGAATCTGTCAATGAATCCCAGTGAGGTACGCGGCTGCCTGAGGGTGGCAATCAAAAGCACCTGGTCGACGTTGGCTGCCAGAACATGCGCATGCCCGGCTTTCTTGACAGACTGACGCTGGATGTGGTTGTCGCGTGGCTTCACGGCGGTAATGGATGCATCGTCAGCCTCGATGATGAGATCCACGAGGTCTCCTACAGCCACTGGATTGGTCTCTTTCACTTCGTCCAGACGCAATTTGCCCTGCAGGCGGCATCGATAAATCGTACGGTCCTCGCCCATTACGTCATACCAGGATCCTGTCGATTTCATAACCCGTCCTTCCATCAGCCTAAAAGTTTTTTGCAATAGGTTGTGATCTTTTCGGTGGCTCCGAGGTTCTCCTGAATGTATTGGCGGGCCGCCGTGCGCGCGTGGTCGAAGGCTTTGGGATTTTCCATCAGCGCTTGATACTTTTTTTTCAGATCTGCCTGGTCACTGACAGCGAAGGCGCCGCCGCGCTCTATAAGGTCGGTGGCTTCCTGGTATTTTGCGTAAGCCTTGTTTCCAAAGAATACAGGCGCACCAAAACAAGCTGCCTCGAGGATGTTGTGAAGCCCTTCTCCGAAACCTCCGCCAACAAATGCCACATCACCAAACCGATAAAGCTGAGAAAGCAGCCCTACGTTATCAACAAGGAGGATGGATACATGTTCGGGTGTATTCCCAAGCTGGGAATAGCGGACCGCGCGCCCGTCTACCGCGCGTTCTATTTCCTTGAGAAAGGATTCGTGGATTTCGTGCGGCGCAATGATGAATTTTAGTTCCTTCTGCTCGCGTATGAATGGAATCAATACTTTCATATCCCTGGGCCATACGCTCCCAAGCACCATCAATAGGCTGTCACCCTTGAAACGGCGAATGAGGTCCAGGTCCTGCACGTGAAGGGAAGCTTCGTGTACCCGATCGAAGCGGGTATCTCCGGCAACGGCTGCAGTATTGATGCCGATCGAGCGGAGTAATTCAACGGATTCCGGATTTTGCACAAAAAAGAAATGAAAATTCCGGAGCAGGCTGCGGAAAAGAGAACCGTGGGCTTTAAAAAAGATCTGCCCCGGCCTGAAAATGGTGGCGATAGAGAGTACCGGAATGTTTTCTTGTCGGAGTGCTTTCGTGTAGTGGTACCAAAATTCATACTTGACGAATATGACCAGCGAGGGGCGGACGGTTTGGGCAAACCAATGCGCGTTGCTGCGGGTGTCCCAGGGAAGGTAGAAGACGAAATCGGCATGCTCATAATTTTTCCGCACGGCATACCCGGATGGAGAGAAGAAGGTCAGCAAAAGCTTAAGTTCGGGTCGCCAGGCTTTAAGGGCTTCCATCACCGGGCGGCCCTGCTCAAACTCACCGAGCGAAGAGCAATGGAACCAGACGAGCTGCCCGCCGTGTAGCGGGAATGATTGTGCGAGCGCTTCTTTCTGTGCAATTCGCCCATCGCGAAAGGCGCGTGCTTTGGAGCTGAACCAGGCTGAAGCCCCATAGATGAGTCGAAGCAGGAAGATACCCAAGGTGTATAAATATTCCATAACGGAGATTGTGGCACGAAGATAGAGGTTGAGGCGCTTCTTCCGGAAAAACAAGATTATTTTGTAATTTCAGTCTTCCTTTTGATTTCGTTAACTTCCATACTAACACGAAGGTATATGAAAACAAGAATTAGTCTTTTTGCGCTCTGCGGACTGTTCAGTTATGCAGCATCCTTTGCGCAGCCAAAAGAGCTGGGAAGATTTTTCCCAGCAGCCGCGGTAACCTCGGGTGGTGCCGCCAATGTTCGATACCTGGTGGCAGGGTATGTCACGCCGCTCGCGGAAGATTTTGGTGCCTTAGCCAACAGCGCCTGGTACAATACCGGCGAGAATCACAAGAAGTTTGGGTTTGATCTGAGCGTCTCTGTGAATACCATATTCGTCAGCAGCACGAGTAATTATTTTAATATCGATAACACGAAGTTAACTGGCGTTTCGTATCTCGGCACACTTTCGGGCTCCATTCCGGCACCTACCGCCTACGGTCCTGAATCAGACATTCCCTCGTTCACGTACAACGGAGGACCCAATGCCGGGCTAGGCTTCAACGGAACCGGTGGCGGTAATATCTCCAAAGATGTACCTATCGGCTCCCTGGTCGTGCCCACGCTGCAGGGAGGGATTGGACTGGTAAAAAATACGGACCTTCGGTTCCGTTTTACGCCCGCTGTTACAATCAGCGGTACGGAGCTCAAGAGCTGGGGAGTAGGAATTCAGCATGACATCAAGCAACATTTTCCAGGTATCAAACTGGCTCCGTTTTCGATGTCTGTATTGGTTGCTTATTCCAAGTTGACCGTGACGACCAGCCTTGGCGGCCTGTATAACACGGCGGCAGGGAGTGGCACGTTTGCAGGCCAGGAGGCGGTGGGAGAAACGTCGGCTTATACAGCACAACTGCTGATCAGCAAGAGTGTTCCGGTCGTAACTTTTTACGGAGGACTTGGATTCAACAGCGCTACCACAACGTATGCCGTGAACGGTAGCTACTACGTTGACAAAGCGAAAACAGTCGTCGGCGACGTTACGCTGTCACCGGTCACTATCAAAGATCCCTATAGTCAGGAATTTTCAACGAGTGGTTTCCGGGCTACCGGCGGCATTCGATTGAAGTTTGGTCCGTTCTTTCTGAACGGAGATTACACCTACTTCAAAGGCAAAGGGCTGCTGACTACCGGCCTGGGTTTGACCGTGCGGTAAGATCAAGTCTTATTTTCCCTGGAAGTTGGGCTTGCGCTTTTCAATAAAGGCATTCATTCCCTCTTTTTGATCAGCACTGGCAAACGTCAGGTAGAAATTCTTCCGTTCAAACATCAGCCCTTCATCCAGCAACGTTTCAAACGAGCGGTTCACGGCTTCTTTAGCAAGCTGGACGGCGATGGGCGACATTTGCGCAATTTCTTTGGCAAGCGAAATCGCTTCCGTGAGGTAAAATTCCGGGGGCACGACCTTGATCACCAGCCCGTAGAAGTGTGCCTCCTCGGCGGAGAGGAAGCGCCCAGTGAGAATCAGTTCCATCGCCTTGGCCTTCCCCAACGCCTTTGTCAGCCGTTGCGTTCCACCAGCACCGGGAATGGTGCCCAGCTTTATTTCGGGCTGTCCAAAACGCGCAGTCTCGGAGGCAATGATCATGTCGCAGGTCATCGCGAATTCACATCCGCCTCCCAGGGCAAATCCGGAGACGGCGGCAATGATTGGCTTTTTTGTTTTTCGAATCTGGTCCCAGGTGCTGAATTGATCCATTTGAAGCATGTCCACCGCGCTCTTGTCAGCCATTTGTTTGATGTCGGCGCCTGCTGCAAAGGCCTGGTCATTGCCGGTGATGATGATCACCCGCACCTGCTCGTTGCGGTCTAAGTCCAGGAGTGCGTCGCGTACTTCCTGCATGAGCTGTGGATTCAACGCGTTGAGTTCTTTAGGCCGATTCAATTCGATCAGGGCGATGAATGGTTCTACTTGCGGGTTTACTTTTATTAGTTCCATGGGATTGATTTTGGGTCTGTAAATCTAGCGATCTGGAGCATAGGGGTCTAAAAAATCAAGAAATGAATCATTTTTTTCGGAAAACGTCTTTGCTGACCATGGGGCGTTGCTTGGCCTTGGTATTTTTGAAATAAATTGATGCCGTGGTAAAGGTCTTATTTGTATGTCTGGGAAATATATGCCGGTCGCCGCTGGCAGAATCCATTTTTGTGCAGAAAGCGGAAAGACGGAATATCAAGGAGCTTGTTCGAGTGGATTCATGCGGCACGAGCAACTACAACGAAGGCTGCCCGCCCGATCCGCGGACGCGGCGGAATGCGAGCGCAAACGGCGTTCAGATGACGCATGTGGCTCGCCAGCTGAGTCGACAGGATTTTGCGGATTTTGACATGATCCTGGTTATGGATTCAGAAAACCTGCGTCATGCGTTATCCGTGTGTCCCGATCACCACCACCACAAGATCAGGCTGATGCGGTCGTATGATCCCCTCGGAACGGGCGATGTGCCTGATCCTTTCTACGGGGGCGACAGGATTTTTCAAGCGGTATTTGAAATGCTGGACCGATCGGTGGAGGCCCTTATTGATCACCTGATCCAGACAAAGGGGCGTTAACGTTGTGTCAACACCTGCAGCGTAGACCGGGAGGCTTGCTCCAATACGATTCCCGGAAGGTTGCTGTATTCTTCGTACGTTTTTTCGTCATAGTTCTTAACCGTGATCAGCGTCAGCCCCGTGTTGTACAGCACTTCAAACTGCTGCGCAAGCTTGTCGATAAGAAGCAGGACTTTATCCTCGCGGAAGTCGACGCAGAAAGAAAAAGTGATGGCCGAGTTCTGCATCACATTGATTTTCAGATTCAGTTCGGACAAAGCATGAAAAATGGTGCTGAGTTGCATTTCATTGATGAATGAGTAGTCCGTTACGCCGCAGGAAATGAGGCATTGATTTTCTTTGAATACGATAAGCGGGGGAAGTCGCTTGACCTTTGCCTCGTGAATGATCGTGCCGGGCAAGTTTGGGTTGTCAAAGCTCTTTACCCAAAGCGGAATGTTGCGGTTCGCGAGCGGCTTGATCGTTTTCGGGTGGATGACAGAGGCTCCGTAGTAGGCCATCTCTGCGGCCTCGCGGAAGGGAAGTTCCTGAAATGAAATAGCTCCCTTGATTCGTTTGGGATCGGCATTCATCACGCCGGGTACGTCTTTCCATATCGTAACAGAAGCAGCGTTTAGACAGGATCCGAATATGGCGGCGGAGAAATCAGAGCCTTCACGTCCAAGCGTGGTAGTTTGGTTGTCCGGGTTGCCGCCGATGAATCCCTGCGTGAGGATCAATTGGTTTTCAAGCGTGGGCTTCAGCTGCAGGATCCTTTCTTCAGTTTCGTCCCAATTAACTTTTCCCTCACGGAACGTGTCGTCTGTCCGGACGTATTGCGTGGCGTCAATCCAAGCAATTGGGAAACCGGCCGTGGCGAGAAATTCAGCGACGATGTACGAGGAGACCATCTCCCCGCGCGAGACAACCTGGTCGTACAGTTGATCTTTCGGGGACCCATGCTTCATGCGCGATTTGATTTCATTGAACTCTCGGTCAACTATAGCCCAGATACGGTGATCAGCCTGAAATAAGTCACGCATCACTTCCTCGTGGTATCCCCGCAGTTCATGAAGCGCAAGGGGATACTCTTCTTTTCCGTCGAGGAAGAGACTCACAATCTTTTCCAGGGCATTGGTGGTCTTGCCCATGGCAGAGACGATGAGGACAAGTCGCTCCTTCTTATGGGGTTCGACAATACGCGCTACCTGCCTGATGGCCGCCGCATTTCGCACCGAAGCGCCGCCAAACTTGAAAACGGTATAGTCAGATTTCATGAGTTTCCGATTGTATAGCGATCTTTCCACTGTAACTTTAGACCACGTAGTTGCGAATTACTAAATTTTTTATGGAACAATCCCGAATAGCACAACCCATTGGCATAGCCCTCGATCGGTTTATTAAGGTAAACCAGGACCAGTTTCAGTATGCAAGCGGTGAATTGTCGCAAATATTGCGGGATATCGCCCTGGCTTCCAAGGTAGTGAACCGCGAGGTGAACAAAGCCGGACTGATTGATATTATGGGGGCCATGGGGTCTCAGAATACAGCAGGGGATCAACAGCAGAAACTGGATGTGCTGGCTAACATTCGTTTTACTCGGGCGCTTACCAAAGGCGGCGAAGTGTGTGCCTTAATTTCTGAGGAAACCGAGTCATACGTTGATTTAAACAATAAAGGAAACTACGTCATTGCGATCGATCCGCTAGACGGGTCGTCAAACATTGATGTGAACGTTTCCATTGGTACCATTTTTTCAATTTACCGGCGAAAGAGTCCGGTAGGCACGCCGATCCGCAACGAAGATATTTTGCAGAAAGGGTCCGAACAGGTGGCCGCCGGGTATATCCTGTACGGTTCGTCCACCATGCTAGTGTACACGACCGGTCACGGTGTCAATTGTTTTACATACGAGCCAAGTCTTGGCGAGTATTTTCTGTCCCACCCGGACCAGCAGATGCCAGTGGATGGGAGAATGTTCTCCGTCAACGAAGGGCTGTCCATGACTTTTTCAGAGCCCGTTAAGAAGTACCTGGCGTATTGCAAAGAAAACAACTACACGGCGCGTTACATCGGATCCCTCGTGGCAGACTTCCACCGCAACATGCTCAAGGGCGGAATTTACATCTACCCGGCGACGGCGAAAGACAAGAACGGAAAGCTGCGGCTGATGTATGAATGTAATGCGCTGGCCTTCATTGCGGAGCAGGCTGGGGGCCTTGCCACGGACGGCAAGCAAAGGATCATGGACATTGAACCAACGGCGCTCCACCAGCGCGTGCCTTTTTACGTGGGCTCCCGGAACATGGTGGAAAAGGCCAACAAGTTTTAGGATTCCGGATTTGTTTCGGGGTTCTCATCAAGAATTTCCGGCGCATGTTGATGGATAATCATATACCATCGTACCAGTTTCTTGATGTCTGAAACATAGACACGCTCTTCATCGTAGGTAGGAAGAACGGATTTCATGAACGCTTTCAGTTCGGTGGGATCAGAATTTGTATCGACACCCAGGTCGTCTCCAAACTCTTTCTTGATCATTTTCAATACTTCGCCCAGCGGGGCAGTGCCTTCCTTGGTTTGAATGTAAATGGAAATTTCTTCCAGCAGGGAAACCTTGGCATTCGCTCCGACGACCAGCTTGGATTTGACTTCGTCCAGTGACTCCAGCAGCATTCCTGTATTGCCGGGCTTGACAACCCTGAACAGGCCGCCTTTTCCGGTCACGCTCGCAAGATCTTTTAATTCCATAGTAATTCTACTTATTCGTTTTCAAAAGCGATCCGATATAGGCCAGCAGTTCCTCTTTTCCCTTTTGCTGGGAAGCCGAGGTGATGAAGACGGGAGGGAGTTCGGCCCAGGTTTCAGACAGTTTTTTTTCCCAGACGGCCTTGATTGCCGCCACCTGGTTCCGGGAAAGTTTATCTGCTTTGGTAAATACCAGCGAGAACGGAATCCCTTCGGTGCCGAGCCATTGAATAAAAGAAAGGTCAATTTCCTGCGGTTCGAGCCGGGGATCCAGCAGGAGAAACGTGGTGAGCAGGTTGGTTCTTTTTTTCAAATACGTTTCGATCATGGGTCCCCACGACTGGCTCTTGCTGCGGCTGATGCTGGCGTATCCGTAGCCGGGCAGGTCAACGAGGTACCACTCCCCGTTTATCAGGAAATGGTTTATGGTTTGTGTTTTTCCGGGGGAGGAGGACGTTTTTGCGAGGTTCCTGCGGTTTACCAGCAGGTTGATAAGCGAAGATTTGCCAACGTTTGAACGCCCGATAAAAGCAAATTCATGCTTGTCGGGGGCCGGGCACCCGGCAGGATTGGTGTTGCTGATGACAAATTCCGCTTCTTTGATTTTCATGATTTCACCGCAATAATACCCATAAGTTGTGTTTATTGTGTGCTTCAGGGAGTGGCCCCATACGCGTTGAACAATTTGACCAGAGCGGGGTTCCATTCATGAATATTCAGATTAAAAATCGTAAATCGTATTCCAATTTTCCAAGTCGCAAGAACCAAGCAAGAAATGGAGGTAGTTCCCAACAAAGATGACCACGGTGCAAAAAAACAACAGGTTGCAAAGATGTTCAACCGCATCAGCAAGCGGTACGATTTTCTGAACCATTTTCTCAGCTTCGGCATTGATATTGTTTGGCGAAGAAAAGCCATCCGGCTGCTCCGGGGAAAGCACTATGAGTATATTCTGGATGTTGCAACCGGCACGGGCGACTTTGCCATCGAGGCATTGCGGTTGAAGCCAAAGAAGGTCACGGGCGTCGATATTTCAGAAGGCATGCTGGAGGTGGGCAGAAAGAAGATCCACGATAAAAGGCTGGACAGCGTCGTTGAACTGCAGCAGGGTGATTCGGAAAATCTTCCGTTTGAAGATAATTTTTTTGATGCGGTCATCGTTGCATTTGGGGTGAGGAATTTTGAAAACCTGGAGCAAGGTCTTGCTGAAATGCTCCGGGTGGTAAAGCCCGGAGGCCAGGTTGTCATCCTGGAGTTCTCCAAACCGTCAAAATTCCCGATGAAGCAGTTGTACAACGTTTATTTTACAACCATCTTGCCGTGGATTGGACATTCGATTTCGCGCGATCAGGATGCGTACCGCTACCTTCCGGAATCGGTAAAAGCTTTTCCAGATGGAAACCGTTTTTTGAAAGTCCTTACAGGTCTTGGGTATAAGAATCCGCAATGCAAGCCACTTACTTTCGGAATAAGTTCACTGTACTGGGGCTCCAAATAGCAGCACTCCTGCTTCTGGCCTTGAGTACAAACGCGCAGCACTTCAAATGGGCCCTCCGAAACAATCCGGAATTTGACCGGCGCAAAATCAGCTATGGATTCATGATCGGGCTCCATACGTCAGCGTATGAAATCAAGTACGCGGATCAATTTGTAACCCAGCGGTTCGACACGGTCCACTCGGTACAAGGTCAATTTTCCACTGGTTTCTCCCTCGGATTTCTTGTTAACCTTCGTCTCCACGAGATACTGGATGTGCGAATCATGCCGAAAGCAGGATTCTACAACCACCGATTGACGTACTACTTGACAAACAACACCAGCAAGCAGCAGTTGGTGGAAACAACCATGGTGGAGATACCGGTGTTGTTGAAATACAAATCGATGCGGCGTGGAAATGTACGGATGTATATGATCGGAGGATTTACTCCGGGGATTGAGGCGTCAGGGAAAAATGATGCACAGACCACGACGGAGACGCTGGACGTCAAGCGGTTTAATTTGTCGCTGGATGCGGGGGTAGGGTTTGATTTCTATTTTCCACTGTTCAAGTTTTCTCAGGAAATCCGGTATTCCCGCGGCATCGTAAATATGCTGGGGGATGCGCCCAGTGCCTTCCGGGAACCGCTGCAGTCCATCAACACCAACACGATTTCTGTGTACTTCATCTTTCAATAATGGCATCGAAACGAATTGCATGCATTACAGGAGCAACCGCCGGAATTGGAGAGGCGACCGCGCGACTCCTTGCCGACCACGGGTTCAGCCTCATCCTCTGCGGCAGAAGGGCGGATCGGCTGCAGGCACTGCAAACTGAATTGTCCGGCCGCACCAGCGTGACAACGCTTCGGTTTGACATCCGCAACAAGCAGGAAGTGCAAACGGCTGTCGAATCACTTCCGCCCGCCTGGCGGGAGGTGGATGTGCTGATCAACAACGCGGGTGGCGCCCACGGCCTGGATCCCATCCAGACAGGAAAGCCAGACGATTGGGACGTAATGATTGATGTTAACGTCAAAGGCCTGTTGTACATGTCACACGCCATTGTGCCGGGCATGGTCCTGCGTAAGTCCGGGCACATTGTCAATCTGGGATCTATCGCAGGCCGTGAAGTGTACGGCAATGGAAATGTCTATTGTGCCAGCAAATTTGCGGTAGATGCACTCAGCCGCGGAATGCGCATCGACCTGAATGGAACGGGAGTAAAAGTGACACAGATTAACCCGGGACTGGTAGAGACCGAGTTTTCCATGGTACGCTTCAAGGGTGACGAGACGCGGGCTTCCAAACCCTACCAGGGATTGGATCCTCTCCAGGGCAAGGATATTGCGGATATGATCCTGTTTGCGCTGACGCGCCCTCCGCATGTGGTGGTCGCCGATCTGGTCGTATTCCCGCTCGCCCAGGCCAGCGCCACCGTCGTGAAGCGGGAAGACTGACTTTTCTCAGATGCCAATTCCGGGGGATTTACTAAATTCCGCCTCTCCAGAATTTTAAACAAGGCATTCATGAAAAGGATCATCCGAAGTTTCTCCCTGATTATCAATTACAAGACGTTCATCATCACCACCCTGTCGGTGTTGTGCGCGTATTTGTGCTTCACCTATGGCCTCATTGCCAAATTTCCTGACATGCTCGTGGGCGTGGCCATCGTGTTTCCGGTGGTCTTTTCAATCGGATCTGCTTACAACCGGCGGGAAATGGCTTTGCAGCGATGGGCTGATTTCCGCGGTCATGCCATTGCCATCTATTATGCATCCCGTGACTGGACCGCAGCAGGGAATACCGACCTGCAGGTTCGAACCCGCCAACTCGTTATCGAAATGATTCACCGGACGAAGGAGATACTAACCTGCGAACGGAAAGACTGGAAGAAAAACGAACTTGAATTCTACGGTCTTTTTTCAAAGCTCTCTTCGCTGACCATGGAATTTCGCGCTGCAGGTGTTCAAAGTGGTGAAATTTCCCGTGTGAGCCAGTACGTGAGCAAAATGGTCATCGCCTTTGACAACCTGAAGATTGTCTACCAATACCGGACCCCAATCACCCTACGGACCTACAGCAAGGTGTTCATCTATGTATTTCCAATCCTGTATGGGCCTTATTTCGCCAGTACCTTTCATGACTTTTCAGCCGGCCTGGAATATGTGATGCCTGTTTTATACAGTTTTATTCTCGTAAGCCTGGACAACATCCAGGATCATCTGGAAAACCCGTTCGATCAGGTGGGCGAAGATGATATCGACATTGATGCAGAGGAAACGGCCCAGTTGCTCGTCTAAGCACCTGGCACTGCGGCATTATTCTTTCTGAATAGTCAGCGCAAGTTCGTTCAGTTGTTCTGCTGAAATGGTTGACGGCGTATCAATCATCGTATCCCGGCCTGAATTGTTTTTTGGAAAAGCAATGAAATCGCGGATACTGTCCACCCCGCCGAACAGCGAACACAGCCGGTCAAAACCAAATGCGATCCCACCGTGAGGTGGCGCGCCAAATTCAAACGCCTCCAGGAGGAATCCAAATTGCTTTTTGGCTTCTGCTTCCGTGAAGCCGAGTTTTGAAAACATCAACTGCTGCGTTGGTCGGTCGTGTATCCGGATGGAACCTCCACCCACTTCTGTACCGTTGATTACCATATCGTATGCGTTGGCACGAACCTTTCCGGGATCCGTATCAAGCATGCCCATGTCTTCCGGCTTCGGCGACGTGAACGGATGGTGCATCGCATTGAAGCGTTTCGTGTCCTCACTCCACTCCAGCAGGGGAAAATCAATTACCCAAAGCGCTGAAAACTCGTCCTTGTTCCTCAGGCCGAGTTGGGTGCCCATCAGGAGTCTCAATTCACCCAGGGCTTTGCGTGTTTGTTCGGTCGCTCCGGCAAGCACCAGTATCAAATCACCTGGCTTCGCGTTGCACGCCGCCGCCCAGGATGTGAGCGCCTCCGCATCAAAGAACTTGTCGACGCTTGATTTCAGAGACCCTCCCGGTTCATACCGCACCCAGACGAGCCCCTTAGCTCCAATTTGGGGACGCTTTACAAAGTCAGTCAGTTCATCAAGTTGTTTGCGGGTGTAACCCCCGGCACCCGGAACACAAAGGGCCACCACCAGTTCCGCTGAATCAAATACCTGAAAGCCCTTTCCTTTTGCGACAGCATTGAGTTCCACGAACTTCATTTCGAAGCGTGTATCCGGTTTATCCGATCCGTAGAACTTCATGGCATCCGCGTAGGTCATGTGGGGCAACGGTGGTATGGTCACGCCTTTCACCGCCTTGAAAAGGTGACGGATCAATCCTTCAAAGGTGTCGAGCACGTCCTCCCGGGTGACGAATGCCATTTCACAATCGATTTGAGTGAACTCTGGCTGACGGTCGGCACGCAGGTCTTCGTCGCGAAAGCACTTTACAATCTGGTAGTAACGGTCAAAACCGGAAACCATCAGCAACTGCTTGAAAGTCTGAGGTGACTGAGGAAGGGCGTAAAATTCGCCGTGATGAATCCGGGATGGCACTACGAAGTCGCGGGCTCCCTCCGGCGTCGACTTGATCAGCACCGGCGTTTCCACCTCGATAAATTTCAGCCCATCAAGGTAGGAGCGTGTCTGCTGTGTCATCTTGTGACGCAGTTCGAGGCTTTCCCGAACAGGGGTGCGCCGCAGATCCAGGTAGCGGTATTTCATCCG
The DNA here is from genome assembly GCA_034440075.1 of Cytophagales bacterium. GTDB lineage: Bacteria > Bacteroidota > Bacteroidia > Cytophagales > Cyclobacteriaceae > ELB16-189. The sequence goes on from JAWXBL010000007.1 coordinate 60,700, forward strand.
CAGGTCATCCCCGCCGTCTGTATGCTCTTCGATCGTAAAGGGAGGAACTTTGGAGGGGTTAAGGATTTCGAGTTCCGCAACCTGAATTTCAATATCCCCGGTGGGGATCTTTTCATTCTTGGATAACCGTTCAACCACGGTGCCGGTTACCCGAACGACATACTCGCGGCCAAGTTCCCTGGCCGTTACCAATAATGCCGGATCCGATTTTCCTTCCTCCAGAAACAGCTGCGTAATGCCATACCGATCGCGCAGATCGATCCAGAGCAGGCTTCCTTTGTCGCGCAAACGCTGGACCCAACCCGTCAGCGTGACATGCGTTTTAACATGCCCTATCCGCAATTCACCGCAAGTATGAGTCCGAAGCATCCGATTTTGATTAATTTTGGGCGTGCAAGTTAATAATAAACCACGGTGTTGATGATGAGGAAAGGTATGAAAACTATCGGGTTGGGGATGATTCTAATCCTTTCCGCATTTTCCGCAACCCGGATGATCCGGACCAAGTTGTCCGGCGGCGTAACGGTTTCCATACCTGAAAATATGGTTCCCATGCCGCCGGAGGACATTGCTGTCCGGTTCCCGTCTGTCCGGGCCCCGTTGGGGGCCTTCACCAACGCTGACAGGCTGGTGGACTTCAGTGTGAATATCAGCGCCACCAAGTGGCCGGATGAGGATACAGATATAGCCGCAAAGTTTTTTCGGTCAAGTCTGAAAAACATGTATGACCGCCTCGACATTATCAGCGAAGGGACCATGGTTCTCCATAAAAAGAAGTTCCTCTTTTTTGAATTTGAGTCCCGCGTCAGCGGTGATCGCAGGAAACAGGGCCAGCAGGATCCCATCACCAAATACGTGTACATTCAATACCTGATTCAAAAGGACCGAACGCTGGTATTCACGTTTTCCTGTCCCAGCACACTGAAAGAGGAGTGGCAGCCGGTTGCCAGGGAAATGATGCAAAAGATCAGTGTAAAGTGAGCCAGCATTACTCCTGATCATCCATGGATCTTTATACCGATGATTTCTTTATGGGAGAGGCGCTGAAGGAGGCGTTGAAAGCTTTTGACGACGGAGAAGTTCCCGTGGGAGCTGTCGTTGTGTGTGGGAATAAAATCATTGCCCGCGCTCACAACCAGACGGAGCGGCTACACGATGCTACCGCCCATGCGGAAATGCTGGCTGTTACGTCTGCATCAAACTACCTTGGATCAAAGTACCTCGATGAATGTTCGTTGTACGTGACGCTGGAGCCCTGTGCGATGTGTGCCGGGGCCCTTCATTGGACGCAATTGCAGAAACTCGTGTACGGCGCGGATGATGTTCAGCGTGGGTTTCATCTGGTAAAATCACCGCTGCTTCATCCAAAAACGAAAGTGGTAAAAGGAATAAAGCGGGAGGCAAGCGGCGAGTTGATGGACCGGTTCTTTAAAATGATCAGAGAAAAAGAGTAACATTGCAATATGAGTATGGAATTAAAAGGAAAAGTCACCCAACTCCTTCCCCTCCAGTCTGGGATGGGAAAAAAGGGTCCCTGGAAAAAGCAGGAGTTTATTCTCGAGACGCAGGCGCAATACCCCAAGAAAGTTTGTCTCTCGCTGTGGGGCGACAAAATTGATCAATTCAGTGTGTCGGAGGGCGACGTTCTCACCGTAGCGGTAGACCTGGAGAGTCGGGAGTATAACGGCCGGTGGTATACGGAAGCAAGGGCCTGGAAGATTGATAAAACGGGAAACCAATCCCCGGACAAAGATCCCATCGGGGAGGAGCCTTTTACGGCCAGCAATACGTCATCAGACGATCTGCCGTTCTAACCTGCGTTGGAAGAATACGGAAGACTAGGCCTTGACCTTCTTTCGGGTGTCATCAACCCGCTTTCCATTTTCATGCTTGCCAAGAATAATCACATCCTTGGTTGTCTCATACTGCTTGGCAGCCTGCATCATCGCCTGCTCTGAGTCTCGGATGATGATCGTGCCTGATTTTGCACCCTTGTTACGAATTTCGATATAGTAACCGTCTTTTTTCTTTTTTGGAAGGATTGGAGGTCTGCCCATGGTATTGATTAAGGTATTTAGTTATTGCTTGTCTTCTTAAAGAATCGGTATTGCCAAGCTGACACTTCCGGTCAAAGTCCTTGCTTTTTGTGGAAATTTGGCATTTTCCAAGGCAAAGATAGCGTTTTATCCGGGTCCTGCCGAATGACAATTCGATTCTTCCGTCAAAGGAGCCGTTTGGCTTTCACTGGGAGTTTTTCCTTCGCCAATTGAAAGGAAGTGCCAACATAATGTTTCCACTCGGGCATGGATAGGGCCGCCGGTTTTTCAACGAGTATCCAATGATATCGTGCCAGGTAGGGCGCCGGGATGATTCCCTCCCGCTCGGTCAGCAGGTAAAAATCTTCCACCGTTGCCTTGAACGAAATCCGGAAAGGGCCATCCATAGCTGTAACACAGTACATTTTCTTTCCGATGAGATAGCACAAGTCGTTGCCCCACTTGATATCTACAGTGGTTCCCTTAAAACCCTTGCATAGTTTCTCTAGCGCAGCCGTGGTCATGCCTACAAGTACTTGGGCTGGGGCAGCCCCGCCTTGAGGTCCGGATCGGCAATAACTTTTTCGCGGATGATCTTCATGGGCTGCACGCCGGCCCATATATCCAGGCCGTAATCCGCTTCGTCATCCTTGGGCGGACCGGTGCGGATCTTTGCCGACACTTCTTCGATCCGTAAGGAAAGAACCATGGTTGCTTTCCATTCACCATCGGTAGGCTTTCGTACATCGGCCCACCGGCCGGGACACATTTTTTCGGTGAACGCTTCAAGGACCTTATATAACATTGCCTCATCGTTTACCTGTTGCGGCATGCCAAAAAGTACGACGGACCGGTAGTTAACGGACTGGTGAAACGCCGAGCGTGCCAACACCACTCCATCCATTAAGGTTACACCGACAGATATCGGAAGCTTCCCTTCAGCCAGCTGGCGCATGTAGAAACTCCCCACACTCCCATGAATGTATATACAATCGTCCAGCCGGACGAACCCGGTGGGTATTTGAAAGGGTTGCCCCTCCAGCGACCAGGCTACGGTACAAACGAGTGCCTCGTCAAGGATCGCAAAAATTGTCTCTTTGTCGTAGCTGCCGCGCTTTGGCAGCCGGGTGATTTCAGTCTTGTCTGTTTTCTTGAATTCTTTCATGGTGATATGAGTTACTTGGTTAAGTGATGGCAAGAATTATTTTTCCAAATTGATCCTGCGATTCCATCCGCTGAAAAGCAGCCTGGATATTCTCAAGCGCAAAGACCTTGTCGATCACAGGTTTTACGCTGCGGCTCTCGATGAAGTCTATCATGGACATGAACTCATCACGGGTTCCCATGGTGGTTCCAAAGATGGAAAGCTGCTTCCAGTACAACAGCCGTGTTGAAAGGGTGGTTTCCGCCCCGGCCGTCCGGCCAAAATTAACGATGCGGCCTCCGGGCACGGCGAGATCCAGCAGTTTTGGAAACTGATCCCCACCGGCGCTGTCTATAATGATATCGAAGACGGCCTCCTTTTTTGCCTGGTCAGCCCATGAAGGATCGGTATAATTGAATCCGCCTTTTGCCCCCAACGCAATGGCCTTCTTGATTTTTTCATCTGAACTGGAAGTGACGTGGACTGTTGCGCCGTACGCCAGTGCAAAACGCAACGCCCAAAGCGCTGCGCCTCCGCCGATTCCCGTGATGAGCACGCGTTCTTTGGAGCGAAGGCGCGCCTTGGAAAAGAGCGCCCGGTAGGCTGTGAGTCCGGATAAAGGGACAGCCGCACATTCTTCCTTGGATAACCCCGGGGGTTTCTCAAAGATGTTCTTTCTGGATACGGCGATGTATTCGGCAAACGTGCCGTTGTCAGGATTACCAAGGATTTGAAAGGAATCGCCCTGAACGATGGGATTGGAACCCCAGTTCAAACTCGGATGGATGATTACTTCTGCGCCCATCCACAACGGATCGACTTCCTCGCCGAGGTCGGTGACGATGCCGCAGCCGTCGGAACCCAGGATGATGCCATCCGGCCGGCCGGTCATGTCAAGTTCCTGCTGAATCCAAAGGTCACGGTGATTAATGGCTGCTGCCTGCAGCTTGACGAGCATCTGGTCCTTCGTCGGCTTCGGTGTAGGGACATCGCACAGTTGCAACGGTGTGCCCTTCCCCGAGAAAACGACCGCCTTCATAGTACCAGATTGTTAGGCCTTGATCAGGTAGTTCCAACTATGTTTATCGGGCGTACCACCGGTACGTACATCCAGCAGTTTCTTTTTGATTTTCTGCTGGATGCTCGTGGGCTCCACGGCAGGAAGGGAATGATCAATTCCGCGAATGTTGATTACCGCAATAGGCGCTACAATGGCAGCCGTTCCGCATCCAAACGCTTCGGTAAGGGTCTTGTTTTTAAACCCTTCTTCCAGGTCGTCAATGCTGATGCGTTTTTCTTCCACGGTCAGGCCGGATTCCCGGGCGAGGGTAAGTATAGAATCCCTGGTAATTCCGTCGAGAATGGCCGTGTTAAGTTTAGGGGTAACGATCACCCCGTTTAGTACAAACATCACATTCATCATGCCCACTTCGTCGATGTATTTGTGCTCTTTGTGGTCTGTCCACAAAACCTGATCAAAGCCTTCCTTGCGTGCCAGCTGGGTGGGGTAAAAAGCCCCTCCGTAGTTACCGGCGCACTTGGCGAAGCCTGTTCCGCCTTCCGCCGTGCGCGTATACTGACCCTCCACTTTGAGCCGGAAGGGTTTATTGTAAAAAGGGGCAACCGGACTGGTCAGGATGACGAACTTGTATTGGTCAGCCACCTTTACACCCAACCTGGACTCAGAGGCAAAAACGACCGGACGGATATACAGCGCAGATCCCTCTGCGGTGGGAACCCATTTCCTGTCAAGTTCGACGAGTGTGTGCAGCGACTGAATAAAAAGATCATACGGGATAGGGGGCATGCACATCCGATCGAGTGATTTCAGGAGACGTTCGTGATGTTTTTTAGGCCTGAAAATATTGATGCTCCCGTCCTGCATCGCGAAGGCTTTCATCCCTTCAAAGATGGCCTGTCCATAATGCAGGGCAAGGATGGCTGGTGTCATGCGGAGTTCTCCGAAAGGAATGATGTGCGGTTCTGACCATTCACCCTTTGCCCAATCAGCGATCAGCATGTGGTCAGAAATATATTTTCCAAACTCAAGATTCTTGAAATCTGTATCAGGAATTCTTGAATGAGTTGTTTTCTGGACAGCAATGGCAGGTTCTGTAGTCATTACACTAGATTTTCGTCAAGTTAAAAATAATTTCATTGATTTTGACCAGGTGATGGTCATCATGTTCCGCATCAAACCACGCAAGATCGATCGATGTCATCGGTACTTTTAACCGTGGATGGATGGATGACTTCACAAGATCGGCAGGATGAATAGCATCATACGTTTTCACATTCTTCTCCCGCGTGTTCTGAAAATAATCGAGGACTTTTCCGATCGGCCACGGATCATAATCCTTCGGTTCGAAGACCGCAGGTGACATCACCGGAACACCCTGTAGCATTTCACCAATGCGTTTGCTGGCCACCTCATCCACCTCAGCAAGGTGTCCGATGTGTTGTTTAATGGACCACTTGCCGCCGGGACGGTGCGTAAGGATATCATTTTTCAAGTGTGCGACCTTCTTCTCCAGGCGCACGCCCGTGCCTCGAAGCCGTTCGAGATAGAAAGGGAGCATCTCTGCAGGTAACCCAAACGCAAGATTTCTTTCGAACCAGGGTATCGTGTTCATGATTACTTAGTTGGTCCTTTCAGAAAACCACCGTCTACGACAAAGAGTTTAGCGCCGTTCCGCGAGGAGGTACGATGCGAACTGAGATCGTCAGAGACCTGATACGACATACCGGGTCCCAGCGTTACATTCGGATTGCCCGCGACTTCAGTGGTCATATCGCCTTCAATACAAAACAGGATGTGCCCCAGCTTGCACCAGTGATCGGCGAGGTAGTTTTCGGAGTAGTGTACCAGCCGGATACGCAAATCACCGTAGTGAATGGTCCTCCAGCTGGCCTGGCCCGTTTCACCCGGATGTATTTCTTCCGGCTGCGTATTCCAGTCGGTGGTTTGAAAGGGAATGGTATACATGGTTACTGTTCTTTTGTGAATTGTGCTTTCCAGAATGTTCTTAGTTGATACCCTCGGTTGACAACATAGACACCCGCGAGTGTAATCAATATACCCAATCCGATGCGTAGATTCAACCGTTCGTTGAGAACGAGAGACCCAAGAATAACGGCTACAATGGGATTGATATACGCATACAACGAGACGATCGTGATGGGCAGTGACTTGATGGCGTACGAATAACAGGCATACGCCGCCACGGATCCGAACAAGATGAGGTACCCCAGCGCACCCACGACTTCGGCAGACCAATGCATCGCTGTGTGGTTGTCGAAGAGGAGGCTCATGGGCAGCAGGAAGATCCCCCCGAATAGCATTTGCAGCCCGGCGGCCATAAACGGATCGGTCGAGACCGTCTTCTTCTTTACCCAGACAGTACCAAAGGCCCAGCAGATGTTCCCGGTGAATGTCATGATGATCCCCAGGGTATAGTTGGGATCTGAAAAATCGCTCACATGCTCACCAAAAATGATCACGATGCCCACCAGCCCGATGAGAAGTCCGATGATCATGGGAGCCGTGGGTTGTTCGTCGGCGCTAACTCCAATATTGATGAGGATGACCCAGATCGGCATGACCGAGCAGATGATGGCTGCCAACCCACTGGAGACATACATCTCAGACCATCCGACGATTCCTACACCAAAGGAGCAAAGGAGGAGACCGCTAATGGCCTGCTGCCGGAGGACTTTGCGGGAAGGCATCGTGACCCTCCCCATCGCAAACAATACGGCGAGCAGGGTAGGTCCGGCAATCAGGAATCGGATCCCTGAAAACAGGAACGGAGGAAACTGGGTCACACCCACCCGCAAGGCCAGGTAGGTTGTTCCCCAGATGATGCACACGGCGCCGAGCGCTAGGTAGGCAAGGATGTTTGTTCGATTAATCACTTCATTTTATTGTCTACAGTAATTTGGGCATCCATCATTGTCCAAAGGGATTTGAAAGTACGATAACGGAAACGATTATGCCGAGGGCAACAAGGCGCTTCCGTTTGTTGCGGTGGTACAGGGCCTTCAAAGGTATTTTTTACATAGTGACCAACAATTGTTCGACAAAGGTCCAAACTGCCGGGGTTCACCGACAACCTGTTTCTTGTGAATCTTTCTGGATGAATCCAAAACAATTTTCTGCAATTGAACGAGGACTGATGCAAATTTATGAACTGTTTCCGCATTAGTTTTGGATTGCCATGGAGTGACCGGGTCGACCAGGGGCTCCGGACATTAGGTGATTTACTGAAAAAATTGTGAGCATCCGGCTGTTTTCGTTGTTTTCCGATCAATAATCAATCCTCTGAAACTTTTTCGTCCGTCAGGGGGTTCTTATATTTGATAAACAAACAAAAAAAAATACTATGGCCTTCAAGTTACCTGACCTTCCCTATGCTTCCAATGCGCTCGAGCCCCATATTGATGCACGCACCATGGAGATCCATCACGGCAAACATCACAACGCATACGTAACCAACCTGAACAATGCATTGACCGGGAAACCGGAAGAGAACATGAGCATTGAAGAAATCTGCAAGAACATATCCAAACAACCGGTTGCCGTTCGTAACAACGGCGGTGGACATTACAACCACAGCCTTTTCTGGTCCATCATGAGCCCGAAAGGCGGAAGCCCTGCAGGGGCTCTTGGCGATGCGATCAATGCCGCCTTCGGAAGCGTGGATGAATTCAAGACGAAATTTGCCGCTGCCGGTGGAGGCCGGTTTGGATCCGGATGGGTCTGGCTCATAAAAGATGCAGGTGGAAAGTTGGCCATTACGTCAACCCCAAATCAGGACAATCCATTAATGGATGTGGCAGAAGTGAAAGGCACCCCAATCCTCGGCCTTGATGTGTGGGAGCATGCATACTACCTCAATTACCAGAACCGCCGCCCGGATTACATCGCTGCGTGGTGGAATGTGGTGAACTGGGAGGAAGTGGCGAAGCGGTTCGCTGCCAAGTAAGTACTCACTTTTTTATCGATTTAAAATTGAAAGACCGCGGAAACGTGGTCTTTTTCTATTGTGTTGGAACTACGCCTTGCTCTCAATAAGTTTCTGCAACGCCAGGTATTCATCCCGCAGCCGCGCCGCCTCCATGAACTCCAGTTCCTTGGCGGCCTTCTCCATGGCCTTCCGGGTTTGATCGGCCATTTTCACTAATTCCTCTTTGTTCAGGAATGCAACGACCGGATCGGCCGCCAGGGATTTTTCTTCGTTTTCCACATAGTACTTTCGGAGCGATTTCTTGGAGTCAACCAGCGTAGTCTGCCCCAGGATGGAATCTTTCGACCGGATGATCGTTTGCGGCGTAATGCCGTTGGCCAGGTTGTAGTCTTGTTGGATTTTCCTTCTTCGATCGGTTTCGTCAATGGCCTGGCGCATGGAATCTGTCACCTTGTCTGCATACATGATCACCCGTCCGTTCACGTTCCGGGCAGCACGCCCGATCGTCTGAACCAGCGACCGCTGGTTGCGCAGAAACCCCTCCTTGTCAGCATCGAGGATTGTCACGAGCGAAACTTCCGGCAGGTCCAGTCCTTCACGCAACAGGTTTACCCCAACCAGTACATCAAATACTCCGAGCCGGAGTTCTCGGAGAATTTCTACCCGGTCGAGTGTGGTGACCTCCGAGTGGATGTACCTGCATTTCACTCCCGCGCGCTCGAGAAACTTGGTCAACTCTTCGGCCATGCGTTTCGTCAGCGTTGTTACAAGGACGCGTTCCTTCTTCTTCACCTGCTCATCGATTTCTTCCAGCAGGTCATCAATCTGATTTTTGCTCGGGCGCACATCAATGTGCGGATCCAGCAGGCCGGTAGGCCGTATGAGCTGCTCTACCACCACACCTTCTGATTTTCTCAATTCGTATTCACTGGGCGTGGCACTCACGTACACCACCTGGTTGATCATGGTTTCAAACTCGTTAAATGTTAACGGCCTGTTGTCCAACGCCGAAGGGAGCCTGAACCCGTAATCAACCAGGTTTACTTTGCGTGACCGGTCTCCACCCCACATGGCCCGCACCTGCGGTACGGTGACGTGGCTTTCATCGATGATCATCAGGTAGTCGTCCGGGAAATAATCGAGGAGGCAAAAGGGCCGTGCTCCAGCCTGGCGACGATCGAAATACCGCGAGTAGTTTTCAATGCCGCTGCAGTACCCCAGCTCCCGCATCATCTCGAGGTCAAATTCGGTACGTTCTTTCAACCGCTTGGCCTCCAGGTGCCGTTTTTCCATTTCAAACATTTGCACCTGCAGCATCATGTCGTCCTGAATCTCCCGGATGGCCTGGTGGAGCGCCTCCTTGCCTGTTACAAAAAGATTGGCGGGAAATATTGTCACCACCTGCTCGTCAGAAATCTTTCTTCCCGTGTGAGGATCGATCCGCTGAAGCGATTCGATCTCATCACCGAAAAAGTATACGCGCACGGCATAGTCCGCGTAAGCCAGGTATACATCGACGGTGTCGCCCTTGACGCGAAAGGTGCTTCGCTTGAATTCCACTTCCGTTCTGCTGTACAGAATGTCTACCAGGGAAAACAGCAGCCTGTTGCGGGGAATCATTTCCCCCACCTTCAGTTGGATCCGATTCTTACCGAACTCATCCGGATTTCCAATACCATAAATGCACGAGACCGAAGCGACCACGAGCACGTCCCGCCGGCCGGTAAGAAGGGACGAAGAGGCGCTCAGCCGCAGCTTTTCGATTTCCTCGTTGATAGAAAGATCTTTTTCAATGTACAGGTTGGAGGAGGGGATGTACGCTTCCGGCTGATAATAGTCGTAATAGGAGATGAAATACTCGACTGCATTCTGAGGAAAGAACTGCTTGAATTCACCGTACAATTGGGCAGCCAGCGTTTTGTTGTGACTAAGTACAAGTGTGGGGCGCTGTACCTGGGCCACTACATTGGCCATTGTAAATGTTTTCCCGGATCCGGTAACCCCAAGAAGCGTCTGATGATCTTCGCCCTCGTTAAGTCCATTTACCAACCTGCGGATGGCCTCGGGTTGGTCACCGGTTGGCACGTAATCACTGGCAAGTTCAAAATCCATGAATGACCAATTTCAGCAATAAGTCTTCAATTTCCATATAAACGGAGGGCGTGCTTGCAAAACAATGATCAGTAGGTCCTGGGTCCCATAGAAACCCGGTTAGGAGTAGCTCAGTTATTCCAGATGGCCCATGATTTTTCAGCCTGGACGTGCAGCATCTCAAGACCGTTCTTGATGGTGCAGCCATGCATTTCTGCCTTTTGCAGGAACATCGTGCGGGCCGGATTATAGATCAGGTCGTATATGTAATGGTCTGCTTTAAGCATTCCGTAGTCGATGTTCGGAAAGGCCTTGGTATCGGGTGTCATTCCCAGGGGTGTAGTGTTGATTAACAAATTGCACGCTGCAAGGGCACTCGATTTCTTCCCCAGGTCGCCGTACGTGTAATCGCCTTTTTCTCCCTTACGGGAAACGACCTTAAACGGGATTTCGAGTCTCTGAAGGGCCACCTGCACAGCCTTGGAGGACCCACCGGTGCCCAGAATGAGCGCCTGAGATCCAGCGGGTTTTGGGAACCACCTTTCAACCGTTTCGCGAAAGGCATCGCTGTCTGTATTGTAACCGGTAAGTTTGCCGTCGCGGATCTTGATCACGTTAACAGCGCCGATTGCTTTTGCTCCACTATCGATGTCTGATAAAAACTTCAGCACCTGTTCTTTGTATGGAATGGTTACGTTAAGTCCGCAGAGTCCTGGATTTTCTTTCAGGAGCCTGGTAAGGTCATCCACCGTGGTTAATGCATACAGGTCATAGTGGTAGTCGCGGAGCCCTTCCTGAAAGAATTTTTCATCAAAATATGATTTTGAGAACGAATGACTAACCGTGGATCCGATCAAGCCGAATTTCTTTTCCATTTCTAGTATTTAGATCGTAGATAGAATGCCGTTTTTTCAATAGCCACGACCAGGAAGATGCCGAGCGCAGCAAAAAGAATGGCTTGAAACAACTGTGGGTCCTGCCCGGTCACTTCAAGGTACCTGGCCGGCCAGATGCTTTTATCAAATGCAGGCACCTGTAGCCCTTCGTGGTTGAAGCGATAGGCAACGACTTCTTTCCATGGCCATACTTTATTGAGTGAACCGATCATGAAGCCGCCAAGGAGCGCAAGCGTGGGGTAGCGATAATTTTTTAGAATCCAGGTTAAGACGTGCGAAAATCCGATCAGGCCAAGGATGCAACCGGTGGCGAACACAGCAATAACAGGTGCATTCATATCCAATAGGGCCGTGATCATATACTCGTACTTTCCGAGAAGCAACAGGATAAATGCGCCAGAAATGCCGGGCAAAATCATTGCGCAAATCGCCAATCCGCCACACAAAAATATGAAAAACAAGTTGTCAGGTGTTTCGGCCGGCGATAATACAGTAATTCCATACGCGGCGGCAACCCCTATGACGAACGAAAGGGCTGTTCCAGCGCTCCAGCGTGGTATATCCCGCAGTATCAGCGGTGATGAAACGAGGATCAATCCAAAGAAAAAGGACCAGATGGAGATGGAATGATTGGCAAGGAGGTACGTCATCAGCCGCGCGAGCGACAGGAGGCTGGTCAGAACGCCGGCGAGTACAGCAATCAGAAAATTTCCATTGATCGTTTTCCAGAATTCGACAAGCTGGAATGTAAAAAGCAGTTGCAGTGCTTTACCATCGACGGACTTGATCGATCCGATCAGCTCTTCATAGATCCCCGTGATAAACGCGATGGTGCCTCCCGAAACACCCGGGATTACATCCGCGCCCCCCATGCCGACCCCTTTCAGGTATAGTAATAAATAGTCATTCAGTCGTCTCAATGCCATGGAATTAGGAAGCACCCGTCACGACCGGTCAGTCGTTGTGGAAAGTAGGTGTCGTATTGTCGCGCTTGCGCTCAAGTCCGAGAAAATGAAGGAAGGTATCGCCGCGGAGCCCCAGGCGGATGGTCTCCAGGGGGACAACTTCTTCCGGTGCAATGTTGCCCACGTTCACGTTGGCACCAAGGAGTTTTATGAACCAGACCTGTTGCGCTTTTTGCGGCGCCTCCCAAATAATTTTGTCAAACGGAATCTTGGTGAGAATCTCCTGCACAAGGCCGGACCGAACTTCCCCGGTGCCGCGGAAAAGCCCTACGTTTCCACCCTCCCGGGCTTCGCCGATCACTTTCCATGCGCCGGCATCCAGTTCTTTTTGCATCAATTCAATCCACTGGTAGGGGGGAATGATCTTGTCGGCGTCCTTGGAGCCCACTTCTGAGAGCACAGTCACCTGCGATTTTAGCAGCTTGATATAATTACACTTCTTTTCATGATCCAGGTCGATGGAGCCGTCCGAAACTTCCGCGTATTTCAACCCATAGGTATCCAGCAGCTTTCGGTAATCGTCAAACTGATCACGGATGATGAAGGCCTCGAAGAGGGTGCCGCCGAAATAGCACGGAATCCCCGCATCGGTGTAAATCTTTATTTTCTCTTTCAGGTTGGGGGTCACATACGAGGTAGCCCATCCCAGCTTGACGATGTCTACACTGTCGGCACTCGTGGACATGAAATCTTCCGCCTGTCGGACGCTGAGGCCTTTATCCATGGCCATGGTAATTCCTAATTGCCTGGGCTTGGTCGTTCGCTCAGGGAGATTCTTCAACGTATAGTTCATGAGGGATTTTCTTTTCTGAATTGATCTATGATCTTGTACAACGCTTTTTGCGTTTCGGGTTTTTGGAAAAAGTCGAAGAGCACCGTATGTCCTTCGAAATTCAAAAGTAGCCCATTTTCAAGATACTTAAACGCTTCCTTGAATTTCCCGCCTTCGATGAGGTATACGGCTGTGCGGTAGAAGAACTCCGATTCTTGCGGGATTTCAGCAAGGCCCCGCATCATCACCTCTACAGCCTTTTCATATTCCCCCTGGTCGTAATAGATAAAGGACCAGTTCAGCCAGATTTCCTTGTCCGTAGCGCCCAGGTGGCTAGCCTCCTCGTACGCGCTGATGCTTGAAATGGTGTTTCCGATTTTGAATTCCGCATGGGCAGCCGCCTTCCAGTAGTCTGGATTCTGTGCATCCAGCTTCACTGCCTTGTTGAAAAAGTGCAGGGCCTGATACCACTTCTCCTGCTTCTCAAGGCAATTGCCAGCTCCAAACCAGGCCTCGTCGTAGAGGTTGTCCAACTTGGTTGATTTCTGGAAATACTTCAGCCCTAAATCATATTGCTCCAGCCCCTCATACCCCGCTCCCATGCAGCAATAAACTTCCGGGCTCGGTCCTTCAATCTCGATGGTGCGACGGAAGGCATCAAGGGCTTTGGTGAAGTGCTGCTTGTTCATCAGCGCATTCCCCATGTTAAACCATGCAGAAGCAAATGTATCATCGAGAGCGAGGGCAAATTCGTACGCCTCGATGGCCTCATCGTAACGCTCCAGCTTGTTGCATACTATGCCGAGGTTGTACCACCCGGGGCCGGAGAAGGGATCTTCTTCGATGAATTTCCGGTAGTAGGAAATGCTCGTCTCGAGTTGACCGACAATGTCGAGGCAATAGGCCAATTCGTAAAGCGCACCTTCGTGGTTCAAATTTTCTTCGATGGATTTCTTGTAGCACTCAATCGCCTTGTCGTAGTCCTCCTTGCTTTGGTAGGCCAAACCAAGACTATAATACACTTCGTCTTTTTCTGTTTCTGAAATGGCCAGCACCTGCTCATACAATTCGATGGCTTTTTCGTGTTTACCCTGCAGGGAAAAAATAGATCCCATGGACAACAATATTTCCATGTCGGTCGGATGCAGGTTGAGGGCTTTCTCCAACAGGTCGATGGCCTCATCGTATTGCTGAAGATTGGAAAGTATCTGTGCTTTCACCGAAATCAATTCGGTGGAAAACGGATATTGCTCGATGGCCATATTCACAGCCTGAAGCGACTTCTTGTGTTTGCTGCGATCGAGGTAGTAGTAAATGATTGTTTCGTAGGCTTCGAGATCAAAGAATTCACTCGATTTTCTTTTGAGGATATCTTCAAAACGCCTGATCAACTCCTCCTCTTCCTCGCGTTTCCTGAATTCTTGCGCCATTGCTCAAAGGGTTTGACCAAAATACAAACTGGTCACCAATAAAGAAAAGGATGGATAATATAAGTTTTCACCCCAGTTTCAGCTGCAAAAGTGTAGCTTAATTAGACCAACTACAAGTTGCCTTTGTCATTTGTTCGGGTAACGTTTTCCAGATAGCGTTCACAGCACCAGGAGATAGATTCATCGATAGGCCGAAAATGGATGCCCAGGATCTCGGTAGCCTTGCGGTGATCGTATACAAACGAAGAGGCAGCCATGGCGGCCGTCTGGCGGGTGACGAGGGGCTCCCGGTTGAGCACAAGGCTGCGCACCTCTTCGAGCCACCCGAAGACGGATACGAGGGAAGTGGGTACTTCGATCGAAGGGGGACGCTTCTTAAGTTTATCGGCCACGCGTTGAAAAAAATCCAGGTAGGGGATGCTTCCGGCAGAGAGGATGAATTTTTGTCCGGGACGCGGTTGAACATAAAGTTTGTATACCGCATCGGCTACATCCCGTACATCGACGTAGTTCAGGTGCCCCTGCGTGTAAAAGCGACGCTCCTTCCATACATAATCAAAAAGCACAGCGCTGCTTCGGTGTAGCTGAGAGGCGGAAAGCACAACTGAAGGATTGATGATGCTTACGGTCAGCCCCTCTTCGGCACCGCGGTACACCTCCAGCTCGGCAAGATATTTGGAACGCGCATAGTCGGTAGTGGACAGCCCCGTCCAGGGATGTTCTTCGGTGACCGGTTCTCCGGGCTTCCTCCCCAACGCGGCAACGGAACTGACGTGAATGAAGTTCAGGATTCCCAGACGGAGACAAATATTCACCAGGTGTCGTGTGCCATCCACATTTACTTCCGCGATGCTCTTGGCCCTGTGCGGATTGAATGAAACCAGGGCGGCAGCGTGGATCACGGTAGACACGCCCTCGAGTGCCGTCTCCATCGAAAGCGGATCGAGGAGATCCGCTTGCCGTACGGTAACGCCGGGAGGAAAGTGAGAGGAAACATTACGCACCAGGGCGACAACCGGAACGCCTTCGTTCACCAGCCTTTCAACAAGGTGAGTTCCGATCAGACCTGATGCTCCTGTGATGGCAATCATATCATAGAGTGAAATTCAACAAGGGCAGATCCAGGGCCTTTTGGTAGTACCGCGACCGGAAGACCTTCGCGGCCAGTTGTGCATGTTCCATTGAATGGCAGTCCGTACCCAGGACATCGACTAAGCCCTGCCGGATCAGTTTTTCAGCCAGCTTTTGAATGGGCGGCCCATAGTAGCCGATCAGAGAAAGTAGATTTATCTGCAGTAGAACACCTCTGTTCCTGAGATCCTCCGCTTTTTCTACGCTCATATATTGATACCGTTCCGGATGGGCAAGGATCGGTTTGTATCCCTGCAGAGTCAGCGCAAAAATAAATTCTTTCAGGTTCAGCGGTTCGCTGATGACGTTGGTTTCAAAAAGGAGGTGGTTGGCTCCAAATGTCAGGAGCTTTTCTTTCTGAGCGACACGCGCATATACGTTGTCATCGAGGTAGTATTCAGCGGCGCATTCAAACAGGGATTCATAGCCCTTTTCCTTCAGCGATGGAAGAAATTGCTGGAACGCCGACAACACGGTCTCACCGGTGTTGCCGTAGTAGTCTGTCATGATGTGCGGCGTGGTGATAATTTTCTGATACCCTGCTTCGAGAAGTTGATCAATCACATCAAGCGATTCCTGAATGGTCTGTACGCCGTCATCAATTCCAGGAATAAGATGAGAGTGCATGTCCGCCACCAGAGAGGTGCGGACGATCTTGCGCTTGCGGAAAAAGGAAAACACGCTACGAACGGAATAGTTGTTTCAGCCAACTGGTTTTCACCTTGTCTTCCTGGTAATACCCATAGCCATAGGTCTTGCCGCTGCTGGGCAGTGCATTGAGCACAATGGCCATGTTATCCAGTTTATTAATGGAAACGATCCGTTCGATGTTTTTCAGGAATCCCTTCTTGGAGTAGTTCGCGCGGACCACATAGATAGAAAGGTCGGCGCGCTTCATGGCCATGATGCCGTCGGTTACGAGTCCGACCGGAGGGGTGTCTATCACGATATAATCGTAGGCGGCACGGAGTTGATCCAGCAGCCCTTCAAATGCTCCGTTGAGCAGAAGCTCGGATGGATTGGGCGGATGAACTCCGGATGGCACAAAGTCAAAACCCTCGATAGAAGTATGCATTACGCACTCAGCGAGGGTCGATTTGTTGATGAGAATGGAGCTGATTCCTTTTCCCGATGGGTTGGCCATGACGCCGTTTACCTTCGCCTTCCGCATGTCGAGGTCAAGGAGGACCACCCGTTTCTTGGAAAGGGCCAGGATTCCTCCCAGGTTCATCGCCAGAAAAGATTTCCCTTCACCGGAGACAGTCGATGAGATGACAATGACCTTTTTTGTGTCCGATGCAGTGAAGAAATCCAGGTTGGTTCGAAGCGTCCGGATAGACTCACTGACAATGGAACGCGGGTTGTCGACGATATAAAAGAGGCTGTCCGTGTTCTTCCGGATCTCCGGAATGACGCCGAGAATGGGAACGTGTGTGGCGCTTTCAATTTCGTGCAGGCCTGTTACCTTGTTGTTGATCAGGTACACGAGCCCGATGAAAAAGAAATTGAGAATCAGGCCGGACACCACCCCGATGCCGAGGATCATGTAGCGGTTGGGGGCAACTGGAACGGGAGAAAGGGTGGCTGAGGAAAGGATCCTGAAATCGGGTGTACTTCCTGCCTGTGCGATTTCAAACTCTGCCTTGGCCTGCATCATGCTGAGATAGAACTCCTCGTACAGCTTGTAGAAACGCTGATTCTTCGAAAACTGTGTTCCCTTTTCCGGCATCGTGGCAAATTGCTTTTCCAGTCTCTCTTTTTTCTTGTTCAGCTCATCCATGATGGCGATCCAGTTATTTTTCAATTCCTTGAGCTGATTGAAGAGGTTGGACTTGATAGTGTTTACCTCCTGTTCCTTCTGCTGGTATGCGTATGTGTTGTCCTTGTACGACAACGTGAGTCGCTCCTGGTCGCGGGTTATTTTTTGCAGCTCCACGACTCCGGTATTGATGTAGGCAGGAAGGAACGAGCGGGGAGTGGTTGGCTTTCCGGCGGCGATGTCCTCGAAGAGCAGGTTCACCTCGGTGATTTTCTTCGTCAGTTCAAAACGCTGCGAGTCGAGGGTGTTGATCAGGTAAATGGTCTTCCGCAGATCCGCGTCGACGTTGCTGCTCTTGTTTTTGAGCACAAAATTCTCAAAGTAGTTTTCAAAGTTCTCCATCTTCACCTCCACCTGCGCCAGCTCGTTGTTAAGCCATTCGATTTTTTGGCGGTTGGCACGGCTCTCCTGTTCACTGCCGTACTGAAGATAAATGGAATCGATCTTGTTGACGATCGTGTGCGCTTTCAGCGCGTTGAAGTCGCGAATGGAAACGCGGATGGTGTTTGCTTCGTAACTGAGCGGCTCCACTTTCAGGTTGGTGCTCAGGAACGCGAGGAGTCTGTTGCGGCTGTTGATGGTGAAGAAGAAATGATTTTTGAAGTCGGGTGCGGCAGCCGGGACGAGCGAAGCCGTGATGGTTCCCCCGGGCAGTTTTACTGGTTCACTCAAAAGCGCCTGGAATTCTTCCCCCGATTCACCGATTTGCATCCGGTACCTGTTGCCTTCCAGAAAATCAAAGTAAATCGGCTGATCGAAAAAGCGTTCGTCCTCCAGGGAATGTTCAATCAGGAACGGCGACCTTCTGTACATTTCAAATTCCAGAACATTGCCGATACTGTAGTAGCTTACCCAGAGGTCCAGGGAGTCGAGTACCCGGCTGAAGAACAGCTTTGACCGCATCTGTTCAATTTCCCCGGCAATCATGTTGCGGCTCTGGTCATCAACAATTTGCTTTATTCCCAGCGCGGTGGCATCCTGTTTGATTTCGAGTTTCAGTTCTGAACTGGATTCAAAAATGTCTTTCGTCCAACGGATCGTGAGGTATGCAACCAGGTTGGTAGCAACGAATAGAAGAATAATCACCCATAGGTTTCTCCGGATGAGCATGGCTAGCTTTTCCAGGTCAAGCTTATCTGGGTTACTGCCGGGTGGGGATGGAAATCGGGGGTCCACTAGCGTGTGCTTTGAACGACAATCAAAAGAGACAAGGTGCTGATCACCAGGCTGGCCAGTCCGGCATAATCACGAAGTCCCTCCGCGAAGGGCCGCCTGACTGGTTCGATATAAATAATGTCTCCCGGTTCCAGGATCATGTTCCCGGCCAAAAATCCCTGCATCGTGCTTAAGTCAACCTGGAAAACCTGGTCCTTTCTGACAATGCGGATATTGTTTGCCTTGGCTTCGTTGGGAAGGCCCTTGGTCGACGCCAGCACTTCGGCCAGCGTCACGTTGTGATTGAGCAGCGGAATAACCTGCCCGCCTACCGCGCCGAGCACAATGACCCGCTTGTTGGCAAACGTGAGGACCACGAAAGAATCCTTGAAATACTTTTCATACTCTATCTGAAGGATGGATTCGGCCTGACGAAGCGTAAGGTTCTCCAGCTTCATTTCCCCGATTACGGGAAGTTTGGCGACTCCGTTCAGATCTATCAGGTAGCTCACCTGCGGGCGCTGTTGTGTGCCTGTCGAGGTTGTCCCGCTCTGCGACACGATCGGGTTGGGATCGATGATGCGCTCTCCTTTGTTGGTGAACACCTCCAGGTGGAGGAGGTCGTTTTGCTGAATGACGTAATTGCGCTCCGCATGAAGCACTTCTTTCGACAGCGCAGCAGACGTAAAGCCTTCCGGCGTTCGAAGCATGATATTCTGCTTGTATGAACCGCAGCCGGATAATCCTGCCAACAGCAATCCTGCAAAAAATATGGGGAACCTGATTTTCACGTCTGGGAATTAAAGAAAGGCAAAATTACTGATTTCCGGAACACCCGGAGTCAGGAGGCTTTTTGAAACTCGGTGATTGCTTTCAGGTACTTGTCGATGACAATGGATTCGTCAAATTCGCGTTCCATTTTCCTGCGCCCGTTTTGTCCAAACTCCCGGAGGACATCATCGTTCAGGGAGGACATCTGCTTCATTTTGTCCGCAAGGTCTTCCGCATCACGCAGTTTGCACAGCAATCCGTTGTGACCGTTCTCCACCACCTGATGGCAGCCGGGGACATCGGTGGTGACGATCGGCTTGGCGCAACTGGCAGCCTCCAGCAGGGTATGGGGTGTTCCTTCCCGGTAGGAGGGCAGCACCACACAATCTGCAGCCTTGATAAATGGCTGGACATCTTCGACAGTTCCCAGGTATTCGATCGTTCGTTCGTCAATCCACTTCGCGATGGTACGCAGGGGAATACCCCGCTTGTGCTTTGGATCCTTGGCTCCCAGGATTTGAAAATGAGCATCTACCCCTTCACCCTTCAGCCTCTTCACGGCCTCTACGTATTCGAGGACTCCTTTGTCCGTTATCAACCGGGATATGAGCAGGAACGTAAATTTTTTATTTCTGGAAAAAGGCGCCGGGGTAAACCGTGAAAGGTCGATTCCAGAGCCGGGCAACAGATCTGCGGAAGCAGCGGGTACCAACTTTTGGGCAAGAAACAGGTCGCGGTCGTCTGGGTTCTGGAAGAATACTTTTTTCGGAAAGCGAAAGGACCATCGGTACAACTGCAGCGCAATGGCGGAAAGGAAATTTTTTGTCAGAAAGACCGTACCCAGTCCGCATACATTGTTTACGGTAGGAATTCGCAAAAGCGCCGCTGCAATGGACCCGTATACATTGGGCTTAATGGTGTAATGAAGGATGATGTCCGGTTTGACGCTTCTATAAATGCCGGTAAGTTCAAGAATGAGCGCAAAATCTTTCAGCGGATTGATGCCACGGCTGTCCATGCGGATCGAATGATGGTGACATCCGGCATCCACGAGGTACTTTGTATACCCATCCACGGGCGCTATGGTATGGACCTCGTACCCTTTTTTAAGGAGTGTTTTTACGAAGTTCATCCGGAAGTTGTAGATGTTCCAGGACGTATTTAGTACGATTGCAACTTTCATGTTAGCCAACTTGGAACCGCTGCGGCGGCCCCGGAAAACGGGTGTTTTACGTTAGTAAATCCCTCAAAACTAAATAAAAGTAACCGTCCGAAAAACCCAACCGCGAATTAGGGGTATGTTTGAAGCGTTGAATGATGATTAATAAAACAGCCCCTATCCAGCCCCTGGCGGTGCTCGTATCGGTTGTCTCCGGGCGCGAGTCGGATGAATTGGTAAATGAGCACCTGGATGAGCTGGCTTTTCTGACTGAAACAGCCGGAATTGATGCTATAAAGCGGTTTGTACAAAAGTTGCCCCATCCAGATGTGCGTTCCTTTGTGGGCAAGGGGAAACTGGAAGAGATCAAAGCCTTTGTGGTTACGGAAGGAGTCCTGCACGTCATCTTTGATGACGACCTGAGCCCCAGCCAGCTGCGTAACCTGGAGAAAGAGTTCAATGTCGGCGAAGAAGAACGGAAGGTCCGGGTATTTGACCGGAGCCTGCTGATTCTTGATATCTTTTTGATGCGTGCGCAAACGGCCCAGGCCCGGACGCAGGTGGAACTGGCGATGAACCAGTATTTGCTGCCGCGCCTTACCCGAATGTGGACTCACCTGGAGCGGCAGCGCGGAGGAACGGGTACACGGGGCGGTGCGGGAGAGCGGGAAATTGAAACGGACCGGCGCAACATCCGGTTCCGGATTTCCATTCTTAAAGATGAATTAGAAAAAATTGAAAAGCAGCGTGTCACCCAGCGCAAATCCCGGTCAAACGTAGTACGCGTGGCACTCGTGGGGTATACCAACGTTGGGAAGTCCACGCTCATGAACCTCCTGTCAAAGTCGGATGTGAAAGCAGAGAACCGCCTCTTCGCTACCGTGGATGCCACCGTGCGCAAAGTGGTGATCGGGGATATACCGTTTTTGCTTTCGGATACCGTGGGCTTCATTCGAAAGCTGCCCCATCACCTGATCGAATCATTCAAATCCACGCTCGATGAAGTCCGGGAGGCGGATATCCTGCTCCACGTAGTAGACATGGCCCATCCCTTCCACGACAACCAAATCGAAGTGGTCAGCAAGACGCTGGCAGAGATCGGCGCCGGCAACATTCCGGTGATCCTGGTATTAAACAAGATGGATCGGGTAAGCGGCCTTGAAGACGAAGGCGCCTGGGAGACTATCAAGGGACGATACCGGGAGCAGGGCTACCAAAAGGCGGTGTTAGTTTCTGCAACGACCAAACAGAATGTGGACAGGTTGCGGCGGGTTATTATAGAGGAGGTAAAGAAGAAACACATGCTGATCTATCCGAATTACGTCGATTGGGAAGCCGCCGCACAAAAATGATCTGAAGGTGATTAGCGCGGTGCTCCGATCCCACGGGAGCGCAACCGTCCCCGCTTTCTTCCGGAATTGTTGCATCGGTCGTTAGCTTGTTCCAGTGGTTGAGGAATGGCCGCTGTCCTTGCGTTAATTTGCGGCATACCAACATACCCCACCATGAGAAAGATTTTCCTCCTGCTTGCCGTTATGCCTTTGCTGTGTCTTGGCCAGGCCAGTTATTTCTACCCGACTGCTACCAAGCTCAATAAGAACATCCCCACCCCGGAGGACTTCCTGGGATATGCTGTCGGTACGCATCACACCCGTCACGACAAGATTGTGGAATACTTCACCGTGCTGGATCGTCTTTCCGATCGAATGCTGGTCGAAGAAATTGGGCAAACGGTGGGTCATCGGGTACAAATAGTAGCCAAGTTCACCTCCGTGGCCAACCATGCGCGCCTGGAAGAGATTCGAACAAAGAACCTGGAAGGCGCCACAGACATTCCGCTGGTTATTCAACTGGGGTACAATGTGCACGGCAACGAACCTTCGAGTTCGGAGGCGGCCATGCTGACGGCCTACTATCTGGCCGCCAGTGAAGACGAGGAAACGCTGCGTTGGTTGAACGAGATGGTAATTTTATTAGATCCCGTGTACAACCCCGACGGCCGCGACCGCCACACCCATTGGGCCAACATGCACAAAGGGACACCGCCGGTAGCCGATCCATTAGATCGCGAGCACAATGAAGCCTGGCCGGGCGGCCGCACCAACCATTATTGGTTCGACCTTAACCGCGACTGGTTTCTCGGCGTGCATCCGGAGAGTCAAAACCGGATCAAATTCTTTCATGCCTGGAGGCCGTACGTCATGACCGACCATCATGAGATGGGAAGTGGCTCTACGTTCTATTTTGATCCGGGAAAATATACGAGCAACAATCCTGTGGTTCCCGCTTTTCTCTACGATACCGTGCATCCGAAGTTTGCTGAATATTTTTCGAAGGGGATGAATTCGATCGGCTCCATGTATTTTACCGAGGAAGCGTATGATAAACTCTATCCCGGATATGGTTCCAGCTACGTGAATTTTTACGGAGGCATCGGGTTCCTCTTCGAGCAGGCCAGCTCACGCGGACATGTGCAAGAGACCACCACGATACCCATCACGTTTGCGTTTACGATCCGCAACCAGTTTACAGCCTCGCTCGCCACCATCCGGGGTTCGATGGGAGAAAAAGAGCTCCTGCGCAAACTCCGTCAGAACTTCTTCACGTCATCCATGGCCCAGGCCAAAGCGAGCCCCATCAAGGGGTATGTATTTGGAGACACCAACGATGCAGGCCGGACATCAGCATTTATCAATTTACTGCTCATGCACCGGGTAGAGGTATATGAGTTGGGCCAATCGGTAACAGCCAACGGGAAGGCATTTCAAAAATCTGCGGCATACGTAGTTCCAACGGAGCAGACCAACTACATCATGGTGCGCTCCGCCTTTGAAAAAGATATCACCTACCGCGACAGCACGTTCTACGATGCATCTACCTGGTCGCTGGTCCATGCTTTTAATATGCCTCATGCTGAAATCCGTGGAGCATTTACCAAAGGGAGTAAGGTGACATCCACGCCGGTAAAAATGCCACGCGCTGTCACGAAGAGCAGTTATGCCTACCTTTTGGATATCTCCGATTATCGGGCGCACAAAGCCATCCGTGAATTGCAGGAAGAGGGTGTCATCGTTCGCACCAGCTTCAAGCCGCTCACCATTCTGGTTGGTGCCGGGGAGCAGACCCTGCCGCAGGGGTCGCTGGTCCTTTCCGTTCAGCAGCAAAAGATTGACAGTGATAAACTATTTGAGGCCGTGAAGAAGGTAAGTCAGTCGACGGGCCTGGAATTCATTTCAGTAGAAACCGGACTCACGTCCAAGGGAATTGATCTTGGCTCCGGCTCGGTGCGCTCGGTGCCTGAGCCGAAAGTGCTGATGCCCATCGGCACAGGTGTAAACTCCGCGGAGGCCGGTGAGGTCTGGCATTTACTGGATCAGCGCATCGGTCTCCCGGTTACGAAAATAGATTTGCAGAATTTTTCCCGTGCCAATTTGAGCAAGTACAACGTGCTGGTGATGGTAGGGGGTACGTATCCGACGGACAAGCCTACGGTGGACAAGGTGAAGAGCTGGGTGCAGGCCGGCGGGACGTTGATCACCATGAAGACTGCTTCGGAGTGGGCCATCAAGCAGGGACTTGTAAAAGAAAAGCTGGTTGGCATCGACACGATCAAAAATCCGAAGCGCGTGGATTTTGACAAGGCCGCAGACACGGAAGGGGCGCGGCAACTCGGCGGGTCGATCTTCCAGGTTGATCTTGACAACACCAACCCGATCGGTTTCGGTTTTTCTGACCGCAAGGTTTCCGTGTACCGCAACGGCCGGACCTACCTCCAGCCGAGTCAGACTGCATACAATACGATCTCTCAGTACACGGCGAGTCCGCTCATCGGCGGGTATATTCACAAGTCGGAAATAAAGAAGGTTGCGAATTCGGCGGCGATCCTGTTCACTCCTTTGGGGCAGGGGCGCGTCATTCTCTTTGCCGACAATCCGAATTTCCGGGGTACGTGGTACGGGACAAACAAGCTGTTCCTGAACGCGCTGTTCTTTGGTCCGCTTCTTTCCCTTCCGGGGAATTTTGCCGGCGAGTAGGAAAGTCAGGGCGTCAATTTTGCTACCTTTGCTGTCCGCTGAATCCGAGTGGTTCTTTGGTCCCGTAGTTCAATGGATAGAATATCCCGATAGGAAGAGGTGGTCTCATAGTTCAACGGATAGAATAGGAGTTTCCTAAACTCTAGATCCGGGTTCGATTCCCGGTGAGACCACCACTTCATCGGGAGGAAGTTTTGAAAGGACTTGTCCTGTAGTTCAATGGATAGAATACCTGCCTGCCGGCAGGGGAGTTTCCTAAACTCTAGATCCGGGTTCGATTCCCGGTGAGACCACCACTTCATCGGGAGGAAGTTTTGAAAGGACTTGTCCTGTAGTTCGATGGATAGAGTACCTGCCTGCCGGCAGGCAGGGAAGTTTCCTAAACTTTTGATGGCAGTTCGATTCTGCCCGGGACTACTATCAGGTTCCCTGCCTGCCGGTGCTGTTTAAGCATAGGCAGGGATTCCTGTCGGGACTACACCAATTTTTACAATGCCCCTGAAAACCAATTTGGTTCAGGGGTTTTTGGTTTTTAGGGGGAGGATTGGGGGAAGGAATATTGTATGGATGATGCTTGGGGCAAAATGCCAGTCCAGGAATATTAAGCAATGCGTATATTCGATTGTTACCGGCAACCCTAAAAGGACATCACGACAATTAATACACAGACAATATGAACAGCATTCTTTCGATTTACCAAAGCAATAAGACAGCACTTGACGGCAAGACACTTTCACAAATCCTAGGATTTACAGGAGATGGTAAATTAAAGGACAATAGCAAAACATCTTCCGACTTTCGAGAATTTTTAGCAGAGGTTCCATCCCAGTTAATAAAACAATTCGCTGACAATTGCTTGACGGATGGTTTTACAGACAGCGGACTCGCTCTGCAAGATATAATTAATCAAGTTGGTTCCAGACTCAGTTTTTCAGTTCAAAACGGACTATATCGTGGAAATAGAAACGACATTGGTTTTGATGGTATTTGGACAAGTAAAGAAGGACACGGCATTGTTGTTGAAGTCAAAACTACGGATACATACAGAATGAATCTTGACACTATTGCTCAATATAGGACACGTCTGATTGAAGAAGGGAAAATTGACAAAAACAATTCTTCAATACTCATTATAGTAGGCAGAGATGACACTGGCGATTTGGAAGCGCAAATTCGAGGTTCAAGACACGCATGGGACATCAGACTTTTAAGTACTGACTCATTATTGAAACTTTTAACTCTAAAAGAAACCCTAAATGACACAAAAACAATTCAACAAATTACTGAATTATTAAAACCAAGGGAGTATACAAGAATTGACAAATTAATTGAACTCATTTTTGAAACATCGAAGGATTTACAAATTGAGTCACCTACAGAAGAAGAATTGGAAGAAATACCAACAGAAAAAAAGTCAAGAATATTTTCCGATGAACGATCTGCTCCCGTAAATTTCAGCGAAGAGTGTTTATCAAAAGTGAAAAGAAAACTTGGAATAAATTTAATTAAACAAACAAGGGCTTCATATTCCAACCAAGACAAATCCACCGCTTTAATATGTGCAGTTTCAAAAGAATACAAGCAGGGTAAATATGAAAAATTTTGGTATGCATTTCATCCACATCAAAAAGACTTTCTAAATGAATTTCAAAATGGTTATGTTTCTTATGGTTGTGGTTCTCCTGAAGTAACATTGTTAATTCCTTTCAAAGACTTTGAGCCATTCTTGCAACACTGCGGGACCACAGAAAACGAAGAACGAATGTATTGGCACATAGTTATTCACCACCGAGACAATAAATACTTAATTGGGCAGCCTGGAGAAGGACGCGGCTCAATGACAGATATAACAA